>CALWKS010000008.1 GCA_944381325.1 uncultured Christensenellaceae bacterium | reverse complement strand
AAGTTCAAAGCAGTTGTTTTCGCTTTATAGCTCAACTTCCACTTCTCACCTTTCTGTTCAGTTTTTAATGTCCGTTTATCACTGTCTCTCTCAGACAGCTTTGTAATTGTAGCATACCCGTTTTTTAATGTCAACGGATTTTTTAACGTTTTTTACAAATTTTTTAATATTTTTCCGAAAGCCGCTATATGCGCGTATTTACGCGTAATAAATATATCTATATTATTCATTATACTTACGCTCGATAACGCCCCCGCCCAGACATACGTCGCCTCTGTAAAGCACGGCATACTGACCTTCTGCAATCGCTCTCTGCGGTTTTTCGAATTTAAGTTTTATCCCGCCATCCTTTTTCTTTATACATACAGCCTTCTGAAGAGGCTGACGGTGGCGTATCCTGACTTCGCACTCAAAAGAATCCTCATGAGGCGCAAACGGGATATAATTGAATCCGTCTGTTTCAAGAACGTTGTGATACAAAAGAGACTGATCTCCCTGCGATACGTAAAGAATATTGTTGACAACGTCCTTTCCGACAACAAACCACGCCCCCTCGACGCCGTCTTTGACGCCGCCTATGCCCAGTCCTTTTCTCTGCCCGAGCGTATAGTAGAACACACCGTCGTGCTCTCCTACAATTTTGCCACCCGTGTCGATTATCCTGCCTTTTTTCATTGGTATGTATTTTGAAAGAAAAGCTCTAAAATTTCTCTCGCCTATAAAGCAAATGCCTGTGCTGTCCTTTTTCTCTGCAGTGGAAAGACCGTACTTCGCCGCAAGCTCTCTTACGGTGGGCTTATCCAGATCTCCTATCGGGAAAAGCACATCTTTAAGCTGCTCAGAAGTAACCTGATTGAGAAAATAAGTCTGATCCTTGTTTTCGTCCTTTGCTTTAAGCAAAAAGTTTGCGCCGTCCTCTCTGTGATATACATTGCAATAATGACCGGTTGCGATATAATCCGCACCCATCTTCCTCGCCTGCTCTACAAAAGGAGCGAACTTTATCTCCCTGTTGCAAAGCACGTCGGGATTGGGCGTTCTGCCTTTTTTGTATTCTTCTACGAATTGCTTGAAAACCCTGTCGTAATATTCGTCAGCAAAATCAACGCTGTAATACGGCATGCCGATTTTCGCACATACAGAACGTACGTCGTAAAAATCTTCGTCTGCAGTACAGCAGCCGCTGTCGTCTTTTTCGTGCCAGTTGCGCATAAAAAGCCCTATGACGTCATAGCCCTGCTCTTTCAGAAGCAAAGCCGCCAAAGAACTGTCCACGCCTCCGCTCATACCGACAACTACTCTTTTTGCCATATTACCTCTCTGAATTTCAGTAAAAACATTATAATACACGGATTGATTTTTATCAAGAAAAGCTGCATAAAAAACAGATTGCGCTTCTTTCCTTCACTATTATGCAGTCGACCATACAGACTACTTAATATTTTTTATCCTATCTTATCAACATAAAAATACGTGCATTATATAAAATCTTTTGCACAATTGCTATTCTGCCGCTTGCGATTTCTTTTGTTTCTTCTCTTTTTTCTCTCTCAGATGCAACTTCCCTTTAGCCTGAAGTCCTCTGAAATGAGAAGCGGCAATAATGTCCAGCACCGCAAACGTATAGGCAAACAAAGGCATCGCAATTAGGATAGCAAACAATGCGCCCATAATAAAGTACAATATAACGACTATAACGATATTTACCGCGATAAGCACAAAGCCCGACAATATCAATTTCAGCGAATTGCGGAAATTGAATATATCCGTTATCTTATATTCTCTGAAATATATTATCCAGGTAGACAGCAGATTTTCAAAAGCGTTGTGAATGAAATATAAGAGCAGGACGAAAATAAAACTGTAAGACCATAGAGTATTAAGATACACAAGCAAATAGCCGAACATCAGAGAAATTATATATCTCATAAACATTGCGGCGATGCCTCTTAAAGACTTGTCGTCAGCAGAACTTTTTCTCATAAGAGAACGGCAAAGCACCTGAGAACCCATAATCGAAGCAAGCACGCAGGCAACTGTAACGATAACCACAGCGATCAGCATCTGCACTGCGTTTTCGATATCCGTTTTTAAAATCTGCGCCGCTCCGTTCAGAAAATTTTTATAAAACTCTATGCTTGTAGCTTCTTCAAAAGAAATATCCTGAAAAGTGTCGACAACAAACCTTGCAATATTTTCATACGTCTCGGCAGAAACGGAACTTATAACAGAAACAATCCCTCTCGCAAGCGCAAACAGCATAAGTATGACGACGAGGTAAATAAGCCCCATTGCAACGAATACGTATTTTGAATTTTTGAAATACGTCTTTAAAGCCGCTTTTATCATAAGTAGACCTCTTCCCTGTCCGCATGCGATCATGTCCGCCGCATAACGATTAAACATTCAACAAGTTTTCCTGACGGATAATATAATTATAATATAAATAGTAGATTTAAGCAACCGCTTTGCTTTCAGCCCGTTACGGGAGAACTCACTCCGTCTCCTTTTGCTATTATCTTGAGTTTATGCGGCACGCAGATTATACTGTCTCCGCTCTCCCCGATAGCAGGCATATAAGTACAGTCTTTTGAGAAACTGCAATCAGCGTCAACCATCTTTACCGTACGTTTTTCTTTGTCTACAAAGAATACGTTTTTGCCGTCAGATGTAATGATCGTAACGGTATATCCTCCGTTTTCAGCCTCCAAGTCAACGTTTTCAAAAAAACTTTCTTCGATATCGAATTTGTCTTCAGCAAAATCGTAAGTTAACACGCTCTTGTCGCCGTACTCAACGTAAAAACCGCTTATATCGTCTTTTTCCGGAAGAAGAAAAACAAGAAGAAGCGTAACCGCGACTGCAAGTACGCAAAAATACGGTATTATATCCCAAAGAGTAAAATATTTGCTTTTCTTTACGTCTTCAACGCCTTTTTTCTTCATTATTTTTCCTGTCCGTGTTGATTATACTATCTAATTTCCTTGCCATCGACATTTGTGATCACCTTGTAATTCTCCGTTGTGCCGACTGCAAGAGTATATGTATATCCTTCAAGTTTTGCCGCCATGGCAAGCGCCTTTTCACTGCCCAGCACGCACATCGCCGTTGTATACGCGTCGCAAAGCGCGGCATTTTCGCCATACACGCTTGCCGTCAGAACGTCACTCTGATAAGGCGCTCCCGTATAAGGATCGAGAATGTGGCTGTATCTTATGCCGTCCTTTTCGTAATACTGCTGATAACTGCCGCTTGTCGCAAGAGAAACGTCCTTAAGATAAGCTTCAAAGTAATATTCACCGTTCCCCTCGGGAGACAGCACAGTAACCGCCCATTCTCCGAGTTCGGCACCGACGTCCTTTCTTGCATTCTTCAAAAGAGAAATGCTGCTCCCTCCGATATTTACGTAACCGAAGTAAAAGCCGTGATCTTTGAGTATTTCAGCTATCATGTCCGCGCAATATCCCTTGCCTATACCGCTGAGATCCAGCTGTTGTGTATATACCGTCCCGTCTACTTCAGCAAAGCTTGCACTCTTCTTTATGCAGTAAACACCGTTTTCCTCATACACTTCAGTCTCGGAAAAATCTGAAAGAGACAAAAAAGCGTCGATATATTTCTGTTCAGGCAGAGAGTTTTTGTAATCTTCTCTGTCGTAAGGTTTTTCAGGAGCATATCCTTGCTCGTTAAATCTCGGAGAAAAACCCCACAAGTCAACTGACAGCGCCAGTGCGGGATTGAACGCACCTTCAGTATCCTCATATGCCTGCTTTGCAAGAGATAAAGCGTCAAAAGTAACTTCGTCGATTGTCAGCACTGCTCCCGCGTCAGCCTCGTTGAAAGCGCGAATATCACTGTTCTCTCCGTCCACAGAAAGCAGACCGTTCACCTTTTCTAGCACAGATCTGATCTCCCCGTTCCAGAGAGTCTTGAGTTCTTCGCTTCTCTCTCCAGGAAGATAACAACTCAGACTGCAATACGTATTGAAATAATCGTAAGTCGTGTACTGCACGCCAGTATAATCCGTAACGTCCATACCGTCGACCGTGATCCTGCAAGCGCACAATCCGACAACGAAAATAAGCGAAAGCGTGATAAGCGCAGCGACTTTGAAAATCCTTTTTGCCATAGCTCTATTATAACAAACGCGTAGTGTAAACACAACAACAAAATGACAGAGTCCTCTTTCACAACTGCTTCGTTTGTCAACTGTTTTTAACAAAATTTTCTCAGATTTTTTTGACGTTTGCAAATGCGTCTGTATTGATTTTTCGCGCACGTTATTATATAATGTTGATAAAGTGTATTGAAAGGTGTTTACTTATGAGAAAGACAGGTTTTGATAGCAAAAAATATCTCTCTATGCAATCCGACTATATTGCAAAGCGCATTAAGCAATTCGGTGGAAAACTCTATCTCGAATTCGGCGGAAAGCTCTTTGACGACTTCCACGCGAGCAGAGTTCTGCCCGGCTTTGCCCCCGACAATAAAATCGTGATGCTTCAGACCCTTAAAGACAAAGCGGAAATCGTGATCGTCATCAATTCAAACGACATCGCTAAAAACAAACTGCGCGCTGACCTCGGCATAACATACGATGAAGACGTGCTGAGACTTATCGACATATTCAGAAGCAAGGATCTTTATGTCGGAAGCGTAGTGCTTTCTCAGTTCAGTGAAGAAAACATGCCCGCAAAAGCCTTCCAGTCAAGACTTGAAAGACTGGGACTTAAGGTTTACCGTCATTACCATATCGAAGGCTACCCTCACAATATTCCTCTTATCGTGAGCGACGACGGTTACGGCAAAAACGAATATATTGAAACGTCCAGAGAGCTTATCGTGATCACCGCACCCGGACCTGGCAGCGGCAAAATGGCGACCTGCCTTTCACAGCTCTATCACGACTACAAACGCGGCATAAAAGCGGGATATGCAAAATACGAAACTTTCCCGATATGGAATCTGCCGCTCAACCACCCCGTAAACATGGCTTACGAAGCGGCTACTGCAGATCTCAACGACGTAAACATGATAGACCCCTATCATCTTGCCGAATACAACAAAGTAGCCGTAAACTACAACAGAGACATAGAGATTTTCCCCGTGCTCAACGCTTTGTTTGAAAAGCTCATGGGGCATTCT
This sequence comes from uncultured Christensenellaceae bacterium, assembly GCA_944381325.1. GTDB lineage: Bacteria > Bacillota > Clostridia > Christensenellales > UBA3700 > Ornithoclostridium. Next base: position 19,005 of record CALWKS010000008.1, on the reverse strand, counting down.
CCTTACAAGTCTCCCACAGATATGGGCGTAAATATGGCGGGATATGCTATATGCGACGACGAAGTCTGCTGCGAAGCGAGCAAGCAGGAAATCATACGTCGTTACTACGCCGCTCTAGTTGCAAGACGCAAAGGCGTAGACAGAGGTGACGAAGCAGGCAAAATATCCCTTATCATGGACAAGCTGGGACTTAAAGCTGAAGACCGCGCAACAGTTCCTGCCGCAAATGCGGTAAAAGAACGCACTGGCGGACCTGCCGCGGCAATCGAACTCAACGACGGCAGAATAATTACCGGCAAGACTTCTGATCTCTTCGGCTGTTCTTCAGCAATGCTTCTCAACGCTCTCAAAGCGCTGGCAAATATCGACGACGATATAAAACTGCTCTCGCCCGTTGTTGTCGAGCCTATTCAGAAGCTCAAAACCACGGTACTTGGCAGCCGCAACCCGAGACTTCACACAGACGAAGTGCTGATTGCCCTTTCAATATCCGCCGCAACCAACGACACTGCAAAGAAAGCTATGGCACAGCTTGACAAACTCAAAGGCTGTCAGGTGCACACCACGGTTATTCTCTCTCCCGTAGACGAAACCGTTTTCCGCAAACTTGGCGTAGACGTAACCAGCGAACCTGTTTATTCAACAAAACAGCTTTACCACAAAAACTGAAAAAATACCTAATAAAAGAGTCCTGCAAAGGGCTCTTTTTTTTGTTATTTCCAGAACTTTAAATTGATTTGTTTATAATAAAAGTAATATAAATTTTTAATCATAACAAATCAATTAAACGTCGTGACCAGACTTCTCTTTAATTTCTGTCAACCTGCTATTACAACATAGATTTCAAGTCAAAAAATTATTTTAAATAAATTGAGAATTATTCTCATTTTAGTTGACAAGACATTTTTGCTGATATATAATAGGCTCAGGAGGCAAGAAAGAGCGATGAATTACTCAAGGCAGCGCGAAACGGTTTACAACGTGCTCAGGTCCACAAAGGAACATCCCAGTGCGGACTGGATATACGGCGAATGCAAAAAGATTATGCCAAGTATCGGGCTGGCGACCGTCTACCGCAATCTTGAACAGCTTGTTCTTCAGGGCAAAGCTATCAAAGTGCCTGTTGGACAAGACAAGTACAGATACGATGCCGATATATCGCTTCACTGCCACGGTGCCTGCACCGTATGCGGAAAGGTGTGGGACGAAGAAATATCCGCTACTCTCAACGACGCGCTTAACGCTGAGTGCGAAAAAAATCACAGCGACGGATTCTCTCTTACCTTTTTCAGAGTATGCGAGGATTGTATGGCAAAACAAGAGCAATAATAAAATAAAAACTAATAAATCACAAAGAAAATCGGAGGTTTAAGATTATGGCAAAGTTTGTATGCACGATATGCGGTTATGTTCATGAGGGAGACAGCGCTCCCGAAAAGTGCCCTGTTTGCGGCGCTCCTGCAAGCAAATTCGACAAAATGGCTGAAGAAATGGTATGGGCTGACGAGCACAGAGTCGGCGTAGCTCAGGGTCTTGACGAAGAAGTCGTTCAGGGGCTCAGAGAGAATTTCAACGGCGAATGCGCTGAGGTTGGTATGTACCTTGCAATGAGCAGACAGGCAGAGAGAGAGGGCTATCCCGAAATCGCTGAAGCTTACAAGAGATACGCTTTCGAAGAAGCTGAACACGCTGCTAAATTTGCTGAACTTCTCGGCGAAGTTCTGACCAATGACACCAAGAAGAACGTAAAGATGCGTATGGAAGCTGAAAACGGCGCTTGCAGCGGCAAGATGAAGCTGGCTAAGCGCGCTAAAGAGCTCGGCTACGACGCTGTACACGACACCGTACACGAAATGGCTAAGGACGAAGCAAGACACGGTTGCGGCTTCAAGGGTCTTTACGATCGTTTCTTCAAATAAGACAACAGCTATCTTAATATATTGCAAAAATCCCCTCGCGGCACTGCCCGAGGGGGTTTTAATTTATATCGTATCCAAAACCGTAAATATTTAAAGTCGAAATGCTTCTATTACGCGTTGACTGCTCTAATGTTCTGAAAAGTCATTTCTCTGCCCTTTATTGTTTAATCACTCAATATTTGTTCAGCTTTTTGATATATTCAAATCGTTTAAACGCATAAAAAAGCGCGCCTTTTCAAGCGCGCGGTGAAGCCATAAAGCAAATCAGGACTTGTCCGTACCCGAAAAAACTATTACGCCGTTATTGGAGAGCTTTGCGCCTGCCGCAACGGTTTCACCTGTAAGAAGGTCAACAACGTCCTTTTCTGTATTCAGATGTTTTGCCGTGCCTGAAGTGTTTGCGGCAACGACGATCTTGCGCATATTGGCGCGACGTTCGAGATAAACTATTCCGCCCGACTCGTAAATTCTCGTGCTTCCGGTTATCTCGCTCCTGTATTTCTTTCTGAGCGCGCCGAGCGTTTTATAATGCTCAAGCAGTTCATTGTCCTGAGAGTTCCAGTTCATAGGTCTGCGACAAAGAGGGTCTTCGTATCCCTGCATACCGCATTCGTCGCCGTAATATACCGAAGGAATTCCCGGCAAAAAGAACTGAAGAGTCGAAGCCACTTTCAGCCTTGCCTTAGCCGTAGCGAGGATCTCTCCTTCGAGAACTACCTGCGCTCTGCCGAACTTGTCCAGACCGTTGATGTTGAAATCGCTTAGTCTGTTAAGCACTCTGACCGTATCGTGAGAACCTACGAGGGTCATCGTGCAGTCAAGAGACTTCTTGGGATAATTTTCAAGGATCGTCATAACCGCTTCGACAAAAGCGCGGGGTCTGCCGCCCCTTGAAAAACTTATTATCGCGTCCTTGAACGGATAATTCATAACGCCGTCAAGCTCTCTGCCCAGCAGATAATGTCTGCGCTTTGAATAGCTTATCTTGTTGGAAGCGTCTTCCCAGACTTCTCCTATCAGCAGATTGTCTGCGCTTGCAGACTTCACAGCCGTTCTGATATGCTCAACGAAATCTTCAGGAAGTTCGTCCACAACGTCAAGTCTCCATGCGCTTACGCCCATATGAGACCATTTGTCTATAACGCCGTCCTTGCCGAAAATCAGCTTGCGGTAACCCTCGGCATTTTTATTGACTGTCGGGCACACGGTAACGCCCCACCAGCAGCGGTATTCGTCAGGAAAATTGATGAAATCGTACCACTTATAATACGGAGAATTCTTCGACTGATATGCGCCCACGCTGTCGTAAGCGCCGAACTTGTTGAAATAAATGCTGTCAGCACCCGTATGATTGAAAACTCCGTCAAGCATTATGTAAATGCCTTTCTGCTTTGCCTTATCCAAAAGCTCTTTAAACTTGTCTTCGTTGCCGAGAAGCGGATCGAGAGCAAGATAATCGCCCGTATCGTATCTGTGATTGGACGAAGATCTGAATATCGGCGAAAGATAGATCACCGTCACGCCGAGAGATTTAAGGTAAGGGAGTTTATCTATAATGCCCTGAAAATTGCCGCCGTAAAAATCGTTGGCACGGTAAACGCCGTCTGCGTCTTTAAGAGTGAGCGGCTCGTCCCAGTTCTTGTAAACGCTGTGCGTGCTTGTATCTACGCTCGTGTCATTTCCCTTGCAGAATCTATCCGCAAAGATGTGGTAAATGACGCCGCCTTTGAAACGTTCAGGCGTTTCGTAATCCTTTGAATAAACGGTGAGCTGAAACTCTCCCTTGGTACGGGGATTTAAATATTCAGTATATCCTTCTTCACTGAAAATTTCGAATTTATACCAATAAAGCCCCGTCTGAGGAGCTGTAATTCTGCAACCGAACATGCTTGTGGACGCATCGCTCTTCCCTTTATATTCCAAGGGATAACGCGTTACGTTGCCTGTAGCGTCGTCGGTCAGCGCAAGGACGACGCAATTTATAAACACGCCGTCCTGCGCATAAACGTTGAAATCTAATTTCGAGCCTTCTTTGACTGCGCCGAAAGGGCGCTTACAGTCCTTTGAGCGGCTGTCAAAATAAAACTGCATTTGTTTACTTCTTAGTAGTCTTGCTTTCTTTTACGGGTTTGAGGTTCCAGATTCTTGTAGCGTATTCTTTTACGCTTCTGTCCGATGAGAAGAAGCCCGCGTTTGCGGTATTCATAAGAGACATCCTTCCCCATCTCTCCTTGTCGCTGTATGCCTTGTCGAGTCTGTCGTGTGCGTCGCAATAGGACTGGAAGTCAGCAAGAACTTTGTAGTGGTCTGCGTTTCCGCCGCCGCCTACCGTCAGGCTGTCAGCTATCTCGCCGAAGTAAACTCCTGCAATACCGCTTCTGAGTCCGTCAATGACCGCCTTGATACGCGCATTGTTGTTATAATATCTGGTAGGCTCGTAGCCGTTTCTGCAAAGTTCTTCGATCTCATTTGCCAGCAAGCCGAAAATGAAGATGTTTTCGTCGCCTACTCTCTCGTGAATCTCGATATTTGCGCCGTCCATAGTACCTATTGTAACCGCGCCGTTTATCATGAACTTCATATTGCCCGTACCCGAAGCCTCTTTGCCGGCGATGGATATCTGTTCAGAAACGTCTGAAGCAGGCATGATCATCTCTGCGAGCGTTACGCGGTAGTTTTCAAGGAAGATGACCTTGATCTTGTCGTTTACCTGCGGATCGTTGTTGATCAGATTGCCGAGAGAATATATAAGGCGGATGATCTGCTTTGCCATATAATAGCTAGAAGCTGCTTTCGCGCCGAATATAAACGTTCTGGGATTCATCTGAATGCCGGGGTTGTTCTTTATCGTATAGTAGAGGTCGAGAATGTGCAGAGCGTTGAGAAGCTGTCTCTTGTACTCGTGCAGACGCTTGACCTGAACGTCGAATATAGAATCGGGGTCTACGCTTACGCCCGTGCTCTCTTTGATAAAGTTGGAGAAATCAACCTTGTTGGCGCGCTTGATGTCAAGCCACTTATCGAGAACGTCTCTCTTGCCCTTGAACTGCTCGAGTTTCTTGAGTTCGTCAGCGTCCTTGAGGAATGAATCTCCGATAAGTTCTGTGATAAATCCTGCAAGTCTCGGGTTTGCCTGACAAAGCCATCTGCGGTAAGTAATACCGTTGGTAACGTTGGTGAACACGCCGGGATTCATCTTGTAATAGTCGTTGAAGACGTCGTTTTTAAGGATCTCGCTGTGAAGTTCAGAAACGCCGTTTACGGTATGAGAAGCCGCAAGGCAGAGGTTTGCCATCTTGATCTGATTGTGAGACAGGATAGCGTTGTAAGCAACCTTGTTCCAGTCGTTGGGATAGAACTCCCACAGTTTATTGCAGAATCTCTGGTTGATCTCGCCGATGATCTGATAAATACGCGGCAGAAGCTGTCTGAACAGATTTTCAGGCCACTTCTCAAGCGCTTCAGCCATGACTGTGTGGTTGGTGTAAGAAATTGTACGCGTTACGATATCCCATGCCTTGTCCCAGCTGTAGCCGTGCTCGTCGAGGAGCAGACGCATAAGCTCGGGAATGCAAAGCGTAGGATGCGTATCGTTGATATGGATAGCAACCTTATCAGGCAGAGAATCCAGCGTGCCGTAATCTCTGATATGTTTCTTGAATATAGACTGAATAGACGCAGAGACGAAGAAATACTGCTGTTTAAGTCTGAGCATCTTACCTTCAGTGTGATGATCTGCGGGGTAAAGAACTTTTGTGATACTCTCCGCAAGCGCCTTGTTTTCAAGCGATTTTACGTATTCGCCCTGAGCAAAAAGCTGCATATCAAAGTCTATGGGCGCTTTTGCCGTCCACAGACGAAGTTTGTTTACGGCATCGACGTTGTAACCGCTGATATTCATATCGTAAGGAACAGCCTGAATGGTGTCGCAGTCGTGATAATCTATATAAAGTCTGCCGTTTTCCCAGCGCTGGCTTACGCTTCCGCCGAACTTTACCTCGAAGGTATCCTCCACTCTGGGAGAAAGCCATACGTCGCCTTCGTTGAGCCATTCGTCAGGCATTTCAAGCTGCCATCCGTCTGAAATTTTCTGTTTGAATATACCGTAATCGTATCTGATAGAAAAACCGCTTGCAACGTAGTTGAGGTTGGTAAGCGACTCCATATAAGCCGCGGCAAGTCTTCCGAGACCGCCGTTGCCGAGACCTGCGTCAGGCTCTATAGCGTAAAGGTCATTCAGCTTGAAGCCGTAATGCTCAACCGCCTTTGCGAACGTATCGGTAAGTCCGAGGTTGAAAAGGTGGTTCTTGAGCGATCTGCCGAGGAGAAACTCCATCGACATATAATAGACCTGCTTTGTTTTCTGCTCTTTTCTTCTTCTCTTGAAATCCAGTCTTTTTTCGGTCAATATGTCTCTTACCGTCATACATACTGCGCGGTAAGCCTGCGCGGGACTTGCGTCCGCGAGCGGTTTGCCGAAATAGGTCTGAGACTTCATTTCCAAAATCTCTTCAATTCTTTTTGTATTAAGTTTTTGTTCCATATATTCTCCGTTAAAAAACTTTGTAAAGGCTTGCCTCAAAGACAAGCCTTTAATTCTCAGATAATACCTGTATTATAAACTAAATTTTGCCTTTTGTATAGTAATTGATACCTTTTACGCCTACTTTTACAGATTTTCGTAAAGCGCGATATACTGCTTGCAGATGTTGTTCCAGGAGAAATCCTGGCTCATAGCGTTGTCAACAAGTTGCTTCCAGTCGTCCTTGTAATCGTAATACAGACCGACGGCTCTTTCTATAGCGTAAAGCATATCGTGCGCATTGTAAGAATAGAAGGTAAATCCCGTGCCCTGCTTCGTAACGCCGTTGTAAGGCACGACTGTATCCTTGAGTCCGCCCGTCTCTCTGACAACGGGGATAGTGCCGTATCTCATCGAGATCATCTGACTGAGACCGCACGGCTCGAACTTGCTGGGCATAAGGAATATATCCGCGCCCGCATAGATCTTGCTGGCAAGATCGCCCGAGAAGCCAAGGACTGCGCGCAACTTATCCGGGAAGCGCTTCTGCATATCCTTGAGAAGCGATTCGTACTTCCAGTCTCCGCTGCCGAGAACGACCATCTGCACGCCCTTTGAAAGGATCTCTTCGAATACGTTTGCGATAAGCTCCATACCCTTCTGCTCGGTAAGGCGTGTAACCATACCGATAACGGGCACGTTGGGATTCTGATCGAGATTGAGCATCTGCTGAAGTCCCTTCTTATTCGCAGCCTTGTCAGCAACCGTATCCTTGTTGTAGTTCTTGAACAGCGCCTTATCCGTTGCAGGGTCGTTGGTCTCAACGTCAATGCCGTTTATTATACCGCATAGCTTATACTTTCTCGCGCCGAGGATATCTTGAAGCCCGAAGCTGTAATAGCTGCTGAGTATTTCTTCGGCATAAGTGGGAGAAACGGTGGTAACCTTGTTTGAGCATTCGATAGCGCCTTTCATATAGTTCACGCAGTTCTGATACTGAACAAGCGATTTCTTATCTGCGGGAAGTCCGAGAATGTCGTCGCAGATCTCGTTGCCGTACTTACCCTGGAACTGTATGTTGTGTATCGTAAATACGGTACGCGCATTCTTGCAGTAAGGCGAATTGCGGTAATACACGTCAAGATATACGGGGGTAAGACCTGTATGCCAGTCATGGCAATGAATGACGTCGGGCGTAAAGTCCATAATGGGCAACGCTTCGAGAACGGCTTTTGAGAAGAAAGCAAATCTTTCAGCGTCGTCGTAATGACCGTAAATGCCGTTTCTCTTGAAATAATATTCATTGTCGATGAAGTAATAGGTTACGCCGTCGTATTTCTGAGTGAATACGCCGCAATACTGATATCTCCACGCAAGAGATACGTAACAGCAACCCAGATACTGCATCGTCGTTCTGAATTTGTCAGGAATATTGAAATAAAGGGGCAGGACTACTCTTACGTCGTAATCCTCTTTCAGAAGCGCCTTGGGAAGCGCCGCCGCTACGTCGCCCAGTCCGCCCGTCTTAACGTAAGGCAAAGCTTCTGCGGCGACGAAAAGCACCTTCTTTCTGTATTTCTTTTCAGGCTTTGTTTCGACTTTGGTTCCGACAGTCTTTTCCGCTGCCTTGACCTCTGTCTCTGCCGCGCCTTTTTCTTCAACCGGCTTTTTCTCAGCAGGCTTTTTTGCCGCCTTTTCAGTCTTAGCTTTCTCCTCTTTTACTGCGGGAGCAACTTTTTCTTCAGGCTTTTTGACTGCCGCTGCAGCGGTTTTTGCCTTTTTGGGAGCTTTCGCCTTTTCGCTCTTTTCCTGAGCTACCTCAGTTGCGATTACGGTCTTTTCTTCAACAGCCGCGGGCTTTTTTGTCTGAGCTTTTTTAGCCATCTTTATCTCTCCTGTTATTTGTTATACCACTTTGTTTTTGACTATGACGACAGGATAGTTCTGAGAACCGCTTATCGTCTTGTCTTCGGTAACGGTTACGTCTTTGTCCGTTATCGTATATTTTAGTTCGGAATACTTCATGATATGACCGTTTTCCATAACTATCGAATTGGAAATCACCGCGCCTTCTTCAACCACTACTCCACGGAAAAGAATGCTGTTCTCAACCTTGCCCGCGATGTCGCAGCCGTCGGCTATAAGCGAATTCTTGACCTCAGCGCCCTCTCTGTAAAGCGTGGGTACGGAGTCTTTGACCTTGGTGAAGATCTTGCCGTAACGGTAGAAAAGGTCGTTTCTTATCGCGGGGTCGAGGATCTTCATGCTCTCGGTATAATAAGACTTTACGTCGTCGATTATTGCTGCATATCCGTCTACGTGATAGCTGTAGATAGACAGAGTGTCGACCTTCTGCTGAATTATATTCTTCTCGAAGTCGAGATTGCCTCTCTCGTAAGAGTCGGTGATCAGCGACATGAGCAGATTTTTCTTTATAAGATATATGTTGAGACCGACTTCAGCCTGTTCTTCAGAAGCGTTGGCGGTAAGTCTGACGCCTGTTACCCTGCCCGTGAAGTCCTTGTCAACAAGCACTCTCTTGGAAGACGTGGGATGAGACGTGTAAGTCAGCATCGTGATATCCGCGCCGTTGGAAACGTGCTGGTTGTAAACGTCGTCGAAGTCGATATTGGAAGCGATGTTGCTGTTGGTGATGATGACGTATTCTTCACTCGCTCTTTCCATATAGTCGAGTATGCCGTAAAGCGCTTCTATCTTGCCCTTGAACATACTTCTAGACGTGTTGGAAGCGTACGGCGGGAAAATCGCTAAGCCGCTGTTCTTGCGGTTGAGGTCCCAGTCACGACCCATTCTGAGGTGGTCGGTAAGCGAAGAATAATTGCTTCTAGTAATGATACCTATCGTGGTGATATTGCTGTTTACAAGGTTGGACAGCGTGAAGTCGATAAAACGGTATCTGCCGCAGAACGGAAGCGATGCAGTCGTTCTGTGAATAGTAAGTTCGTTGAGCTTTGTTTCGTTATCGCTTGCGAAAACTATACTCATTATCAGATTGTTCATATTCTCCTCCCTTAATCCACCATTGCTTTAACCGGGACTATCTGTCCTGCTTTTACCTCTGCGCCGGGACCGACTACGGTGATCTGCCATTCGCCTTTGACCATTCCGTTCTGAGTATCGCCGACCTTTGCGTTCTCACCGATGACAGCTCCGTCGCCGACTATCGCGTATTTGACTACTGCTCCTGATTTTATAACCGCGCCGGGCATTATCGTACTGTCTTCGATTACAGCTCCTTCCTCTATTTTGACGCATGAAGAAATGACGCTGTTTCTAATAATGCCGTCGATTTCACAGCCCTCTGTAACGAGAGAATTCACAACTTCAGCATGATCTCCCATATAGTGAGGCGGCTCTGCGGCGTTTCTCGCATAGATCTTCCAGCTGCTGTCTTCAAGACGCAGACCGCTCTTCTTGTCGAGCAGATCCATATTAGCTTCCCACAGGCTGGAGATAGTGCCGACGTCCTTCCAGTAGCCCTCGAACTTGTAAGCGAAAAGCTTCTGTCCGTCCTTGAGCATATTGGGTATTATGTTCTTGCCGAAGTCATTGCTGCTCTTCTCGTCAGCTTCGTCCTCGATAAGATATTTCTTGAGTTCTTTCCAGTTGAAGATGTAAATGCCCATAGAAGCGTTGGTGCTCTTGGGATTCTTGGGCTTTTCTTCGAATTCGTAGATAGAGCCGTCGGGATTGGTATTCATAATACCGAAGCGCGAAGCCTCTTCAAGACTTACGTTTATAACGGCGATTGTGCAGTCAGCGCCCTTCTTCTTGTGGAAATCGAGCATCTGCGAATAGTCCATCTTATAGATATGGTCGCCCGAAAGTACGAGAACGTATTCGGGAGAAAACTTATCTATGAATTCTATATTCTGATAAATAGCGTTGGCAGTGCCTTTATACCAGTCGGATTTAGCGCTCTTCATATACGGGGGCAACACGTAAACGCCGCCGTTGAGCCTGTCCAGGTCCCAGGGCTGACCGTTGCCGATATACTGGTTGAGCGCGAAAGGTCTGTACTGAGTAAGCACGCCTATCGTATCGATATTAGAGTTGATGCAGTTCGACAGCGGGAAATCGATGATCTTATACTTTCCGCCGAAAGACACCGCCGGCTTTGCGAGATTTGCGGTAAGGCTGTAAAGTCTGGTGCCTTGTCCTCCCGCAAGAAGCATAGCTACGCACTCTTTTTTGTTGGAATACATATTCTCCTCCTCATCATTGTATAGCGGATATTTTTTGTCCGCGGTTTATTGTTTTCATTTTGAGGTCTTTTCGACCTTTTTCTTTCTCTTTTTAGCTTTTCCGGCTTTCAGATAAAGCACGCTGTTGGGCGCAACGTCCACGCTGATATACTGACTGAAGCCGTGCATATCGCCTTCGAAAGGCTCGTATTTTGCAACAGCCGAATTGCCGCCGTACTTTGGCGAATTGCTGTCAAGCACAACGTCGTAATACTTGAATTCAGGCACGCCGAGACAATAATTCTGACGTCTTACGGGGCTGAAGTTGATGATTGCTACGGTATAGTCGCCGTTCTTCGCCTCGCGCTTGAAAGCTACGATATTCTGAGTATTGTCGTCGACGCATATCCACTTGAAGCCGTCATAACTGCAATCTTCTTCGTACATCTCTTTATGAGACAGATAATACTGATTGAGATCTTTTACGAAGGTATGCAGGTTGCGGTGGCTGTCATAGTCAAGCAAGAACCAGTCAAGCTGTTTTTTGTAGTCCCATTCAATGAACTGACCGAATTCTCCGCCCATAAACAGCAGTTTCTTGCCGGGATGCGCCATCATATAGCCGAGGAACGCCTTGTCTCCGTCAAACTTTTCATTGTATTCTCCGGGCATCTTGTTGAGAAGCGATCTCTTGCCGTGTACAACCTCGTCGTGCGAGATCGGCAAAATATAGTTCTCAGAAAAAGCGTACGTGATCGAGAACGTGATCTTATCGTGCATATCCTTGCGGAAGAACGGGTTTGCGGATATGTAACAGAGTATGTCGTTCATCCAGCCCATATTCCACTTGAAGTTAAATCCGAGGCCTCCATCGTAAGCAGGCTTCGTAACCATCGGAAAAGCGGTTGATTCTTCCGCTATCATAAGAAGTCCGGGATGTTTGCTGAGAAGCTCGGTGTTGAGCTGTTTAATAAAATCTATCGCCTCTAAGTTGTAGTTGCCGCCGAAAGCGTTGGCGCGCCATGCGCCGTCTCTTCTGCCGTAATCGAGATAAAGCATACTCGCAACGGCGTCCATTCTTATGCCGTCGACGTGGAATTCGTTCACCCAGTAGCTCGCCGAAGAAATAAGGAAGCTTCTGACCTCAGTCTTGCCGTAATCGAATACGCGTGTGCCCCACTCCTTGTGCTCCTGCTTAAGCTCGTCCTTATACTCGTAGAGAGGCTCTCCGTCAAACTCGTAAAGACCGTGCGCATCTTTGGGGAAATGCGCAACGACCCAGTCGAGAATAACGCCTATGCCGCTTCTGTGCATTTTGTCCACAAAATATCTGAAGTCGTCGGGCGTGCCGTAGCGCGAAGTAGGCGCATACATTCCCGTAACCTGATAACCCCAGCTGCCGTCGAAAGGATATTCTGTAACGGGAAGTATTTCGACGTGCGTATATCCCATCTCTTTTGCATATACGCTGAGCTCGTCCGCTATCTTACGGTAATTGTAGATATTGCCGTCCTCGTATCTGCGCCAGCTGCCCAGATGAACCTCGTATATGTTCATCGGTGAATGATAAGGATCGTATTTCTTTTTTGAATCCTGCCACTTGGAGTCGCCCCACACATAGGACGACGCGAAAAGTTTTGAAGCGTTGGCAGGAGCGGTCTCTGAATGAGTTGCGAAAGGGTCGCACTTCATCAGGATATCGCCGCTTCTCGTTTTTATGCTGAACTTATAGGTTGCAAAGTTTTCAAGCCCTTCAACTTTGCATTCCCAGATATCGCCTTCCCTTGTCATAGGATTGACGTCTCTGTCCCATTTATTGAAATCGCCTACGACGCTCACGCTCTCAGCGTGCGGCGCCCAGACTCTGAAAGTCCATACGTTTGTTTTATCCTTTTTTTCGCATGAAGGACAAAAAAGTTTGTATGCCTCGTAATTTGTGCCTTCGTGAAAAAGGTAAACGGGCAAACTGAGTTCTTTCTTCTTGGTTTTATCTGCCATACAGACTTCCTCTTTGTATTTACTTGTAATAATTATAACATAATGCGGCTTTGGTTTTCAATATACAATATGAAATTTTTTGTCTTATTTCATTAGCATTCAAGGCTTTTTTCAACACTTTTTCATGCCTTGATTTCAAAACCGGGCAAAATCACGCTTTTTCGACTTTCTGCGGATATCTGAGCCCGGATTGCATTCTGCATTCGTCCATCATTTTCATGACCTCAACCGTGTCTTTCTCCCTCATAAATCTGCACTCGATCTCTCCTCTTGCAACGCAGTCGGCAAACGCGTCGAACTCGTATATATATCCTCTTTTCCCTTTTATCACGCGCTTTTTTCTGCCGTCTTTATCGTAAATAACAGCCTTTTTCGGGCGGGTATAATTGGGCATAATTATTTTTCCTTCAGTTCCTTCTATAACGCCCTTGAAACTTCTGAGCCCTTCAAGTGTACATGTAAGTTCTGCAATCGCTCCGTCTGAATATTTCAGAACGATATCGTCGCCGTAATCTATGCCTTCGCCGAGTTTTGCAGTGCATTTGATCTCCTCGGGCACGCCCATAAGCATATGCGAAAAGGACAAGGGATAAACGCCCACGTCGAGAAGCGCTCCGCCTGCGTATTCAGGCTTGAACAGTCTGTCCGACAAAAACGGTCTCACCCATGTCGCAGGAGTGGAAAAACCGCCCTTAAAACGTTTTATCTCACCTATCTCTCCCCTTTCGACAGCGTCAGCCACCTCCAGAACCACAGGCTGAAACCTTGTCCACATCGCCTCGCATACAGGCACTTTCTTTTGCTTCGAAAGGGCAAATACTCTCTCCGCCTGCGCTGCGTTTACGGTAAACGCTTTTTCTGCAAGCGCGGGTTTCCCCGCCTCGATACAGGCGATAATATTGTCGTAATGCACTGAATGAGGTGTGGCTATATAAACGGCGTCCACGCTGTCAGGAGAAAGCATTTCTTCAAGCGTTCTGCAAGCTTTTGCGCCGTATTTTTTTGCAAGTCTGAAAGCGTTTTCATAGGTGCGCGAATATACGGCGGCAATCTCGTGTCTGCCGCTTTTCACTATCTCCTTGCATACTGTTTTAGCTATCATGCCGGCGCCTATGACGCCCCAACGGAATTTTTTCATAAACTCTCCTTTCTTAACATTTTAACATCTGCAAACCGCTCTTTCAATACAGATTGCAAAAAAGTTGACTGTTTTACGCTCTTATTGTAAAATAATCGTGCTATGAGTATACTTTCAATCAAAGGGCTTACCCACGTATTCGACAATAAAGTGCTTTTCGACAATGCCGATCTCACGATAAACAACGGCGAGCATATAGGCGTAGTCGGTCTCAACGGCGCGGGTAAATCCACGTTTATGAATATAATCTCGGGAAGACTTTCTCAGGACGCAGGCGAAATCAAGTGGCTGAGCGGCATACGCTTCGGCTACCTCGATCAGCACGCAAATATAGACCGTTCTCAGACAGTTATGCAATACCTCGAAGGCTCTTTTAGACACCTCTTCACTCTCAACGAGGCGCTTGAAAACCTCTACACGGCAATGGGAGAAGAAACAGACCCCGACAAGCTGGACGCTATGATAGCAAAAAGCAGCCGTATGCAGGAACAACTCGAGAACGAGAACTTCTACGACCTCGAATCTCAGATAAAGAAAGTCGCGGGAGGTCTCGGCATAAGCGCTTTCGGCTACGACACGGTGATATCAAAGCTGAGCGGCGGTCAGCGCGCAAAACTCATGCTTGCCAAGCTTCTTCTCGAAAACCTCGACGTAATGCTCCTCGACGAGCCGACCAACTTCCTCGACCTCGAGCATATAGAATGGCTGAGAAAATTTCTTGACGGATACAAAGGCACTTTTATACTCATATCGCACGATACCGTATTCCTCAACGACGTATGCAAGATCATTGTCAACATCGAGAACGGACAGATAAAGAAATACTGGGGCAATTATGACGAATATCTCGCTCAGCACGAACAGAACGCCAAACAGTACGCGGACAACTACGAGCGTCAGCAGCGCGAGATAAAGAAGATGGAAGATTACATCGCACGCAACAAAGCGCGCGCGGCAACTGCGGGTATGGCAAACAGCCGCAAGAAAATGCTTGACCGCATAGAAGTCATGCAAAAGCCGATAAACGTAGAAAAACCCGTATTCAACTTCCCTTATACCCTTGTTGTTACCAAAAAACTGCTTGAAGTAAAAGATCTTGAAGTAGGCTATGACGGCAAAGCGATTCTTCCGCCCGTATCTTTCACCGTGGGCAGCGACACAAAGCTGTGGATACGCGGCACAAACGGCATAGGCAAGACCACTCTGCTCAAGACCCTTATGGGCAAGCTGAAACCCGTATCGGGCGGCTTCTCTTACAATCCCAACGCAAAAGTAAACTATATAGAACAGGATCTTATTTTCAGAACTTACGGCTACAACGCAGTCTCATTCATGAACGAAACCTTCCCCAAGATGTCAGCCAAGGATATACGCACCAAGCTGGCAGGCGTGGGCATAAAGGGCGACCTTGCGACAAAGGCTATAGGCAACCTTAGCGGCGGCGAACAGGTAAAAATCAAGCTCTGCGCTCTGATGCAGAGAGACAGCAACCTGCTTGTACTCGACGAGCCGACCAACCACCTTGACGTAAACGCTAAAGAAGCGCTGTTTGAAGCTCTCGCCGAATACGAAGGTGCTGTAATACTTGTAAGCCATGAACCGCTTTATGCCGAAAAACTCTGCGATAAGGTCTTCGACGTCGAAACAGTAAAGCTGGGACACTGAGCATAAAACAAAAAACGTCTTATATAGCCCCTTTAACGGGGCTTTTATTATGCCTCTCACAAACTCGGTTGTATTTTACTGCGACAACATTTATAATTATTCTGAGGTGAATTATGATATTACCCGATTACATAAGACAGGAAACCGAAAAGCTCAGTGAAAAATACAAGCCGACCGAGCTTAAAAAACTTTCAGCAAGACTTACAGAAGTTTATGCTGAAAACAAAAGTGACGGAACTCGCCTGGTAACCACAGAAGAACAGGCGGCAGTCTATTCAATAGTACGCATGCCTGCGACCTATGCGGCGGTATATTCAGCTCTCAACGCAGCTACTGACGGAGACGGCAGCGGCTTTGAAACCATGCTCGATATCGGAGCAGGCACGGGCGCGGCATATTTTGCGGCGCACGAATTGCTGGGCATAAACAAGGCTACCCTTGTGGAGCGCGAAAAGAATATGCTCTCTCTTGCAAAGAAATTCTGCGCGACTGCAGAACTCAATGCAGAATTCATAAAAAGCGACGCACTCTTTTTCGATACTCAAGATAAATACGATCTTGTAACGGCGTCGTATGCGCTCAACGAATTCGATAAACCTGCGCGCGAAAAACTTCTGGACAAGCTTTTATCCTGCACAAAAAAGCTTTTGCTTATCGTTGAGCCCGGCACGCCCAAAGCTTTTTCTCTGCAAAAAGAAATAAGAAGTTATCTTATCGGTAAAGGCGCGCGCCTGACCGCCCCCTGCCCTTCAGGCGCGGTATGTTCTCTCCCTCAGGACGACTGGTGTCATTTCACCTGCAGAATAGAAAGAAGCAGACTGCACAAATTCGTAAAAGGCGGAGACTCTCCTTTCGAAGACGAAAAATTCACATATTCGGCTTTCTGCGCCGACAACTCTCTTGCTCCGTGCAAAGGCAGAATCCTGCGCCATCCCGTAACGGATAAAGGGAAAATAACTCTTTCCGTCTGCACAGAAAAAGGCGCGGAAACAATAACCCTGTTCAAAAAAGACGACGCTTACAAATCTGCGCGCCAACTGGGAGCGGGAGACAGAATAGACTTATAAATTCCGCTATTACCGAAGTAATCCTGCAAAACTTTTTATCTGTAAACTTTTGGATATGACAAACAAAAAACCGACCTCAACGGTCGGCTTTTTTATCAGAAAATTCTTTATCTTATCATTCCGAGAATATAGTCGTAGGTCTTTTCCACGTTGTCTGTGTTTGCCTTTATTACGATAATATCGCCTGCCTGCAAGCGCATTTCTCCGTCGGCGATAAGGCTTTCTTCTCCTCTGATGACCTTTGTTACAAGGCAGTTTGCAGGCCACAGAACGTCGTTTATGCTCTTTCCAGCAAGGAAGCCGCCCAGTTCGATTTCCACTTCCATACGCACGTCCTTAGTGGGAGCTTTTTCTCTTCTTTCGAGAGTACGTTCAAGCATTTCGTCGTAAAGAGGACGATTGCCGAGAAGTTCTGCGACCAGAAACGCGGTGAATATCGCAATCGAGGCAGGCAAAAATCCTGAATTGTAACCCGTTATTTCTACGATGAGCACGATTGCCGTCAAAGGAGCGCGCACGCTTGCGCCGAAGAACGTCGTCATTGCAACGCAGACTATAAGCTTATAGCAGTCGGGATCCATACCCCACAGCATAAAGAGTTTGCCGAAAATTCCGCCCACAAGCGCGCCTATCGCAAGCATAGGGATAAACATACCGCCCGTAGCGCCGCTGTTGAAGCAGATAACTATCATCAGCATTTTGACTACGAGAATGAGCAGAAGCATCTGAACGGTGAAATCCTGCTCCGCGATCTTTTCTATAAGACCGTGTCCGCCAGTATTCGCGTCGATAAGCAGAAGTCCGACGACACCGGTGAGCAGGAACGCAACCAGCAGTCTTGCCCAGTACGGGGTTTTCTTCTCTATCTTATCGGTGGCTCTCTGAGAACGGTTGAGCGCAAAGTTGAAGAATATCGCAGTGATACCGCAACCGAGACCGAGAAGGAACAGCATCCACAGCTGATTTATCGGAAGCATCTCCAGCACGCCGAGTTCAAACAGCATATTATCCGCCCCGCCCCAGAGCTGAGCGACCGTTCTGTAAGTAATGGTTGCGAAAATAACAGACGAAGACGCTGACAGAAGCAACATAGGCGTTACTCTTCTGTGCCCTTCTTCTATGGCGAAAAGTATACCTGTAAGCGGCGCGTTGAAGGCAACTGCGAGACCTGCGCTTGCTCCGCCCGTAACAACGTATCTCTGCCAGGCTGTGCGTGCTTTCATCAGCTTTGCCGCACCTTGAGCGGTTGTTGCGCCTATCTGAACGCTCGGTCCTTCGCTTCCCAGAGAAAGCCCTGCAAAAAAGCTTATAAAACTTCCAATGCAGGTTGAAATGAGCACTCTGAGCCATCTGAAAGTAAGCAGACCTCTCATTACTCCTTCTGTCTGTGGAATACCGCTGCCTCTTACTTCAGGCGTAAATTTATGAACAAGCCACATAGCGCCCGCAAGCAATGCAAGCCCCAGGAACAAAAGCGGGATATACGCAGGATTTTCTCTGAACCAACCGTACATCTGCGTTGAAGCAGAAGTCAAAAGATTTGCCGCACGGTTAAAGAACGCTACGGTAAGACCCGCGAGTATTCCCGCCAATCCGCAATAAAAGATAACGGGAATAACTATGTTTTTGATTTTGTACGCATAAGCGCTTCTTCTTTCTTTTGCAGTCATAGTAAGTCCTTTTTCCTTAAATATTTTACTCACAAATCTTCTCATTGTCAACGCTTATTTTTGCGCGCGCCGCACGCGCGCACGCGAAATTGTATTTTAATTCCCCTAAAGCGCACATTTGTCCTGTGGTAAAATATGGAAAAATCGACTTTAAAATCTTTAAGGAATATAATTACCCGATTTAAATTCTGTGCCCTGCTAAGCTTTTATAAATATATTATCCTGAACTTTCTACAAATACTTAATACAGAATATTTGATTAAGCATGAAAAAAGCCGCCCTTTCAGGCGGCAGATTTCTTTTGATTTGCTTTTATCAGAATATGATGTTTCCGCAGATTGCAAGAATGAAATAAAGCACAAGCAAAATAATGCAGATTATTCTCCAAGCCTTGCCCTTACTGCAAGCGTATGACCATGCAGGGAATGCAATAGCTATACCGAGCATCAAAGCCGCAATGATGGTGAATATGTTCTTGAGCGAACCCATATCAGCGCCGACAGCGTTGAGGATAAGCTGAACTACAAACAGAACGCTTGCTATAAACAATGCCCAGAATGCGCACAGTTTAGCAAGGTCTCTCTTTGCCGCACCTTCAGTTCTCTGTTTCTTTGCCATAATCCTCTCCTCCCTTTGGATTTATTTGGATTTTTATAAATTCGCCCCGCGGCAAAACTGCAACGGGGCGAAAAGTTTCGTATTGTTTCTTACGGAATCCCGCCCTGAATTACTTCAGTTCAGCGAAGTACTTGATGGTTCTTACCATCTGGCTGGTGTAGGAGTTCTCGTTGTCGTACCAAGAAACAACCTGTACCTGATAG
>CALWKS010000007.1 GCA_944381325.1 uncultured Christensenellaceae bacterium | reverse complement strand
AAGTTCAAAGCAGTTGTTTTCGCTTTATAGCTCAACTTCCACTTCTCACCTTTCTGTTCAGTTTTTAATGTCCGTTTGTCGCTGTTCCTCTCGGACAGCTTCACCATAATATCACAACGATTTTCTTATGTCAAACATTTTTTCAAGGTTTTTTCAGAATTTTTTAAATTCTTTTTTCAACCCTTCAAATCGTTGTCTCCCCTTTTCGGGTGGACCTTTATATTAGCATATATTTTTAAACAATTCAAGAGGTTTGCACTACTTTTTTACAATATTTTTTAATTATTTTAAACATATATCATATTTCTGTTTTCCCCACAATAAACCGACATTTTCCGCAGCCCTGCTCTGATCTGAAATTCATTTTAAAATATTTTTTGTTAATTTGATTTTATATTGTTTAATATTATTTATATTTAGAAATTGGCAAATAATCCGATCAACAACATCGATCAAATATACTTATAATCTTCAAAATCTGTTTTCAGCCGAATTTTTCGCAATAAAAAAGGCGGGGCTTATTCTGCCTCGCCTATATTATTATAATATTATTATCAATATATCTGCAAACAAATTAATTCCACCATGACGTGTCAAAATAATCAGCCACGCCGATATCGTTAAACTCGGCAAGCGGGATCACCAGTTTACCTGACGTGTCTATAACGCCGTATGACGAACCGCTCTTGACCAGCGCATATCCGCAATAGAAATCAGATACGTTGTCAAAACGTGTTTCTATGACAACAGTGCCTTTTGTGTTGATAAAGCCCCACAGCTCGTTTTTCTTTACTGCGGCAAACCCCTCGCTGAAATCGCGGACCTTTTCGTATGAATCGCTCTTCTGGTCTCCTTTTGTGTTTATGAAGAATTCCTGCGAACCGCTTCTTACCCTTGCCAAGCCGTCAATGAAATCGCCCGCATCGTTATAGAGCGCGTCTATTTTCATTTTGCCGTTGGTACCTATATATCCGAATTTTCCGCCGATATAAACCCACGCAAGTTTATCGTCATCGCCGAAACGTCCGACAGGAAGTCTGTCTCCGAGTTCTGTAGTATAATAGAATTTCTTATCTCCTTCCGGATTTCCTTTCTTGTCGATCAGATACCAGTAATTTTCTATAATACCGTCCGTCTCCTTGACCACGTTGACAAACGCTACGCCGTATTTGAATTCGAAAGCGTTTTCAAACTGACAAGATATTACCACCTTTCCGCTCTTGTTGGCATACCCCCACTTGTAAATAGGATTGCCTGAAGACGTATCCCCGACTTTCTGATAAACAGGCGTAAGATTGTTATTGAAAATATCCAGAGTCTGTTTTTCGTTTACCGTAATCTTAAACGGTGCTGTAACGAGAAGCATTAAAAGGATTATCAAGATTACAGATATAAACGCGACTATATATCTTTCAGGAAGCTTCTTTTTGAAAATTTTAAAAAAGCCTATATTAATCCACTTCGCAAGCGTGGTAACGAACGCGACTATGTATGTCCAGATCTTAAGGCAGAACATATCGAACTTGTTGAGCTTTTTAGCCTCAGCGTGTTCGCCTATGCGAATAATGCCGTCAGACTCTTTCTCCTTATTCTCTTCAGCCTCAGCCTGAACTTCGGAGACAACGTCGTTGCGCTCCGCGTCGAGTTCTTCTGTAGCCAGGCTTTCAGTTTCTTTTTTTCTGTAACTTCTTGCCATATCACTAAGCCTTCCGCTTTCGCGGACAGCCCCCTGTTTTTATTTATTGTTACAATATGCAACTTTACATTTTAATATTATATCATTACCTTATTTAAAAGCAAGTATTTGCGCGTATTTTTTATGACGGCACATTGACCTCGTCATCAGAAATTTCAAGCCCGCCCGTGTATGATAAAGCGTTATAATACAATTTTACACAGTTCTTGCACCCGACGTAAACGTTGTCTGCGACTTTGCCTGTAGCCGCCTTATCCTCATTCGATCCATCTATTCTCAGATCTATTTCCACAGCAGTTTCCGCAGAAGAAAAGTCGTTGTTTACAAGATAAATATCTCCGTCCGTAGCACCTATTCCGACACTTGTTTTATACCCTGAAAACGAGCATGCTCTACAGTAAATTACTGCGGCATCAGACGATGCGTTTACAGCATTTTTCGACATCTTTTCACCTGTTGGATCGTCATATAAAAAAGAGCATCCTACAGCCGTAAATCGTGCATCCTTTCCTATTATCACAGATGCATTTGCGACACCGGAAGAAGGCGCATAAACAGACATCGAATACATGTAAAGTTCTGCACTTTGAGCTATCTCTACATCTCCGACAGCTGCTCCTTCTGCGCCCGTCAAAGTCAATTTTTTATTTACCTTCAAAGACGGATAATAACCGCCCACAACAAACACGGAAGCGTTATTTTTTAGTTTATCGACTGCCTCCTGAAGAGCATTTTCGCCGTCTTTGGCGCTGACTATTTCGTCCGCAACCGTAAGCTTTAGCACGGCTTTATAAGGCGTGTTTTCCGCCCTTACGGTTATTTGGGTCTTACCTGCAGAAAGTGCCTTTACCGTGCCTTCGTTATCCACGGACGCAACGTTCTCGTCAGAACTTTCCCACACCGTCTTATAACCTGCCGACGAAGGACTTTGCCTGACGTAATAACGTCTGCTTTCTCCTGCTCTTAAATAGTCGAAAGTACAATTGAGAATAAGGTGCCCGTCCGAATCGCTTTCAGCGCCTTGATTACCCGTACAGGCTACGCAAAATACCATTGAAAAAACTGTCAGTGCAATTAAGCATAATACCAGTTTTCCGCCCCGTAAATAACGCCGAGTTTTCATACCTCTCAAATTCCTTAAAATGTGTAGATTTTTCGCCGTTATTATATGTATTTTAGGTAAAATTATTAAAGAATACTTGAAATAAATTGATGCGTTATGATATAATTATCGCAAGGCTTAATATGCCATCTGAAAACAATTCATTTGGAGGAATTATGAACGAAAAGAAAGTTGTGTTTATTACCGGCTCATCCGGCTCAATGGGCAGCCAGGTTCTGAAGTACGTAATGGAAACAAAAAAGTTCAAAGGTCTCGTTCTTCTCAGAAAGAAACCCGCGAATGAGAAACTCGCAGCTAAACTGCAGAAAGAATACGGCGCGGACATCGAAGTTGTCTTCGGCGACCTCTCCGTAAAACAGGATTGCGTAAAGTGCGTTGAAAAATCCGATTACATTTTCCACTGCGCTGCAATCATCCCCCCCACTTCGGACCACCATCCCGATATGGCAAAGAAAGCCAACTACACCGGTACTTGCAACCTCGTAGACGCTATAGCTGAAAGCCCCCGCGCTAAAGATATAAAACTCGTACATATCGCAACAGTTGCTGAATACGGCAACCGTGACTGGCAGCATCCTTGGGGCCGCGTAGGCGATCCTCTTATGCCGAGCGCATTCGACTTCTATGCAATCACGAAGCTCCGCGCTGAGAGATATCTCCTCGACAAGGGTCTCCCCAACTGGGCAGTTCTCCGTCAGTCAGGCGTTCTGCACGACAACCTGTTCAAGAATAACATGAGCGACGGTCTTATGTTCCACACCTGCTGGAACGTTCCCATCGAATGGGCAACCGCTAAAGAAAGCGGTATCCTTCTCAGAAACCTTGCAGTAAAAGACAGCGAAGGCACTCTTAAGCCCGGCTTCTGGAACAAGGTTTACAACATTGGCGGCGGCGCTTCCTGCCGTGTTACCGGTTATGACACGATGGCAGCAGGCTTCGGCATGATGGGCGCTATCCCCGAACAGTTCTTCAAGCCCAACTGGAACGCTACCAGAAACTTCCACTGCTTCTGGTACTATGACTCCGACGTGCTTGATGACTATCTCGACTTCCAGAAAACCGACAGCTGGGATCAGTTCTGGGCAAGAATGGCTAAACAGAACTGGTACTTCAAACTGGGCGTCATCGCTCCGAAGAGCCTTATCAGCAAATTTGCTATCCAGAGACTGTTCAAAGACAGCAACGCTCCTATGTTCTGGCTCAACAACGGCCTTGAAAAGCGCGTAGAAGCATTCTTCGGTGGCAGAGAGGCTTACAACAAGATCGGCGACGACTGGAGCAAGTTCCCGCTCTTCCGCAAGAATCAGATCAAAGACAAGAACGGCAACGTAGTTGACTACGAATACCGCAGAGATATCAAGAACGCTAAGCAGTTCCTCCTCAGCCACGGTTACGACGAGACCAAGCCGGACAGCGAACTCGACATCACCGATATGCAGCAGGCTGCTGAATTCAGAGGCGGCAAGTGCCTGAGCAAGACCATGACAAAGGGCGACCTTTACACCAAGCTCAAATGGCAGTGCCATGACGGTCACGTATTCGAGTCTTCTCCCTACACCATCCTCAAGGCTGGTCACTGGTGCCCCGAATGCTGTATGCCCGCTCCCTGGAAGTTCGACGAACTGGCTAAGCACATTCCGTTCTTCGCACAGGTTTGGTACGACACTCACGATCCGTCTGAAAATTGCTACTATGACGAAAACTGCTACAAGGACATCCTCGAAGCAGAAAAGAACGCTAAAAAATAAGGATAAAAATCGTTATCTCTCCCGCTTAACCCCGGGGGAGATAACTTTGAATAAAAGAGGTGAAATATGGAAAAAAAGTTGGACATTAAAAAGGTGTTTATCTGCGGCGGTACCGGCTTCCTCGGTTTCTATTCCGCTAAAGAATTCCTCAGACAAGGCGTAGAAGTATCTGTTCTCGCGCTCCCTAACGAAATCACGCTCAGCCAGAGCTGGTGGCCGAAGGAAATTACCGTAAACTACGGTATGCTCTTCAACCTCAGAAAGATGCACGCTGACGAGAACTGCCTCACCAAAGAGCAGCTCGTTGAGTATTTCAAGGGCTATGACGCTCTCGTTTATGCAGTTGGTCCGGACGACCGTATGCATACTCATCCCGGCGTAAGCGGCTATGATTTCTTCCACTACTATCTTGTAGAAAAAGTTATCCCCGTATTCGAAGCAGCTAAGGAAGCAGGCGTTAAGAAGGCTATCCTCCTCAACTCTTACTTCGCTTACTTTGACAGAGTATGGCCTGAAAAGCATCTCGCTGACAACCATCCTTACATCAAAGTTCGTTGCGAACAGGCTGACGCTCTCATCAACGTCGGCGGCGGCGTAGAAAACGGCGGCATGGACGTTGTTGTTCTTGAGCTCCCCTACATATTCGGCAACATGCCTCAGCGTGAGCCGCTCTGGAAGGAAGTATTCCTTGACAGATTTGCTAAGATGCCCGCAGTTATGTTCCCGAAGGGCGGTACCAATATGATCCACGTTCAGGGTATAGCAGAAGGCGTTGTAGCTGCTGCGTTCTACGGACAGCACGGCGACAAGCTCCCCATCGGCGCTTACGACAGAAAGTATAAGGACATGATCAACATGATGATGGAAGACGTCGGTGCTACAAAGCGTTATATGGGCGTTCCCACCTGGATGGCTACCATCGGCGGTTACATGGTTGCTAACGACCTCAAGAAGACCAACCAGGACAGCGGCCTGAATTACAAGAAGCTGATGAAAGACATTCAGTCTCAGGACCTGTACTTCGGTCAGGACGTAATCGACAAGGTAAGAAAGCACCTGCATTACGACGAGTTCGGTTTCAACGGCGGCGGCACTCTCGAAGACGGTATCAAGAAGACCATGATCGCTTGCTACCCCCACAGATTCGATGAGAACGGCAACCTGAAGAAAGAATGGATCGGCATCAACCCCATCAAGAAGGAAACCGCTACAAACAACGTTTTCGTAAACAAGAAGTAATTCTCCAAAACAGCATAAACAAAGACCTGCGATAATCGCAGGTCTTTTGTTTTACAACTTATTAAATAATTATAAATTAATTTACTCAAAATCAGTCTATAGCGACTTGATTTAAGGATCAATCTCTGCTCTGCTTACCGACCAGAGATGTATGCTTATTTTATGTCAGCTTAAATTCTTAAATTGCACATACGAGATTATCATGGGTACATTTGATACTTATTCAAAACAAATCTACACAAACCTATACAAACTGCATTTCAAAATAAGCCTTATTTCAGCTCTCCTCTCGCCTTCTTTGCCGCGTAAGCATAGATTGCGATCAAAGTCTTGCTGTCGTGGATTTCGCCATCTACAGCCATTTTATAAGCTGTTTCGAAAGGCACTTTCTCCACTCCGAGGAACTCACCTTCATCCAGGTGAGCCGCTTCGCTTGTAAGTCCTGTTGCGAAATAAAGATAAAGGATTTCGTCGGTATAAGCCGGCGTAGGATAAACTGCAGAAACAAACTCGTATTTCTCTGCTACGAGCCCGGTTTCCTCTTCAAGCTCCCTCACTGCGCACACGAAAGGATCTTCACCTTTCTCTCTTTTTCCTGCAGGGATTTCAACCGTCTCTTTTCCGTAAGGATATCTGAACTGCCTCACCAGATATACGTTCTCTTCTTCGTCTATTGCAAGAACGCAAGCTCCGCCGCTGTGACGCACATATTCTCTCCAGCTTGTTTTTCCGTTCTCAAGCTCTACGCCGTCTTTATACAATTGTAATATTTTGCCGTCGTACAACAACTGACTGCTTAAAGTTTTTTCTTTGGACATAATCGCTCCTTTCAGGCTTTACGCCGAGATACTATATATATTTTATTATGTACATCATTAAAAATCAACCCGATTACCCTTTTCAATCAAAACAAATATCTTTGCGTCAGAAATTTTAACAAAAAAAGAGAGCGGAATTTCCGCTCTCTTAAATTCAGCCGTAAAGTTTATCAGGCAACTTCTTTTACTATTTTATTGTAAACCTTTGTATTCTGAGTAATGCAATTTTCTGCGTTATCCTGCAGGAACTTGCTCTGAACGTCTGCGTAGTTATCGCTGATTTTACCGTCCTTTATCGTCTCGGTAAATACGTCTCTTACTGTCTTAATTTCAACTTTGATGCTTTCGATTTCGTCAGTATCGTTGCCGTCAGCATCCTTGACGTACTTGACTTCAACGCTCTGAGAGAAACGGTAATCGAGACCGAGCAGATAACCCTGAACTTCGCCGTCAGCATTCTTAACCTCAGTTATAGCGTCAGACTGACTCTCGTCAACGTAAAGGCTCTTAACGAAAACAATGTGAATACCGTAATCGTTCACGATAAAGCTGATTTCATTGCCTTCTTCAGTCTTCAGAGTGTAAACAGTGGTAGCCAGCTCTTCATCATTAGAATCGGTAGATTTCATTACTTCAGAGGAGATAGAATAAGTTTTTCCGTTTGCCTGCTCAAGCAGTTCAGTGGGAGTGTCTCCTTCTTCAACGGTATAGCTGAGCTTAACGCCAGTTTCAAAATCAGCAGCACTTTCATTGTAATAGCTGCCTGCGCCCTGAGCCGCAAGTCTTCTTGCCAGCACTGAGTATTCTTCAACATAGGAAGAATCAGCGCCGTCGCGGCTTACGGTGTAAGTGTCGCTTTCAAACATACCGTCATCGTCGTTTACAAGGTACAGCCAATCTGTTATAACTTCGTTTACAGCATAATTTCTTACAGCTTCGAGTTCAACTTCACCGGTAATTCCCTGCGCCTTTGCAGCCTCAACCAGCTTGTCCGTCTTTGACGCGATGTCGTTTGCCATAGCGTAAAGCACTACGCGGTAATCTACGCCGAGATCTGTATATGCGTCCTTGAGCTCATCCTTTTCAGAGTCGTAATCGGGATTGCTGACGTTGACTTTAATGCCGTTGTCGCAAAGGTTCTCATAAACGCCGAGGCCCTCCGTGCTTGCCACATCGCTGCCGAGAGCGAGGAGCGCGCGGTAATTCTCGATTGCTGTATCATTGCCTTCAAGCAATGACTGAACGTTCTTGAGAGCCGCAGTCTGATCTTCGCTGAACTCAAGAAGAATACTTCTTACCTGAGAGTAACCTTTGTTGGTGTGATAAATCACGTTGTTTGCAGAAGACAGCGCGCTTGAGTAAGCTGCTTCGTCAACATAGTTGCTTATCTGAGTGTTCTTGAGCTTTGTGTAATAAGTCTGAACTTCCTCGTCTGTAATTTCAGGCAAAGACTCACCGAGCATATCCTCGTATTTTTCAAGGATTCTCGTCTCGTAATAGCTGTTGAGATAATAATTGTAATCTTTATAAGAGCTTTCAAGGTTCTTATTCAGATCGTTGAGAGCGGTCTGCATATTCTTCTGAGCGTCCTTATCTTCCTCAGCAGAAATCTTGCCGTTTACGTAGTCAACGAACTTCTCTGGAAGCTTGCTTGCATCTGTAAGACCTTCGTCTACATACTCGTCAGACTCTTCTTCCTCTTCTCTTACGGGACGAGCTTCGGGAAGATCTTTATCCTCTGTGTCCTCTTCCTCTTCATTGTCGTCAGAGCCTGCGTTCTGTCCCTGTTCTTTCTCGAGGTCGCTGATAAGCTCCTGCCAGCTTTCTTCAAAAGTCTTATTGGTCATCTCGATGCAATATCTGCGCTCGTCGACTGTCAGGAAATCTTCATTGGAAAGTTTTGCGATTGCGGCGTCATCGGTAATGCCGAGATCATTCTTCGCAAGATAGTCCTTAGCGTAAAGCAAAAGCAACTTCTGTCTGGAGAGACTCTGATACATATACTCTACCACGTCTTCAGAAGACATACCGTAATACTGCATATATATAGGTGCGTACTGATTGTAAGCAACCAGAACGTCGCCCTTATATATCGGCTCGCTCATCTGATTGTACTGAACAGTTGCAACAACTTGATGATAATCTCTGTTGCCGTCTATCTCGAAGATACCTGACGAACAGCCTACCGCTAACGAAGCGATAACGGTAACGACTATCACGATTGCAAGCAATTTTCTTTTCATTACATTTGCTCCTTTTATTTTAAAAATAAAATACTACTTATATTATTATACACAACACTTTGAGCGTTGTAAAACGTTTTATTCAAAAGTTTTGAGCGATTTACTCAAAAATTCACACACTAAGGCAAACTTGCGCTCGTTGGGCAGGAATTTGCAATCGAAAACAACCTTCGGCTCTGCGTCGTTGGTCAGACTGCACGTTGAGCTCATCTGAGACAGCGCGTCGAACACCCCCTTCCTGCGTACGTACTCGGCGTCTTTAAACACGACTTCAGCCATTCTGTCCGCAACGGTGATCTTCTTGATGCCCAGACGTTTTGCGTAATTCTTTGCTACAGCAATATTAATAAGATTGACAAGCGGCTTTGGAACGGGTCCGTAATGCTCCTTGAGCTTGTCTGCAAATCCGAGGGCGTCCTCAGGTCCGCAAAGATCTGCAATCGTGCGGAATATCTTGAGTCTTGCGTCGACGTCGCTAACGTAATGAGAATCGAGGTACGCGTTTATCGCAACGTTTACTTCGACTTCAGCATCTTCTTCGCTCTCCTCGCCTCTCAGTTCTGCAACGCATCTCGAAAGCAGCTTGCAGTAAAGGTCGTAACCTATCTTTGCGATATGACCGTGCTGTTCTCTGCCAAGGATATTTCCCGCGCCTCTTATCTCGAGGTCGCGCATAGCGATTTTAAAGCCGCTGCCGAACTCTGTATAGTCCATTATCGCGGTAAGTCTCTTTGCCGCGTCTCCCGTCAGCACCTTACCCTGCGCGGTCGTAAAATAAGCGTAAGCAATTCTGTTGCGCCTTCCGACGCGTCCTCTGAGCTGATACAGCTGAGCAAGCCCCAGTCTGTCCGCATCGCAGACGATAAGCGTGTTTGCGTCAGGAACGTCTATGCCGTTTTCTATTATCGTAGTGCAGATAAGCACGTCTGCCTGCTTCGTGAAGAAAGTCTGCATCGTGTTTTCAAGCTCCGCGCCGTCCATCTGCCCGTGCCCTACAACAACGCGCGCTTCAGGTACGATGGCTTTTATCTTTTCCGCAAACTCGGCGATCGTCTCGACTCTGTTGTAGAGAATAAACACCTGACCGCCGCGCGCAAGTTCTCTGCCCACCGCATCGCGGACAAGCGCGTCCGTAAGCTCGGTTACGTAAGTCTGCACCGGAATTCTGGTTGCAGGCGGTGTTTCGAGAACACTTATGTCTCTTATTCCGCTGAGCGCCATATTCAGAGTTCTCGGGATAGGAGTTGCGGAAAGGGTAAGCACGTTTACGTCGCTTCTCAAAAGCTTGAGCTTTTCTTTGTGCTCTACGCCGAAACGCTGCTCTTCGTCCTGAACTATAAGTCCAAGGTCCGCAAACTCAACGTCTTTGGAAAGAAGTCTGTGCGTGCCGATAACTATATTAGCTTTGCCATTTTTAGCGTTGGCTAAAGCGGCGGCTATCTGCTCTTTTGTCCTGAAACGGTTGAGAAGCTCTATCTGAAGTCCGAATCCTGCGAATCTCTCCTTTGCGCTCTCGTAATGCTGAGAAGCGAGAATTGTCGTAGGTGCAAGAATGACAGCCTGCTTTGCTTCCATGACGGTCTTGAATACGGCGCGGAAAGCAACCTCAGTCTTGCCGTAACCCACGTCTCCGCAGAGAAGTCTGTCCATGACCATGCCCTTTTCCATATCGGCTTTGATTTCCGCCGCGGCTTTCAGCTGATCTGCGGTTTCCTCATACGGGAAAGCGTCCTCGAAGCGCTTCTGTTCAGGTGTATCGGGCGGATAAACGTGTCCTTTTGCTTTATGTCTCGCGGCATACAGCTGAACAAGATTTATCGCCAGTTTCTTTATCGACTTTTCAACCTGTTTCTTTGTCTTTTCAAAATCCTTGCCTCCCAGCTTTGACAGCTTGGGAGTGCGATCGCTGCCGGAGTATCTGCTCAATCTGTCCATCTGATCGATGGGCACCTGAAGCAATCCTCCCTCAGCGTATTCGATGACCACGTAATCGCGTTCCACATCGCGGTATTTTATGCGCTCCGTGCCGATACAGCGGCCTATACCGTGTACCTCGTGAACGACGTAATCCCCCACTTTAGGCAATGTGAATATGCGGGTTTTAGACGCGTCCGTCCTTATTCCGCTGCCTTTGAGAAGATCACGTTTCCCCACGATCACAAGTCTGCTTGCAGGATAACAGAAACCGTGTTTAAGCGAAAGCGGAGTTACGAGCAGCGTATTCTGCCATTCGCTTACCTCTTCGACGTATCTTGACGGCACGCCCTCCTGATAAAGGCTGTCCGCAAAGCTTTTTGCGGTTGCGGGATCTCCCATACATGCAACAACGCAATACCCCGCCGTAACGAAATTCTTTACGTCGGTATGGAACTGTCTGATATTGTAAGTGTAATTTTCGACAGACACGGCGCGAGGATTGTACAGCGCGGACGGCGTCGGTATAAGCTTATTCGAAGAAGTTATCTGCGCCGCTCCCGCCTTGCAGAAAGATCTGAGCTTTTCAACGACAAAATCCGCGCAAAGAAACGCGCCGACGTGTTCTTTGAGCACCTCACCGTCTTCAGCGAGATTTTTGACTCTGTCCTGAGTTTCGCGCTCAAAAAGACACATCTTGTCGTATATCGCGGACGGCTCGTCAAGGAAAACCACGCAATCTTCGGGAAGATAGTCCGTAAGTACAGACATCTTGTTTTTAACAAACGGCAGCAACCACTGGAAAGACTGATCCGCGACCTGACTTGCTTCAAGTTCTCCCACTATTTCCGCAGCACGTTCGGCAGGTCTTACGGGAAGCTTTGCAATTCTTATCTTTGCGGTTTCGATCGCGTTTCTGAGATAATTCTGATCTATCAGCAGGTCGTTGACGGGATAAACGGTAACAGAAGGAATCGTGGCAACCGTCGTCATCGTGTCGGGATCGAAGGTCTTCACGTTCTCTACCGTGTCGCCCCAGAATGATATCCTGACAGGAAGATCTCTGTCTGCGGGATATACCGACAAAATATCTCCGTTAAGGCAGAAAGTGCCTTTTTCTTCAACCGCGCTTTCTCTGTGATATCCTGCAGCGACAAGCATATCGCACAGCTTGTACACGTCCAGGCTGTCCCCTTCAGACACCGTTATCGTTGCGTCCAGCAGGTTTTTCTTTTCCGGAACGTATTGCATAAGCGCGGAGGCAGTAGTTATACAGCACTTTATCTTCCCCGCCGCCAGCTCGGCAAGCACAGAGACGCGCTTCGTCAGCGACGTCGTCTGAAACGCCTTGCGGTATATCAGCACGTCGTCCTTTTCAGGAAGATACACTATCTCTCCGGGCTCGAAAAAGTCAGAGAGCGCCTCTTCCGCCTTAAGAGCGTAAGTGCCGTCTTTTACGACGTAAAGCAGGAATTTGTCAAGTCCTGCCGCAACGTGCGCGCGCTGAGGGGTATTCAGTCCGAAGATCAGGATATCCTTCTTTGCTCTTACGTCGTCATATATCTTTTTGAAGTCGCCTCCCAGGTTTTCAAGGGACAGCATTTGTCTGAATTTATTATTCATAACCTACACAGGTGCGTAAATTTTATTTGCTCTTATGAGAATTGTACTTGCGCATTACCGCGTCGAAGTCCTTGTTTTCGATATACTCTTTCAGTGCCGCCGCCGCGTCGTCGAGAGCCTTGCCCACTACATCTCTGTATTCCCATTCAACATTTGCGAGAACCATATCCCTGAGTTCTCCGCCGAAGTCGTGTTTTATGCCCACTCTTATTCTGGGAATATTTGTCGCGCCTACTTCGGCAACGATGTTTCTCATACCGTTGTGCGTGCCTGCGCTGCCCTCTTTTCTCAGGCGCAGATTGCCTATCGGCAGATCGACGTCGTCGTATACGATAACGGTTTCTTCAGGCTTCATCCTGTTTGCGCCGAGAAGCTGCTTCACGCTTTCTCCCGAAAGGTTCATATACGTCTGCGGCTTGGCGATAACCACCTTTTCTCCCTTAACGAACAGAGTTGCGGCAAGCGCGTCGCAGGTCTTATCCTTTATCTTTACCCCCAGAAGCGCGGCAAGCCTGTCCACAACCTGAAATCCCATATTGTGGTAAGTGTTTTCGTATTTTGCTCCCGGGTTTCCCAGTCCGACAATAAGCATATTTACTCTCCTTGTTTCCTTTCTTTAGCCGCCTTGTTTTCAGCGCGTTTGTTTTTGAAATAACTGCTTAAAAGCTCTGCACATTCTTCTCTCAGCACTCCGCCTTCAACCTTTAAATTGTGATTGAAACGCTTGTCCTCAACGAGATTGCACAGACTGCCGCAACAACCTGCCTTAGGGTCGTACGCGCCGAAATAAAGCTTGTCCAGCCTTGAATTTATAAGCGCGCCCGCGCACATAGGACACGGCTCAAGCGTAACGTACACCTCGCATCCGTCCAGATACCAGTTGTTCAGCTTTTTGCACGCCTTGCGGACAGCGACTATCTCTGCATGAAATACGGCGCAGTTTTCACGCTCTTTTCTGTTATTTGCCGTTGCGATTATCTTACCGTCTTTGACGATGACCGCTCCGACGGGGACTTCGTCGCATTTTGCCGCTCTTTTTGCCGCGGCAATTGCCTTTTTCATAAAGAATTCTTTTTCTGTCATATACTTTTCTATTCTCCTGCCGCGCGGCAGAGCGCTTCAAACACTCCTTTATTCTGCTCGAGCATTGACGGCAATTCCTGCTGAAGGTATTGATACGGAGTTGTTTCTTTTCCCACCTCTATCGTAACGCCCGCTCTTCCCGTAGTCAGCACAAACCAGTCCTTGTATCCGCCTGCGCTGTCTTCAGAAGTATATGCCGGATATCCGGTAACCGAACTTACGAGCGGCGGAACTGTCGGATCCGGGTTTGACCCGTTGAAGCCGTAATATATTACGCGTCCGCGCGCGTGATAGCTGACGGTAAATCTCGGACGTATCTTGTCTGTAAATTCGCCAAGCGCTCTGCTTTCGCTCTCGCTGAAAGGATAAGGTCCGATATAGTTGCCCGGTGCGGGATATGTTATATTGCTCTTTCCCGTCCCCCAGAGCGCGTTGAAATTAACGTTCAGATCGACCGCCCTCGCGTTTGCCTTCCACAAGGTAAAGTCGTCTGATTTGCCGTTTATGCGATACAGAAAATCGCGCTTATTGCTGTCCGCAACGCTGTCGAGACCGAACTGAGCGAGCATTGCTCCGTCGGGATTTGACATAGGCACGCACCAAAGCCCGCACTTGCCGCGATACGCTTCGGTCAGCAGAACGCACAACTGAGCCGTTGCCCACTCGCGCGCATGTATAGCCCCCTGCACAAACAGCTGAGGTCCGTCGGTATTCCCATTGAAAACACCCTTTATCGGTCTTCCCAGTTCACTGTAACCGACGGTGAAAACTTTTGCACCCTGCCCTTCGAGAACGGCAAGGTCTTTATCGAGATCAGATACCGTGTACATATTATCACGGTATGCAGGACGCTGAAAACGCGTTACATATCGCTTATTTGTGATATCCGCTTCCTTCAGCTATCGTAAAAGCGCGATAAATCTGCTCTGCCGCGATCACACGCATAAGCTGATGCGGGAAAGTCATTTTGCCGAAAGACAACTTGCTGTCAGCCCTGTCCAACACGCATTGAGCAAGCCCGTAAGATCCGCCTATGACAAAGGTTATCGTGCTCGTCGTATCAGTCAGCTTTACTATCTTTGCGCTGAGTTGTTCGCTTGACAGCTGCTCTCCGCGCATATCCAGAGCTATCACATATCCTTTGACTGCCTGAACGATGCGCTTTCCCTCGTCCTCTTTGACAATTTTTATGTCGGCCTCGTTTTTCCCGCCGAGTTGTTTTTCGGCAAGTTCGATTACAGAGAATTTGCAGAAGCGCGAAAGCCGTTTTGCATACTCATCAAGCGCTTCTCTGTAAAAACTCTCTTTTATCTTTCCTATGCAGACGATATTGACGTTCATGTCACACCACGTTGACGATAAAGCTGACTATCCAAACCGCAAGAGTCAGCACAAAGCTGTATATCAGCGCTTTTTTGTCTTTCATTTTTGCCTTCTTGCTCTTTTCTGCAAGATCGACACGAAGCACCATCTGTTCGGCTTCTGTCTTCGCCTCATCAGTCTTCGAGCGTATTTCCTGAGCTGCGGCGTTGTCTGCATAAATCTCTTCTTCAGAACGGTGAAGTTCAAAAAAAGTTTTCTGCATTGCGGGTATTGCGTATTTTTTAGATGCGTATTCCGCTGCCGCGTCTTCAGAAAGACTTTCTTTAAGCGGATGCTTTGCTCTGTAGTTCTTGCTTATAACGACTATCGCCCAAAGCAAAAGCACAGAAACTATAAGCCCTGCAACGCACACCAGCGCCCACCAACCTGCAGAAAGCTGAATGGCTTTGCCCATACTCTCGAAATACCCCATGACAAGCGCCGTAGCGTTGTTGAGAAAATGCAGAAGTATGGAAGGAATAAGACTTCTCGTAGAGAAATATAAAACCGCGCACGCCACGCCGAGAATAAACTGGTGAACGAGCTGAAGCGGATTGCCGTGCATAAGCGCAAACAGCGCAGACGAAACGAAAATTGCGAAGAAGTATCCGTTTTTGGACAGTCCGCGAGCGATATTTCCTCTGAAAAGATATTCTTCTGCGATCGAAGGAATAAGCGCTACGAACACCAGGGTAAGCGCGAGATCTGAGCCGCTGTCAACGACTATAGACGTAACGTTTTCAGTCTTGTATCCAATAAGATCTACCAGTTTGATAAACGCATTCGCAAGCGGAGAGCCGAAGCATATCAGCGCTATCGTAAGAGGAACGCAGATAAGCGCCACCCACGGCGAAAACCTGCTTTCGAAGCCCATATCCGTTATCAGATTTCTGCCGCGTATCTTACCGTAAGCAACGGGCGTAAGGAAAAACGCAAGTTCGTTAAGCGAAGTGATAAGACATATTCCGCCCATTGTAGACGTAAAAGTGTCTGGCACGTCGGTAACCGCAAGCAGTATGACGAGCGCGATCTGCAAAAAGAGTTTGAGCACATAGCTGCCGATAAACATCGCGCCTGCGTCGTAAGTTTCAAGATAGGGATAATTCTTCTGTCCGTATTCAAAAATCTTCATAGTCTGATTATCTCCGACGGGCGGTACTGGTACGCTATGTCAAGCAAAACGTCCTCACCTTCCCGTATACCGTGTTTATCCAGTTGTTCCTTAGTCGCTTCGAATGCGAGTTCAGGCGTGTTGTTGTCTTCGCTGAGATGAGCAAGAAGAAGTCTTTCCGCACCGCTTGCAACCAGTTGAGAAGCAACCGCCGCGCTGTCCGCATTCGACAAATGCCCGTTCTTGCTGGCTATGCGCACTTTGAGCGGATAAGGATATCTTCCCTTTTCAAGCATGAGTTTGTCATGATTGCTTTCAAGTATGACAGCCTTGCAGCCGCTGAGTTTTGACAACGTATTGTCGCTTACAAACCCGAGGTCCGTTGCGATAGCTATATCGGTCTTGCCGTCTGTTATCCTGTATCCGACAGTATAGCGCGCGTCGTGCGGAAGTCTGAAAGGCACGATACGCATATCGCCTATGTCAAAGCCTGCTTCAAACCCGTCAACATGCTCGTATGCGCTTATTATCTCTCCTCTTGAACGCATGGTTTCAAAGCAGGTCAGCGGCATATAGACCTTTGCGCCGAACTCCTTGGAAAACTGCGCAACGCCCTTTATATGGTCAGAATGCTCATGCGTAACAAGTACTGAAGAGACTTTTTCAAGGTCAATACCTCTCAACGCCGCTCTGAGCTTAAGCTCTTTGACCGTAAGCCCTTCGTCGACGATGATCGCGGTATCTCCGCATTTTATATAAGTACAATTGCCCTTGCTTCCGCTGGCAAGGGTGCAAATTTCAAAACTTCCCATATTTCTTTGACGCGAAAACGCGCGCGTATATGCGCATATCTTTTTCGCGTTTATAATTGTATCATATTTTTATTGTGCAATACAACTTTATTGTGCTAAAATACAGTCATCGGAGGAAATATGACAAATATTGACGTAAATCTTATATCCGAAGGGATAAAAAAAGCTATCGACAAAATAAGCTGTGAAGTCGAGCCGTCATGCGCCGAGGCAATTTCTCAGGCGCGCGACGCTGAAAAGAACGCTACAACGCGCTTTGCGCTGGATGTAATGTGCAAAAACATAGAATATGCAAAGTCTGCTCATCTGCCCGTATGCCAGGACACGGGAATGGTCGTGGTTTTTCTCAGAATAGGTCAGGACGTAAATCTTACCGGAGGATTTCTCGACGATGCGATAAACGGCACTGTAAGAGAGGCATTTGCCCCCTTACGCAAGTCAGTTCTCGACCCCGTATCGAGAGTAAACACAAAGGACAACACTCCCGCGGTGATCCATACACAGATCGTCAAAGGCGACACCGTTCAGGCTGAAATCATGCTGAAAGGCTTCGGCAGCGAAAACATGTCTGCGCTTTATATGCTCAATCCCGCGCAGGGTCTCGAAACTGCAAAGGACCTTATAGTCGACACCGTAAGAAAAGCGGCAAGCAACCCCTGCCCGCCCGTGATCATCGGCGTAGGACTTGGCGGCACTTTTGAAAAGTGCGCCGAAATGAGCAAGCACGCGCTTTTCCGTCAGATCGGAAGCGAAAATCCAGACCCTGTACTCAATTCTCTCGAGCAGGAACTTTTAGACCGCATAAACTCTCTCGGCATAGGCGCTCAGGGCTTCGGCGGAGCTACCACTGCCCTCGGAGTGTTCATAGAGAGTTATCCGACTCACATATCCTCTCTGCCCGTAGCCGTCAACGTGCTCTGCCACTGTTCTCGCGCGGCGAAATTCACTGTAGACAAAGGAGGACTGCGTTATGAGTGAAATAAAACTCAATATGCCGTTTGACAAATCAGAACTGAAAAAACTCAGAGCGGGCGACAACGTTCTGCTTTCAGGCGAAATGTTCGTCTTCCGCGACGCGGGACACAAAAGACTTTTTGCCAGCATAGAAGCAGGAAAACCCGATATAGATTTTGTCGGAGAAACGGTTTATTTTATGGGTCCCTGCCCTGCGCAAAAAGGTCAGATAATGGGAAGTTGCGGTCCTACCACATCGTGCAGAATGGATAAGTACACGCCTTATATGTTCGATCACGGTCTGTGCGCCCAGGTGGGAAAAGGCAAAAGAAGCGCTGAATGCGTTGAAGCTTTCAAGCGCAACGGCGGCGTATATTTTGCGGCAATCGGCGGTGCAGGCGCGCTTTACAGCAAATGCGTAACCGACGTAAAAGAGATATGCTATCCAGATCTCGGCACAGAAGCCATAAGGCGTATAACCGTTGAAGACTTCCCCGTCGTAGTCGCAATAGACTCTCTTGGCGGAAGCGTTTACGGAGAATAAAAGTTTACACCATCAATAAGGAGCAATATATGAACGAAAAAATCAAAAAACCGCTGCCAATCGCAATAACCGCCATCGTCATACTTCTTATCATCGGATTGTCTGTATCTCTTATCTGCGTCTGCACTCTCAACACGAACGGCAGCAAGGTTTTCGGTTTCCAGACTTTCAATATCAAGTCGGCAACGGTAACTTCAACAAGCGTTAATGCCGAAGAAAAAACAGTAGATCTTGACGAAGAACAGACCGCGGCTCTTATCAATATCCTCAACGCAAGCGATATGTCTCTTACTCTCGGTCAAAGCGCAAACAATGCCGCTTACAGCATCAGCCTCACGCTTATGAACGGAAAAACAGCCGACATCAAAGCCGACGGAGAATACATTTATTTTGACGGCAAGACCTATAAAACAAACGGCGCCGTATGCAACTTTCTGGGCTTTGTCGTATACGGAGCTTTATAAGAATAAACAACGTTTTATAAACACGGGCAGGTAAAATCAAACAATAAAAACGCGCCTTGCGGATAAAGCAAAGCGCGTTTTGTTTTCCTTTGATCAGAAAAATTTGTCTTGAGCAAACTCGCAGATAAGATTGTTGAACTTGCTGTCGTCACTGACAACGATGTAGAGATAATACTCAACGTCTTTATATTCAAAAAACACATTGTAAGCGTTTCTGAATATCCCTTTTTTGCGCGTATAAAGCAACTGAATATCTTCTGCCCTTGCAGACTTCGCGTCCTTCATTACGGAGCGGTCAAAGATGCCTTTTTCTGTAAAACAGTATTCCTCTATCTCGTGATTGCCGAACATTATCTGCAATTTCTCGTAAAGATATACCGTCCTTCCGTCCTTAACTCCTCTCCTGCATTTGAACTCGGTTATGTCTCGCGGATCGAAGATCAGGTATTCAGTTCCGTTTGCCGCATTGTATTTTGAGATGGAAGCTTCTTCAACCTCTTTTATACCCTTTGGCGAAAACAGCTTATTTGCCATAGCTGTCCTTAAGACCGGTTATCATGTTGAACTCGTATTTGCCGTCCTTGCCGTAATCCTTGACAGCGCTGAAATAACCCATACGCATAAACTGGAATCGGTCATAAGCCTTTGCGTCTCTCAGCGCCGCTTCGCCCTTGGCAAAAGGATATACGGTATGACTGTCAGGCGTAAGACGGTCATTGAAATCGCCGTCGCCGTCGAGCAGCAGATAGTCGAACTCGTGCAAAGTGAGATCAACGCAGTCTTTTGCGTTTACCCACTGAATGACGCCCTTGACCTTTATATTAGCGTTTGCTCCGCCCTGAATGCTGTCGGGAATGTAGCGGCAGGTCACCTCTGTAACGTTGCCGTTTTCATCGCATTTATGGCTGACGTATTCAACTATATATGAGCCTTTAAGTCTTACAGTTCCGCCGGGTACGAGTCTCTTGTACTTGGGAGGCGGCACGGGTGCGAAGTCGTCGCGGTCGATATAAAGTTCTCTGCTGAAACTTACCTTATGCGTAGTCTTTATTTCAGCATTGGGGTTGTTTTCTATATCGTAAACCTCGTCTTCGTCCGCATTTTCTATTATCATCCTGACAGGGTTCTTGACAACCATCATTCTGTCCGCATTTACGTTGAGATAGTCTCTGACGAAATGTTCGAGATAAGCGACGTCCACTTCGCTGTTGGACTTCGCAACGCCGACTGCGGCGCAGAAATTGCGGATAGCCTCAGGCGGATATCCTCTCTCTCTCATACCGCTGAGCGTAGGCATACGGGGGTCAGACCAACCGTCCACTCTGCCTTCCTCAACAAGTTTTTTAAGATATCTCTTTGACATTATCGTCCTTGTGATGCCCAGTCTTGCGAACTCTATCTGTTTGGGAAAATCACCGAAACCGCAATTGTACTTTACCCAGTCGTAAAGCGGTCTGTGATCCTCGAATTCAAGCGTACAGATGCTGTGCGTAATGCCTTCGAAAGCGTCTTCGAGAGGATGCGCGAAGTCGTACATGGGATAGATCACCCACTTATCGCCCGTACGGTGGTGCTTCTCGTGCAGAATACGGTAGATAACGGGGTCTCTCATATTCATGTTGGGACTTGCCATATCTATCTTGGCACGCAACACCTTCTCTCCGTCAGCATACTTGCCTGCTTTCATTTCTTCAAAAAGGCGCAAGTTTTCTTCAACGCTTCTGTCTCTCCACGGGCTGTTTTCACCGGGTGTGGTGAGATTGCCGCGCGTTCTTCTTATCTCGTCTGCCGAATAATCGCACACGTAAGCAAGACCTTTCTTGATAAGTCCCACGGCGCATTCGTACATTCTGTCAAAGTAGTCCGACGCATAAAGTTCTTTGTCCCACTTAAAACCGAGCCATGCAATATCCTCTTTTATCGAATTGACGAATTCGACGTCCTCTTTGCTTGGATTGGTATCGTCATATCTCAGATTGCATTTGCCGCCATATTTCTCTTTCATGCCGAAGTTTATGCAAAGCGACTTGGCATGTCCGATATGAAGATAGCCGTTGGGCTCAGGCGGAAAACGGGTAACGATCTCTTTTACCGCTCCGCTTTCCAGATCTTTATTGATTATTTCTTCTATAAAATTTGTATTCTCTGCCATGTTAGCTCCTTATCAGAACAATCCTTTGATTTCACCCGTCTCACTGTCTATTGTCATATTGACTGCGTTGGGGATCTTACTCAGTCCGGGCATAAGCATAATGTTGCCGCAGACCACAACGAGAAATCCAGCACCGCCTCTCAGTTCAACGTCCTGAACGTGAAGCGTGAAGCCAACGGGTCTGCCCAGCTTCTTAGCGTCGTCTGAGAACGAATACTGGGTTTTTGCGATACATATCGGCAAATTCTCTTTGCCTATGCTCTTTATCTGTGAGATTGACGACAGCGCTTTCTGAGAAAACTCAACTTCTTTTGCGCCGTACACGCGTGTTGCGACTGCCTGT
Source organism: uncultured Christensenellaceae bacterium (assembly GCA_944381325.1). Lineage (GTDB taxonomy): Bacteria > Bacillota > Clostridia > Christensenellales > UBA3700 > Ornithoclostridium. The sequence goes on along the minus strand of CALWKS010000007.1, from coordinate 6,241 downwards.
ACTTTCTGAATTATGTCCATATCGTCGCGGTAAGAAAACTTTATTTTTCCGCCTTTTTCAACTGCGGCAAGCACCTTTTCCGCAAGAGCGACAGAGCCTTCTCCGCCCTTCGCCCAGCACTCGCATATTTCACATTCCGCGCCCGCCTGTTTGCAAACTTCGGCGATGTAATTTATTTCGCTGTCTGTATCAGTTATAAACTTGTTTATCGCAACGACTACGTTCGCGCCGTAAACTCCGCGCAGATTGTCGATATGTCCGAGAAGGTTGCATATGCCCTTCTTGAGCGCTTCGTCGTTTTCTTTCGCGGCGTCCTCTTTGCTCGCTCCGCCGTTGTATTTGAGCGCGCGCACCGTAGCGACAAGCACGACAGCCTTGGGAGCTAGTCCCGCTATGCGGCATTTGATATCGAAGAATTTCTGCGCTCCGAGATCTGCGCCGAATCCCGCTTCAGTGATGACGTAATCTGCAAGCGAAAGCGCAGTCTTTGTAGCGATAATGCTGTTGCATCCGTGAGCTATGTTTGCAAACGGTCCGCCGTGCACGAGCGCAGGCGTTCCTTCCAGAGTCTGCACGAGGTTGGGCTTCAGAGCGTCTTTCAGCACTATTGCCGCAGCTTCGGCGCAGCCGAGATCGCCGCAGGTTACGGGTTTATTGTCATAGCTGTAAGCTACTACGATATTTGCAAGTCTTTTCTTGAGATCGTCAAGGTCTTTTGACAGACAAAGAATAGCCATTACCTCTGACGCCGCAGTGATATTGAAGCCGTCCTGACGGGGTACGCCGTTGGCTGAGCCGCCCAGTCCGCATATTGTATATCTGAGCGCACGGTCGTTCATGTCGAGGCAACGCTTCCATATGACCTTGGTCGGATTTATTCCAAGCTTGTTTCCCTGATATATATGATTGTCGAGAATTGCGGATATAAGATTGTTTGCACAGGTTATCGCGTGAAGATCGCCTGTAAAATGCAGATTGATATCTTCCATAGGAGCTATCTGCGCCATTCCACCGCCCGTTGCGCCGCCCTTAATGCCGAACACAGGTCCCAGCGAAGGCTCTCTGAGCGCAAGGCAGACTTTTTTGCCAAGTTTTGACATTCCGTCAGCAAGACCGATAGACGTGGTAGTCTTTCCTTCACCGAGCGCGGTAGGATTGATAGCCGTAACCAGAATCAGATTGCCTTTTTTCTCTTCATCGCGAGGATTGACCTTTGCCTTGTATTTTCCGTACTGCTCAAAATCGTCTTCGCCAAGTCCGAGTTTCGCGGCAATATCTGCAATAGGTTGCAATTTCACGCTGTTGGCAATTTCAATATCCGTTTTCATTTGAACTCTCCTCATAAAGCGTATATAATTATTTTATTATTTATATTATTATAAGTCAAGGGCAAGAGACGATTTTATCCCTTACCCTCACACAATTTAATTGCATATACAGACTATTGATCAGAGCATAAAAAAACGGAGACCGAAGTCTCCGTATTTTTACGATCAAAGTCCTGATCCTGCAGCAGCAAGTCCGACCATCGCAAAGCTGATAATGTAAATAAGCACGCCCAGCACTACCCATGCAATAACTATGCCGAGAGCTATTTTACAATGCTTCATTCCCTTCACGCTTACGGGGCTGTCGCTGCCTTTGTAATAGAACAAAAGTCCGAACAAAGAAAGTATAAGACCGAGCCAGCCTCCGAGCACCGAAAATATGATAGCCGCGATACCGACGGCAGAAGTCTTGTCTTCCATATAGTCGCGCTTCTGAGAGCATCCGCACTTGGGACAAACGACCGCTTTTTTATCGATTTTTGCGCCGCAATGACTACAGAACTTACTTTCACCTGACGGGAACGTATCGCTTGAAGAGCTTCCGAAAGCGTCAAAGCCGTCAACCTTCGGCTCAGAAAGCGCCTTGAAAAATTTAGACATGAACTTGTCATAAATTTCGTTTACGTTTTCAGGCGTAAACTCATCCGCACTGTCAGGCGTAAGATCTACGCTGACGTCCGTACCGTCCATACCCGAAGCTCTGAGCGTAACCGTTGCATAGAAAGAGAACGAATCGCCTTTCTTCTGCACGGAGTTGAACTTGTAAACGTCATCGCCGAGATCCGTGTAGCCTATCCCCACATTGCTCAGTCTTGCGCGACAATCGCTTATCGGACAAGATATGTAGCTTGTTTTTTGCATATAACCACTCCTTTTATTTGGTAATTTAATTATATCATCTTCAAACCGAATATTCAATACCATTTTAAAATTTTTTGTTATTTTTTTGTAAAATATCTTCTTGTAGCGGTCTCTGACAGCAATCAGATATCAGTTTTTGCACCTTCTGTATTTAAATTATATATCCGTTGTCGACTAATTACTACCTCCCTTGCTTTACAATTTGTTAATCGGCAGTTGCGATTTGCCGATAAATTCAAATTTTATAATATAAACGCGCAAAATCAGAGGTAAAACACTTTTCTTGTCTTTCTGCCCGATAACTGATATAATTGTTTTTGCGACAGTATAAATGTCTCTCGCGGAGGAAATTATGACAAAAAAGAAGAAGATCGTATTAATAACCGTACCAGTACTCGCAGTATTTATTGCGGCAATCGTACTTACGACAGTTTATTTCTGCACAATGAACGAAGCTCTCGATTATGTAGAAATCCCCGTAAAAAGACTCGACAGCAGATTTACGTCGACTGTAGACAATACGGGCAGCTACCTCGGGCATCCCGATCTCGTGCTTGCTGACGACGACACTCTTTTGTGCGCATATCCGGCAGGACACGGCAAGGGAGACATAATCATGCAGAAAAGTTCTGACTACGGCGACACGTGGGAAAACGTCTCCGCAACTCTTCCCGACAGCTGGGAAAAGTCGCAGGAAACCCCTACCCTTTACAATCTGCATTTCAAAGACGGCTCGTCAAAATTACTGCTTGTAAGCGGCTGTCCGTCCTGGTCTGAAGACGACGAATATTATGCAAACGGTTTCAATTGCTCCGTATCTTCAGACAACGGTATGACCTGGAGCGAATTTGAAAATTTTTACGGCATCGAATGGGCAAATTCTCAGCCGACAAAAACTGAAGACACCGACATCTCTGACCCGTATTCTCCCAATTATGACGAAAACGGAAAAGTTCTCCCGTACGACGTTATCGTCTCAATGTCTTCTCTTACTCAGCTTAAGCAAAACGGTGAATATATCGACGCGTGGATGGGCACTTTCCACGACTACGACTTTTACAACTACACCTCGATCCTTACGTTTGACGAAAACGGCAACCCTCAGTGGTCTCAGCCCAAAAAGTTTTTACACGATCAGCGAGAGATAGAAAGCAAAGCCGATATATGCGAAATCGAAATCGTCCGCGCAGCTGCGCCCAACGACGATACGCTGATACTTATAGGCAGAGGCAACTCGAGAGAAACCAATTCTCTTATCTCTATATCCAAAGACGAAGGAGAAACCTGGTCTGAGTTCCGCGAACTGCCCTACGCACTTACCGGCGACAGACATAAAGCAGAATACGATGCAAGCACAGGAAAAGTGCTCATATCTTTCCGACTCGTAATTCCCGGAGTAAAACGCAACATCTTCGATAATTCCAACTTTACCGGCGGTTACTGGGTGGCATGGGTAGGCACTTTCGAAGACCTGATCTCATTCGCTGAAAACGGCAACAAAACGGATAAATTGGGCGAAGCGCTTATCGTACTCGGAGAAACCAATGACGGCAAAGCTGACTGCGGTTACAGCGGCACTATCTGTAAAGACGGAGAATTCGTCCTCGTATCATACGGCAAATTCAGCAAAGGCGCGAAAAACCCGTACATAATGCAGGCAAAGTTCAGACTGAGCGACGTGCTTTGATCTTCTTTACAATACGGTTTAAAAAGACGGCTGCTAAAAGCCGTCTTTTTATCTGCGATTTTCCATCAAAAGTTTTTGTTAAACTCGACTATATCTTTCCACGCTTTTTTGCTTTCTTTTATAAATGGCGTGAAATATAAAAAATCGTGATACATACCTCTGTATTTATTGTATTTTACGTCGACTCCGTCTCTGATTGCCGCATCATAAAGCATCGCGCTGTCGCTTTCGTCGACCTCGTCTTCTCCGCAGACAATGAGAAGCGGCGGAAAGTCCTTGAATTTGCCGAATACGGGCGACAGATAAGGATCTTTAAGATCGGCATTTCCTGCATAAGGCGACACTCGCCTCAGCCTGTCAGAATACTTCTCCGCGCTCATATAGAACGGAAGCGCGTACATAGGGTCTTTATGGCTGTTGGTAAAATAGGATTCTCCGCTTGCCGTATTGTCTAAAAACGCGCAAATTGAAACAAGCGCGCAAGGCAACGGAAGGCCTTCATCTCTTGCCTTAAAGCAGGTAGCAAGCATAAGGTTTGCGCCCATGCTGTCTCCGACGGCAATAATGTTTTCAGGCTTTAATCCGCTTTGAAGCAAACCTCTGTATGCATTAAAACATTCGTTTAAAAGCGATGGATGCACCTTTTCTCTGCCAGCATTATAATCTATGCTGTAAACGGTTCTGCCTGTAAGTTTTGCATATCTTTCAGCTGTTTTGCGGTAAAATCCGTCAGACATGTCTCTGACTGCTCCTCCGCCGTGAAACTGAAGGATAACTTTTTCATCATCGCTGCCCTTCAGAGCAAGCCTTTCCACCCTGAGCCCGTTGTATTCCGACACGCTGTAATCAAACTCTTCAGGGCATTTATATCCGCGCGCTTTTGTCCTGATATTATAAGACAAGGACGCCTGCTTACGCCTGTATCTGAAGGTATAAATTCTTATTGCCGCTTTGACAAGAATTCCGCAAAAAGAGGTCATAGCTTTTCAAGCCTGTTTTTCATATTTTTAATTAGCGGTTTCATAATAAACGGAACGAAAGTACCTGATTTTATCACGCAGAACACCTCATTCCAAAGCCCGTAAAAAGCAAGTTTATCCGCACAGCGCTTGCTCTCGCCGTACTTTGCGCGATAGATCTCTCCCAGAAAGTAGCGTTCTCCCCATATGTTGTAAAACTGGAAAAGATCGTATTCTCTGTCCGCATACATTGAATTGAGCGGATCTATAAAAGATATTTTATCTCCGCTTTTTAGAATATTCAGAATATTGAGATCACCGTGAATAAGGCAGGCTTCCTTTACTTTTTCGTCAAAAATAACGTCAAACTTTTTCCACGCAGCACGCATTACCTCAACGATGTTAAGGTCGATTTCTCCCTTTTCTGCAAATTCTTCAGCTTTGTCCAATACCTGCTTTGCGAAAGGCTTATAGTAATCTAGCCAGTCGTCGCAGTCGGGATTTAAAGTATCGCCGAACTTTGCGTTTTTCACCTTGTGTATCTCGTGGAGCGCGTCAACTACCCTTTCACCGATCTCGCGTCTTTTTCTCTTGGTAGCAAAATAAAAACAAGGGCTTGACAACAGCGGCTTTCCCGTTAAAAACGTCATTCCGTAACAATCTACGGGAATTTTGTCGTCTTTTTTCCTTGAAAACAACACGTGCGGCATATCTAAAGGACAATTCTTTGCAAGAAGTTTCAGATCAAAAACTTCCTTCTCAATCATACCGTCAGCGCGCATAAATTTTACGACAATGCTTTCTCCGTCAAACGGCTGTACTTTAACAGCCAGACCAAAAGAACCTCCGCCCAGACATTTTACTTTTGCCGCTTTTTTCTTTGCGTATTCTTCAAATATTAAGCCAGCGTATTCCTCCGCGGTTTTTTTATCGAGAGACACAGTCAAAATTCTGTCTACCATCATATCCTTCACCTTTATCAATCAAATAAATCATAAATAGCATTTCTGCCATTTTTTGATTACTTCAATGATACCATACTGTAAGTGCAATTGTCAAAATCAGACGATATAACTCTGTACACCATATAAAAGCCAACCAACCGATTATTTATGAAAAAGACATCGAATAATTAAGTATTCATAAATAGCTTTTCAAAGTACGCTTAATAGTGCGCTCTCAATTGATTTAACTCGAATATGAGGAAGCAATACTAGCCGTATTGCAACGAAGATGGAAGAAAAAGCAAAAAAAAAGACGCCTGTGAAAGCGTACTTAAAAATCTTATTCACGGAGACATAAAAAAACAGCCCTTACCGACTGTAATTTTTTTATCATTAAAACGAACAGAAAGGAAGAGCAAAAGTCTCGCGGGTATTTATACTCACGGGTCGAAGACCTTCGAG
>CALWKS010000006.1 GCA_944381325.1 uncultured Christensenellaceae bacterium | reverse complement strand
CCACGATTTGTGGTTCTTCTTTTTTGTTTCTGATAACTCCTGAAGAAAACAGCAAGGCACGGAGAACGGTGCAGATTCAGTCCGTGCAAGAGATTGTATTCTCATTTATTTTATCAACCATTGGTTTAAACGTATTGTAATATATACAAGCGTATGATAGAATTAAACACAGCAATTCTTTGCGTGGTGTTTATGAAGAAGAAAAAAAATAAAATCAAGCCGAAATACAATATGTTGCAGAATTCTGCTTATATGATTTCGACGGCATGGAAAATTAAAGAGAAAAAAGTCGTTATATTATCTTTATTGTTCGCTTTTTTCTCAGTTGCGGCAAGTACTCTCAGTTTGTTTATTTCTCCTACCGTACTTGGACAGATTGAGGGAAAAACAGATATCGTTACGCTGATAATAACGATAGGAGCGTTTTGCCTTGCTCTTGCAGTTTGCTATGCTGCTACTACATATATAGATGAAAACCAGTTATGGGGAAGAATTCAGGTCAGAAGCAAGATAATATCTGACATTTCTATTAAATGCGCTCAGACTTCTTATCCTAATTTAGAGAACGAAAAATTTAAAAAATTGTACGCAAAATCTGAAGAAGCGACAGGTGCGAATTCACAGCCTGCCGAAGCAATCTGGACTACGCTCACAGAAGTATGCAAAAACGTACTCGGTTTTATAGTTTACCTGGTTTTGCTTTGCACTGTCGAATGGTGGATCGCTCTTATAGTTATAGCGACAGGCGCGGTGAGTTATGTTATTTCAAACAGGTTAAATCAATACGGATATCGTCACAGAGAAGAACTTGCAGACAGTGAACAAAAAATGCGTTACGTTACCAATGTCGCAGGGGGCTTCAGGTCTGCAAAGGACATCAGACTATTCAACGTTATGCCCTGGCTTGCAGAAATGGCTAAAAAAGCAGAAATTGCGTTTACTGCGTTTCATAAAAAAGCCAACGGAGTATATTTATGGGGAAGCATCGCCGATATCGCAATGACTTTTTTGCGCAACGGTATCGCTTATGCATATCTTATATATTGCGTGTTCAAAGGCAGGTTGAGCGCAGCTGAGTTCTTGCTGTATTTTTCAGCAGTAGGCGGTTTTGCAACCTGGGTTACAGGTATTTTAAGCAATCTGACTTTGTTAAATAAGCAGAGCCTTGAAATATGCAATATACGAGAGTTTTTGGAATTTCCGGAGCAGTTCAGATTTGAAGACGGTGAAACACTTGACGCAAAGTCATTGCAAGGTAATGAAATCAGACTTGAAGACGTTTCTTTTGCGTATCCTTCCAGCGACAGGAAAATTCTCGAAAACGTAAATCTTACCTTGCATCCAGGGGAGAAACTCGCAGTCGTAGGACTCAACGGAGCGGGAAAATCAACTCTAATAAAACTTATATGCGGCTTTTACGATCCCACTGAAGGACGTGTTTTGTTGAACGGAGAAGACATAAGAAAGTACAACAGATACGATTATTACAATGCTTTTTCTGCAGTTTTTCAGAACTTTATCGTACTTGCGGGAAGCATTGCTTTCAACGTCGCTCAGACAGATGAAAATATCGATATTGAAAAAGTAATGGACAGTATAAGGAAAGCCGGGCTTGAAGAGAAGGTCAATTCTTTGCCTGAAAAACTGAATACAAATCTGAACAGGGCTGTCTATGACGATGCGGTAGACTTATCGGGAGGCGAAACGCAGAGACTGATGCTTGCAAGGGCGCTTTATAAGGACGCTCCTATAGTAATTCTCGATGAGCCGACAGCCGCGCTAGATCCGATTGCAGAGGCGGATATATATTCAAAATACAATGAAATGACGGCAGGCAAATCGTCTGTTTACGTGTCTCACAGACTTGCTTCCACGCGTTTCTGCGACAGAATAATATTTGTTGAAAACGGCGGAATAGCTGAAGAAGGCACGCATGACGAGCTTCTTGCGAAAGGCGGAAAATACGCTGAACTTTTCAACGTGCAGAGCAAGTATTACAAAGAGGAGGATGTGTCAGATGAAGAATAAAGGCGTACCTTCTTTGAGTAAATCTTTGAAAATCAATTTCAAGGCTTGGAGAATTCTTTTTAAAGAATATCCGCATATTTTGCTTTCAAATATTTTCGTCGCTATATGGGGAGCGCTTTCGCCATATGTCGGAATATATCTTGCAGCACGAGTTATTGACGAGCTGTCATCGGGCAAAGACAAGAATACGATAATATTGCTTGTTGCGGCAACTCTCGTTGCAGAAGCAATAATCGCGCTTTTGACCGCATTGCTTAAAAAGTACAAAAATACTCAAAGCGCAGGCATGTATTATAAAATAGAAAATATATATACCAGAAAACTGCTTAATACTGATTTTGCAACGGTCGACGATCCCAAGACGCAGGAACTGCTTACCACCATACGCCAGAACAGAAACGGCGGCGGCTGGGGGATTTACCGTATGATTTATGACGTAGAACAGCTTGTAAGCGCATTGTTTTCGGCATTGGGCGGCATAAGTCTTACGATCACATTGTTTACTCAGGCAGTGCCTGAAAATGCGGGGGATTTCGTGGTTTTGAATAATCCATTGTTCATAATTGCGATAATTGCTGCAATGGTGATAATTACCTGCACCGCGCCCCTTCTTGACAGCAAGGCACAGAGCTACTACGCAAAGCTCGCAGGTACGCTCAATCTCGGCAACAGACTGCACGGACATTTCGGACAGGTTTGTGCTGAAAAGAGATACGCTGAAGACGTAAGAGTTTACCGCCAGCACGTTTATTGTGAAAAGTACGGCAACGATAAGACGACTACATTCGGAACAAAAGGAACGTTCTCAAAGTATTCCAAAGGACCTGTCGGCGTTCTCTTTGCTATTTCTGCGGCTATATCGGAAGTGTTTACGTTTATTGTTTATGTGTTCGTATGCCTTAAGGCGTGGGCAGGCGCATTCGGAATAGGTGCAGTAACTCAATACGTATCCGCTGTTACGAAGCTGTCAGGAAGTTTTTCAAACATTCTGAGAACATTCGGAGAGATAAAAAACAACGCGCCTTTCTTGCAGCTTGAACTAGACTTCTTAGAGCTTCCGGATAAACTCAAAAGCGGAGAAGAACATGTTGAACAGCTTGCGGATGATGATTATGAGGTTGAATTCAAAAACGTATCTTTCAAATATCCCGGCACGGATATATATGCGCTGAAAAACGTAAATATCAAATTCGGGCAGGGAAGAAAGCTTGCTGTCGTTGGCAGGAACGGAAGCGGAAAGACTACATTTATAAAACTGCTTTGCAGACTTTACGATCCGACTGAGGGAACAATACTGCTCAACGGAAAAGACATAAGAGAATACGACATAATAGAGTATGAAAGAGTGTTTTCTGTCGTTTTCCAGGACTTTGCTTTGTTTGCTATGCCGCTTGGCGAAAACGTTGCAACAAGCGCAGAATACGACATGAAGAAGGTTGAGGATTGCCTGAATAAGGCAGGATTTTCTGAAAGGCTTGCAAGCTGGAAAGACGGTCTGAATACCGTATTGTATAAAGAGCTGACGGAAAAAGGCGTTGAGATTTCTGGCGGAGAGGCGCAGAAGATAGCCATTGCACGCGCATTGTACAAAGGCGCGCCGATAGTCGTTCTTGACGAGCCGACAGCCGCTCTCGACCCGATTGCGGAATCTGAAATATATGCCAACTTCAACAGTATAGTTGAGAAAAAGACTGCGATCTATATAAGCCACAGGCTTTCGTCATGCAGGTTCTGCGACAATATAGCTGTGTTTGACAGCGGTGAAATGGTGCAATACGGCACTCATGCAGAGCTGCTTTCTGATAAAGACGGATTGTATTCTCAGCTCTGGAACGCTCAGGCTCAGTATTATAACAAAAAAGAGGATTGAGCGCTTTGTCAAATTTTTGTAATATCTGTTGAGCAAAGACTATAGAGCGTCTGAATAAAGGCATTTATATGCTATAATAAATCAAGAGGTTTGTTATGGTGTATATTATAGTTATCAATGCGGCGCTGCTTGTGATTTCTGTTTTTGCAGGGTTTTATGCATTGTTCAGACATACGGATTTTCCTAAAGGTCTGACTGACGACGAAATAGAAAATTACAGAACGATCGCACAGAATCATTCAAAAAAGGTCAGAGGTTGCGCGTGTGCGACGTTGGTGCAGGGTGCGGTTTATTATGTGCTGATACCGGCGTTGTTCATCGTGTTTAAAGTCAGCGCAACGATAGCATGTATAAGCGCGGCATTGTTGGCTTTTGTGCAGATGGCTGTTATACAGCTTGTGTTTACGGCAATGAGCGATAAGCTCAACGTTTGACATTGAGCCGCGGCAGTGCTATAATCAACATTGATTTATAAAATCGGCGGAGGAAAGATGAAATATTCGCTCAACAAAAATCCTAAAATCTTGTGCGGAGTGTCGGCAGGCGTTTTTGCCGTATGGATGCTGACTACCGTCGCATTGTTTTATGTGCTTGAAGATATAGGCAGGGCATTTTTATGGGCTGTGGGAATGGATCTTCTCTGGTCAGTTATCGCCTTAGCGTTTATTGTCAATCCTACGCCCAAACTGTTCTCGAAAAATATTACGCCTGAAAATGAAAAAGCGATGACGGATCTGCGCAGAGATATGTTCTGCGGCATGTTGCTTGCGGTAAACGTATGCTGTTTTCTTATGTCTTTGTGCCACAATTTCAATATTGTCCGCTTTATAAGCAAAGAAGAGATCGAAGCCGGCGGATTTTATCTGGTAAAGGTAGGCATAATCAATTTTGTAGGCATCATTCTTGCTTCAACTATTGCAGGTCTCGGCATAAATTACGGGGTAAAATCAAAGAAACTGCTCATTTCTCTGCACGAAGCTGAGGAGAAAGGGGAGACGGTAAGCGGCGCACAAGCAAACGATTGAAAAAAGCAAAAATTTTGCTGTTATTTTCAATAAAAACTCTTGACAAATCGCGCGGCATATATTAATATAATAATCACGTTGCGAGCCTTTATAGCTCAGTCGGTAGAGCATGCGGCTGTTAACCGCAGGGTCGTAGGTTCGAGTCCTACTGAAGGCGCCACGACAAAATGAGAGGAAATATCCTCTCATTTTTTTATGCCGTGGCGCCTTCAGTAGGACGGAGAACCTCGTGTTGCATTGCAACACAGGTGCGCCGCCGCGGAACCGACAGCAAAAGACGAAATGACCTGAATTCGGCGGTTTTGGTGCAAAGTGCCAATGAGTTTTGCCTCGAAAAGGAAAGCTTGCCATTCAAAACAATTTTTAACTTCAGATATTATTTCAATAAATCAAGTTTTGTATTGAATGTGATAAGATTTTTAGTTATAATCATAATAAGGTAATTTTCAGGAGATATAATATGTTACGAATCAGACCTTATAAAGAAACAGATAAAAACATTATATTGTCGTGGTGTAAAGACGAAAAATCTTTTTACCAGTGGACAGCAGGCATTCTTGGAAATTATCCGGTTAAGCCTGAAAAATTCGATTTTGTTGAAAAATTAATGCCTTTTACAGCATTTGATGAAACAGGAATTATCGGTTTTTTTACTTTAAGAAATCCCGGAGAATCTCTTGACGAATTGCGCTTCGGTTTTGTTATATTAAAACCTGAATTGAGAGGAAAGGGCTACGGAAAAGAGATGCTCCGCTTAGGAATAAAATTTGCATTTAAAATATACGGTGCGCAAAAAGTTTCCCTCGGAGTTTTCGAAAACAATCCCTCTGCATATTTTTGTTATAAGTCTGTAGGGTTTAAAGATGTTGTTCTCGATAATGTCGAAAAATACAGAATATTCGGAGAGGAATGGAAGTGTAAAGAATTGACAATGGAAAGGAATTGATTTAAATTTCATCATAAAAAAACAAATATGAAAGATTTTAAGAAAGAGAAAGAAGTTGATATCAACGATTTTACAGTGTTTAAAGGAAAATTGTCCGTTGAAAGGGCTAAACAAGCATACGAACGGATAAAGACTTTTTTGCCTGATTATCATTATGGGGAAAATGTTACGCTTGTTGATCTCAATTCATTTCTGATAAAAAAATACAAAGCGGAAATTGTCAATTTTAAAGATATCGACAAATGTACGCGTACGAAAGTTAAAAGATACAATAAATATTGTAATGACGTGTTTTGCGTAAGCGAGGGACACGTTGTCAACGAAGAATATATTTGTTCTTATATTATCAAAAGAGAATATTGTAACAACGCATCCGAAAACGAAGACGATTTTTTCCACGATTTATTTGTAATTGCGGGGAGTGAAGACGGTAAAAGATTGACAAGTTACTATATAGGCGGTTATTCTGAATGCTTTGCCGAAGAAATGTACCTGCTTTGCGGTAATAACTAAGTTGTAGCAAACGATTGTTAAAACATATCATATAAAATAAATAGCTATTATGTAACAATATCACAGAAAAAAGTTTTTTATTGCAATATAATGAAACTATCAAAGCAATTGAGAGGTGTAATATGGCAGTAATCAACTTAAACAAAGACAATTTCAATAACGAAGTATTAAATTCAGAAAAGCCCGTGCTTATCGACTTCTGGGCAAGCTGGTGCGGACCTTGCAGAATGATGGGACCCGTTGTCGATGAGATTGCGGAAGAAAGAGAAGATATAAAGGTCTGCAAAGTAAACGTGGACGAGGAAAGAGAGCTGGCAAATCTTTTTCAGATTTCCAGCATTCCCACGCTGGCAGTGATCAAAGACGGAAATGTAGTGAACGGCTCGGTCGGAGTGCGTCCCAAGAAAGACATTCTGAAAATGTTTGCCTGATCAGGACAGGGCAAGAGAGTTAAGCCTTTGCGGGTCGGTGATTGCGATAGTGCCGCGCGATAAGGTTACAAGACCTTCGTCAGCAAAATATTTGAGCATACGTGTTACGACCTCGCGGGGGCTGCCCATGTGATTGCCTACGGCTTCGTGGGTGATTTTGAGGGTCAGGCTTTCTTCGATATTGGATTCTTCGATAAGGAAAGCGGCAAGTCTTTTGTCAAAACTTTTCCACATGATCTGCTCGATTAGCCACATTACGTCAGAAAAGCGACTTGCCATGATCTCATTTGTGAAATTGGCAAGAGGAGCAGATTCGTTCATTAGTTTTTTATAGACGTCGGCAGGGATCACCGTTACTTCAGAGTTTTTTTCAGCAGAAAGGGTGATGTCGAAGCTGAGACTGTTTATTATGCAGGAAGCCGAAAAAAGGCAGATATCCCTTTCTAAAAGTCTGTACAGGGTAATTTCTTTGCCGTCGGGGGAGGTCGTATAAGCTCTTATCTGACCTGAGCGGATAAGCAAAAGTCCGGTGCATTCGTCAGAGCCTCTGTGAAGGAGTGTTCCTTTGCGGAAAGTGCGGTCAAAGGCGGAAGCCTTGATTTTTTCGCGTTCTTCAATCTTAAGTTTATCCCATACAGGGAAGAATTCTGAAAAATTCATATTTTAACTCCTTTCATAATTATAGCACAGCATAGCGACAATACGGATTGTTTTGTTGAAGATAAATTTATCTTTTTATTGTTTTATTCTTGAATGACATTTGAAAATTTTTGAAATTTAGTCTGGAATTTTTATAGTTTCAAATAAAAAAGAAAACTATCAAAAAATACAGAGAAATTGTCAGTATTGACAAATCAGCAATGTCAAGTTATAGTAAATGTAATAAGAGGTGATTTTTATGGCGAAAAGAATAGTTTTGATTTTAACAGTAGTTATATTGTTGATTTCTTTGTGCATCAGTTTGCTCGCTTGTAAAGTCAAAGTAAACGATCCATCGGTAACAGACGAAAAAGCTGAACTTGTCTCTCTTGAAATCAAGGCTGAAAACGGTACATGGCATAATATTTCAGACGAGCAGGCTCAGGCGCTTTTTTCAATTGTCAAAAGCGTGGGAGAACTGTCGGGAGAGCCTCTCGATATCGCAATAAGCGGCAATTCGACAATAAAAACAGAATACGACTATACGTTCAGAATGTCGTTCTCTTACGGTAATTTCTTTTTAAAGAAAACAGGAGAATTCGTCTATAACGTCGGAGAAAGGTTTACCCGTACGTATTCAGACGGCAAGGTCGTGGAGAGAATAGAAGAAGAGAAGCTTGTCGTCTCGAGGTCTTTGTCAAAAGATACTGCAAAGCTCAGCGAAGCTCAGTTGAAGACAATAAAAGATATTTTTGAGCCTGTGAACGCCGAGGTTATGAAAAACGCTTTGGAAAACGTTGCGACAAAACACCGCGAGGAAGGATACAATGTCTCTGAAATACCGACAGAAGATCTTGCGGATACTGTTTTTACATTGTGCAACGGCAGTCCTTTGCAAGCAAAAGAGAATCTGATAAAAGGATATAAAATAGATGACGGATTCAGAAACGTTTACGTTTTCCTTACGACATCTGTTGAATGGGCTAAGAAAATGGAAAAATACGTCGGAGTTGACAGAGTAGGCAGGGTGTTTTTTAAGGGAGATCTGTATCTTGCAACTGTAAAAGATACGTTGAGAGGCTGAAAGGTTTTTAATGCGGGCGGTTTTCCGCCCGCATTTTTTAACGGGAATTGCAAAAAGCCTTGTAGCTTATTATACAATTTAAATAATCATCGTTGAAAGAGTTTATTCCGCAAATCTTATTTGACAAAGGAGATGTTTATGTTCCCGTTGTTGCAATCGACTTTGAGAGTTTTGCTGCCGCCGTCTTTGTTTACAATATTGCTTTCACCTTTCTTTATATTGCAGGAAATACTGTAGTCGTCCCAACCACCGTTTAATGAGCCAGAGATGTTGCCGTTTTTTACTGTAAAATTCAGATCATTACCGACGTTGAGTTTTCCGAATTCAATGTTGCCGTCTGATGTTTTAAGATCAATACTGTTATTGATTGTCAGTTCTTCTAATTTAATGTCTCCGTTTGAAGTTTCAACAGATATGTCAGTCATCTGTTGGGAAGGAATGCTTAGAATAATCGTGCGGAATTCTTTGTCAGGCAGAACGCCGAAATAGTCACCGAAAGTTTTATTGTTTTCAGCAAATATTCTGAGAATCCCATTGTCTGACGTAATGTCAAATTTAAAAGATTCGCTCTCATAGTAATCTATGTGAACGTTCTCATCATGGGACTGAACGACCTGGATATTCATTGATTCAACGTCTAATTGAATGGAAGAAACTTCGCTGTCTGACGAATCATAGCGCTTTTTTTCGAATTTTTCGTCAGTGCAGCCCGAGAATGCAAAAGTTGTGATGATAAGAATCGATAAGATTATCGTTTCAATAGCTTTTTTTACCATAAATACCTCCGTTTCTGTCGTTTGACAGATAATTTTATTTTTGTTAAACTTAGTGTAATCCTTTGTGTAAGACAAAAGTCAACGGGTTTTTATGGAAAAAAACAAATTATTTTCAATTAGCAAAACAGCTAAAATAGTAAATGTTACAGCAGAAACATTACGACATTATGACAGAATCGGGTTGGTAAAGCCTTGCAAAACAGATGAATGGACAGGCTACAGATATTATTCTGAAAAAGAAATCGTTATATTGAATACAGTTAATGCTCTGAAACATATGGGTATGTCTCTTGAAGAGATAAAAAGCCTTCTTTCGTATAACGACGTAAATAAAATTGTCGAAGTGTTGAAGAAAGCTCTCGCTACTGCGGACGAAAAAATAGAAGAATTAATAAAATCTAAAGATCGTATAATGCGTGCGAAAAACTACTATCTGAACAAGTTAGGGCATGCACATGAAAATATGCCGGCAATCAGAACAATTAAAGAACGCACCATTTTGCTTTCAGATAAATTGAGTGAACCGAGTTTAGACAAATTGTGGAATTATCATCGTCATTTTTACGCTCAGGTGGGAGAGGAAAAAGATGAATTTACATTCGAAGATATTGCAGGTATTTACGAAAAAGAAGATAAGACCGCACTTTTTGTGGTCTGTACCAGTTATTCCAAAGTGCCGGGGCTTATGTCTTTACCTCAAGGAAGATATTTATGCGCAGAGTGTTCGGACGATAACTATAAGCAAGTTTTGAAAAATCTTTCCGACTATTCAGAATCGGCATTCGGTATCAAGCCTGATTTCAGTATCAGAATCGTCAATATTACAGGGATATTGCAATGGAATTATGAATTACAACTGTACATCGGCAAATAGTTGTTCAAGTCATACGTATATTCGATATATTGTTGTAAGTTTTAAGGGCTTTATATTGTGACGTTCTTGACAATGTAATCATATTATCTTATACTATATTTTAATTACTTAAAAACGGCTGAATTATGTCAAATCTGCTTATTAAGCTGTTCGTAAAGAACAGGGAAGACGTGCAAAATCCTAAGGTCAGAAGCAATTATGCCTCGCTGTCAAGCATCACAGGCATAATCGCCAACTTTCTGCTTTTTATCGGCAAGCTGGTTATCGGTATTTTATCCGCATCGGTTGCCATTATTGCCGACGCGTTCAACAATATAGGCGACGCAGGTTCTTCTGTTGTTACTCTCATAGGATTCAGGTTTTCAGGAAAACACGCTGACAAAGAGCACCCGATGGGGCACGGAAGATATGAGTATATAAGTGCGTTTATCGTTGACGTGCTAATCATTTTCGTAGGCGTAGAACTTTTTAAATCTTCGATTGAAAAAATCATTGAACCGCAGGCAACGGATATAGGTACTGTAACGCTTGTCTTCCTGGGCGTAGCGATAGCTGTAAAAGCATGGCTGTTTTTCTTCTATCGTAAGATAGCAAAGACGATAAATTCGTCGGCTATAAGAGGAGCGTCTTTTGACAGCATATCAGACGTTGTGGCTACGACGCTCGTATTTATCTCAGCCCTGCTTTCAAAATTTGCAAATCTCAACATCGACGGATATGCGGGTATACTTGTGGCGGCATTCATATTCTATACGGGCATCAAGGCTGCAAAAGAGACGATAGATCTGCTTCTCGGCGGCACTCCCGACAAAGAGATTGTGAAAAAGATATCCGATTTCGTGAAAGAATATCCTGAAGTCATCGGCATTCACGACGTAATGGTGCACGATTACGGACCGGGAAGACAGATAATATCTTTCCACGCAGAGGTTTCTGCAAAGAGCGATTTCAGTTATGTACACGACGTTATCGACAACATAGAGCGCGACTTTCAGAAAAAATACGGATATATCGTTACCATTCACCTTGACCCGATAGTAGTGGACGACGAAAAAGTCAATGAGATGTACGACTTTGTAAAAGCCACGGTAAAAGATGTGGACGAGAGTTTTTCAGTGCACGATTTCAGAATGACTTACGGCGGAAATCATATAAACCTGATCTTCGATCTGTCGATACCTGTCGATACGAAGATGAGCGACGAAGACGCGGCGAAGGCGGTGGAAGAGAAGATAAAGTCTTTGAAACCTGAATGCAATTGCGTAATCAAAGCCGAACATCCTTACGTTTAAAAGTGATCCCTGCTTAATGCGGGGATTTATTTTGCCTTATTGAAAAAGAATGCGCGTTAATGTATAATCGTTATTGAGGGACAAAGAATGAAACACTGCATGAAACTTAACGATAAGCCGTTCGCCGCCATTGAAAAAGGCGAAAAGACGATCGAGCTCAGACTTTATGACGAGAAGAGAAAAAAGATAAACGTAGGAGATGAAATTGAATTTTCCTGTGCAGGTGTTGATTATAAAATGCTTGCGGTTGTTGCCAAGCTGTACCGTTTCAATGATTTCAAAGAACTTTACAGCTCTGTTCCTCTTGAAAAATGCGGATATAAGGGCAGAGAAAAAGAAGCGGATTACAAGGATATGTATGAGTATTATTCTGATGAGGATATAAAAAAGTACGGCGCTTTTGCAATAGAACTTGAAAACGTACGCAAAGTAAAGGATTAATGACCGCATTTTCGATAATTGCGGATAACGTTTAAAAACATACGCACAATAATACGGTACGGAGGAAGTATGTGTACTGTAATCGCTTTTAAAAAGAATACGCTGTTTTTCGGCAGAAATATGGATATCGAGTACGACTTCGGGCAGAAGATAGCTTTTAT
The DNA here is from genome assembly GCA_944381325.1 of uncultured Christensenellaceae bacterium. Classification (GTDB taxonomy): domain Bacteria; phylum Bacillota; class Clostridia; order Christensenellales; family UBA3700; genus Ornithoclostridium. Next base: position 57,636 of record CALWKS010000006.1, on the reverse strand, counting down.
GCCCAGGGAATTTGCTTATCATACTAAAAGAGAGGGTGCATTGCTTAAGCATTATGCGATGATAGGCGCGGCAAGAGTGGAGGACGGTGTGCCGCTTTATGCCGAGGCTTGCAACGAGAAAGGGCTTTGCATGGCGGGGCTCAATTTCCCCGGCAACGCAGTGTATGCAGACGAAGCCGAAAAGGGTAAAATTCAGCTTGCTCCGTATGAGATGATACCTTACGTGCTGGGCAAATGCGCCGATGTAGAAGAGGCGGAAGCGCTTCTTAAAAATACAGAGATAATAAAAGTGCAGTTTAAGCCTGCTTTGCCGCTTGCGCCTTTGCACTGGATCGTTGCTGACAAAAACTCTAGTATAGTAGTGGAGAGAACTGAAAGAGGTCTTGAAATATTCGATAATCCTTACGGAGTGCTGACCAATAATCCGCCTTTTGCAAAGCAGAAAGAAAACGTTTTGATTTGCGGGGGATTGTCGGTAATAAATCCTGAAAATTACTTCGGCAAAGAACTTCCGCAGGAATACCTTTGCGAGGGCGTTGGCGCAATCGGACTTCCCGGAGATTTTTCTTCTCAGTCAAGATTTATAAAAGCGTTGTTCTGCAAAGAAAATTCTGTTTGCGGCGATAGCGAAAAGCAGTGCGTCGCGCAGGTTTTCCGCATACTTGACAGCGTGGCGATGGTAAGAGGTGCGGTTATCACGCAGAACGGACTTCCCGATCTCACGACCTATTCGTGCTGTATCGACGCTCAGAGAGGAGTATATTATTATAAGACATACGATTCGTTTGCTGTAAACGCAGTCAGAATGGACAAGGACAATTTAAATTCTGAAAAAGTCATAGTAAGTGAGATGATATAAAGTTTCAATGACAATTTGCAAGTCTCAAAATACGCATTGAAAACCTTACGTGTTTCTGTTATACTGAAAAAGATAAGATAATATCTTATAAAACGTGCAGTAAGGGGAGAGTATGACTGACGGACAAAATCTTGTTAAACCCGGCGACGTTATGGTTTTGCAAAACAGATGGAAGATCTGCAAAAACCATATCGTATATTACGGTATAAGAAAAGCGCCATATACTTTTAAAAATTCGATAAGATTATCAAAATCCTCTTTAAAAATTTTAAAGCAGCTTGACGGAGTGAAGACCCTGAGCCGCAAAGAAATAAACTTTGAAATAAAAAGGCTGATAAAACAAGGCGTTGTCGTTCCCAAAGAAAAATACGCAAAAGGGGCAGACAGCCTCGAGGAAGCTGCGTTCTGCAAAACGTGCGTTGCCAACGATTATCTTATCCCGGGGCTTGAACTGGACGAGAACGGACAATGCCCTATGTGCGCGAGCAAAAGGAAACTGTCTGATCTGAAGGCAGTCCTGCCAGTAGTTTCGACTTTCCCGCACAACAAAAAAGGAAGGTTTGACGTTGCGCTGTTCTATACGGGAGGGAAAGACTCTACTTTTCTTCTGTATTATCTTGCAAGAAAACTCAATCTCAGAGTGCTTGCTCTTACGTGGATAACGGAATATATGTCCGACAGTGCGCTTGAAAGCATTGAAAACGCAAAGAAGATTTTTTCAAACGTGTGCTTCAGAGCAAAGAAAATAGACGAGCACAATATGAAAAAGATATACGCAAGGCATTTTGAACTGGCAGGGAATACCTGTATGTGCCCGTCGCTGGCTTACGTACTTTTCTTTGAAGAACTCGTGCTTGAAAAAGTGCCCTGTCTTGTGCTGGGCAACGAGCCTGTTCAGATGCAGAATCTGCTTTTCAATAACATTTCGCCTTTGATAGCTTTCAATAAAAAATGGCAGGCAGCGGGCAGATTTTTCTTCAACCTCGGGAGAATTCTTACATTCAGAAAACCTCTTACAGGCGGCAGAATGCAGATGTATTTTACCGTCAGGACGCTTGCGAAAGGAACTTTCTGGGGCAAAAATGCAGAAGGACGCTATCAGAATGAACAGGTAATAAACGTACATAATGCGCTCAAGGAAGCGCCGGAACTTATCGAGCCTTTTGCCAAAGCCGTCAGAAAGAGCGGCAGAAAAGGGAATATGCCTGAATTGGTACACGTTGACCTTGCAGACGTTTCAGGCGGCTATAAGTGGGGAGACATAAAGACGCTGCTGATAAAAGAAGCGGGCTGGGTGGACGCCGACGCAGAAAACAAGGCTCTTCACACTTCTTGCAAGATAGAAAAATGCAAAGAATTTACGCAGTTTGTCAGATTCAGAGAGATGAAAAGCCGCACTATACCTTTTTCTGCAATAGAGCTGTCTCTTGCCGTTTCAGGCGGCAACGTGCCGAGAGAGACCGCGCTTAAGGAAATAAAAGAGTCGTCCGGCTTTTTCGGGTGCGAAAAAGAATACGCGTTAATGATCGAGCATACGGGACTTGACGGATGCGGAAACTGATGCGAATTCAAAAAATTCATCGTCCCTGTGTTTGCAATTCGCCTTTATGAAAAGATACGGCAGCGGAGAAAAGAATTTTATGCTTCTCGCGTGCTGTGGGCAGGCGTTTACGCAAGCGCCGCATAGTATGCAGTTGCCGTCGGCTTTGAAATCTGAATTTATCGCATCCGCAGGACAATTGTTTAAGCATTGTCCGCAAGCGGTGCAGGCTGACGGATTTACGGTGCATTTTCCGGTAAGAGCCTTCATCAGAGGTTGAACTGAAACAGCTGAGGCTGAATGAGCGTTTTTTGAAAGCGAAATAATTCTGCCTGAAAAATCACCGTTGAGAAAAGCTCTTATCCTTTCAAGCCGTTCGGCTGAAAGATTGTTTAATTTTGTTTTCGAATAAAAATGAGGCGCGGCAATATAAGCGCCTTTTTTCACGTTGAAATTGCTGCGCTGAAGCAGCTTGGCCGCAGTTTTCAGTGCGTTTCCCTTTGTAACTCCTCCGTATACGCAGATCACAGAAGCGCCTGCGTTTTTGCCGTTGAGTTTTTTGATGTATTGCGCGCAGATGTCGGGCACGGAGCGGTTGTAGACGGGAATGACGAAAACAACTTCGGAAGACTGTGAAAAAGACGGTAGATTTACTCTGCTTTGAGGCAAAGTGAAATTTATAAAACTGTCGCTATCGTTGCGTATTGCAAGGGCAATCGTTCTGCATCCGCCTGTAGGGGAAAAGCAGAGAATGGTTCTGTTGTTCTGTTCCATAACAAAATTATAGCATATATACAATTCACATTCAATCTGAATCAATATCTACGCGCTTGCTTGACAAAATTTTTTGCCGATGATAAACTTGATTTGAAATCTGAAGAAAGACAGTTCGTGACCATCCTGTCTATAAACAAAACTACGGGAAGATGGGCGCAGTATGCGCTTTTTTTGTGCGGTCACGTATTGTCAAAGAAGGTATATATGGGCTGCAAAATCAAAAATTTCTTTTCTGAGTACAAACTGCTTTTAAGAAGCGTGCCAGCCGTTGTTATGGTGTTTTTCGTGATCAGCGTTTTTTCTATGAATCTGCTTGCGAACAAGAGCATTGATCTGCCTGTGAGCTGGCTTGCGCTCGATTGCGGTATAATAGTTTCATGGTTTGCTTTTCTTACTATGGATATCGTAACCAAGCACTTCGGACCGAAGGCGGCTACAATGTTGTCGGTATTTGCTATTGCGGTAAACCTGGTTTTTTGCCTGATAATGTTTCTCGGGAGTCTCATCCCGGGTGCGTGGGGCGAATCTTTCGTGGAACAGGGCGGAGAACAGATAAACGGCGCGCTTGACAATACTTTCGGAGGGACGTGGTACGTGCTTGCAGGAAGCACGCTTGCGTTCATAGTTTCAGCTCTCGTCAATAATTTTACCAATGCGGGCATAGGGCTTGCATTCAGAAAAAATCCCGACGGCGCTGTCGCTTACTTCCTCAGATCTTACGTATCGACCGCACTCGGGCAGTTTGTTGACAATATGATTTTTGCTCTTGTTGTCAGCCACGTGTTTTTCGGTTGGTCGCTTCTGCAATGCGTGACCTGTTCGCTTACGGGTATGGTTGTCGAGCTGACATGCGAGATAGTATTTTCTGGCTTCGGCTATGCAGTGTGCAGAAGATGGAAGAAAGAAGACGTGGGCAGAGAGTATTTCGAATTTACGAAAAGAATAAAGGAGTGCAGATAATGAAAGTTCTGATAACGGGTACGAGCAACGGGATAGGCAAGGCTATCGCAGAAAAATTTTTGTCTCTCGGGCATGACGTTACGGGCATAGACAAAGAAGGGGCGACAATCGACAGTTGCAATTATACCCACGTAGTTGCAGATATAGCAAAAGGCGTATTGCCTGAAGTCGACGGCGTTGAAATACTTATCAACAACGCAGGCGTGCAGGACAGCGGAGAGGACATAGACGTCAATCTTAAAGGCACGATACGAGTAAGCGAGAAGTATGCTTTTCAGGACAAAATAAAGAGCGTGCTGTTTATCGCGTCCGCAAGCGCTCATACGGGAGCAGAGTTTCCCGAGTATTCGGCAAGCAAGGGCGGCATACTCGCTTATATGAAAAACGTAGCTTTAAGAGTCGCAAAGTACGGCGCGACAGCAAACAGTCTTTCCCCCGGAGGCGTTACCACAGCGCTCAACGACAGAGTAATACAAGACAAAAAGATGTGGGATAAGATAATGTCTCTGACGCTCATTCCCAAGTGGGCAAGCGCGGAAGAAATCGCCGAGTGGGCATATTTCGTAACCGTAGTGAACAAGTCAATGACCGCTCAGGACATACTTATCGACAACGGAGAAGCGGCAAAAGCTGAGTTTGTATGGTGATTTGAAAATACGATCGTTTTACAGCGATACAAGATGACGGAAGGCAAAAGCCTTCCGTTTTTTATTAATTATCGCAAAATGCCCGTATTGACACATATAAAGATAAAATATATAATTATTTAAAGAAACATGAAGAGCGCTTATGTCTTTAATTGATAAAATCATATGACGGAGCGGGAAAAGCAGTTTATGGATATCAGACTTGAAAAATGGAGTGAAGATTTAAAGGACGGGCTTATTTACGTCTGCAACGGTACTGACCGCAGATATCTTACGGGAAGGATTCCTGAACCTTATACTGAAGCGGATGCGGACTGGTGGCTGAATATGATAAAAGAGTACGACGGAAAGGACGGTTTGTACCGCGCGATAATCGTCGACGGCGAAGTTGCGGGCAATATCACGATCGAAGGAAAGAAAGACATTTATGTCAAGGACGCAGAGCTGGGATATGTGCTGAATAAGGAATATTGGGGGAGAGGAATAGCCACCGTCGCCACAAGGCTGATAGTCGAAGAGGCTTTCATGACTCTCGATATCGCAAAGATAAGCTCAGAAGTTTTTGCTCCCAACGTTGCTTCCCGCAGAGTGCTTGAAAAGAACGGTTTTGCTCTTGAAGGCGTGCTTAAAAACGCTGCGTTCAAGGACGGCAGACTTTATGATCTATGCCGTTACGGTAAGCTGAAAGGCTGAGGTTTTTAAAGGTGAGGACACAGTTTTATGAAAGCACTTGAAGATATGACATTGAGCGAATTGTGGGATCTGTTTCCGATTATACTCAAAGACCCTGCGCCTGAAAAATGGAAGAAAAGTTTTGAAAGAGAAAAAGAGATATTGCAAGGTCTTCTCGGCAGTCTTGCTGAGACGGTGAACCATGTGGGAAGTACTGCCGTGGGGACGATAAAGGCAAAGGATATAGTAGATATCCTCGTTGAAGTCAGAGACGGAGAGCTGAAAGAATGCGCGGACATTCTGAAAAATCACGGCTATATAGTGATGAGCGAAAGCCCGGACAGGATCTCACTTAATAAAGGCTACACCCCTTGCGGCTATGCGGACGAAGTTTTTCATATTCATCTGAGAAAGAAAGGGGATAATGACGAGCTGTATTTCCGCGATTATCTTATAAGACATTACGACGTTGCAAAACGATACGAAGAGCTCAAGCTGAGCCTTAAAGAGAAATACGGCAAGGACAGAGACGCTTACACCCTGGCTAAAACTGACTTTGTAAAAGAATACACTCAAAAGGGCAAAAGCGGAAGTTGATGCAAGAATAACAGCTTGAATTTAATTGTAATCTGCGTTAAAAAAGAAAAAGACGGCGAATCAAAGTGCGCCGTCTTTATTATATTTATTCATCGATCATAAAGGGTCTTTATTTAAGAACATACTCTTTATTTTGGTTGAAAGCATATCTGCGACAAGCGCGATAAATTCTCCGTTGGTAGGGCAGTGGCAGCTGTCGAAACAGTTGCCGAACACTGCGGATTGCGCTTTGAATTTTCCGTTGTCAAAGCATACGCTGAGGGCGTGTCTTATGCCGCGTTCAATACTGCTGGGGTTGGAATCGAACATCTCGGCAAGTTTTGGATAAAGCCTTTTTGTTATGCCTTTGTTGAGATAAGAAGAGTCTCTGCTTGTCAGCTTGATTGCGGCTTTCAGATATCTGCAACCGGTAAGGTTGTGCCTGAAGCCGAGTTTAAGGAACAGTTCTCTCAAGAATTCGTCTTCCGCGGCGTCGATTTTTGCGGCGATTTCACTGTCGGAAGAGGTTTTGTGTCTGCGCAATATAAATATCTGGTGAACAGAGCCGTCGACGTCTGTGAGTACGTATGAGCGCTGTGCAGAGTCTGCAAGCATGGCGGAAAATGTTTCGTCGCGCAGGAACTGAAGATAAAATTCTTCGTTGAAGACAAAAATGTCGTAGGCGTTCCTGTCTCGGAAAAGATCGTCGTACGATTTAAACTGCGTACATGCGCAGTCCTTACAATGTTTTGCAACAAGTCCGAAAATTCTCTCGGAGAGAGAATCGTTCGACTCCAAAACGGCTACGCGTTCAGGGATATTCATAATTTTCGTCCTTTGAAATGCGAATTTTAATGATTTGATTATACAATCCGTCGGTAATATCCGTCAATCGTTTTATGGAGAATTTTGTACAAAATTGTAAAAATGTTGTCGAATTTTGTAAGAAATAAGCGAGATAATTCGAAAAATGAATAAAGCCGCGAATATTCGCGGCTAATATGCAATATTAACGCATAAAAAGGCTTTTTCAGTTCTTTCTGAGCTCAGCCGTTTTCTTTTTGCGCGTAACGATATAGTCTGATATTCCGTCCAGGAACACGCGGCTTACGTGATAGCCCAGGAAAAACATAAGAGCGGCGGTTGCCAGTCCGCAAAGGGAGAGAACAAAACTGACGGCAACGCTTTCGGAAGCGAAACTTCTGAATATGCCTATAACAGAGCAGATAGCACCGAAACTGCCCACCGCAAATACGGCTATAATGCCGAACAATGCGATAAGCACTCCGACAGCGACGAAAATATCGTTCAATATAATATTTGTTTTAGTGTTTTTTTCTTCTTTCATAGTTTTATTTTAACAGAACGGTGCCAGCAAGGCAACACAAATTGCGATTTATTTGCACGCGGGTATGCGTACCGATATTATATACATATTAACGCGTGTATATACCGCATATTAAAAATGCAAAACAATCTGCATAAAAAACGCGGATTTTGTCCGCGTTAAAAATATGTATGTTTGTCTTGCGCTATTTTTTTAGAGAGCAGTAGCAGAATGCGCTTATGCCTTCCTCTCTACCTGTCATGCCCAGTTTTTCTGTGGTCGTTGCCGCTACGTTCACTGCTGAAACTTCACATCCGAAAGCTTTAGCAAGGTTTTCAGCCATGGTCGGGATATACGGGGAGAGTTTCGGCTTCTGAGCCATTACTACCGCAGAAAGATTGTTGAGGGAATAGCCCTCTTCTTTCATAATATATACGACTTTATCAAGCAGTTTCATGCTGTCTGCGCCTTTATATGCAGGGTCTGTGTCGGGGAAGAGTTTGCCTATGTCGCGTTTTCCCAGTGCGCCGAGCACGGAGTCCATAACGGCATGAGTCAGCACGTCTGCGTCAGAGTGCCCCAGCAGCCCTTTAGTGTGAGGGATTTCGACGCCGCCGAGAATGAGTTTTCTTCCATCAACGAGCGCGTGTGTGTCCCAACCCGAGCCAACGCGGAATCCATGAGGGATATAGCCGTTAAGGTCGCTTGCGGTGGTTATCTTTTTGTTTGACGGGTCGCCTTCTGATATTGCGACTTCGCCGAAATATCTTTCGTAGATCGCGGCGTCGTCGGTTGCCTGATAGTTGTCGTTTGCCGCCAGTTCGTACGCTCTCAGCATTTTCGTTCTGTTGAAGACCTGCGGCGTCTGAACGCAGTAATATTGGCTTCTTTCTACTGCAGAAGAGCCTTTCGCCGTCTTTATTCTGAGGCTGTCGACAGAAGGCACGCACGTTACCGCCGCGCCGAATTTTTCGGCAGTTGAAAAAGCGTTGTCGATCACTTCTTTTGAAACGAAAGGTCTTGCTCCGTCGTGTATAGCCACAAAATCGGCATCGGAAGCGAGCAGAGCGTTGTAGACAGATCTTCCGCGAGTATCTCCGCCGCGGACCACGATTATTTCTTTATCGAAGTTCTGCGCGATCTGTCTGAAGGAGTTTTCGTCCTCTTTTGATGAAGCGATTATTATTTTTTTTACGTCGTCTCTGCAAAAAGCGGCAATTGTTTTTTCAATCACCTTTACGCCGCCGATATCGGCAAAAAGTTTATTGTAAGACAGCCCTGTGCGAGAGCCTGTGCCGCCGCAGGGAAGGATAACGTCAAATTTCATCGGTTATGACCTCGTACATGTCCGCCGTATCCTGTTTTCTCACCGTCTCTTCGACTACGAGAATGCGGAATCTGAAAGTGCGGTCGCCGAAGTGAAGCGTTACCACGTCGCCGACCTTTACCTGTGCGCCTGCTTTTGCAGGTCTGTCGTTTATCTCGACTCTGCCGCCGTCGCAGGCTTCGTTGGCTACGGTGCGGCGCTTTATTATTCTCGATACCTTAAGGAATTTGTCAAGTCTCATTTTTGCATCCTTTTGAGAAGAGCGGGAAGCTCACTCAGATTTTTACAGTAGTAATTGTAAGCGGTAACGTTGGGTTTTCTGACCAGTACCGCGCCCATGCCGAACTGGATCGCGCCCAGCACGTCGGCAAAATAATTGTCTCCTACGAGCACTGTTTTATCCTTTGAAAAATCGCCGAGAGCTTTTGAAAGGATCTCAGGGTGCGGTTTTTCGTATTCTTCTTCTGAAGAAATCACCATTCTTGGAAAATACGCACCCAGTCCGAGATAGTTGAATATCTCTCTCGCTTCCGGGATATGGTTGGAAACAAGCGCAAGAGAGTAGCCTTCTTCGGTAAGTTGTTCAAGAGTGTCGAGAGTGTCGGGGAAAAGCTTCCAGTATCTTTTGTCGCAAAATCTTTCTCTGAGTCCAGCCATAGCTTTTTCTGCTTCGGAAGCAGAGCATACGTTGTTTTCAGTCAGTCCCTGCGCGATGTTGCCCGATACGACTTGCCACCAGTCTTTACCTTTGAAAAAATCCGCGTGCGACATTGTCGGGTCGCTCCACGGATATACGCCGCCGTGCGTTACGGGTCGGATCTGTTCGCTCGTAGCGTAAACGTTGTTTTCAAGCAAAAGTTCTTTTACGGTATCCGTCCACATCGTGGTGCGGAATCCCAGTGTCATGTCAAAATCGAATATTACGTTTTTTATTGTGCCCATATATAATTATTATAGCAAACAATCCGCGAGTATGCAATACCCATTATGCGCGTAAAATTGCACGTTGACGGCAATATAACTTTGTGGTAAAATACATATACGGAGGGGTGTTTATGAAAAACGATAAGATTTCAAAAAAAGTAGTTATTACGCTTAGTTGCATTATCGCGTTTTTAGCCGTTTCGTTTACAGTTACTATGCTGCTGTGCATTTTGATAGTATAACTGGAGGGAGATCATGGCTAAGAAAATAACGGTATATACGGTGCTTATAGTTCTCACGGTACTGCTGCTGATAGCCAATGTTTTCTCTTTGAGTACGGCGATATGGAAATTCAGTATAGGCAGCGAGAATCCCGTGCAGATGTCGTCGCTCGTTGCAATCGACGGAGAAAGAGAAAACCTTATTGAAAACTGCTTCAACATACCTGAAGACGCTGAACGCAAAAAAATGTTTTTCGGACTTTGTACTGTGGGAGACAAGGCAACTTTCAGCGTGGAGTCGGGAGGCAAAAACGTCTTGGTAGAAATATACTCGGTAGACATATATAAGAGTTATTATTCGGCAGAAGAAAAATACACGGTAAACTGGGATCTGTGCAGGCTTGAGAGCGGTAGGGAGGTGTTTGATTATTGCAAAGAGTATGAAGACGGAGTCGTAGAATTGCGCAAAATAGAAGGAAACACGGATATTTATGTGATAATTCACGGCGGAGACGCAAAAGAAATAATCAGTAAACTTAAAAAGTGATTTGTTCTGATGAAGTTAATCAAGTATAAAAGATACGATTAACGATTTTTTGGAACTGCGGAATTAGCAAAAAAGTGCGTATTAAGTATTTTTACGTGGAATATTAAGGTAACCAAGTGTAATGTAGTCGGAAATGTACGGTTATTACATTGAAGGAGGTATTTATGAAGAACGATAAAATTTCCAAAACATTCGTGATCGCTATGAGTTCGGCAATAGCGGTGCTGGCGGTATCCTTTGCGGCCATCATGATAGTTTGCGCGGTCGTGGTTTAGGAGGTGACGGTTATGACAAAGAAAATTACTGTTTATACAGTGCTGACGGTTTTGCTTCTTGCGTTGATTTTTGCGAACGTTTATGCCGTAAATCTTGCGATATGGAGACTGGGAGTGAGAACGAAGACGGGCAATCCCGAAGAACTGACTTCGCTCACCGCGATAGAAAAAGACGATTCGCAAGGATTCGAGTTGTTCACTTTGCCCGAAGACGCTCGATATTCTGACCTTTTCTTCGGAATGGTGGACGCGGGGAACAAAGCGACTGTCTCAGTTGAGTCCGGCGGGAAAGACGTACTTGTTGAAATTTACTGCGTCGAAGCGTTTAAATGCGTTTATTCGACAGAGCAGAAGTATCAGACGGTAGATCTGAGCGGCGAGAGCCATCAGTTCATTGTCTCGAAATACAACGTGTACGAGGACGGCGTTTCGGAGTTCAGTTTCTATTCAGGGAACGATCAGTGTTTTGTCATTATCCACGGGGGAGACGCAGAGGAAATAATAGTCGACCTTGTTGCATAAGGACAGACTTCATACCGCCGTTGCCGTATGGCGCGGCGGTTTTTTGTCAAAAAAACGTTTTGGTTTTGTTGAAATTGGGTCTTGACAAGAGCCGAGGGGCGGTATATAATTTGAACGTGCCTAAGCTTCAGGTACGATTTTTTTAAATTATTTTCTAAAAAACCGTTGACACGGTTGGAAGTTTTCCTTATAATGTATATTTGCGTTAGTATGTAAAATGAGAAAATAGCATTTGGTCCCCGCCGACGGATAAAAGAGATGTCGGGTAAGGGGAAATTTTCGCGTTTTTATATACGCGCGTTTCAGTTGGAAAAATTTTAAGGAGGGTTTATAATGCCTCAACACATTCACAAGGTTAAGTACGGCAATACCGAAAGATTGAGCTTTGCTACGATCAAAGACACTCTCGACATTCCGTATCTGATCGCTTTGCAAAAGGACTCCTACAAGCAGTTTATCACCGAAGGCATTCAGGAAGTTCTCGACGACTTTTCACCTGTCGTAGACTTTGCCGGAAGAATGGAACTGCAATTCCTCGGTTTCTCGCTTGAAGGAAAGCCCAAGTACGACATTAAGGAGTGCAAGGACCGCGACGCTACTTACGCTTTGCCGCTCAAGGTAAAGGTAAGACTCGTTCACAACGACACCGGCGAAGCTACCGTTGAAGAAGTCTTCATGGGCGATTTCCCGCTGATGACCGAGAACGGAAGCTTTATCATCAACGGCGCGGAGAGAGTTATCGTCAGCCAGCTCGTAAGAAGCCCCGGCGTTTACAGCACGTTCACTCTCGACAGATCGGGTACTCCGAGATACGAAACGACCGTTATGCCCAACAGAGGCGCATGGCTTGAGTTCAAGCAGGACGCCAACGGCATACTGTGGGTAAGCGTTGACCGCACCCGCAAGGTTACTGCAAGCGTACTTATGAGAGCACTCGGATTCGGCACCGATCAGCAGCTTTACGAACTGTTCGGCGAAGAGGAGATGCTGAAGGCTACCATCGCAAAGGACGGCAACGCTAAGAGCGAAGACGACGCTAAGATCGAGCTTTACAGAAAGATGAAGCCGGGCGAAATTCCTACGATGGATGGCGTAACCCAACTTATCAGAAGCACTTTCTACGATGCGCGCAAGTATGACCTCATGCGTGTCGGAAGATACAAGGTCAACAAGAAGCTGGCTCTCGCTACCAGACTCGAGAATCAGAAGATCACCCGCGACATCGTTACCGAGGACGGTGAAGTTCTTGCAAGCGCAGGAGAAGTCATCGCTCCCGAAAAGGCTGTTGAAATTCAGAACGCCGGCGTAAACGTAGCTTATATCGCTACCCCTGAAGGCGGCGAATTCAAGCTGACCGGCAACAACACCGTCGATATGGCTGCATACCTCGGCTGGAATACCGAAGAGTGCGATCCCAAGTCTCTCGGCATTCTCGAAAAGGTATATCTGCCTGAGCTCAAGAACCTTATCAAGATCAAGGAAGAGCAGAATATGTCTGACGACGAATTCAAGGCTCTCATCAGATCCGACAAGGACAACCTCGTGATCAAGCACATCACCATCGACGATATTATTTCTTCGGTATGCTACAACCTGGGTCTCGTACACGGTTTCGGCGTTACCGACAATATCGACCACCTCGCAAACCGCAGAGTAAGATCTGTAGGCGAACTGCTTCAGAATCAGCTCCGTATAGGTATGGCGAGACTGGACAGAGTTATCAAAGAGCGTATGTCCATCACGCAGGACGCGGGCGACCACAAGGCGCAGTCCTTTATCAATATCAAGCCCGTAACCAGCGTTATCAAAGAATTCTTCGGAAGTTCTCAGCTGTCTCAGTTCATGGATCACCACAACCCGATAGCAGAACTTACGCATAAGAGAAAGCTGTCAGCTCTCGGACCCGGCGGTCTCAACAGAGAACGCGCAAGCTTCGAAGTCCGCGACGTCAACTATTCTCACTACGGCCGTCTGTGCCCGATCGAGACCCCTGAAGGTCAGAACATCGGTCTTATCTCATCTCTTGCTACCTATGCGAGAGTCAACGAGTACGGCTTTATCGAAGCTCCTTACCGCAAGGTAGAGAGAAAGTACGACGAAAACGGCGAGATCGTCGATATTGTCGTTACCGACCACGTAGATTATCTGCAGGCGGACGAAGAAGACAAGTACGTTGTCGCTCAGGCAAACACTCCGCTTGACGAAAACAGCAGATTCGTCGAAGACCGCGTTACCTGCCGTATCAGAGAAGACATCCGTGCGGTGGACAAGCGTATCGTAGACTATATGGACGTTTCGCCCAAGCAGCTCATTTCAGTTGCGGCATCCCTCGTTCCGTTCCTCGAAAACGACGATACGTCGCGTGCGCTGATGGGTTCAAACATGCAGCGTCAGGCAGTTCCGCTTCTGCGCACTCAGGCTCCTATCATCGCAACCGGCATGGAGCACAAGATCGCTTACGACTCAGGCGTCATGGTTATCGCAAAGAACGACGGCTTCGTCAAGAGCATGGATGCGACGAGAATTGTTGTGGAAAGAGCTGACGGCGACGTAGACGTTTACAAGCTGCAGAAGTTCGAGAGATCAAACAACGGCACCTGCATCAATCAGAAGCCTATCGTAAACGTAGGTCAGAAGGTCGTCAAGGGCATGGTTCTTGCAGACGGTCCTTCAACCGACAACGGCGAGCTTTCTCTCGGCAGAAACATCCTTATCGGCTACATGAGCTGGGAAGGTTACAACTACGAGGACGCTATCCTTATCAGTGAAGACCTTGTAAAAGACGACGTATTTACTTCTATCCATATAGAAGAATATGAAATAGAAAGCCGTGATACGAGACTGGGCGAAGAGCAGATCACGCGCGATATCCCCAACCTTGGCGACGACGCGCTCAAGTACCTCGACGACAACGGTATCATCATGGTCGGCGCAGAAGTACACAGCGGCGACATTCTCGTAGGAAGAGTTACCCCAAAGGGCGAAACCGAACTCACTCCCGAAGAAAGACTTTTGAGAGCTATCTTCGGTGAAAAGGCAAGAGAAGTCAGAGACACCTCTCTCAAAGTTCCTCACGGACAGAGCGGTATCGTCGTTGACGTCAAAGTCTTCACGAGAGAGAATAAGGACGAACTTCCCCCGGGCGTTACAAAGGTCGTCAGAGTCTATATCGCTCAGAAGCGTAAGCTCGGCGTAGGCGATAAGATGGCAGGCCGCCACGGTAACAAGGGCGTTGTTTCGAGAGTTCTTCCCAAAGAGGATATGCCTTTCCTGGCAGACGGCACTCCGCTTCAGATAGTGCTCAACCCGATGGGCGTTCCTTCACGTATGAACATCGGTCAGGTCTTCGAAGTGCACCTCGGTTTTGTAGCTAAACTGCTTGACTGGAAGATCGCAACCCCCGTCTTCGACGGTGCAAAAGAATCCGACATCAAAGAGCTGTTTGCAGAGAACAATCTGCCCGCAAGCGGAAAGATGGAGCTCTTCGACGGCAGAACGGGCGAGAAGTTCGAAAACCCCGTTACGGTCGGTTACATGTATATGCTCAAACTAATCCACCTTGTCGACGACAAGATCCACGCGCGTTCGACCGGTCCGTACAGCCTTGTTACACAGCAGCCTCTCGGCGGTAAGGCGCAGTTCGGTGGTCAGAGATTCGGTGAAATGGAAGTCTGGGCACTCGAAGCGTACGGCGCTTCTCACATACTGCAGGAAATCCTGACCGTCAAGTCAGACGACGTTGTAGGACGTGTCAAGACTTACGAGTCGATAGTAAAGGGCAGCACGATCAGCGAGCCGGGTACGCCTGAATCCTTCAAGGTTCTTATCAAGGAATTCCAGGGTCTCGCGCTTGACGTTAAAGTGCTCAACGAGAACAAAGAAGAGATCGGTCTCAGAGAGAACGTTGACGAGGATATCGATTACGTTCCCGAAAAAGAGCAGGAGCTCGACGAGGTCGACGCATTCGATTTGTCGTCCGGAGAAGAAGAGGACGTATTCGGTATCGGAGACGAGTCCTCTATGTTCGGCGAAGCCAGCCTGTTCGACGATATGGGCGACGGCGACGACGGCGATCTGTTCAATTCGTCTGACGACGACAACGAATAAGGAGGTAGTATATGTCAGAAGTAAACAATTTCGACTCGATACAAATAGGCGTTGCGTCTCCTGAAAAAATCAGGTCCTGGTCTCACGGCGAGGTAACCAAGCCCGAAACCATCAACTACAGAACTCAGAAACCTGAAAAGGACGGTCTGTTCTGTGAAAGAATTTTCGGACCTACTAAGGACTGGGAGTGCCACTGCGGTAAATATAAGAGAATAAGATATAAAGGCGTTATCTGCGACAAGTGCGGCGTTGAAGTTACACGTGCCAAGGTAAGACGTGAGAGAATGGGGCATATCGAACTCGCTTCTCCCGTATCCCACATCTGGTACTTCAAGGGCGTTCCTTCGAGAATAAGCCTTGCACTGGATATGTCCCCGCGAGACGTCGAGATGGTACTTTACTTTATAAAGTATATCGTAATTGACCCGGGTGCGACAAATTTCGTTAAGAAACAGATCATTGACGATAAAGAATATCAGGACGCTCTAGAGGCGTTCGGCAGCGGTTCTTTCCGCGTCGGAATGGGCGCAGAAGCAATCAAGGAACTGCTTGCTGAAATCGATCTCGACAAAGAGTGCGAAGAGCTCAAGAAGATCATTGACACCACCTCCAGCCAGCGTAAGCTGAAGGCTGTCAAGAGACTTGAAGTCATCGAAGCGTTCCGCACGGGCAACACCCGTCCGGAATGGATGATCCTCGACGTTCTCCCCGTACTTCCGCCTGAACTCAGACCTATGGTCCCGCTCGACGGCGGCAGATACGCGACCAGCGACCTCAACGATCTTTACAGAAGAGTTATCAATCGTAACAACCGTCTGAAGAAGCTGCTCGATCTCGGCGCGCCCGATATCATCGTAAGAAACGAAAAGAGAATGCTTCAGGAAGCTGTTGACTCTCTTATCGAAAACGGCAGAAGAGGCAAGGCAGTCGTAGGTCCCGGCAACAGAGAACTCAAGTCGCTGACCGCTATGCTCAGAGGTAAGCAGGGACGTTTCCGTCAGAACCTTCTCGGTAAGCGTGTCGACTATTCAGGTCGTTCGGTTATCGTCGTCGGTCCTGAACTTAAGATGTACCAGTGCGGTATTCCTAAGGAAATGGCTCTCGAACTGTTCAAGCCGTTCGTTATCAAAAAACTTGTCGACAGCGGCAAGTGCCAGAATATCAAGAACGCTAAGCGCGTTATAGAAAAAGCAAAGGACGTCGCGGTATGGGATATCCTCGAAGAGGTCATCAAAGACCACCCCGTACTCCTCAACCGTGCGCCTACACTTCACAGACTTGGTATTCAGGCGTTTGAACCCGTGCTCGTAGAAGGCAGAGCTATCAAGCTGCACCCGCTCGTCTGCGGCGCGTTCAACGCGGACTTCGACGGCGACCAGATGGCAGTTCACGTTCCTCTTTCTATTGAGGCGAGAGCAGAAGCGAGATTCCTGATGCTTTCAACCAACAACATTCTCAAGCTGAGCGACGGTAAGCCTATCGTTTCTCCGACTCAGGATATGGTCATCGGTTCTTATTATCTTACTATGATAAAGCCGGGCGGTCTCGGCGAAGGCAGACATTTCCGCAATCCTGCAGAAGCTATGATGGCTTATCAGCTCAAGCAGATAGACCTTCAGTCACAGGTTTATATCCGTGTCGAAAAGGAAATCGACGGCGTCAAATATCACAAGAATCTGCACACCACTATCGGCAGAGTGATATTCAACCAGGCTATTCCTCAGGATCTGCACTTTGTGCCCAGAGAAACGCCTGAACAGAAGCTCGACCTTGAAATCGACTTCCTCGTAGGAAAGAAACAGCTGTCTCAGATCGTTGACAACTGCTTCAAATACAAGGGCGCTACAGAAACTTCCATCGTCCTTGACAAGATCAAGGCTCAGGGTTACAAATATTCGACCATTGGCGCGGTCACCGCATCTATCTTCGATATGCACATTCCTGATAAGAAAGGCGAAATCATCAAAAAGGCTGAAGAAAACGTTCTCAGCATTGAAAAACAGTATAAGAGAGGTCGTCTGACAGAAGAAGACAGATACCGTCAGATAGTCAAGCTGTGGCAGGACGCTAAAGACGAAGTCAACAACCTCCTGTTCGACGAAAAGAGCCCTGACTTCCTCGGTGAGTTCAACCCGATCTGGATGATGGCGAACTCAGGTGCGCGTGGTAACAAGAACCAGATATCACAGCTTTGCGGTATGAGAGGTCTTGTACGTGACCCGTCAGGTAAAGTCATCGAGCTCCCTGTCAAGGCTAACTACCGTGAAGGTCTTACCGTCCTCGAATACTTCATTTCGTCGCACGGCGGTCGTAAAGGTCTTGCGGATACCGCTCTTAAGACGGCAGACTCAGGTTATCTTACCAGACGTCTTGTCGATATCTCTCAGGCAATCATCGTCAACGAGCAGGATTGCGGAGATACAAAGGGTGTTGTCGTTACCGCAATCCCCGGGCTCGAACCCCTCAAGGACCGTATCGACGGCAGATACTGTATGGACGATATCGTCAATCCCGAAACGGGCGAAGTTATTTGCCTCAAGGATACGCTCATCAGCAGCGATATGGCGAAGGAGATCGAAAAGGCAGGCGTTACCGCTGTCAGAATTAGAAGCGTCCTGACCTGCCGTACAAAGCACGGCGTATGCGCAAAGTGCTACGGCAAGAATATGGCTTCAGGCAACCCCGTGAAGCTGGGCGAAGCGGTAGGCGTTATCGCGGCGCAGTCAATCGGCGAGCCCGGTACTCAGCTTACGATGAGAACGTTTCACACCGGTGGTGTCGCGGTCAGCGAAGACATTACTCAGGGTCTCCCGCGTGTCGAAGAATTGTTCGAAGCGCGCAAGCCTAAGGGTCTTGCTCTCGTATCTGAAAAGACCGGTACCGTTACCGTCTCTGAGGACAAGAAGACCGTCACCGTTACTCCGGACGACGGCAGCGAAGCAGAAGAATACAAGCTCAGCTTCAATCAGAAAGTCATCGTCAAGAGCGGCGACAAGATCGAAGCAGGCGACCCGCTCACTCAGGGTAGCATTTATCCGCAGGATATTCTGCGCACGAAGGGCGTCAAGGGCGCTCAGGACTACCTTATCAAGGAAGTTCAGTCTGCATACCGCAGCGCGGGCGTTGAAATTAACGATAAACATACAGAAGTCATCATCAGACAGATGCTGAGAAACGTAAAGATCGAGTCTCAGGGCGATACCAATATGCTCCCGGGCGAATACGTCGACATCTTCACTTACGAAGACGAGAACGAGAAGACCCTCGAAGCAGGCGGCAGACCCGCGACTGCAAAGCGTACCCTCCTCGGTATTACCAAGGCGGCTCTCGCAAGCGAATCCTTCCTGTCTGCGGCTTCATTCCAGGAAACGGCAAGAGTTCTTACCGACGCGGCTATCAAGAACAAGGTAGACCACCTCAGAGGACTCAAAGAGAACGTCATTCTCGGTAAACTTATCCCTGCTGGTACGGGTATGAAGCTGTACCGCAACATCGTTGCAGTTCCTCAGAATTCAGTCGGCAGCAACATCGTCGAAGAGGATATCTCCGGCAAGTTCGCGGCTGAAGAGGATATCGACGACTGAGAAAACCTTACAACTTAATAAAAAAACATTCTATGAAGAGTGCGGGAGGGACGGACCCTGCGATCGCACAGCAACCCGACAATGGCGGGTGCTAAATTCCGCAAGATTACTTGAAAGATAGAATTACCTTTTGCGGCGCTGTCTTTTGAGCGCCGCAAATTTTTTACGGAGAGAAAAACTATGAAAAAGAGATTGTTTACAAGCGAAAGCGTAACCGAAGGACATCCCGATAAAGTATGCGATAAGATTTCTGACAGCGTGCTTGACGCCCTTCTCGAACAGGACCCGATGAGCCGCGTTGCGGTTGAAACCTGCTGCAATACGGGGTTTGCTCTTATAACGGGCGAGATCACGTCTTCCGCTAAGGTAGACTATGAAAAGATCGCAAGAAAAGCAGTTCTCGATATCGGTTACGACGACGAGGAGAAGGGTTTTGACGGCGCAAAGTGCGAGGTCATGATACGCCTCGACAAGCAGTCTGCAGATATCGCCATGGGCGTTGACAGCAGCGTTGAAAGCAAAGTTACCGGCGACGACTACGACAAGATAGGCGCGGGCGACCAGGGTATGGTGTTCGGTTTTGCCTGCAACGAAACTCCGCAGCTGATGCCTGCCGCAATCACTTACGCTCATGCGCTCACGAGACGTCTTTCAGAGGTCAGAAAGCAGGGCATCCTGAGCTACCTCAGACCTGACGGCAAGGCGCAGGTCACCGTCGAATATCACGACGACAAAGTAGCAAGAATAGAGGCGGTGGTAGTGTCCACTCAGCACAGCGCTGACGTAGATATAGAGACTGTAAGAAAAGACGTCAGAAAGTACGTTATAGACGCCGTTATTCCCGCAGGACTTACCGACGGAAATACTAAGTATTTTATCAATCCCACGGGAAGATTCGTCATCGGCGGACCTCACGGCGACAGCGGTCTTACTGGCAGAAAGATAATAGTTGACAGCTACGGCGGTTATTGCCCCCACGGCGGCGGCGCTTTCAGCGGCAAGGACAGCACCAAGGTTGACAGAAGCGCTTGCTATATGGCGCGTTACGTATGCAAGAACGTCGTTGCGGCAGGTCTGGCGGACAAATGTCAGCTGGATATCGCTTACGCTATCGGCGTTGCAAAACCCGTTGCGGTGCAGATAAACACATTCGGTACGGGCAAATATGACGACGAGGTTATCGCAAAGGCTGTGGCAGAAGTTTTCGACCTGCGCCCGCAGGCTATAATCGACACGTTGCAACTCAGAAAGCCCCAGTTTGCCAAGACGACTAACTACGGACACTTCGGCAGAGAGGACTGCGGCTTCAGATGGGAAGAAACCGACAAGAAAGACGCACTCAGAGAAGCTGTAAAAAAATATGCGTGAAGCGCAGATTTTACTGTAAAATTCTTTAAGAATGAGTTATAATGAAAGAGCGACGACGGTCATCCGTTGCCGCTCTCGGTTTTTTATTGAGGAATAAATATCGTCTGATATGAACTTTCACGCAATATGATTGCGCTTGAATGACACAACAATCTGAACAGATCATTTACCATAAAAAACGCATAACTTAGCGCGCAAACTATTAAATCTGAATTGACGGAGAGATATGAGACTCAGTGGAACGATACTCGAAATAGTTTACAGAAATATAGAAAACGGCTACAGCGTTGTCTGGCTGGACGTAAATCCTATGCCTTGCACCGCGGTGGGCGTTTTTCCGCCTGTAACGGCAGGAGAGGTCGTCGAGGTCGAAGGAGAATGGGTCAACAATTCCAAGTTCGGAGAGCAGTTTGCAGTTGAGCAGGTAACCGTTAAGCCCCCCACCACGAAAGACGCTGTGTTCAAATACCTTTCAAGCGGTCTTTTTAAGGGAATTGGCGAGGTTACGGCTTACGCAATTGTAGAAAAATTCGGAGAAAACGCGCTGAATATTATAGAAACAGATCCTTCAAAACTGGCGGAAGTCAAGGGCATATCCGTTAAAAAGGCTATGGCGATAAACGAGACGTATATGTCTTTGCGCGAAATGCAGGAGACCATAGTCTATCTTCAGGGCTACGGCGTGCCGCTTAACACCGCGCTGAGAATTTATAAGGCTTACGAGGCTTCCACAAGGCGTATCATAGAGCAGAATCCTTACAGGCTTGTCGATGATGTAGACGGCATAGGTTTTATCACCGCGGACAAAATCGCAAAGCTTACGGGAATCCCTGCAAACAGCAAGTTCAGAATAAGCGCCGCGCTTGTCTATCTGCTTAAAGACGCTATGGACAAAAACGGACATACTTATCTGCCGAGAAACGAACTTATAAACGAAGCGGACAAACTTCTTTCACTCGATGACGACAACGTAGAGGAACTCATATCCGAAGCTCTCTGCGACTGCGAAGTAGAAGGGAAGATAGTAAGGCTGGATAAAGACGGCAAAGAAGTAATCATGCACGCGCGCAATTACGTCTGCGAGCAGTCTATAGCGGCTCATATCGTAGGTCTGAACGCGGGAGGACTTTCTCTTTCTCTCGACGTCGAAAAAGACCTGGACGAATACGAGAAGGTCAGGAAAATCAAACTGCACGAAGGACAGCGCGCCGCTATACGCAGTTGCCTTGACAGCTGCGTAAACGTTATAACTGGCGGTCCGGGTACGGGAAAAACCACGATAATTCAGTGCATTATAGAGATACTCCGCGCACGCAATTATTCGGTCTGTCTGTGCGCACCTACGGGAAGAGCGGCAAAGCGACTGAGCGAGGCGACGGGGCTTGAAGCAAAGACGATCCACAGACTTCTCGATCTGGATTTTACGGGCGGAAAGGGGCATTTCACTTTCAACGAAAATACAAAACTGGAGCAGGACGTAGTTATAGTCGACGAGGTCAGTATGTGCGACGAATATGTGTTCAACGCGCTGATCAGGTCTATAAAATACGGCGGAAGGCTGATAATGGTGGGAGATAAAGATCAGTTGCCTTCGGTGGGAGCGGGAAACGTGCTTGCCGATATCATAAACTGCGGACTCGTCCCCGTGAGTTATCTCACACATATATACCGCCAGGGAGAGGACAGCTACATCGTTACCAACGCGCACAGGATAAATAAGGGACTTATGCCCGTGATCGACAACAAATGCAAGGACTTTTTCGTTGACAATAAGGCTGACGCGACTGCCGCGCTCAATACCATAACAGATATGGTCGCAAGGAGAATCCCCGCATACGCAGGCGTTTCTCCCAAGGATATTCAGGTGCTTTGTCCTATGAAAAAGGGTATAATAGGTGTTGAAAACATGAATATCCGCCTTCAGGAGACACTCAACCCGTTCGGAGGAAAGCCGCAACTTCAGGTGGGCAACCGCATATTCAGAAAGGGCGACAAGGTAATGCATACCGTCAACGACTATCAGCTAGAGTGGCAGAATCCCGACGATCTGACGACGGGCACGGGAGTGTTCAACGGAGATATAGGCTATATAGAAGAAGTCGACGACAAAGAGCCGTCGCTCAAAGTCGCATTCGATGACGGAAAGAGGGTGATATACAGACAGGGCGATTTTGACGAGCTCACTCTCGCTTACGCGATATCCGTGCACAAGTCTCAGGGCAGCGAGTTTCCCGTCGTGATAATCGCGGTTACGAGCGGAAACTATATGATCTTAACGCGCAATCTGCTTTATACAGCTGTTACCCGTGCAAAGAATATGGTGGTGCTTGTAGGAGCGACCGAAAATATAGAGAAAATGGTAAAAAACAACTATACAGCAAAGAGATACAGTCTTCTTTCGGATTTCATAAAAGACACTTACAAAAGGAAGAACGGATAATACAAATAAATATAAACGGGCGGCAAGCCCGTTTTTTTTCATACAGTTTTATACAAAATGCGTTAAAATAGTGCAAAATACGCGTGCTGGAGCTGTTCGGGCTGAGTAGTATACGCTTGACGGGTCGCGCGCGTTATGATAATATAAATAAGTGTCGCAGAATGCGCAAAATTTGTTCTGCGGACGGAGTGAGGCAATAAATGGGCATTTTATCCGCTATTTTCCCTTCAAAAGACGCCAGGGAACTCAAAAAACTCAAGAAGACCGCCGATAAGGTCATCGCGCTCGAGCCGAAATTTCAGGCTATGAGCGACGAGGAACTTGCGGCTTGCACTCAGCAATTCAAGGACAGATACGCCGCAGGAGAAAAACTCGACGATCTGCTCCCCGAAGCGTTCGCTACGGTCAGAGAAGCCAGCTTCCGCGTTCTGGGAATGAAACATTTCTACGTTCAGATAATCGGCGGTATAGTCCTTCATCAGGGCAGAATCGCTGAAATGAAGACGGGTGAAGGTAAGACCCTTGTCGCTACCTTGCCTGCATATCTGAATGCTCTTACGGGCGACGGCATGCATATCGTTACCGTAAACGAATATCTTGCAAAATATCACTGCGACTGGATGGGCAAAATTTTCCGCTTCCTCGGACTTACCGTAAGCTGCAATCTGCACAGTATGAAGAAGGACGAAAAGCGCGCCGCATACAATTGCGATATCATGTATACGACCAACAGCGAGCTGGGCTTCGACTATCTGCGTGATAACATGGTCAGAAGCGCTAAAGACCGCGTTCAGCGTCCTCTCGCTTTTGCGATCGTGGACGAGGTGGACAGCATTCTTATCGACGAAGCGCGTACCCCTCTTATCATAAGCGGCAGAGGTCAGACGAGCAGCGAGCCTTACATCAAGGCAGACAAGTTCGTCCGCACGCTCAAGCCGGGCAAGTACATCTGTCCTTCCTGCGGCGAAGAGCAGAGCGAAGAATGGATAGAAAAGTGCGGTAAGACCGTATATTGTTCTTCTTGCGGAGCTAAGTGCGATCATACCGGCGACTACGAGACGGGTGAGAAGAGCAAGACCGTTTATCTCAACGAAAACGGCTCTGCAAAGGCTGAAGAGTTTTACGGCATCGAGGATTTGTCTGACTTTGCAAATCAGCAGATAAAGCATTATATCGACAACGCTCTGCGCGCTCACGTTACTATGAAGCGCGAAGTCAATTATATCGTAGTTGACGGAGAAGTCATTATCGTCGACGAATTCACCGGTCGTCAGATGATAGGCCGCCGCTTCAGCAACGGTCTGCATCAGGCAATCGAAGCAAAAGAAAAAGTTCAGATAAAAGCCGAAGACAAGACGCTTGCGTCTATCACTTATCAGAACTTCTTCAGACTTTACAAGAAGCTGTCGGGTATGACGGGTACTGCAAAGACTGAAGAGAACGAGTTTGAAACGATATACAAACTCGACGTTGTGGTCATTCCCACCAACAAGCCTATGATAAGAGTTGACGAGCCTGACAAACTTTACGTTACGCACAAGGCTAAACTCGAGGCTATAGTTGAGGACATAAAGGCTTGCTATCAGCGCAGACAACCCGTGCTTGTGGGTACGATAAGCGTTGAGCGAAGCGAAGAGCTGAGCAATCTTCTCAAGAACAGAAAAATACCGCATACGGTGCTGAACGCTAAAAACCACGCCTTAGAAGCAGAGATAGTCGCTCAGGCAGGCAAGCTGGGTGCGGTTACGATAGCGACCAACATGGCGGGCCGCGGTACCGATATCATGCTGGGCGGCAACCCCGATTTTCTTGCAAAGAAGAAACTCGATTCTCTCGGATATCCGCATGACATTGCAGAGATGGCTACATCTCACGCTCATACGACTGACGAAGAAGTTCTCAAAGCAAGGGCGGATTATAAGAAATATTACGACCTTTTCAAACAGGATACCGATAAGGAAAAAGAAGAAGTCGTCTCTCTGGGCGGTCTCAGAATAATTGGTACCGAAAGACACGAATCGCGCCGTATAGACAATCAGCTGCGCGGACGTAGCGGACGTCAGGGCGATCCCGGTTCTTCAGTATTCTATATCAGTGCGGACGACGATCTGCTGAGAATATTCGGCGGAGATATGCTCAAGAATCTTATTATGAAGCTGAGCGGCGGCGACGAAAGCATGGTCATAGAATCGAGAATGCTTACAAATCAGGTCGAACACGCTCAGGCTAAGGTAGAGGACAGAAACTTCTCGATAAGAAAACACGTGCTCAGTTATGACGACGTGTTGAACAAGCAGAGAGAAATAATCTACGAGCAGAGACGCATCGTGCTTGACGAACTTGACGTTCACGAGCAGATAAAGGCTATGATCGGAGAAGTGGTTGCCCGCGTATGCAATCCATATCTGAACAGCAAGGCTGATTACGTTCAGTGGGATTACGAGGCGTTCAACAAAGATCTCGAGTCTGCGGTGCTTCCCAAAGAAACGGGTCTTATTACTCCCGAATACGTTGAAAATCACGACGACATCCAATCTTTCATTAAGGCGGTTACTGCTGAAGCCGAGAGAATATTCGAGGAGAGAACAGAGAAGTTCAAAGCGGAAGGAATACCCGTCGACGCTCTCGAAAGAGACGTGCTTCTGCGTTGCGTAGACAGCCGCTGGACTGAACACATTTCTGCAATGGAAGAACTGCGTCAGGGTATAAGCCTGGTAGCTTACGGTCAGCGCGACCCCGTTCTCGTTTACCGCAAAGAAGGATTTGAGATGTTCGACGAAATGGTGGAAAATATTCAGGACGACGTCGTGAAGATCCTTATGAAGATCGAGGTCAAGAAACAGCCTGAACAACCCGTTCAGAAAAACGAAATGACCACCGTTGAAAAGCACGACGACGTTAATCTTCTCGGCGGAGAACGCAAAAAGGCGGCAAAGCCGAAGGTGGAAACGGTGCGCAAGGAAAAAGAGCCCAGACCCAACGACTCGTGTCCGTGCGGCAGCGGCAAGAAATATAAGAACTGCTGCGGAAGAAGCGGCAATTACTATCAGGGCAACTGATAAGGCGGCAAAAAAGAAACTTTACTTACGGAGAATATAGATGATAATAATCGAACAGGCGAAGCAGGAACTCGCTTCCCTTAAAAAACAACTTGAATCGCTGGGAGAAGCGCTTGACATAGCAAACCTGGAGAAACAGCGCGCAGAACTAGCCAAACAGCAGGAAGCGGACGGTTTCTGGGAAAACCTCGAAAACGCTCAGAAGGTAAACAAAGAGGTTTCGAGAATAGAAGGAAAAATCGACCGTTACCGTAAGCTGTGTTCGAAGGCAGACGATATCGAAGTGCTGATCGAGCTCTGTCTTGAAAGCGAAACGGACAGTGAAAGCGAAGAAATTCAGAGCGAACTCACAGAGCTTGCAAAGGAAATAGAGCAGACCACGCTGGAGACTCTTCTCAAAGGCAAATACGACGCAAACAACGCGATCATGACTTTGCACGCAGGCGCAGGCGGCACAGAGGCTCAGGACTGGGTGAGCATGCTTTACCGTATGTACACCCGTTATGCGGAGAGAAACGGCTACAAAGTAAACGTTCTCGATTCTCTGCCCGGCGACGAAGCGGGCATAAAGAGCGTTACTTTCTCGGTTGAGGGCGAAAACGCTTACGGCTATCTCAAGGCTGAAAAGGGCGTTCACAGACTGGTCAGAATATCTCCTTTCGATTCTCAGTCAAGACGTCATACCTCTTTCGCGTCGGTAGAAGTTATGCCTGAAATCGAGGGCGAAACAGAAATCAAGATAAATCCCGAAGACCTGAAGATAGATACTTACAGGAGCGGCGGCGCGGGCGGTCAGCACGTCAACAAGACGGACAGCGCGGTGCGTATCACGCATATCCCGACGGGTATCATCGTTCAGTGTCAGAACGAGCGTTCTCAGATACAGAACAGAGAACAGGCTATGAAAATGCTTATGTCAAAGCTCGTTGAAAAGCAGGAGCGCGAACAGCAGGAACAGGAGCAGGAACTTAAGGGCGAGATAAAGAAAATCGAATGGGGCAGTCAGATACGAAGCTATGTGTTCTGCCCGTACACGATGGTAAAAGACCACCGCACCGGTTGCGAAACGGGCAACATTACCGCAGTAATGGACGGAGACCTCGAAGAATTCATTTTCGATTATCTGAAGAAATCGCAATAAAATGACGCGGCGCAATATCGCGCCGCTTAAATTCTTATATCAATATAATATATATGCTTACGGATTACGAAAAAAACTGCAGATCGCAGCTTGAAAAACTCAGAGACAAAGAAGATATCATCATACTCGCGCTCGAATCTTCGTGCGACGAGACTGCCTGCGCGATCACCCGCGGCAGGAAGGTTTTGTCATCAGTTGTAGCTTCGCAGATAGAGATCCATAAGCGTTACGGCGGCGTTGTGCCTGAAATAGCTTCGCGCAATCACGTTATGGCTGTGTCGCAGATAACTTCTCAGGCGCTTGAAGAAGCAGGCTTAAAGCCCGATGAAATAGACTGCGTTGCAGTTACTTACGGCGCGGGACTTCTCGGCGCGCTTCTTGTGGGCGTATCGTTTGCTAAAGCGTACGCTTACGCGCTGAAAAAACCGCTGATAGCGGTAAACCATATCAGGGGGCATATCGCTGCAAATTATCTTGCAAAACCCGACCTGAAGCCGCCTTATATCTGCCTTATCGCAAGCGGCGGACATACCGCGGTGGTAAAAGTGGACGGACTTGAGGATATAAAACTTCTCGGCAGCACTCAGGACGACGCGTGCGGAGAGGCTTTTGACAAAGTGGCGCGCGTTCTCGGGCTGGAATATCCCGGCGGACCGCAGATCCAGAAGCTGGCGAGAGAGGGCAAGCCTGCGGTAAACCTGCCCACTCCGCTCAAAAACAGCGCGGGTTACGACTTTTCTTACAGCGGACTCAAGACCGCGGTAATCAATTACGTGCATACCAAAGAGCAGAAGGGAGAAGAGTTTTCTAAAGCCGACGTAGCGCGCTCTTTCCAGGACAAGGCGGTTGAAATAATGACTGACGCCGCGGTAAGAGCCGCGGAGGATTCGGGACTTAAGACGATAGTTATCGCGGGCGGCGTAGCAGCCAACGAAAAGCTCAGAGAGGTTATGAAGCAAAAGGCTGAAAAGCACGGCTTTGACGTATATTATCCGCCGCTTTCTCTTTGCACCGACAACGCGGCGATGATAGCTTCGGAAGCTTATAATCTTATAAGGTCGGGCGCGGAAGCGGCAAGCCTTACGCTGGAAGCAAGCGCTACGGTGAAGATAACGGACGCAAAACCGCGCGTCTGAAGCGTATTTTTTGAAAAAAGGCGCTCTGCGCGCCTTATTTAAGCAATTTTTTTATCAATAGGTTATCAATCGTTTGACAGCTGAAAATAATTTGTGTAAAATAAATCACGCTATGTGTGGAATTATGCCGCATATAGCTATTGGCACGGTTAATTTCCTTTAGGATTGACTGTTCCGACAAAAAATAACACAGGAGGTAAAAGTCAGATGCCAACAATCAATCAGTTGATTAGACAAGGCCGTGAAAAGCAGGTTAAGAAGAGCGTTGTTCCTATTATGCAGCAGTGCCCTCAGAAGAGAGGCGTATGTCTGTCCGTTACGACGACTTCCCCCAAGAAGCCTAACTCAGCGCTCCGTAAGATCGCAAGAGTAAGACTTGTAAACGGTATGGAAGGTACCATCTATATTCCGGGTATCGGCCACAATCTGCAGGAACACAGCGTCGTTCTGATAAGAGGTGGTAGAGTAAGAGACCTGCCGGGCGTAAGATATCACATCATCCGTGGTACCTTGGACAGTGCAGGCGTAGCGAAGCGTATGCAAGCGAGATCTAAATATGGCGCAAAGAGACCCAAGAAATAAGGTCTGCCTGTTTAGTCGGAAACAATCAATCTAACAAGGAGGTAAAGAAATATGCCAAGAAGAAGTGGCGCATTCGTAAGAGACGTACTTCCGGATCCTATATACAACAGCAAGGTTATCACCAAGTTCGTTAACCAGGTTATGTGGGACGGCAAGAAGGGCACGGCTCAGAATATAGTTTACGGTGCATTCGATATAATCAAGGAAAAAATGGGCGTTGAACCTATGGATGTTTTCAACAAGGCGCTTTCAAACGCTATGCCCGAACTCGAGGTTAAAGCTCGCCGCGTAGGCGGTTCCACTTATCAGGTTCCTATGGAAATCAGAGCGGCTCGTCGTCAGACCCTGGCTATCAGATGGATAGTTATGTTCTCCAGAAAGAGAGGCGAAAAGACGATGGCAGAGCGCGTTGCTGCTGAACTTATGGACGCTTACAACAACACCGGTGCTGCTGTAAGAAGAAAGGAAGAAATGCACAGAATGGCAGAAGCAAACAAGGCGTTTGCTCATTATCGTTGGTAGTCCTTCGATAAAATCATATATACGAGGAAACAAAAATGGCGAGAGAATATTCGTTGGAAAATACCAGAAATATCGGTATTATGGCGCACATCGACGCAGGCAAGACTACGACCAGCGAGAGAATTTTGTACTATACAGGTGTAAACCACAAGATAGGCGAAGTTCACGACGGAAGCGCGACGATGGACTGGATGGTTCAGGAGCAGGAAAGAGGTATAACCATTACCTCCGCGGCTACTTCCACTGCTTGGAAGGGCTGCCGTATCAACCTGATCGACACCCCGGGACACGTTGACTTTACCGTTGAGGTCGAAAGAAGCCTCCGCGTTCTCGACGGCGCGGTAGCGGTTTTCTGCGCAAGAGGCGGCGTTCAGCCTCAGTCTGAAACGGTTTGGCGTCAGGCTACGAAGTATCACGTCCCGAGAATCGCGTTCGTCAACAAGATGGACCGCGACGGTGCTGACTTCGAAAACGTCATTCAGATGATGAAGGACCGTCTCAGAGCTAAACCTGTTGCGATGGTTGTACCTATCGGCAAGGAAGACAACTTCGTAGGTATGGTAGACCTTGTTGAAAATAAGGCTATCTACTACACCGACAAAGAAGGTCTTAAGTTCGAATACAGAGAGATCCCCGCTGAACTCAAAGAGATCTGCGAGGAGAAGAGAACCGAGCTTCTCGACGAAGCGTCAATGTATGACGAAGAGTTGATGGAAAAAGTTCTCATGGGCGAAGAAGTCGACCCGAAGGAAATCAGAAAGGCTATCAGAAAGGGCGTTCTGTCTATGGACATCACCCCCGTATTCTGCGGATCCGCATACCGCAACAAGGGCGTTCAGCTGCTCCTTGACGCTATCGTGGATTATCTGCCTTCTCCGCTCGACATTCCCCCTGTCGAAGGCACTGCGGTTGATGACAAAAACGTAGTTATGCACCGCGAAGCAGACGACAACGCTCCGTTCAGTGGTCTTGCATTCAAGATCATGGCTGACCCGTTCATCGGTAAGCTGGCGTTCTTCAGAGTATACTCCGGTACCATCAAGGCAGGTTCTTACGTGCTCAACAGCACCAAAGGCAAGCGCGAAAGAGTCGGTCGTATCGTAAGAATGCACGCTAACAGCAGAGCTGAACTCGAAGAAGCTCATGCAGGCGACATTATCGCTATCGTCGGTCTTAAAGACACGACCACGGGCGATACGCTTTGCGATATAGACAAGCCGATCATACTTGAAAGCATGGAGTTCCCTGAACCCGTTATCAACGTCGCTATCGAGCCCAAGACTAAGGCAGGTCAGGAAAAGATGAGCCTTGCTCTCGTAAAGCTTGCAGAAGAAGACCCGACTTTCAAGACTTACACTAACCAGGAAACCGGTCAGACCATCATCGCAGGTATGGGCGAGCTGCACCTGGATATCATCGTAGACAGACTTCTCAGAGAATTCAAGGTCGAAGCAAACGTAGGTCAGCCTCAGGTTGCTTACCGTGAAACCATCAGAAAGGCAGTCAACGCTGAAGGCAAATACGTCCGTCAGTCCGGTGGTAAAGGTCAGTACGGTCACTGCAAGATCGTTCTCACTCCCGGCGAACCCGGATCAGGCATCACCGTTGAAGACAAGACCGTCGGCGGCAGCATTCCGAAGGAATACATTCCTGCAGTCGAAGCAGGTATCAGAGAAGCTGCAAAGGGCGGTATCGTAGCAGGTTATGAACTCGTTGACTTCCACGTTGACATCGTCGACGGTTCTTACCACGAAGTCGACTCTTCGGAAATGGCGTTCAAGATTGCAGGTTCTATGGCTCTCAAGGATGGCGCTGAAAAGGCTAACCCCGTACTGCTTGAGCCTATGATGGCAGTTGAAGTCGTAACTCCGGATCAGTATCTCGGCGACGTTATCGGCACGATCAACGGCAGAAGAGGTAACATCAAGTCTATGGAAATGCGCGGCGGCGATCAGGTTGTCGATTGCGAAATCCCGCTTTCCGAAATGTTCGGTTATGCTACTACGCTCCGTTCAAGCACTCAGGGCAGAGGCGACTTCTCAATGCAGTTCGACCACTACGCTGAAGTTCCGAAGAACGTCGCGGCAGGCATTATCGATGCAAGAAAAAAATAATTGCGGCTAAGTCGTTGACAAAAAGCTGTAATAAAAGTAAAATAAATATAACAGTCGAAAGATTTCAGGAGGAATAACAAAATGGCTAAGGCTAAATTCGAAAGAAACAAACCGCATGTAAATATCGGTACCATCGGTCACGTTGACCACGGTAAGACCACTTTGACCGCAGCTATCACGATGTACTGCGCAGCTAAGGGTCATGCTCAGAAGATGAGATACGATGAAATAGACAAAGCGCCCGAAGAGAAGGCAAGAGGTATCACAATCAATACCGCTCACGTTGAGTACGAGACCGATACCCGTCACTACGCTCACGTTGACTGCCCGGGACACGCAGACTACGTTAAGAACATGATTACCGGCGCGGCTCAGATGGACGGCGCAATCCTCGTCGTTGCTGCAACCGACGGCCCGATGCCCCAGACCAGAGAGCACATCCTGCTCGCTCGTCAGGTAGGCGTTCCTTATATCATCGTTTTCCTTAACAAGACCGACCAGGTTGACGACCCCGAACTTCTCGAGCTCGTTGAAATGGAAGTAAGAGATCTTCTCAGCCAGTACGAGTTCCCCGGCGACGACACCCCCATCATCAAGGGTAGCGCGCTCAAGGCTCTCGAAGCTGCTTCTGACGGCAAGGTTGACGATCCCGCTTGCAAGTGCATCCAGGAGCTTCTCGATGCTATCGACGCATACATCCCCGCTCCCGAACGCGACACCGACAAGCCGTTCCTTATGCCTGTTGAAGACGTCTTCACCATCACCGGTCGTGGTACTGTTGCTACCGGTAGAGTTGAAAGAGGTAGCGTAAAAGTTCAGGATAAGGTTCAGATCGTTGGTATTCACGACACCGTTGAAACCACCATCACCGGTCTTGAAATGTTCAGAAAGCTTCTTGACGAGGCTTACGCAGGCGACAACATCGGCGCTCTTCTCCGTGGTATCGACCGTAAGGGCGTTGAGAGAGGTCAGGTTCTTGCTAAACCCGGCACCATCAATCCTCACACCAAGTTCAGCGCTCAGGTTTACGTACTGAAGAAGGAAGAAGGTGGCCGTCACACCGCATTCTTCAACGGCTATCGTCCTCAGTTCTACTTCAGAACAACCGACGTTACCGGCTCCATTAAACTCCCTGCTGACGTTGAAATGGTTATGCCTGGCGACCACGTTGCGATGGAAGTTGAACTCATCACCCCGATCGCTATCGAAGAAGGTCTCCGTTTCGCTATCCGCGAAGGCGGCAGAACCGTTGGCTCCGGCGTCGTTTCCAAGATTCTGGGCTAATCGCTTAAAAAGATCAATAACAGTAAAGCCGTCTGATTTCAGGCGGCTTTTCTTGTTGAGATAAATTCAGGAATATGTTTTGTTCCGTCTTATTTTATTATCATTAGCTCGACTTTCTTTTTGAGTTCAACCGATAAAAATCAACATATGGTAATTTTCAATATCCTTTTAATAATAAGCTGCTAAAATCTATATTGTCAGATAAATAATCGTACATTTTATACTGACACCTTACGTATGCACGATTGCCGATTTATTGGTAAAAATAAAAAATATAGCGTGAGATATCGGACAAACGGGCATTCAATTGTATTTTATATTAAAAAAATAATGTGATAAAATATCCGCGTAAATAAATAAGGAAGATTACAGAATATGTCAAAGAGAAATTGGATTTACGGCAGAAACGTGATTATTACCGGTTGCAGTACCGGCATAGGTAAAGAGCTTACTCTGCAGCTTGTCAAGAAATTCGGATGCAACGTTATGGGCGTTGCCAGAAATCAGCAAAAGCTCGAAGCTCTGAAGACAGAACTCGGCGATAAGTTCGATTACCGTCGCTTCGATATTTCGGACGAAAGCGCTTGGCGCAATTTTTCTGAAGAGATGAACACGATGGGATATGAGGTTGACGTTCTTATAAACAACGCCGGCATGATTCAGGATTTTTCGCAGTATTCGGATATGAGTATGGAGACTGTCAATAAGATAGTCAATACCAACTTGTACAGCGTTATGTACGGCGTCGCGGCATTCCTGCCTCTCATCAAAAAGAGCAAATTCGGCTATATCGTAAACATTTCTTCTGCAAGCGCCATTCTCCCCGTGGCAGGAGAGACGATTTATTCTGCAACTAAGGGAGCAGTCAAGGCGTTCAGCGAAAGTCTTTCTCAGGATCTTGCAGGTTACGGCATTGGCGTATCGTGTGTAATGCCCGGCCCTGTCAAGACCGATCTTTACAAGACACGCGACGCAGGCGACGGAAAGGCGAAGAAGGATTACGAGCTTGTAGAAAGCATCGGTATTACAGCTGAAACCGCAGCTAAACGCATAATCAAGGCTATGAGAAAGAAAAAACTCAGAGTGCTTATCGACGGCGTTGCCAGACTTATGGACTTCGGTATGAGAGTAGCGCCTTCGCTTACTTGCAAGATGACAGGCAAGGCTATGAGTTCGGCTACGAATATCGTTCCTGCATTTGCTCCTATATTCAAAGAGCAGGCTGAGAAAAAGGAAGAAATCGGGGAGAGTATAAAAGAAAGAAAGGCTCTTACTTACAACTCCCTCAAAAAGGTTCCTGAAAAAGGAGCGTTTTCCAAGTAAAAAATTCATTAAGCGCACGTTATGATAAATTTTCGGGCGCGAAAATACTTATATTCTCAAAAACACTCTTTTTGTGCTTATTTTTGTTTGACATAGCTATTGCGCTATGATAAAATGATAAAGCACCTAAAAGGGTGTAATTTTTTTGGAGGTGTTTACCGTGAGAACAAGAATTACCCTTGCTTGTACCGAGTGTAAGCAGCGCAATTACGACACTTATAAGAATAAGAAGAATACTCCCGACAGACTGGAGATAATGAAGTACTGCAAATTCTGCAAGAAGACCACTTTGCATAAAGAATCCAAGTAATTCGGAGGGAATATGTCCAAGAAAAACAAGAACGTTGAGGAATCAGCTGTAATCAACGATGCTCTGAATAACGCAGAGCTCGGCGATAACAACGCTGCCAATCTTCCTGCGACGCAGCCCAAAAAGGGTAAAAACGCTAAGAAGAACGACGGTAAAATCGGTTTCGGTACGCGCGTAAAGAACTTCTTTAAGGGTATCGGATCTGAACTTAAAAAGGTTTCCTGGCCGACAGCAGGCAAGGTTTTTGCTCAGTTCGGCACTGTTTGCTTCGTTGTTCTTATTTTCGTTCTGATTATTATGGGCTTTGACTCTCTGTGCGCTTGGTTGCTTGAATTGCTCGTAGGCAGCGCAGCATAAGGAGGGATTATGGCAGAAGAGATCAACGGACAGCCGAAATGGTATATTATCTGTACGACTTACGGTTACGATTATATCGCAAGAGACAACATCTTACGTATGGTCGAGACCAGCGGTCTGCAGGATTTCATATTCGACGTAGTTGTCCCTGAAGAGGAAGAGGTTGTTGAGCGCAACGGCAAGAAAAAGTTCGTTATGCGCCGCAAATACCCCAACTACGTGTTCATCAAGATGATCTATACCAAGCAGGTTTGGTATATGGTCAAACAGACGAGAGGCGTAAGAGATTTCTTTAACAGCAGCGACGGCAAGCCGCTTCCCATGTCCGCTGAGGACGTCAAGAGAGCTCAGCTTGAAAAAGTCAAGGTCGAAGACCTTAACGTCAATGTCGGAGATACCGTTCAGGTTACTTCCGGCGCACTGCAGGGATTTACGGGGGAGGTCAGAGAAATCAAACCCGATATCCAGAAAGTCAAAGTCGTCATCTCTATGTTCGGACGCGAAACCAGCGTAGACCTGGAGTTCGAACAGATAGAAAAAATAGGCTAAAACCCGAAAGGGTCTGGGAGAGCCGCAAATCTTTCATACGGCTCGTCAATACCACGATTGCTATAAGGAGGTAGTATTATGGCAAAGAAAATTTCAGCAATAGTTAAGTTGCAGCTTCCTGCCGGCAAAGCTACTCCGGGACCTCCCGTAGGCTCCACTCTGGGACCTCACGGTATCAACATCCCCGGCTTTACCAAGGACTTCAACGAAAAGACCAAGGACAAGGCAGGACTTATCATCCCTGTCGTAATGACGATCTACACCGACCGTTCATTCACTTTCGAGCTCAAGACCCCGCCCGCACCCGTTCTTATCAAGAAGGCTTGCAAGATCGAGAGCGGCTCGGCTAAACCCAACAAGGACAAAGTAGCTACTATCACAACCGCCCAGGTAAGAGAAATCGCTACCATGAAGATGCCTGACCTCAATGCAAGCAGCGTTGAAAGCGCTATGAGCATGATCGCAGGTACCTGCCGCAGCATGGGCATCGTCGTAAAGGACTAAGGAGGTTTGAGTTATGAAAAGAGGAAAGAGATATATCGAGGCTTCCAAAGTCGTTGACAGCTCTAAAGCATACGACGTTGCAGAGGCAATGAAGGCAGTAGTCGACACCGCAACCGCTAAGTTCGACGAATCAGTAGAAATCCACGTAAGACTGGGCGTTGACTCCCGTCACGCAGACCAGCAGGTCAGAGGCGTTATCGTTCTGCCCCACGGCACCGGTAAGACTTCAAGAGTTCTCGTAATCGCTAAGGGCGCTAAGGCTGACGAAGCTGAAGCAGCAGGCGCAGATTACGTTGGCGGCGAAGAGCTGATCAACAAGATCAAGAACGAGAACTGGTTCGACTTTGACGTTTGCGTTACCACTCCCGACATGATGGGTATGGTTGGTCGTATCGGTAAGGTACTCGGTCCTAAGGGACTTATGCCTAACCCCAAGAGCGGTACCGTTACGATGGACGTTACCAAGGCTGTCAAAGAAATCAAAGCTGGTAAAGTTGAGTACAGACTTGACAAAACCAACATCATTCACGTCGCTATCGGCAAGAAGTCGTTCGGCGCTGAAAAATTGACTGAGAACTTCAACGCTATCTTCGACGCTATTCTTAAGGCGAAGCCGGCAGCAGCTAAAGGTCAGTACGTCAAGAGCGTTACCGTCGCAAGCACGATGGGTCCCGGCGTTAAAATCGCTGTAAAGGCGTAATCCGCTTTAAAACGCTTGACAAAGCGGCAAGTATAAAATATACTTGTCTTACAAGAAAATATCTGAGCCAAAGACAGCAAGTGCTTTATGCTTAATATCTTGCCGAGGCGGAGAGTATCAAAGGATTTTAAGTCCCTCCGTGTCTTTGGCGCGGAGGGATAATTTTATAGGAGGTAGAAATGGCTAAGAACGAAAACAAAGTTGCGAAAATTTCTGAAGCTAGACAGCAGAAAGCAGCTCAGATCGAAGAAATCAAGTCCAAGATCCAGAACTGCAAAGCTATGGTCGTAGTCGATTACAAGGGTATTTCCGTTGCTGACGACACCGCGCTTCGTGCTAATTTCCGCAAAGAAAACGTCGAATACCGCGTTCTTAAGAACCGCCTTGTTCAGATCGCTCTGAACGAACTCGGCATCAGCGGTTTTGACGGACATCTCGAAGGCCCCACCGCAGTTGCATTCGCAAACGGCGATTCTCTCGCGGCGGCAAAGGTCGTTGCAAACGCAAAGAAGACCGTCAGCGCTCTTGAAGTAAAGTGCGGCTTGATGGACGGCGCTTACATCGACGCAACAACGGTAGAAAAGCTGGCTACAATTCCGTCAAAGGAAGTATTGCTTGCGCAATTGCTTGGCTTGCTGCAGAGTCCTATCAGCGGACTTGCAAGAGCTTTGCAACAGGTTGCTGAAAAGAAGGCAGAATAATTACAAAAAAATTCGTTTATTAATTGGAGGATACAACAATGGCAGATATTGCTAAGATTATTGAAGAAGTAAAGGGTATGACCGTTCTCGAGCTCAACGAACTCGTTAAGGCTATCGAGACTGAATTCGGCGTAAGCGCTGCAGCTATGGCAGTTGCTGCTCCTGCAGCCGGTGCTGAGGCTGCTGCTCCCGCAGAAGAGAAGACTGAATTCGACGTTATTCTCAAGGGCGCTGGCGCTAACAAGATCGCTGTTATCAAGGTTGTCAGAGAAGTTACCGGTCTCGGTCTCGTTGACGCTAAGAAGATGGTTGAAGAAGCTCCCAGCAAGGTTAAAGAAGGCATCAGCAAGGATACCGCTGAAGAAATCGTTAAGAAGTTCAAGGAAGCAGGCGCTGACGTTGAGCTCAAGTAATTTCTATCTTGGAAACAATAAAAAGACGCGTGAAAACGCGTCTTTTTTTGTATTTAAATCAGAACGGACGCATTTATAATAGGTGAAAACGGCATAAAAGTTTCAACGCTTCAAACCTGATGATAATAAAAGATCTTTCAAATAAAAATATAATAAAAAGTCAGAATGCGGGGGTGCAATAAATTTAATTTTACAAAACAGTAAATAAACATTATTTCAACGTTTATTCAACTGCAATCAAGTTGTTTAAAAATAAGGTGAAAATGCAATAAATTTATAATCAGATATCTTTTCATCGCTTTTTTGCAAAAACAAGCAGATCGCGCGTTCCCGTAGTGGGTTCAGAGTAGTTTGTTTCTATACGGACAATATCGAATCCGTTCAGAGAAAGCAGACTTTTTACTTCTTTAAGACTGAGAGCAGAATAGAAGAAATTTTCTCCGAACATTTCACCTTGAATTTCACAGTGCGTTGCTCCGTGCGTGAACATAAAATATCCACCGCTTTTTATCAGTTCTGCGGCTTTTTTGTATATATCAGGCTGATTTTCAGGCGCTATATACCACAGACAATCGAAAGCTATGATTGCGTCGAAAGTTTTTGTCTGAGGAAAAGAAAGAAATTCGGATTTTATAAATTCAGCATCGTTGAGATTTAGAGAAAGTGCTTTTTCAAGCATTTTCTCTGACGGGTCTATGCCAGTTACTTTAAATCCGCACTTTGTCAGATAATCGCTTATAGGATAACCTGTGCCACAACCAGCGTCAAGCACTTCTGAGCCGTCATTTAATAGAGAGACGAAGTCTTCGATACATTTATTTATCTTGCAATTTTTTCTGAAATCGTGCCAGTTTTCAACGATTTTGTCGTAAGCTAAGGCATTATGCGCGTATTTTTCTCTGTTATCCATACGCTTATTATACAATTGCCGATAAGATCAGTCAATAAGCATAATTCTATAAAATATAAAGTTGGTCAGATCGCTTC
This sequence comes from uncultured Christensenellaceae bacterium, assembly GCA_944381325.1. Taxonomy (GTDB): domain Bacteria; phylum Bacillota; class Clostridia; order Christensenellales; family UBA3700; genus Ornithoclostridium. The sequence goes on along the minus strand of CALWKS010000006.1, from coordinate 19,281 downwards.
TTCGAGCGCGCCGCCAAGTGACAGAGAAGACAGTAAACCGTCTCCGAAAGTTGCGTATGCGGCGCATACTGTCTTGAGCACTCCTTGCTCCGAGCAGTAAGATCCCATCCAGTATCCAGCATCGTCATACAACCTGCGGAATTGCTTGGCGATGCTCTTTACGCTTCCGAAAAGTTCATGCAGTTTTGTCAGCAGATCGTCTGCGTATTCCTTTAGGACGTAAAGGTGCGCTTCGCTCTTATTGTCTGTTTTTGCGTTTCTGAGAAGAGAAATGCAGTTTAACGAGCAGGTTTTATCCAGGTATCTGTAAAATTCGGGCGCGCTGGAAGGTATATAAAGATCTTCAGGCACGGTTTTCAGATATCCGTCGAGAATACAGTACGCCGTGAAAGTCGTCAGCGCCGCATTTTCTCCTAAAAGCCGCGTATCGTTGCATTGTTTTTTTAAACAATATGCCGCAAAATATTCTCCGCCCTGAGTGAAGTCGGTATCGTCTGCAAGCTGTGCGACAAGTCCGAGTTTGACGAGAGCACGGCATATTCTGAGAGAAATCGATTCGCACGACTGAGTGCTGAAAAAGTCTGTAAGGTTTTCAATAAATTCTGAAGTGAGATATTTGCAGCGTCCTTTATCTGTGATATCGTCGAAAGCAAAGTCAAATGCGCGCATAAGCTTGGATATCAAAGTGCCGTAACCGGCAGCTACGGTGAATTTGGGCGCATTTTCTATAATGTCGTAATCGATTATCGCGGCAAGGGGAGGAGTGGCTCTGAACGTTTCTCTGACGCCGTTTTCGGTATAGTCGCAATAAGGATACATCACGCTGTCAGTGCTGGGGGCAGTCAGAAGCAAAATCCATTCGTTTCCGCGGCAAGACGCGGCGTATCTCACGGTATCCGCAATACTTCCTGCACCTACTGCAACCCAAAGCCTTATTTCTTCGTTTGCTTCTATGAGTTTGCGCGATTCTTCGCGCGTGCTGACGAAGTTTGCCGCGTATGTAAAAAGGCGCGTGCGGTAGCCTGCGCGTACTAGAAGTCCTTCAGCATCCAATGCGATATGACGTACGTTTTCGTCGCAGACAATTCCTATTCTGCCTTCTGCCAGTATTTCTTTGCATGTTGAGGGTAGTTTTGCGATAGCTCCTTCTCCCGCCTCAACGTGTTTTGTATAAGTCGAATGTGTTTTTCCGCATTTGCAGGCGTGTTCCATAGCTTCGTATCCGTTAATATTTATCATACAGTTCTCCGTCTTTTTGATAAATACAATTTTATCACTGAAAAGCTGTCTGAAAATGCCGTCTTTTGTCGAAATAACTCCGTTTATGAAAAAAGCGCTCCTTAAGAAGCGCTTTTTAGATTTGTATTTAAATCAAAAATTAATTATTTATGTCTTACGATTTTTTTGACTTCTGAAAGAAGAACTTTCATCTCTTCGTGAGTGCCAATTGTAATTCTGACAAAGTCGCTTATCCTGTCGCTCTTGAAATGTCTGACCAGCACGCCGTTTTCTTTGAGCTGAAAATAAATCTCGCTTCCTGACAGACGTTTGTGTTTTGCAAAAATAAAATTGCTTGAAGAGGGAAGCACTTCGAAGTCCATCTCTCTCAGGGCGTCTGCAGTCTCTTCGCGTTCTGCGTTGATCTTGTCGATAACTCCTGCGTAGTATTTTTTGTCTTCTAAAGCGGCAACTACGATTGCTTCGGTAAGCGCGTTTACAGTGTAAGAATTCATTGAATTCTTGACCAGCTTAAGACCGTCTATCAGCGCTTTATTGCCGAGAGCGTAACCGCATCTCGCTCCTGCAAGAGCGTATGCCTTGCTGAAAGTTTTTACTACGAGAAGGTTGGGGTAGTCGCATACGCGGTTTGCAACGCTGCATGAGGCGAATTCTCCGTAAGCTTCGTCAACGATGACCAGTTTGTCAGGATTGCTTTCTACAATTTTGAGCAGATCGAGTCTGCCTATAGGCGTGCCTGTAGGCGCGTTGGGATTGCAGATTATTATGCCTTTGACTCCCTGAAGATCGAGATAATCTGTGTGAAGCAGCTTGAATTCGTCGTCGAGCGGAATTTTGCGCGATTTTACGTCAAACATATGCGCCCATACTTTATAGAAAGAATAGGTTACGTCAGCGTAAGCTATCTCGTCGTTTTCGTCGAAGAACGCGGGAAAGCACATGCACAGCACTTCGTCGCTTCCGTTGCCGACAAATACGTTTTCAGGGCTCAGACCGTGTCTGTCCGCTATCGCCGCGACCAGTTTCTTGTTTTCAGGATCTGGGTAGAGACGAAGTCTTCCGGCATCGAATTCCTTGATAGTTTTTTCCACTTCAGGAGAAGGCGGATAAGGACATTCGTTGGTATTGAGTTTTACATATCTCTTATCCTGCGGCTGTTCGCCTGCGGTATAAGGAAGTATGGATTTGCAACGTCTTGACAAATAATTCATATAAACCTCACAAAACAAATATAACATACGTCCGCGCGCTAGTCAAGCGGACAGAGAATTGAGCAAAAAACAGTGGAAATACGCTGTATAAACCTTTTAAAAGCTGTCAACAATTGTTGGCGAGGCAGGTGAAATATGAAAAAGTTTATGTTGATCATTCTTGCGGTTGCGGTAGCGGCGGCAATTACATATACGGCGACTGGCAGGTCGTCGGAAGGACTTATTGAAAAAGCGGACAGCGCTCAGCTTAGCGCAGACATTGCAAAAGTCGAGGTTTACGCCAAAGGTGAGAGCGACGTTTATACATATACCGAAGCGGGCGCGTTCAACGTTTACAGATGCAATCTTCGCGGCGCAGGTATAATCGTATCGGAAGTGGACAACATTCTTGGTGCGGCAGTTTTTTACGACAGAGAGCTGACCTTGTCTGAAGTGCTTGAGGCATACGGCGCAAAGTCGTTGTCAGTACAGAAGACTCAGGACTGCACGATCGTTTACGCTTATTCTCAGGGCTGCGGTTACGGCGTTGAGACGGACGGAAAGACGGTGAATATGCAGATCGTTCTGAAAGAGGGCTCTACGGTTGTAGGTTGTCCGCTGATCATGGGTAGTTATTGAAATCGTAAGCGCAGGCTTGTACGAGATAAATTAAAAACAAAAACGGAGGTTTTTATGAAAAAGGCAAATCAGGAAGGCGGTAGCAACAAGGTTCTGGCGTTTTTCAAGCGCAATATTTATTTTGTGCTGATAATCGTCTGCGTGCTTGCTATCGGCACTATGATCACAATTGCCGCCGTCAACGGTTCTAAGGACAAAGATCCGTCCGATCCTACCATCAACGGAGGAATAGACGATGACGACGACGTAAACGGAGACAAGGACGACGACGATGATGACGACGATGACAACAAAGACGAAACAAAGACGTTCGCTCTCGGTACTATTCTCAAAGAGTACACCATCGATATCGGCTTCAGCAATACAGAACTTGTATTCAATCCCACAATGCAGCACTGGGCAACCCACGAAGGTCTCGATATGAAAGCTCAGGCAGGAAGCGAAGTGTATTGTCCTTTTGACGGCAAGGTCAAATCGGTAGATACCGACACTTTCTACGGCACTACGGTAGTTATAACGCATGACGGCGGTTATGAGACAACGTACAGACTTCTCGACGAAGTAAGTCTCACCGCAGGAAGCAATATCAAGGAAGGCGACAAGATCGGCGTGATAAGCGACAGCGCGCTTGCAGAAATCGCTCAGGGTGCGCATCTGCATCTGGAACTGACCAAAGACGGCGTGAGAGTCGACCCTGCGGAATATATGCAGGAAGGCGACAAGTAAGCCTGCAAAGCGACGGACAGAAGTCCGTCGTTTTTTTTATAAAATTTACGCTCCTGTGTTTGCAGGAGCGTTTTTTGCATTACTTCTTTGCTTTTGAAAAACACTTTGTACGCGTGAGTCCGTCGCCCATGTTGACTATGTTGCCTGTGCAAAGACGGTTTTTATTGAAAGTGCATTCCGCGCAGTCGCACTGAATCAGAAGTTCTTTGCCGTCGTCATAATCAAAATCCTTTGCGGCTTCGATATTTACGCTGTTCTGCTGAATTATGCCGTAACGTCTTTTCTGCTTTGTTTCGCATACACCGCTTTTGCTGACTTTGATAACGCCTGCGTTGCAGTGGCAGGCACGGTTGAATTCACAATTGCAAGTGGTACATCTGAGTCCTTTCAAGTTTATCACCTCCCGTCGCTAGTATTTACAATAAGTTGCTTTTAATGCAGGGAGGCGGTATATATGCGTTTTTCAGCTTATTTTGCGGCGGGAAATCGCTGAGTGTTGTTGCAAACTGCGCGCGCGTATGTTATCATATAGAAAAAGACAAGGCAGGACATATATGAAAGTATTACTTTTAATGGACGTTAAAGGTCAGGGAAAGAAGGGCGAAATCATAGACGTAAACGACGGCTATGCGCGCAACTTTCTTATAAAGAAAAAGATGGCGATTGAAGCGACAGCTTCTGTAATAAACGAGACAAAGCAGAAACACGCGGCTGAAGAGAAGCGCAGAAAGGAAGAATACGACAACGCGGTTGAGCAGGCAAAGAGACTTAAAGGGCTTGCCGTCGACGTAAAGATCCGTTGCGGAGAAAACGGCAAAGCGTTCGGAGCCGTTACGTCTAAAGAAATCTCTGAAAGACTTGCTGAGATAGGTTATGACGTGGAGAAGAAAAAGATACTTTTGTCTGACCCCATCAAGGCGGTGGGCAACTATCAGGTAGAGCTTCGTTTGATGGCAGGAGTTAATACCTTCATCAACGTAAAGGTTCAGCCTCTTCAGTAATCATAATTTATTAACGAATAAAAATGAGACGCGCCGCTTGTAATTGAGCGGCGCGTTTTTAATGCAATAAATAACGGATGATGTCAGTTGTTGTTTCTGTTTCTTCTGATAAGCACGATAAGAAGAAGTCTCAGCATCTGCACAAGAGAGAATGCAAAACTTACCAGATATGTCTTTGCTGCCGCGTTGAGGACTACTGAAGCGTCCGCAACTTCTTCTTCTGTCAGTATTCCGCATTCTACGAGCTGTTTTTTCGCACGCGAGCTTGCGTTGTACTCAGTGGGCAGAGTAATGAATGTAAACAGGCAGTAGAAGAAATAACATACTACCGCAAGTCCCAGGAAGAACGTGGACAGCTTCATCGAGAAGTTGCTGAAATATCCCAGAATCTCGAACACAAAAGCGAGGAGTATGAGCGGCATGCTGAGTTTTGCCGTAAAGTTGACTACGGGCACGAGTTTTGTACGTACTTTTACGGGTGCGTAATCCTCTTCATGCTGAATTGCGTGTCCTACTTCGTGTGCCGCTACGCCTATTGCGGCTACAGATCTGCTGTCGTAGGTAGCCTGTGAAAGGGCAACGGTGCGGGTGGTGGGGTCGTAATGGTCGGTAAGACTGCCTGCACAACGCACAATCTGCACGTCTCTCATACCATTGGCGTCCAGTATCGCGCGCGCCGCTTCCGCGCCTGAATATCCTTTCTGAGAAGGGACCTGAGAGTATTTTGCAAAGCGGGATCTGACCTGTATGCCTGCCACCATCATCCAGATTATCAAAGGTAAGAAGCAAGCCGATACGATAAGCAGAGCAATTTGCAGAGTATCCATGCTTGCGCTTAAAATAAATGTCATTATGTTCACCTCACCATATAGATGATAACATATATTGTTGAACAATTATTAAAAAAATATGTAAAATCGCGGCGAAAAGGGGTGAGATTGTTGATTTATAATAAAAAAGCCGCCGTTTGGCGGATTTTTTTATCGGTTTGTCAAAGATTGAAAGTAAAAATTCGTTTAATCAGCACGGCGAAATGTCAGAAATAAGTCCGTCGGTTACGCAAAAGTCGAAATATCTTACTTTGCAATACGGAGCGCGTTTGTATACTCCTGCCACGAAACGGCGGTAGGGCAGAAATTCAAAATCTGCTATACAGTCGAAATCGCCCAGGATATCTTTTACGGCAGAAACAGTGAGACCTCTTCTCAGATAGTCTTCTGCGCCTGCGTTGTCGCGGAAAAGCAGTTTTTCAAGAAATACGTATGGAATAAGCTCGTCGGGATAGTCGTGATTGCGTTTGTATACAAAAGACAACTCTCTTTCACAAAACGCACCTTTAGAATATTCGAGTCTTCGCGTGCGTGAACAGCAATTGCATCCTCCGAGGTATTCTGTGCAGATAATGTCTGACCCGTCAAAAGTAAAGGAGTCGCAGAAAGTTGTAATAAGAGGAAGGTAATCGCCTGAATAATACAGCATTGCAAGAAGTTTTTTCTCTCCTGCGCACGCAGTGATCCGGAGGATATGTCCTTTTTTTAACGTTACTGCGCTTACCTTGATGTCAGACAGGGCGCACGGACAGGGAATCTCAAATATCTCTTCGCTGGTTTCTGCGACAAGGATTATTCCGCCTCGTCTGCAACAGGTTATAAGGTGAGATACATTGCCTGCAATGCACGTTATTTGAAACAGAATTTCAGCTTCTCCGTAATTGGCAGGGGAGGGATTGAAAGAAAGAAAATAACATCGCTCACCCATATCGCAAACGCTGAGTTTTTCTGAAGCAGCTTTTTCAGGGTGTTTTCCTATCGCTGCAAAAAGAGGTTCTGAGCCGTCGCAAAAATATCCCAGAGCGAAAGCGTTGTCTTTTTCAAATCCGCTTCCGGTCAGCGCACCGTCTGCTGTTACAAATCCGCTCTTTAAATCAAAATAAAACTTAGACATAATCCACCCGTCATAATGTATGCGTAGACAAGGTGCATTATGCTTTCAAACAGAGCTTATGCGGGTAAAACGATAAATGCGTTGCAATTTGGTTGTGTTTGTTTCAAGGCATAAAAAAAAGAGCCTTTCGGCTCTCTTCTTATCATTCTCGTTACTGAACGTTGGTTGCGCTTTTTAAAGTGTAAAGCGTGTCTCCTTCAGAAATCTGTACGATCATATTGTTGATCTGCGGATCTTCTGCAGAAGGATAGGGATTTTTTGCTATCGCGCACGTGAGGTTCTCGCCCGATCCGGGGAAGGTGCGGTTGAGCATAATTTTTGTGTAATAACAATCGTATTCAGTCTGATTTTCGTCAGCGGCTTTGATCTTGATCGTTGAAGAACGCGACATGCTTATCGTTACGCTCTGAGTTTCGCCAAGCGTAACGTCGGGAACGTTGAAAGTGAATGAAGAGACTGAATCAGGCATACATCTCGCTACCTGGTAGAGAATAGCGTTGTCGATGTAAGGAGATTCGTAAAATTCGCCGACTTTGAGTTCTCCCGAAGTTTCTTTTTTTGCTTCTCCGCTTCCTTCGAAAGTAGTGTAATAGCATCTTTCGTTTTTATATTCAGCCTTGTATCCGCTTGTTACGCCGGCTATAGTCTGAGTGGATTCGGCGTATTTGACCTGAATTGTGGTGGTGAAATAAGCCTTCGATGTCTTCGTATCGCCGTTGTCCATTACGAGCTCGGTGGTAGCGACGTATCCGACAGCGTCATTGAGCGTCCATTCTCCGATGGTTACGCTCTCTTTGTTGTAGCTCTTAACGTTTACGGTCATCGTGCCTTTGACCTGCTCGGGAGTGGCGCTTTTATAAATCACGTCATATACGAGAGTTTCGTCCGTCTTGTCGCTTGTCCAGGCTCTGCTGTTGGAAAGCAGTTTCTGCGTGGGGGTAGCGCTGTTGCAGCCCGCGAGAGTAACTCCGAGGACGCATATGATAACTACTGTTACGATTGCAAAAATAAACTTTTTCATAGTATTTTTATTATATCATATATTTTATTTTTATCAATTAATTTTATCCATTATTTGCTTTGGCGTACGTTAAAACGGACGTAATAGTATTGCAAACGTCGTTTTTTGTCGGTATAATGATTGTATGGTAGAATTTTATATCGGCGATACGCTTGATTGCACCGCCGTTTTCGAGAAGATAAAAGAGAGGAGAGGAAACGGAAAGAGGCAGCTTCTGATAGTGCCCGACCGCTTTATGCTCTATTACGAAAAAGCTGTGATGGACTATCTCAACCTTACGGCTTGCTTCGATATAGAAGTCGTCAGTTTTTCACGCCTGGCTAACAAGACGATGGGCGCGAAGATGAACGACTATCTTTCTGCGCAAGGCGCGGTAATGCTCCTCAGAATGGTTATAGAAAAGAACAAGGACAAGCTGTCCTGTTTCCGTGGCGCGTACAACAACGCGGATTTTGCAAGTGAGATCTACGCCGTCATATCTCAGATCAGAAACAGCGGCGTTTCTTCTGATAAGATTGAGGAGATACTGCCGTCTCTGCCGATAAAGAACCTGAACAAATCCAAGGATATAGTTCTGCTTTACAAAGGCTACGTCGAAGAGCTGAATTCAGGCTATACCGACGGCTCTTCCAAGCTCGAAGCGCTGACAGACTCTATAGCGGAATACGGTATGCAGGACTGCGACGTATACATTAGCGACTATCTTTATCTCAGCAACGTACAGAGAAAAATATGCGAAAAACTGTTCGCGGGTGCGAATTATTGCGGCGTTTTTATGGTCTGCAAAGAAGGTGCGGACAATGCGAGAATATATCCTTCGCGCTGTCTTCAGACTTTGATAGAACGCGCCCGTATATGCGGTTGCAATCCGAAAATCCACAGACTCCCTTCAAAATTGTCGGGGGATAAAAAGGTGATGAGCGACGAGCTTTTCGCTTATGGCGGCAAGAGCTTTGAAAGCGACGGAAGCACGCGCGTTTACGTGGCTGAAAGCGCGGAAGAAGAGGTAAGGAGAGTAGCAAGGGAGATAAAGCGCAAAGTCGTGAGAGAGGGCGCGAGGTTTATGGACTTCGCCGTTGTCTGTTGCGACGTGGCGACCTATGCGCCTATAGTAGAAAGAGTGTTTAAAAACGTCGGGATCAATTATTTCTTCGACAAAAAAGAAGCTTTGGAAACACAGGCGGCTACAAGGCTTATTTCAGGCGCTTTCAGGACGGTTGCGCGAGGTTTCAGACGTAAGGACGTTGTGGAGCTTGCAAAAAACGCTATACTCGGACTTGATTTTTCAAAGGTCTGCGCATTTGAAAACTTCTGTATAAAATACGGTATAGACAATCAGAGATTCAATTCTGTTTTCAAAATCGGAGAAAACGACGTCGATTACTCCGCCGCAGAAGAGATAAGGTCGTATCTTTGCGACGTTCTGTCTTGTTTTACGTTAAGAAACGCGACTGCCGAAGAATATTATGCAGAGCTTACCGCTTTCCTTGAAAAGACATGTTTTGACGCTCGCAACGAAAGTTATACTCAAAAGCTCAAAGAAAGCGGGGATGAGGTGGCATACAACTGCGCCGTGCAGACGACAGAAAAGCTCAAGGACATATTCTCAAGAAGCGTCAGACTTTTGGGGGATTGCAGACTTTCGGTAAATTCTTATATCAACATCATATCCTCTGCAGTGGCTTCAACGGAGATATCGCTTGTGCCGCTGTATATAGACTGCGTTTTCGTCGGTGAATCGAGAGAGAGCAGATACGACGGCGTAAAAGTAATGTACGTTCTCGGAGCTTCGCAGGGCACTTTGCCGCCCGAACACGGCGACAACGGTATTTTTGCAGGCAAAGAAAGCAGAGCCTGGGCGGCTTGCGGCGTAGTGGTAGAGCCTGACGTGAAAGAGCAGAACAACGCTGAAAGACTGAACACGCTCATGTTCCTTCTCAAACCTTCTGAAGCGCTTGAGATAAGCTACAGCAGATATTCCTCAAAGGGAGAGCAATTGTCTGAAAGCGTGGTAGTAAAACAGCTTTGCGAATTACTTTCTCTAAAAAAACTCAGACCGCCTAAGACGGAAGCATTGTGGGATACCGCGCGTTATGCCGAATATTTTGCAGGCAGCGGCAACGTGCTTGACGAGCTCATTCAGTATAAACTTTATCAGGATATGGGCATACGCCACGACGACAGAGAGCAGTATGACGCCCTTTTCGCGATCGCAAAAGAAAAGTACGGCGACAGCGTTGAAACTCTTCTCGAAGGCGAAAGAGCGGAAGACTACATAAACCCGGACCGCGCCACGGTGTGGAAGGGAGGACATACGAGTTCGAGCCAGATAGAAAAATATATGAAATGCCCGTTCATGCATTATATGGATTACGTCCTGCGCGTTCATCCGAGAGAAAAGGCAGAACTCAAAGTGCGCGATATGGGCAGCATAATCCACGAAGTGCTTCAGATATTCTTTTCTTCATGCGATTACAGGTCAATGAGCGCGGCGGACATAAAAAAGAAGGTGCTTTCAATTGCAAAAGAAGTGCTAGAAAAAGAAGAATACAGACAGATGAGCGCGATACCGCATCTGAAAGGGGAGATCGCTGAGATAAAACAGAGATGCGTATTTCTTATACAGACGCTTTGCGAGAGAATGAAAAACAGCGATTTCGAGCCTGTTATTCTCGAAGAAGCATTCGGTATGGGCGGAAAGTACGAGCCGATAAAAGTGCGTCTAAGGAATAAGACGGTCGATCTTCTCGGCAGGATAGACCGCGTGGACAGATACGGCGATTACATAACAATAATCGACTATAAGAGCGCGGCTTCGATAACATTTTCTCTTCCTCAGGTAATGTACGGGGAGAGGATACAGCTGTTCATTTATATGAAAGCGCTTGCGGGACAACTGGGCGCAAAGCCTGCTGGAGTGTTCTATCTGCCCGTAAACAACAAGTTCTTGTCTGAAAGTACGAGCGACGGAAGATTTAAATATGTGGGATTTATAAACACGGATGAAGAAATTCTGTCGCATTTTGACAGAGTGTTCGACAGTCCTGTAAACGGTGTCGAGAGCAGGCTCTATCCCGTAAAGCGCTCTTCTTCGAGAGGACACGAGGGAGAAATAGCGGCTACTTCAGGCGGCGTTGCCACGACTCCCGAGCGCTTTTCTATGCTCTGCGACTATGTGGAAAGACTTGTGGCAAAGGCGGCTGAAGAGATAGACGAAGGGTTTATAAAGCCGTCTCCTACTGACAGAGCTTGCGATTACTGCGAATATTCAGAGGTGTGTATGTTCTCTGTTTCGGGAGCGAGCAAGCGAGAGATAAAAGACGGAAAGAAGTTTGAAAATTATTCTTTCTTCACGGAGGCGAACGATGAGCAATAAGTGGAATGACGACCAGCTGAAAGCCATAGAAAGCGTGGACAACAACACGCTGGTTTCCGCTTCCGCAGGCAGCGGAAAAACTGCCGTTACGATAGAAAGAATAATAAGGATAATAAAGAAGGGCACGCCTGTCAGAAGGATAGTCATGCTGGCTTTTTCCAATGCTGTGGCGGCAGAACTCAAAGACAGGATATCGTCAGAGCTTGTAAAGGCAATGAGAGAAGAGGGCGCGGATAAAGAATATCTGAGAGAGCAGATCGACGACGTCCCTATGGCAGACATAAGCACGGTGCATTCTTTCTGCGGCAATCTCGTGAAGGAATTTTTCGAAGAAGCAGAAGTCGACCCTTCTTACTCGATTCTCGAGCCTTCTGAAAGAGAAGGTATGCTGGATAAGGCTGTGGACGGCGTGCTTAAGGAGTACGGCGAAATTGCCGATCCCGTTGTGTCTTCTCTGAAATTCACTTTCGGAAGCGACAGCGAATTCCGCTCACAGATAAAGAAGGTGTACGGATTTCTCGAGGCTCAGCCTGACAGAAAGAAATGGCTTGAAAACGCGTACAGCGGATATGGTATAGACGACGATACGGCGCAAGAATTCATTGCCGACTGCGCAAAAACCGTTGCCGAGACAGGACGCGATGCGAGAGAACTTGCGGAAAAGATGAACGAATATCCCGGATTCGATCCGGATAACAGGGTAAAGATCACTCTTATCGCAGACGGCTGTGAAAAAACGTCAGGGAAAAGCGGCGCTGAATTCATCGACGAAGCGGCAAAGATAAGTTTTGCATTCACCGCAGGAAGAAAGGCGGCGAAAGCGGCGATAAGAAAGGCGGCTGAAGAAGCGGGCGCAGACGTCGGATTTGCAGAACTCAAATACGATGAATTGAAGTCTGAACAGAAAGCGTTTGCAGGCAAGTGCGCAGATACCGCCAAGAAACTGGAAAAACTCGTTGCCTACACTTCGGCGCAGTGGAAGGAGTACGGCGAGAAAGTCGCGCCGTACGTTAAAAAACTGACTGAAATCGTTGACAAGGTCGCGGACGCATACCGCGAAGAAAAACAGTCAGAAAACAAGATGGACTTTGCAGACCTCGAATATTATGCGATAAAGATCCTCAAAAATCCCGATATAGCCAAAGAGGTGGCTTCGCGTTACGAATACGTGTGTATTGACGAATATCAGGACACCAACTATGTTCAGGAATTTGTACTCAACCGTATTTCTAACGGGCACAATCTGTTTATGGTCGGAGACGTAAAACAGAGCATTTACCAGTTCAGACTTACGGAGACTGAAATTTTCCTCGGCAAATACGATAAATACAGCGAGGATAAAACGGCGGGAGAAATAGTAACTCTCAACAAGAATTACAGAAGCGACAGACGCATTCTGAATTTTGTCAACGAGATTTTCTCAAGGATAATGACGAGGGAAAACGGCGGCGTGGATTATGCCGAAAACTCTATGCTCGATACTGAAATAGAGCCCGCTCTCGATGACGGCAAGCCGATTATACGAATATGTCCTGTCTCTAAAGGAGAAAAGACCTCTCGTTCTGTCAGGGCGGACGACGGGGTGTACAGCGTAAGAGATGATTCGCGCGAAGAGGACGACGGAGCGGGAGAAGAAGCGCGTTACATAGCAGAGAAGATAGCCGAGCTTGTAGGCAAGCGGGACATCGGATATTATGAGGACAAAGTGCCAAAAAAGCGCAAGATAGAATACCGCGACATAACATTGCTTTGCGCAAGCAGAAGCGCACGCGTTCAGGCGATAGTAGACTACCTTCACGACGTGGGCATACCCGTTGCAGGCGCGAACATCACGGGGGGCGGAGAGGATATTTCTGTAAAAATCCTTATGAACCTCCTCAGGGTAATAGACAACCCTATGCAGGACGTCGCTCTTACGGCAGTCATGAAAGGAGTTTTCGGCGGTTTCGACTGCACCGAGCTTGCGGAGATAAGAAAAGCGTATCCGAAAGAAGATTATTTCTTTGCCTGCGCTAAGCTTTACGCCGCAGAAAAAGATGACAGACTTTCTGAAAAGCTGCGCGATTTTTACGCGCGTATGCAAAAGCTCAGAGATAAGTCTGCTCAGCTCTCGGTCGGAGAACTTCTCGAAGAGGCTGTTGCTGAATACAGCTTCGACAAATACGCGCTAGCGCATTTCGGCAGAGACGACTGCGACAGAATGAGAGCTTTTGTTGCGGGACTGGAAGGAAAGAGTTATGCCGTTACGCTTCAGGCTATGCTTGCTTACGGAGAGGAAGTCTCTCTCGTTCAGGAAAGCGCTGAAAGACCTGAGGACGACAACTGCGTTCAGACTTCTACGATCCACGCGTCAAAGGGATTGGAATATCCCGTTGTATTCCTTATGGACGCGGCGACCTCATTTTCAAAAAGCAACAGGGCAGGAGATCTGCTTCTCGACAAGGATTTCGGCATAGCGATGAAATATCCTGAAGAAGACACCAGGCTGAAGCGCAATACTCTCAAATATATAGCCTGCGAACGCAAGCTGGCAAAGAAATACGTTGAAGAGAGAATGAGACTGTTTTACGTCGCGCTGACCAGAGCAAAGAATATGCTGTATATCACAGGCGTTACGAGCAAATTTGCGCAAACCCGTAAATCAGAGGATTCTTTTATAAACTGGCTGAGCAACGTCTGTATGATGTCGCCCGAATTTTACGAGAAATACGTAGAAGAATATAAGCCTGAGCCGATCGAAATGACTGAAGACGGCGACGCGCCGACGCTTACTTTCGGCGTTCCTAAGGCGGAAAAACTAAAGGAAATAAAGGGGTATCTTGAATTTCCGTATCCCTATCAGAACAGCGCGAAAACGGGTATAAAGCATACCGTTACGGGAATAAATAAAGAAAATCCCGAAGATTACGGCACGACTTACGTCAAGAACTGGTTCGAAGAAGACAGCGCAGGCACTGGTACGGCTTATCACAAGGTCATGGAAAACGTAGACTATGACAGCCCAGACGAAGAGGCGGTGGCGAAGCAGATAGATGAGCTTTGCGAAAAGGGTGTTCTCGATGCTTTGGAAAAAGACGTCGTCGATCCTGCCGTTGTGTTCAGATGCCTTTGCAGCGACATCATACTCAGAGCGCGCGCTTGCGGACATATGAGAGAAAAGCAGTTTATGCTGAGAGTAAGCGCGAAGGACGTGCTTGATGACGGCCCTGAAGACAAAGTTCTGGTGCAAGGCACGATCGACCTTCTGATACCCGATTATGCAAACGGCACGGCGACGGTAGTCGATTTCAAAATGAGCAAACTGCCCTCCGAAAAGGTTGCGAAACGCTATCGCAGACAGCTTGAACTGTACGCAATGGCGGCAGAGAACGGGCTGGGACTCAAGGTGGATAAAAAACTTATATATATTTTGGGTCAGGACGTAGTTTTAGAGGTGTAAAAACAAAAAATTGGGCAATCATTTTAAAAGCGGCGGCAAACCCGTGCCGCCGTGCCCGTATCTGATTTTATTATTATATATTATATAGATTATTATATTAAGGCGCAGGAGAAACGGTAGTTCTTACGGCTGTACATAACATTAAAAAGGAGTATGTTTGCTGTGGAAAAAATCGTTTTGCAAATCGGCGCCGCGCTTGATAAAGTTCTCGATCTGCTTCCTGTACAGATTCTGACGATCGCTTGTGCCGCGCTCAGTGTAGTCGCCTTTATTCTTCAGATTTTTTATATTTTGCATTGTGCTAAAAATATCAAAAATTACCGCAGAATAAAAAGGTTCGTAGTCAAGAGAGGAGATATTGACCTCTCCAATTCGCACCGCTTTTATAAAAAGTGCGTGAAGCATATGCCGAGAAGTATAAGAAAGGCATGGAAGAATCAGGCTCTCATCGGCTCTGAATACGCGGGTAGCGAGCTTCAGTATAAAATGAACAAGGTCCTGACCAAAGAAAAACGTCCGATGATGTTCTATTATTATCTTGCTTTCTCTTCGGTTGCGGCGCTTCAGACCATTTTACTCTGCAAGGGGCTTGAATGGACTATCGCGGTATGCTATACGGCGCTTTCTGCGGCAGTGTGGGCAGCTGTAGGACTGGTTGCAAAGCTTTACGCATATATCTCTTTCAAACGCGACAGATTCGCGGCGGCAGGTATCCTGCGCATTTTCGAGAACAGACTTACTCTTGAGGACAAGAGCCGTACAAGAGTTTTCCTTGTAAGTTCTGACAAAGAAGACGGCATAAAGAGAGTTTCTGATCTCAAGAAAAACGACGTTGTGGAAAAACTCGTAAAAACAGTGAGTTCTTTTGTGAGCGAAAAACCCGATAAAGAGGTTGCTAAAATTGTTGCAGGAGGCGTTGAAAGCGTTTCCGCAGTAGTTGACGGCGGAGAAAACGCCGCTCTTAAAGAGGCTGAAGACACTTTGAAAAAATATAGCGCCTAAAAGTTGCCAAAGTCGGCGGGATAGTGCTATTATACTAAATAGGAGTCGCGGATTTCTGTTATAATCTACCGAGCGTTCGGCGCAAGGGCGGAAATGCGCGACTTTATTATCCCTTAAAAAACCCGTGCGCGACTTTGTTGTCGCGGAAGGAGGACCTCGATGATTGAAATCTTCAAGACAGACGAATTCGATAAACTCCAGCATCTGCAGGAGGAAGTGTTTTCGGCAGAAGGGTTTTCTCCCAAGGATTGTTGGATTAATCTGGTAAACCCCAGCGATAAAGAGATAGAGTACATAGCAGGACTGACGGGCATAGAAGCCGATGTTCTCAAAACTCCTCTCGACGATGAGGAAAGGTCGCGTTGCGAGACTGAAGAAGACTATTCGATGGTTCTTGTCGACATCCCCGTTATAGAAGAAGAGGCTGATTATTACAGTTATTTCACAATTCCTCTCGGCACGTTCATTAAAAATGATTGCGTGATCACCGTATGTCTGAAGGACACCGCGGTGCTCAGGGATTTTGCAAGAAACCGCATCAAGTCTTTTGCAACTTATAAGAAGACGAGATTCTTGTTCCAGATTCTTTACAATATCGCTACGAAGTTTCTTAACTATCTTAAGCAGATAGATAAAGCCAGCCAGCGTATTCAGAACGAGCTGCACAAGTCCACCAGGAATAAAGAGCTCATTCAGATGCTTGACCTTGAGAACTCTCTCGTATACTTCAGCACTTCGCTTACCGGCAACGACGCCGTTATCACAAGGCTTCTTTCAACAAAGACGACTTCAAACAGCGTTGTTAAGATTTATGAAGAGGACAAGGATCTTCTCGAAGACGTCGCGGTTGAGACAAAGCAGGCTATGGAAATGTGTTCGATTTACAGAGACATTCTTTCAGGCACGATGGATGCTTACGCTTCTGTTATTTCAAACAACCTCAACATCGTAATGAAAGTGTTGACGTCTGTAACCCTCGTGTTCTCCATACCCACGCTGATAGCTTCGTTCTTCGGAATGAATACAGGCGTTCCGTTTGAGAACAAGTGGTGGGGCTTCTGGGTAGTTGCGGCGATAAGCGCAGTGATATCGGTTGTCCTGGCGCTCTTCCTCAAGAAGAAGAAACTTCTTTGATCAAATAAGATAATATATACCAAGCCCGTACCCCTGCGGAGCGATGTAAAAACGACATTGCTTTGCGACGTTTTCGAAGTGCCGGAAAAGAGCATTTCAGGGGGCAAAAAAAAGCTCAAAAAATTTTTAAAAAAACTGATAAAATTGTTTGACATCGGGCTGCGGTAATGATATTATATAAAAGCTGTCGGAAAAACAGCGGACCAAATATCCCGTGGGGGTGTAGCTCAGTTGGCTAGAGCACCTGCCTTGCAAGCAGGGGGTCAAGGGTTCGACTCCCTTCATCTCCACCACACGGGCTCATAGCTCAGCTGGTTAGAGCACACGCCTGATAAGCGTGAGGTCGGTGGTTCGAGTCCACTTGAGCCCACCAGCCGAATCTAATCGGCATCGCACATTGACAACTGCATAGTAGAGAATACTGAACTTGACGAGAGTTGAGTATTCAGGCATGATGAAAGGCATGCCAAAGATTAGCGAAATATTATACGAGAAGATATGAGTAATATGGACTTGTATATATATTACAAAGCTGAGGACAGAAAACTAAAAGGTCTGAAATGGATTGAAACGACGAAAGAACGATCAAGCTACGAAGGGCGTAAGGTGGATGCCTTGGCACTAGGCGCCGAAGAAGGACGTGACAAGCTGCGAAAAGCTACGGGGAGTTGCACATGAACATTGATCCGTAGATATCCGAATGGGGGAACCCACCTGCCGCAGGGCAGGTACTCATACATGAATAAATAGTGTATAGAGAGGGAACCCGGGGAACTGAAACATCTAAGTACCCGGAGGAAAAGAAAATAAACAAATGATTTCCTGAGTAGTGGCGAGCGAAAGGGAAAGAGCCCAAACCGCTATATAGTGATATAGAGCGGGGTAGAGGACTCACATAGAGCGAGCATAGATAGTCGAACGGACTGGAAAGCCGATCAAAGAGGGTGAAAATCCCGTAGGCGAAATCGAGGGCGAGCAGTGAGTATCCGGAGTACCACGGGACACGAGGAATCTTGTGGGAATATGCGGGGACCATCCCGTAAGGCTAAATACGACCTAGTGACCGATAGCGTATAGTACTGTGAAGGAAAGGTGAAAAGAACCCCTGGCGGGGAGTGAAAGAGAACCTGAAACCTTATGCTTACAAGCAGATATAGCACGACGCGTTAAGCTTGTGTGGTATCGTACTTTTTGTAGAACGGGCCGGCGAGTTACGTTTTGTAGCGAGGTTAAGTGATTAAGTCACGGAGCCGAAGTGAAAGCGAGCCTGAACAGGGCGAGAGTTGCAAGACGTAGACCCGAAACCAGACGACCTAACCATGAACAGGTTGAAGCAGTGGTAAGACGCTGTGGAGGACCGAACCCACGTTCGTTGAAACGCCCGGGGATGAGTTGTGGTTAGCGGAGAAATTCCAATCGAGTCTGGATATAGCTGGTTCTCCTCGAAATAGCTTTAGGGCTAGCCTGTGTAGAGAATACTGAAGGTAGAGCGCTGTATGGTCTAGGGGGCTTCGCGGCTTACCGAAACTTAACAAACTTCGAATGACAGATATTTGATTACACGGAGTCAGACTATGTGAGATAAGTCTCATGGTCAAAAGGGAAACAGCCCAGATCTACAACTAAGGTCCCAAAGTTCAAGTTAAGTGGTAAAGGATGTGTCACTGCTAAAACAACCAGGATGTTGGCTTAGAAGCAGCCACTCATTTAAAGAGTGCGTAATAGCTCACTGGTCGAGTGGCGGTGCGCCGAAGATTATCGGGGCTAAACTTGACACCGAAGTTTAGGGATGTACGTAGGTACATCGGTAGAGGAGCAATGTATGAGGGCAGAAGCCGTATCGAAAGGGGCGGTGGACTTCATACAAGAGAGAATGCCGGCATAAGTAGCGAGAATCAGGTGAGAATCCTGGTCGTCGAATGTCTAAGGTTTCCTGGGGAAGGCTTGTCCTCCCAGGGTAAGTCGGGACCTAAGCCGAGGGCGAAAGCCGTAGGTGATGGACAACAGGTAGATATTCCTGTACCGCACGAAGACGCTTAAATGAAGCAGTGACACAGAAGGATAGTCAGACCACGGGGATGGAGCCGTGGCCAAATCATGAGGCTTGAGTGTAGTGAAGTACGCACTCTTAGAGGCTAGGTGATGACGGGGAGTGAAAACTAGTAACGAAGCTGATGAATTCACGCTGGCGAGAAAAGCTGCTAAATATGTTAAAGTGTGCCCGTACCGCAAACCGACACAGGTGGACGAGGAGAAAATCCTAAGACGGACGAGAGAATCATTGTTAAGGAACTCTGCAAAATGACCCCGTAACTTCGGGAGAAGGGGTGCCGCCGCGAGGCGGTCACAGAAAAGAGGCCCAAGCAACTGTTTACCAAAAACACAGGTCTCTGCGAAATCGAAAGATGACGTATAGGGGCTGACGCCTGCCCAGTGCTGGAAGGTTAAGGGGAAGTGTTAGAGCAATCGAAGCACCGAACTTAAGCCCCAGTGAACGGCGGCCGTAACTATAACGGTCCTAAGGTAGCGAAATTCCTTGTCGGGTAAGTTCCGACCTGCACGAATGGCGT
>CALWKS010000005.1 GCA_944381325.1 uncultured Christensenellaceae bacterium | reverse complement strand
TATATAAATATTCGCGGATATGGAAGAGAAACGAAAAGACGCCGCCAAGGCGTCGAGATGGTACGTCGTCAAGGGCATCCTCAAGAGTCGGATCGTGTTGATCGTCGCGCTTGTCGCGGCAGCGGTCACTTGACAAAAAAGGTAAATAATCAATCTGAATGTATCCATAAATATATGTGACAGTTTACAAATTTGACCGATTCTCTCGTAACAAGTACGAAACGGCTATCCATAAAAAAGAATTGAAAGACAACGGAGTAAAAGTCGTGTCTGCAACGGAATTTGTGCCCGACACCCCTGAAGGCATTATCTTTGAAAGTATGCTCGAAGGCTATGCTGAATATTATTCTGCAGAACTATCACAAAAGATAAGACGAGGAAACAACGAAAGCAGAAGAAAAGGCAATCTGACAGGCGGCATAATACCGTACGGCTACAAGAACGTAAACAAAAAAGCAGTAATCGTTCCCGAACACGCAGATGTTGTCAGATATATTTATAGCCAATACTCGGCAGGAGTTTACGTCAAGGACATAATTGCAGATCTTTCTTCAAGAGGTATTTTCTATTACGGCAAACCGTTCGTTCAGAATACGATCTACAAAATACTCAAAAACGAACGTTATTCCGGCATTTACAGATTCAACGGCGAAGTCTTTGACAATATCTACCCTCAGATCGTGCCCACAGAGATTTTCGAGAAAGTACGCAAAAAAGTGAACGAAAACAGGTACGGCAAGAAAAGCCTCAAAGTTGACTTTCTGTTACGTCATAAAATAAAATGCGGATACTGCGGT
This sequence comes from uncultured Christensenellaceae bacterium, assembly GCA_944381325.1. Classification (GTDB taxonomy): domain Bacteria; phylum Bacillota; class Clostridia; order Christensenellales; family UBA3700; genus Ornithoclostridium. The sequence goes on along the minus strand of CALWKS010000005.1, from coordinate 123,224 downwards.
TATTCTGTTATGTCTGACAGCGGAACAGCTTATAACGGAGAAAAGAAGTATTATTATAAATGCCGAGGAAGAAAAGCCAAGTTTAACGATTGTCAAAATAAACCTATACGCAAAGAAGTCCTTGAAAAAAATCGTTATAGACAGCATTATAGAAGAATTGAGCGACAAAAGCACCGTGGACTATATCGTAAGTCAGCTTATGAATATTCAGGAAAATCAAGCCAAAACAAACGTCGTTCTCAATCTGCTTATAAAAGAAAAACAAACAACGGATACGGCAATCACAAACATTATGACTGCAATAGAAAACGGCGGAAGTACATGCACGGCGATGAAACGCATGAGAGAGCTTGAACAAAGACAAGAAGAATTGCAAAAACTGATAGCCCTAGAAAAAAGCAAGACGCCTGTACTGCTGACAGCAGACGATATCCGAAATTACTACGTTCAAGCATTAAGGCTAGAGCCGAAACTACTTATCAATTATCTGATAAAGGAAATTATCCTTTATAAAGACAGAATCGAAATACATTACAACAGCCCCGTGAATATAGGTCCCGATGAAAATCGGGACTTTTCTTTTGCCTCAAAATCATTTAACTTAAAAATAAAAGTCCCTTTCAGAAAACACAAACTCAAAATAAATTATGACGTCAAATCCTTTATTTTGTAGGAAAATTAAGAAAAACCCAAACCAAACTCAGTAGTTCGATTTAGGTTTTTACTGGTGGAGCTGAGGAGAGTTGAACTCCTGTCCAAACGAATTCGCGTAACACTTTCTACATACTTATCGGATAATTAAATGTCCCTGATAACCTCTGTCCGCAAAGGATACTTCGGTAAGTCCCTGAGTGGCGCTACGCAGACCGAGACACTTCTGCGAAGCCCTGTTCCACTTTCCGATGCCGGGTGCGGGGTCGTGGAGCCCCCGTCCGACAGCTATGCGCGATTACGCAGCAATAGCAACTTGCTTATTATTAGCGTTTAATTTTAATTTCCGTTTTTACGAAGCCGAGCCTTCGGTATGCTTATGTTACCCTCTGTCCGCCTGTCGAATCCGGGACAGCCCCATGGGTCTATATTGTATTATGTTTCAAATTATTTGTCAATAGCTGTGGTGCGGAATAAAACCGATATTTTTGTAAATTCTTTCCTTTTTTCTTATCATTTAACGTTCAGATCTACAGTTATTTTGAGTTTTACGTCGTCAAGATAAGTCTTGCCTGCGCTCATCTTCCACTCCTCTCCGAAGCGTCTGTAAAGCTCTTCTCCCACGTGAAAGACGTCTGCTTCGAAATATTTGCAAACCTCGAAACAATCCGCAACCGACGAAATGATATCTGCCCTAATCTGATCTTTCTCTTCTTCACTTATACCCTTTGCAGAGCCGTAAGCCGAAACGTAATATTTCTGTGCGGGACGGACTGAAAAATCTATCTTTATTTCTACTTCACTATATGTCAAAGCCGTCTTTTTGCAATCGGTGCGCAGAATCACGGCTTCTTTTTCTGTTCCGTCGTCTCCCTTGTATGCGATTGTGCCTGCATTGAGTTTTTGAGTGGTATAACTCAGCGCAGCACTCTGTCTCCTGCCAAGCCTTACGAGAAACCCCTCTTTGTTTGTAACCACAACGTGAGATACGTCAAGAAGTTTCGTCTTTTCGTCTCCTGCAGCCTGCCCCAGCATACCAAACTCGCTTTCTCTCAAAAATACCAGCGGCAGACACGCGGTTTCACCAACCATATATATTTCTTCAAAATACTGCTTTAAGCTGGAAGGATTCTGACCTGCGTCCTTGCGGTTTGACTGAAGTATTTCTGTGAGATGGTAAGAGGCAACCTCGTTTATAGGCATCTGCACGGCGAGCAATTCTTTGGCGTCTCCTGCACTTGCGACAAGAAGCGTATTATCCGTAACCATATCGCTTGTAACCAAAAACTCAATTACGTCCGTTCTGCCGCTTTTCAGAAACTTATCGCCCAGAATAATCACGTTGGTATGAGCAAAGGACGCTTTGAGCCCAACGGTATAAGACAGGTTTTCGACAGCCTGCTGCACCGTCTTTCCCCTCGCTGTATAAACGACAAAGTCGTTGCCCTCGGAAGCCGAAGAGCTGTTGCGAGGTATTATGACCTGAGTGCTCAATACTATCTCACCGTCTTCGATATCAATGCCCATGCCGACAACGATAGCGCGGTCAAGCAGGTTAATATTGGAAGACAAGCCGTCAAAAAGCGCGACGACTGCGATAACCACGACCAGTAACAACCATTTTTTCTTAGCGCGTCTGTTCATATAGAGCCTCCGCTTCAGCACATTTTCTCTTTCCGAATGCAAATACGCATACAAGCGCAACCGCAGGTATGACGTAATCAGCCGCCACTGTCAGATATCTCACGGCACTTGTCATGACGTTGTAAATACTCTGCTGATTGCCCGCCCCGAAAAACGTAAGTATGCCGAGCAATGCGCAGACCGCGACCGACACGATCTTTCTGTCTCCGAAAAAGCAACACACGCACTCAACGACCGCAGTTGACAACAGTGCTAGTTTTACAACGGCGATGAGAAGCCAGGCGCAGACCACGGTAAAATCAACCGTGCCGAGAAGTGTTGACAGCTTGTTGAATATAGCAAGTTTATTGAAAGCGTTTGCGACAAGAACTCCTCCGCCGCCGTAAACCGCCGTAAACGCAAGGACTACTCCTACGGTAAAAGCAAATATCAATATATACGAAATAAACACGGGTACGTAATTTTTCTTTTTTCTTTCAGTAACCGTGAAAAACAACAGCGGTGAAAAATCACCGAACCACGCAAGATATTTATCGCAGGCGAAAATCACCTTCTTGTCATAGCTGACAGGCAATATGTTTTTAAGCGTGCCTGCTTCTTCTGCAAATATCACGTTTAGCACGACGACAGCCGCAACAAACCATATAAGCACCTGAGACGTTCTTGCAAGCGCATTGCCGCCCTTCAGAGTAAGGTATATCAGCGCTGGTATAAGTCCCGCCAAAATCAACCGCCACAACCCTTCGTCGAAAAGAGTCGTAGAACAGTATGCCGTAGTCTCACCCGTAAACAGAACGAGCTTTGCAAAACAACTTACTCCTATGATTATGAGCATAAGTCTTTTGAGAGGCACGGGAGCCGGAAGCGCTCTTATATCGGTACGCCTTACAACACAATAAACGCATACAAGCGCAAGCCCGTCGACAAGCACCATAGTAAGCATGGCAAGCCACGCATTTCTGCCCGCGGTTGCCGTAAGATATTGCGGAAGCATTACCACCTTAAAGCATACCGACGATATGAATGCAAGTATGGCAAACTGCCCTGCGTATATTTTATTTGAAATCTTATCCCTCATCGCTTAAGCCTCTTTCTGTTTATATTGGGTATGCTGTACGGTCTTTCGTAAAGTTCGCGCACGCCGGCTTTGAATACCGCATCGTTCCAGTCTCCCGTAAGAGCGGGAGCATAGGGCGCGACGTAAGACGTGCCGTAACTTCTGAGATTGACAAGATAAGCCGTAAGGACTATTCCTCCGAGAATTATACCAAAGAGCCCCAAAAGTCCTGCTATCACCACAAAAATAAGCCTCAGCACGCTTCCCGTGTTCACCTCGTCAGGGACGCAATAAAGTCCTATAGTCGATATTGAAATAATCAGAATTGTAGGCGTTGAAAGCAGACCAGCTTTCACTGCCGTATCCCCGAGAACTATCGCTCCCACGATCGAAAGCGCCATGCCCACATACCTCGGCATACGCACGCTGGCTTCGCTGAGAATCTCGAATATCAGCAACACTAGCAACATCTCGAACATCGGCGTAAGCGGTATGCCGTAAACCGAATTCATTATCGTTACCAGAAATTTAAGCGGAAACATCTGATACTGAAACTCCTGCAACGCAACGTATGCCGCAGGCAACAAAACGGCTATAAGAAGCGCCATTATCCTTATCGTTCTTATCAGAGTTGCACGGAAACTCTTAACGTAATAGTCTTCGCTCGCCTGAAGATGTTCGAGAAGAATAAACGGCAAAGTAAGCACAACGGGAGAGCCGTCCACTATTACCGCAACTCTGCCTTCAAGCAACTTGGCACAGACGATATCAGGCTTTTCGGACGTCCCTACTCTGTCGAAAAGCGACTGACCTCCGTCTTCAAGAAACGCCGCAACGTATGAAGACTCAACCACTCCGTCAATGTCGATCGACTTGATTTTTCTGCAGATCTCGTCAACTATCCTCTTATCCGCAACGTTTGAAATGTAAGCGACAGAAACGACCGTATTCGTCAGCCTTCCCACCTTGAAATTGAGAAATCTGAGCTTGGGCGTACGCAGACGGCGACGTATCATAACGCAGTTGGCTTTGAAGTCCTCTATAAATCCCTCTCTCGGTCCTCTTAAAACGTTTGATACAGGAGGCTCCTGAATCCCTCTTATCTGATATTTTCTTTCTGAAAATACGAACGCCCCTTCGCCGCCGTCTATGATCAGCACAATATCCCCGTCCGCCACCGTCTGCGCGGCTTCTTCAGGCGTATCGTTGAGCTTTATCGCGCTGGTAGGTCTCGTAACGGCGTTTATTTTGTCTATAAAAGGATATTCAAGAGACGAAAGCGCTTTCAGAGGCGAAAAAATATTCAGCTCGCAAAGCTCTTTATCTATAACTCCGTCGATAAAAAACACGCTTGCGCTTCTGCCCGCGACCTCAAAATCCATTCTCACAAGGTCCTGTCCCTCTCCGAAAGCGCTTTTTACGGCGTCTGAAAATTTTGCGTAATCCGTCACTTTTTCCATATTTTTGTTGTGCGGATTATCAAAAAAATTATACTTCTCTTTAAAAGCAAAAACTTCGACAAAATGCGACGCGGTCGGAATTAATGCGACACGCTCTCGTAACTATACTGACGGTATGAAAAAGCTGAACAACTACCGTGACGGAGACATATTTCTTTATCTTCTCTCCGTCGTACCATTCTTTCTGTGCGCAAACGCAAAAATCAACGAAAACGTACTGGGGCTTGCTCTCGGACTTTACGTCGCCCTTATCTATTGCAGATGCAATTTCTTTTTGATCTCGCCTATGTATGTCGCAGGGTGCGCCCTTGCCGACGCTTCAGTTGTCGGACTGGTTTATGCGATTTCACCCGTTGTATTCCTTGGCTGCGCAAAAATCCTGCACTACTCTTTTGCCAAGCCTCTCAATATGATAAGCGCAAACATTTTCGCGTGTCTGAGTCTTCTGCCCGTCTTTATATTCGATCTGAGCGTCCATAAACTGCCGTACGTGATAACGTCAGTCGTGCTCAATCAGGTATTCTGCTACACGTCAACGATCATCTGCTATGCTCTTATCATACGAGGAGTCAGAAACAAACTTTCGTCTGACGAAATAATGGGCGGAGCCATATGTCTTACGATAATGTCTCTCGGACTTTACAGACTGAACGTATTCGGTTTTATGCCCTATTTTATGGTCGTAGGCTGGGCGGTAATGGTCTGCACTCACAGCTTTTCCCTCAGCGCAGGCACGCTTATATGTTTTGCAATAGGCGCAGGCGGTGCGGCTGCCAACGTCAACCTCGGCGTATGCGCGGCGATCATAGCAATGTTTGCCGTTGCATACGGATTCAGAAAACTCGGCGTATGGTTTTCTTTTGCGGCGGTAATGCTTATCGATTTGCTTTCGGGGGTGTTTTTTGAGGCATACCCCTACGACCTGCTTCACCCTGTTGCGCTTGCCGTCGGCGCAGGCATATTCGCTGTTTTGCCTAAAAAGGTCAGAGCGAAAATGCCCGTATACATCACCGACAACGGCACTGCGGGCGCAAAGCAGATGGTAAAGCACAACAGAGGCGAAGTGTTTGCGCGCCTTACGGGAGTTGCAAAAGTGTTTTACGAAATGGGAGACTGCTTCGGTTACCGTCCGACAAGAGCTTTTACAGACAAAAGCCCGTCTCAAGTCATTGCGCGCGAAGTAATGCTGAGAACGTGCGCTTCCTGCCCCACGAGAGCCGCATGTCAGTCCGCCCTTGGCAGCGATACGGGAGTGCTGTTCGAAGGAGTGGCATCGGTTGCTTTGAGCGGAGGCAGGATATCGGGCGCAGACCTTCCCACTTTCGTAAACGCGCGTTGCACCAATATCCCTGCAATATTGTCCAACTGCGCTGAAAGCGTATCCGATTTCAACAAAAGACGTGAAAACGAAAAACAATACGAACTTTCTCAGCAAATAGTCGCAGAACAGATGTACGGCGTAGGCAAACTGATAAGCAACCTTGCAGACGACATAAACCGCGGCGTGAACTTCGACACCACCCTTGAGCAGAAACTTGTGGAAGAACTGAGTTATTCAAACATCGTCTGCACCGAAGCGGTAATGTATTCTAAAAACGGAGAATTCTTCCTCAATATCACGGTGCGTTCAGACGACATCAACAAGCGTGCTCTTGACGAAATTGTTAACAAAGTGCTCGGCTGCCGCATGCAGCGCAAAGGAAATCCTCAGCCCGTAGGAAGCGGCAAAGCCACTCTGTCATTCTGCACAGAACCGCGCTACGGCGCGATATACGGAGAGGCGACCGCGCGCAAAGACGGCTCTTCTGAAAACGGAGACTCCAAGAGCGTTCAGAAACTGGGAAGCGACAAGCTGTTCGTAGCGATATGCGACGGCATGGGAAGCGGAGACGACGCGCACGAAGGCAGCACCGCGACCTTAAATATGGTAGAAAACTTTTACAAGGCAGGTTTCGAAGGCGAAAGCGTGCTCAACATGATAAACCGCCTGCTTATGCTAAGAAGTAAAGACAGCTTTTCCGCCCTAGATCTTTGCGTAATAGATTTAAGACGCGCTATCGCGCATTTCGTCAAACTGGGCGGCGTACAGAGCTTTATAAAAAGAGCGGACAACGTCGAAGTCGTAAACTCTTCAGCTCTGCCGATAGGGATCGTTGAAGAAGCCGTGCCTTTCACGGACAATAAACTTCTCTCCCCGGGCGACGTTGTGATGATGGTTTCAGACGGCATAGCCGACTCTCTCGGCGCTGACGGCATATCGCTTATACTGTCGCGTGCAGAGACCGACTATCCGCAGGAGCTGTGCGATCTGGTGCTTGCCCAGGCAACGAAACGCGGAGCAAAAGACGACTCCACCGTGCTTGCGGTGCGACTCGTTTAACCGCAAGTGAATTTCGATTTAACATACACAGGCAAAAAAAAAGCGACGGAAAACCCGTCGCTTTTTTCTTTATTCTAACAGTTGATTTCAGCCTATATCGAACGCGGTAAGATTGCCTGAAAAATCAAATGCGTAAACAACGTCGCCGTCAACTGCAAGACTGTTCAGCACAGGAGAGCCCAGATCTTTCTGCTCGCGCACGCTGCCGTCCTTTTCAAGCAGATATACCACCCCGTCAGAAGCGCCGAAGAGCAATCCGCCTTTATATCCGACAATACTGCTGTCTACGGTCTTGCTTCCCTTTGAGGTATAAGGCGAAGTAAATACCAGCGCATCGCCCGTTTCGAAATTCCAGAGCATGCTTCCGCTGTTCATATCTATCGCAACAACGCCCTTTGTTGCCGTTGTGAAATATCCGATATTGCCCTCGATATAAGGAGCGCTTGCCGCATCGAAATTATATCCGTCAAAAGTGTATTTTGAAATTATCTTGCCGCTGTTTTTGTCCACTTTAAAAACAGAAGATTCAGCCGCGACATACAGCGTATCTTTAACTACCGTAGGCGTTGTCGAGCGGTATCTGAGTCCTTCGGTATCGTTGCTCCATGCAGTTTTTCCCGTAGCCTTGTCGTAAGCGATAAGTTTATCCCAGTGAGAGCCGACATAAACGTATTTATCATCCGTTACCATTCTCGAAGGAGCGCTGTAACCTTTTTTATTTTCAGCCGTCCAGAGCTCCGAGCCGTCGCTGAGAGAAAGGCAAACTATCTTCTGTCCTCCGCCGCAGAAAACTCTGTCGCCGTCTACCGCTATGCCCATTATGGTGTCGCGCGCGCTGAGCAGGTTTATATCCTTTTTCCATACAAGTTCGCCAGTATCTGCATTCAACTTATAAACTATGCCCTCGCTGTCCTGAGCAACGACGAAGCCGCCGCCTACGTAAAAAGAATTTTTGATTGAATTTACCGTCTTGTATTCCCATACCTTTTCACCGCTCACGCTGTCGAAGCAATACAATCCGCAGTCTTTGGGATAACCGTCGTCAACCGTGCCTACATAAACTTTTCCGTCGCTTACTATCGGCTGAGCAAACTCTCCGTGTCCTTCGAGAGAATCGCTCCAGAGCGCGTCCTGAGTCGCAGGCTGTTTTTCAAAATCGTAATAAAGCATTTCTGAAGAAACAAGCTCTCCGCCGTTTATAGTTACTTTTCTTATCGCTGCAAGCGAAGAATCTATGCCGCCGCTGTCGGGGCGCGAAGTGCTTATGTTGAAAATGCCGTCTTCAGTAACGTTGAGATAGTTGTAATGCCAGTGCCCGAACACCCATGCAAGCAGACCGTGCTCTTTCAGATCGAGAGTCTTGAGCCCGTATTTCACTTCAAATCCGTTTTCATCGGGACACATGTCGTGGCAGAATACGACAACTTTCTTGCCGTCTTCCACTGCCGCCAGATCGTTTGCCATCCAGCGCCACACCTCAGACCTCGTATATCTTCCTATATGATCGCCGTACGCAAGAGAAACAACCATATAATGTACGTCTCCCACGTCAAAGGAATAGTTTACGGGACCGTAAATGCTTTCAAACAGAGCCTCTCCGTATCCTCCCCAGCCGACAAAGTCATGATTGCCTATGACGTATCGCACGGGCACGCCCATATTATCAGAATTCATTCCTTTAATATGACTAATGAGTCCGTCTTCATAACATATATCGCCCGTATGAATCAAAAACGCGGGTTTTTCGCTTTTGACTTTGTCTTTTACGTTTTCAATCCAATCACCTACGCCGTTCGCGCCGACCTCAGTGTCTGAGATCTGCAGAAAGCTGTGCTGAGTCTGATCGGTTTCCAGCTTGTCCAGATAAAAATCGTAACCGTCGCGCGCACTGTCTGCGTCTATATAATAATCCTCTGTCCAATATCCGGACGGAATCGTTACAGTAACGAATCTGTCTTTAAGCCAGCCGTCCAGTTCATAATACCCGTTTTCATCAGTCTTCACCACGTCTCTGCCGTTGGTAACGGCAACGCCTTCAAGTGGCTTATTCGTGCCCGACTCATATACGTACCCGCTGAAACGGTTGTGCTTTACTGCGTAATAAATGCCTGTAGCCAGTCCTGCGACGACCGCCATAGCCGCAATCACGATAAGGATAATCGCCACCACCTTTTTCTTTGCAATGCTCACAATATCACCTCCGTCATACGCTTTTATTATAACGCGCGCATAAAGCGCGGTCAATATCGGTTTTTTGTACCTTAGTGAGGATTATAATTCTCTCTTGACAATTGCCCCGTAAAATGAGAAAATATATTGAACGGATCTGAAGGAGTGTTTCGGTTGCGGCAACATAATCTCGACCGCGTCATTCGCTTTTTCGGTTTTCTAAACATATCTCTGCACGTGCGCTTTAAAAATTTTCCTGCCCGTGTAGATTAAAAATATATAAAGGGTTTGTTATGCAAAAGAATTACACATTCGGTTCTCTGTCAGTGTTCAATCAGCTTCAGGACGACGGCTGTTATACCTCTCAGAGCAGGTATCTTTTTTCAATAGGCGCGGACAAGCTTAAAAGCGTCAGCGGATATGTCGCAAACTCCTCTCCTCATACGAAGGACGTGCAGACGCGCCATTTCGCAATCGTCATGAAAGATCTGAAGAACGTAACCGTTGACGGCAACGGCTCACGCATACTGCTCACAGACAAGGGCTCTTTCGCCTATATCGAAAACTGCGAAAACGTAACGATAAAAAACTTTACTTTCGATATCGATACGCCTTGCTGCCCTGAATTCACAGTTATCAAGACGGGACTTACTTCTGCGACCGTCAGATTCGCGCCCAATACTAAAATAGAAAAAACTGAAGACGGCTCTTTTGAAGTATTCTGCGGAAAGACAAAAGTACCAGTAGACGGAAAAGGCATGACTTACGTGCGCGCACTCGACGCTGACCGCAACGCCATTTTCACGATAGGAAAAGAGCCTGCGGACGTATTCTCAAAAGTAACCAAAGCCGATATAATCGAAGACGACGGCACAAATCAGACAGTGAAATTTTCTTTCAAGTCTCTCTGCCCCGTCAAAAACGGCTGCTCATATTCATACCGCACCAACATACGCGACGAAGCGGGTTTTGTTATTGACAACTGCAAGAATCTTACTCTTGAGAACTGCAACGTCAAATATATGCACACTCAGGGCATCGTAGCTCAGTTCTGCGACAACGTTACGGTTGAAAAACTCGACATGCGCCCCAAGCCCTCTCAGAGCGTGGCTTGCACAGGCAACGTCTTCGACTTCTTCGAATGCTCCGGAAAAATATCGATAAGAAACAGCTATTTCTGCGGATGTCTGGGAAAAATAATCAACCTGGGAGCACAATACGTGCGAGTAAACGGAAAGCTTGACGATCACACTCTCGCATGCGCTTATGCAAATCCCAAATACTACGGCATTCCCTTCTGCAAAAAAGGCGATGTCATCGCGGTTACAGAAACCGAAGATCTTGTATCCACGGGACGCTTCAAAGCAGAAAAATGCCACGTCGACAAAATCAATCCAGATCTTTTCAACGTAATTTTCGAAGACGAGATCCCGTCTGACGCTGTCGGCAAGGTACTTGAAAACGAAACCGCAAACAAAGCCGACCTTATCTTTGAAAACAACACTTTGTACGACGTCCCCAACAAAGCCGTATGCGTTAATTCTTCAGGCAACCACACCTTAAGATTCAACAATTTCAAAAAGGTTACGAAAAGCGCGGTATATATCGGGGGCGACGCGAAGACTGAATTCGTTGCAGGACGCGTAGGCAACGTCGTTATTGCCGAAAACCGTTTCTCGGACTGCAACTCTCCCGTTATATGCGTCAATCCTTCGGTAAACGAAACGACGTGCGACTTTGCAGAAAGCGTGATCCTCAGCGACAATTACTTTACCGAAAGCGAAAAAATTCTCTACGACGTAAAACATACCCGTTCATTTGAATTCGACGGAAAGAACGTATGCGATGACGAAAAATATACGGGCACTACCGCATATTGTCTCTCAACCGACGTTAAGGATTATGAAATTAGATATTGACGAATAACGCAATACTTATCGCAAAAAATAAAAAACAAAAATATATCCCGACCTGAAAAGGCCGGGACTTTTTTTATGCGCAACCGTAATCGGCGCGCCAACGTTGACTGTTGTTTAAGATTTGATCTCGCTGAGCTTTATGGGTCTGCCCTCTTCAAGAGATTTTTTTGCCGCAACGCCTATGACGACTGCCTGCAAGCCGTCTTCAATGCCTACGGCAACAGGTTTATCGTTCACGATGCTGTCAATAAAGCAGTTTACCTCGTTTACGTAAGCCTGCATATATCTTTCGAGGAAGAACAGCAGAGGTTTTTCTGCCGTAACTCCGTCTGCGTTGGATATCACCGCGTTTGATGCGCTGTCGTTGGATATCGCAACCTGTCCCAGTTCACCGAAAGCCTCCGCTCTCTGATCGTATCCGTATGACGCGCGACGGCAGTTGTCTATCACTGCCAGCGCACCGCTCTTGAGACGCATAGTAATGACTGCAGTGTCTATATCTCCTGCCTTGCCTATCTCGGGATCGACCATGACTCCGCCCATCGCAAAAACGCTTTCCACCTCGTCTCCCGACAGATATCTGACCATATCGAAATCGTGAATCGTCATATCGAGGAATATTCCTCCGCTCACCTTTATGTAGGATACGGGAGGAGCGGCAGGGTCTCTCGAACAGATTTTAAGCACGTTGAGAGCGCCTATCCTGCCATCTTTCACAGCTTCTCTTACCGCCGCAAAGTTGTGATCGAAACGACGGTTGAAGCCCACCTGATATTTCACATTGCTGCCTTCAAGCGCTTTTTTGACTTCGAGTATTTTTGCGATGTCGTGATCTACGGGCTTTTCGCAGAACACGTGTTTTCCTGCCTTTATCGCTTCGATAGATATGGGAGAATGCGTGTCGGTAGAAGAACATATCAGCACCGCGTCTATCTCTTTATCCGCCAGTATTTCCTTATAATCCCTGACCGTGTTTTCCACGCCCATATTCCTGAGCCAAGCCGCAGTTTCGTCATTCATAAACGGGTCTGCCACCGTCTTGACCGTAGCGCCCTTTACGTAACACATTATCGATTCACAGTGAACTTTGCCTATTCTGCCTGCGCCTATAATACCGATTTTCAACATAATTTTTTCCTCTTACATATATGATAACTGATCGTCAGATCGTACCGTCCCATGTGGAAACGTTCGTCTGTTTCATTTCGTGCTCGTCAAACCAATGAGTCGTAACCGTCTTGCTGTCGGTAAAGAATTTGAAACTGTCTCTTCCGAGGCAATGCAGATCGCCGAAGAAAGACTGTTTATGACCAGTAAACGAGAAGAAGCCTACAGGTACGGGGATGCCAACGTTCACGCCTACCATTCCGCCGTCTGTATAGCGTACGAATTCACGCGCATAGTAGCCGTTCTGAGTATAGATAACAGAGCCGTTGGCGAACGGGTTTGCGTTCATGACCGCAAGACCTTCTTCAAAATTCTTCACTCTCTTCACGCAGAGAACGGGTCCGAAAATTTCTCTCTGACCGACCGTCATTTCAGGGGTAACGTGATCGAGTATCGTAGGTCCTACGTAAAATCCGTTTTCATATCCCTTGACATTGACGTCTCTGCCGTCGAGAACGACTTTTGCGCCCTCGTCAATGCCTTTCTGGATCCAGTCGCATACGCTTTTTTTATGTTCTGCGCTGTAAACCGGTCCGAGCTTGGTATCCTTGTCATAAGCAGGGCCTACGGTTACTTTCTTTGCAAGTTCGGTAAGCTTTGCCACAAGTTTATCCGCAATGCTTTCCTGAACAACGACAACGGGAAGTGCCATACATCTTTCTCCTGCACAGCCGTAAGTCGCGTTGATTATTCCTGCGGCAGTTCTGTCAAGCGCCGCGTCTTCGAGAACGAGAGCGTGATTCTTAGCTTCGCAAAGGCACTGCACTCTCTTGCCGTACTTTGCCGCCGTCTCGTAGATATATCTGCCTACCTTGGTTGAGCCTACGAACGAAACGCCGACTATCTTATCGTTGGATATAAGCTCCTGAGTGTCGTTTCTGTCGCAGCTTACGATATTGAGCACGCCGTCAGGAAGACCTGCCTCGCGGTAAAGCTCTGCAATCCTCAACGGAGTCATAGGCGTAGCGCCCGCAACTTTGAGCACTATCGTATTTCCGCACGCGATACATACGGGAGTCATCCAGCCCATAGGTATCATAGCAGGGAAATTGAAAGGAGCTATACCTGCGAATACGCCCATAGGCATACGGTACAACACCGTATCGTAACCGCTGGATGCGTCCATAAGGCTTTCGCCCTGAAGAAGAGACGGCATAGAGCATGCCAGCTCAGTGCCTTCCTTTGCCTTGAGGATATCCCCCTTGCTTTCTTCGAGGTTTTTGCCGTGCTCTGTCGCGCACAATTCGGTGAGCTCGTCCATATGCTGAACGAGAAGTTCTCTTACCTTATAGAGGATCTGAACTCTCTTGATAACGGGAACGCGCGACCATTTCTTATAAGCCTCGTGCGCGTTGTCGATAACTTTTGCGACCTCGGCGGTCGTGCAACGCGGCATCTGAGCTATCTGTTCACCCGTAGACGGATTGTAAACGGGATAAAACTTGTCAGTCTCAGACTGTATAAACTCGTTGTTGGTAAAGTAACCCAAAGTCTTGATTGCCATAATATTCTCCTTTATTCGTGATTTAAATTCAGATATTTGCCGTTTTTCTTATGTATTCTCTCGCCTTGAGCGCATACTCAAGCGGATTTGCCTTTGCGGGATCCTGCTCTGCTTCTACTATCATCCAGCCTTTATATCCTGCCTTGTCAAGCACGTCGAATATCGGAGCGAAGTCTATAACGCCGTCTCCGGGCACGGTAAACGCACCGAGTCTTACTCCTTGAAGGAAGGACAGTTTTTCTTCTTTGACTTTCTTTACGACATCGGATCTGACGTCTTTCAGATGCACGTGCTTTACTCTGCCGACGTGCTTTTTCAGCACGCTGAGATAGTCCTGTCCGCAATATGCCAGATGTCCGCTGTCGAAAAGAAGAGAAAACTTGTCCGCATCTGTCATATCCATCATTCTGTCCACTTCTTCAGCGGTCTGAACGACGGTGCCCATATGATGGTGATATACCAGTTTCATTCCCATGGAATTCGCAATTTCGCCCAGTCTGTTCATACCTTTTGCAAAGCGTTCCCATTCCTTCTGCACCATAACGTATTTGCATTCGAATACGGGCGTATGCATTTGTCCCTGAATGCTGTAGCTCTGCTCTGATGCGCCTATCGTATCCGCGCCCACCGCTTTCAAAAACTTACACTGCGCGACAAAGTCCTTTTCTACCTCTTCAATAGGCTTTGTAAGCACAAATGAAGAAAACCACTGATTGGCTATTCTCAGCCCCCTCAGGTCAAGCGCTTTTTTGAGCGCAACTGGGTCTTTAGGGTATTTGTTGCCCACTTCGCATCCTGTAAATCCCGCAAGCGCCATTTCGCTCACGCATTGTTCAAAGGTGTTTTCCGCTCCGAGATCGGGCATATCGTCGTTGGTCCATGCGATTGGAGCAATGCCCAGTTTAATATTGTCTTTGTTCATAATCTTCCCTTTATTCCTCAGAATTTTCTCGCTTTTTCAAGCATTTTTCTGCGGTTTTCTTTTGCTTTTTCTCCCTTTTCGCTGTGCGGATTGTCGGTAACACCGACGTTCCACCAGCCGTCGTAGCCGTGAGTCATTGACTTTGGCGCGACCTTGATATCGATAAGAGTGGGGCGCGTCTGCTTAAGGCTGTCTTCGAGCGCGGCTCTGAGTTCTTCCGCATTCTTGGCAGTATAGGCTACAAAGCCGTAAGAACGTGCGTTCATCGCAAAGTCTATATTCATAAATCTGCCTTCTCTTATCGGCTTATTGCCTTTGCGGTAACGCAGTTCCGTACACAGACTGTCGACGCCCTGTTCCATCTGAAGATTGTTGATACAGCCGAACGACGCATTGTCGAAGACTATAACGTTTATCTTAAGTCCTTCCTGAACGGCGGTAACCATCTCGGTATGCAGCATAAGATAACTGCCGTCTCCTACCATAGCGTAGACTTCGCGGTCGGGATAAGCCATCTTTGCGCCCAGACTGCCCGCGATCTCGTAACCCATGCATGAATATCCGTATTCCATATTGTAACTGTCAACGCAATCCGTGGTCCACATTCTCTGCAAATCGCCGGGGAGACTGCCTGATGAGCCCACTATTATCGCGTCATCGGGGATACATTCTCTTACAATACCTATCGCGGTGGTCTGTGCCATTGCTCCGCCGTGCGCCTTGACGAACGCTTCGACAGCATCGGGAGTATAAGAGCCCACCTCCGGCTTGTATCCGCTGCCTATTTCGATAGACGTAAGCCTTTTCATCTCTTTATCCCATGCGCGCTTTGCCGCCTCGATTTCTCCGCCATACGCGCTTTGATATCCGTCAAGAAGCTGTGTAAGCGCTATTATTCCGCTCTTTGCGTCCCCGACAGCCTTTACCGCGTCGAGTTTGTTTGCATGAAAATCTGAAGCGTTGAGCGTAACCACCTTTGCTTTTGCAAAAAGCGATTTTGAAGCCGTGGTGAAATCGGTAAATCTCGTGCCTACGGCGATTATCACGTCCGCCTTGGAAGCGATCGCGTTTGCCGCGCTGTTTCCTGTAACTCCTACGCCGCCGAGATTGAGAGGATGCGAAGAAGGTATCGCGCTCTTTCCTGCCTGCGTTTCACCGAAAGGTATGTTGAATTTTTCGCAGAACTCGGCAACTTCCTTGCCTGCCTCGCTGTACTTTACGCCGCCGCCTGCGATAAGCATCGGCTTTGCGGCGCTTTTTATCACAGCCGCAACTTCTTCCAGCTGTTCTTTTGCAGGGGTGGGACGGGTTATTCTGTGCACTCTCTTTTTGAAAAAGTCTGACGGATAATCGTAACATTCACCCTGTACGTCCTGAGGAAGAGCTATCGCCACCGCGCCCGTATGCGCAGGATCGAGAAGTATTCTCATCGCGTTCACAAGCGCCGTCATCACAATCTCAGGTCTTGATATTCTGTCAAAATATCTGGTAACCGCCCTGAAAGCGTCGTTGGTGGTTATCATCGGATTGTATTCGTGCTCTATCTGCTGAAGGACGGGATCAGGCTGACGGGTCGCAAAAGTGTCGCCCATAAAAAGCAGAAGCGGAATATTGTTTGCTGTCGCCGTGCCTGCCGCCGTAACCATATTCGCCGCACCCGGTCCGATAGAAGAAATGCAAGGTATTATCCTGCGGCGGTTGCTCTGCTTAGCATACGCGATAGCCGCCTGTGCCATGCCTTGTTCATTCTTTCCCTGATAGACTTTGATGCCGTGCTTTGTCATTGAAAGCGCTTCGCCTACGCCGAGAACGCAACCGTGCCCGAATATCGTGAAAAATCCTTCCACGAACTTGGTCTGCACTCCGTCGAATTCAACGTACTGATTATCGAGAAATTTTACTATCGCCTCGCCTACGCTTATTCTTTCTGTCTTGCTCATAATTCCCTCTCTGTTTTTATTTCTCCCAGTATTCGTATCTGGGATCAACGATTCTCGTCTTGTCCCACGGATTGCCGTCAAGATGTCTTATCATCCAGCAGCAATACATAGGATAGCCGGGAGCGGTAACCTGCACGTGAGTTTTTCCGCCCGGGAAACAACCAACACTGCCGTCTTTAACCGTATGCGGCTCCATTTCCCCTATAAAGCACGCGCCGAAAGCCTCGGGCGCAGGCATCTTGTAATAATACACTTCAGGTTGAGGATGACTGTGCGGAAGATAACTCCACCATCTGCCCTGCCTTGCGATAACTTCGCCTACGACCAGATTGGAGTAAGGCGCATTGGAATAATCAAACACGGTATTCACGTCTCTTACCGCAGTATTTTCCCACAAGCCTTCGCACGAAACGCTTCTTATGACGTCGCTCTTGTCGTAAAATTTAGCGGGAAACTCTCTGTCGTTGAGCGTAGCGAGATAAATTATTTCGCTGTCTTTTTTCGCCTCGACGGTGAGCGTATTTCCCTTGCATACGTGCATCGTTATCGGCATATCGTCAAAGACTCCGCTTCTTTCTCCGCTTCCGACAAGATCGTTGCATTTCATTATCACTTCGCCTTCAGTGAGAAGCACGCACATCTCCTTGTCTTTTTCAGAAAAAGTCTTTACGTCTCCCGCTTTTATCTTTATTACAAGGATATCCATCAGCATATCTTTGTTTTTTCCGCCGATCCTGGTCAGCGTCTTTATGCCGTTTTTATTGAACTTAGGATAACCGAAAGACATTTTTTATACCTCCTGATTTTTCCTGCCCGTGTCGATTAAGATTTATTTTCTGGCAATCATTTCGCCGTACTCTTTCTTTTCTTCTTCTATAAATTTATACAGCTCTTCCTTTGTAGGCATAAACTCGCTGCAACCGTGAGCGGATACAAGCATAGAAGCGGATGCAGAGCCAAGCTCCAGGCAATCCATAATTTCTTTACCTTCGAAAAGTCCGCAAAGGAACGCGCTGCCATAACCGTCTCCGCCGCCGAACGACTTGAACGCCTTGACGGGGAACGGTTTGATATTGTATTTCTGACCGTCCGCGGTATGCGCGGTACTTCCCTGCTTGCCGTGCTTGATGATAACTATCTTCGCGCACTTTGAGAACCAGTAAGCCGCCGTTGCTTCGTCGTCAGCATCGGGGGCGAATATCGACTGAGTAAGATCGTATTCTTCTCTCGAGCCCATTATGATATCGCTATGCTCTGCGACCGCGGTGTAGTAAACCGCGATTTCCTCTTTGCTTTTCCAGTTGTACGCGCGGTAATCAATATCGAATATTATTTTAGTACCCACCTTTTGAGCGATCTGCATCGCCTTAAGACAAGCTTCTCTTGAAGGGCTCTGCGCAAGTGCAGTGCCGCTTATGAGCAGAGCTTTTGCACCGGCGATATATTCCTCGTCAACGTCTGCGGGATCGAGAGAAAGATCCGCTACTCCGTCACGGTACATAAGAATGCTGCTCTCTGTCGGTGAAAGAATTTCAGTAAAGGTAAGCCCCAATTTTTCGCCGTATTCCGCTCTCTTGATATGCGATACGTCTATGCCTTCTTTTTTAAAGAAATCAACGACGTAATCGCCGAAACGGTCGTCTGACACCCTCGCAATAAATCCGACTTTCTTACCCAGTCTTGCCAGTCCTACCGCAACGTTGGCAGGCGATCCGCCGAGATATTTGCGATACTGCTGACTGTCTGCCAGAGTCTTGAAGTAATCCAGCGGATTGAAATCTATCGCTATTCTGCCTATCGCTATCAGATCCAGTTTTCTGCTTTCGTCAAAAGTAACGTATTGCATAATATAATCTCCTGTCTTTGAGTTTATTGAATAAGATTGCCGCTTTACGCGTTTTTATTGCAAAGTAAAATGATTTTTTCAGCCGCTTCCCTTACTTTTTCTATCGCAGAAGGAAGGTATGCCTTCGGATCGAACGCATCGGGATTCAGAGCGAGTCCTTCTTTGAGCCCCTCAGTGAAAGCCTGCCTGAGCTGAGTTGCAAAATTGATTTTTGAAATTCCTGCCTTTATACAAGCCGTTATAACATCGTCAGAAAGACCGCTTGCGCCGTGAAGCACGAGAGGAGTATCGACTTTTGCCGCGATCTCCTCTATCCTGTCTATCGCAATATGAGGAACGCCTTTGTAAACGCCGTGCGCCGTACCCACGCCGATAGCCAGACTGTCCGCTCCCGTACGCGCAACGAATTCCTCTGCCTCAGACACTTCAGTATATCTCACCGTCGCTTCTGTCTCTTCTTTGCCGCCTATCGTACCAAGTTCCCCCTCAACGCTTACGCCCGCTTCGTGCGCGAAGTCTACTACCTGTTTTGTGAGCCTGACGTTGTCTTCAAACGCAAGCTGAGAACCGTCGATCATAACAGAAGTGTAACCTGCCGCTATGCAAGCCTTGCAGATTTCAATGTCGCCGCCGTGATCGAGATGAATTGATATATCGGGATTTCCTTTGTAAAGAGCGCGGACAAGTGCGCTGTATGCGGGGATACCGCCGTATTTAAGAGTCCTTGGAATAGTCTGAACGATTATCGGTTTTTGAGTGTTTTCCGCAGCGCGGAGCACGCCTATAACGCTCTCGAGGTTGTCAACGTTGAAAGCTGGTACGGCATAGCCGCCATTTCTTGCCTCTTCGAGCAAAATTTTATTGGTAACTATCATATTTTCCCTCTCATTCAGACACCCACGTCTGTATATAATTTTACTATCTAACAGTTGCGGTGTCAATAGCTTTATAAAAATTTTTACATATTTTATCCATTGTTTTTCAATTATTAAATTTTGATAAATTGCAATATATTTTATGAAAAAGGCATAATTTAATAAAATTCTGTATTTTCAGACAAATTTTGCGCTTTTCAATATACACATATCGTCCATAGTTTTTACATCTTTGTGCGATTTCCTTGCGTTGTTTTATAATACTGCCAGTTCCGTTATGAATACTCTTCAATTAATTTTGTTATTGAAAAAATCAAAAGCCGATAAAAAAAGCCCTTCCTTCCAACAGCGCCGCCATTGAAAGAAAAGGCTTGTATAAATCTCAAAAAAATTGTATTATTTGACGTTTACTGCTTTGGCTCTGAATACCAGGTATTTTTCTCTGCCTGCATTCTTGACGCACTTTTTGCAAGCTCCGATATAGTCGTCTCCGAGTATATCGAACACATTACAGGATATGGAAAATTCAGGCAGTCTGCCTACGAGTTTGCCGTTCTCGAACAAATAAGCGCACTGAACGGGAAGCCCTATCTCTCCTGTCGGAGTCATATCGCCGCCGCTTGAAGTCGTTACGTAAATCGCCTTTTTATCCCCTATCAGAGCCTGAACGTCTTCATCAGTAGCTTCTACGCTGAGTCCTTCAGCGCCGAGCGTAGGAACGCTGGCAAAAGGCGAAGATGCCGTACCACTGTTTTCCACTCCGAATGTCTGAGCGCTCTTTTTTGTGGTGAGAAGTTTTTTCATAACGCCCTTTTCAACAAGATATGACTTGTAATCCTTGCTGACCACGCCTTCACCGTCGAAGAAGGTAGCTCCGAGAGTCTCTTCGGGATTTCTGTTGCATACGAGACTGAATTTGTCGCTGAACACTTTCTTACCAAGCTTTCCGTTGAGCACAGACGCACCGCTGCAATAAAGTTCTGCGACAAAGCCATTGACAAGATATGAAACTACAGAAGGATCAGTAATGAATATCGGCTTTTCTTCTTCGGGCATATCCGCTTTTGCAAGATACGCGTCAAAGAGAGTTTTGGCGTCAGAAGCTATCTTTTCAGGCTCGAATTTATCGTCTGACACCTCGTAAACCTCGTCCATGATGTTTGCCGAGTCCTTATGCTTTGCGACAAAGTATGCGCTGAATACGCTGGTAGCGCAGGAATAATTCACCCCGTCGCTGTCCCTGAAGGTGGTTTCGTCGTCTGAAACGGCAAACTTTCCGCTCAGAATAAATTCAGGATTGCTCTCGGCGACCTCTTTTACAAGCGCCTTACACTTGTCTACAAGCTCGCTTTTCTTTATTATTTCTTTTCTCAGATCTATTTTTATTTCGGAAGGCTCGCTCTTTTCAGCGGGATAAGGCACCTTGTTTTCAAGCGAAGCAATCGCTTTTTTCTCGAGTTCAGCCTGATCGCAATTGCCTGAAGCACCTGAAACGCCTATAAATCCGTTGTCATACACTCTCACCGTAGTGGAAGCACTGTTCTTTATTCTGAGAGAATCAACCACACCCGCAGTGAAGTTGAGACAACTTTCACGGTTATTTACGCAATATATCTGTTTTTTCATAATTCACCTCACTGCACGTTCATCTTTTTAACTCTGATATGAGGACCGCCCATACCCACGTTGAGCGGGAACTGCTCCATCTTTCCGCAACCGCCCGTAACGAAAGTAAGCACCGTTTCGTCGTTTGCCACGCCGTCTATGTCTCCGAGCGTCTCAAATACGTTGCCGGTAAGAACGGCTATTTTTACCGGATCGCCTATCTTGCCGTCCACGATCTCGTACGCTACGTTAGGCGCAATGGTGAAAGTGCTCATACCTGAGCCGTGCTTGCAGTTCTTTATATAATATCCGTGCTTTATTCCTGCGATAAGCTCTTCCACCGTGCTGTTGCCGCCCTTTATCACGGTGGTTGTCATTCTTACTATAGGCTCGTAGCCGCAGTTTATAGCTCTTGCGTTGCCCGTAAGCTTTTCACCGAGATAAGCCGCAGTAGTTGCGTTGTGAAGCCTGCCTGCAAGTACGCCGTCCTTGATAAGGTAAGTATAATTGCATTTCGTGCCTTCGTCGTCGTAAGGCACATATCCCGAACCGTCGTAAGTGCCGCTGTCAACTATGCTCAGAAGCTCGCTTGCGACCTGCTTTCCCATAGTCCACTCTTTTGCCATCGTCTCGTCGCCGAGCATAAAGTCTGCTTCGCTCTTATGCCCGAAAGACTCGTGAGCGAACACACCTGTAACGATAGGTGCAAGCACTACGGGATAAGTGCCGGGGTTTTCCAGTTTCTTAGCATTAAGGAGCACGTTTTCACTCTCTTTTATAAACTCTTCTATCTCTTTGTCAGACACTTTTACATCGTCGAACGCAGTGCCCGATTTCTGGATCGCATCGGAGAAATTTTCTCCTTTATTCGCAAAGCTCATTGAGAAAACCGACCCCGAAGTCTGAAAATCGTATTTGATATCAGCGCCTTTGCTTGAATAGAATTCGTACACAGAATATCTGTCAAGGTAATGCGCTATAACAAGCGAACAGTGCTCGGAAACGAATTTTGCCGCGGTTTTCTGAACAAAATCGCGTTTTTCTTCAAGGGGTACGTTCTTTACGCAATTGTTTTCAAAGCGCATTACGCAGTCTTTATTCGTTTCAAGAATCTTTATCGCGGGATTGTTTTCCACGTCGTTGTCAGGAGTCGCATACGCGTAGAGGTTGTCAAGCTCCTCCTGAGCGTTGTCCGCATTGTCGGTAGACGCATAATACCACATCTTGCCGTCAAAAACTCTGATAAAAGCCTTTTTCTCGCTTATTTCTCTGCACTGCTCCGCAACCGAATTCTTATACGATATATTAGTCGTAAACCTGTCTTCGATACGGATATCGGCATAAAAGCCTTTTCTGAATTTAAACATAATTCCTCCGTTTCATTATTAAATATAAAACAAGCGCCTTTAAAAGACGCTTTTGCGGCATTAAGCCGGAAGATATTTATAGTAAAGAGCAAGAAAAATCATAGAAATCACTATGAAAACGATTCCGACGATAAGAAGGAAGGAAAAGCTTCTCTTGTTTGCCTTCTTCGCCTCTCTGTATTCATAATAATCCTTATATTTTCTGTCTGTAACGTTTCTCTTGAAAGCTGTAAAGAAAGTTCTTACGCCGTAAGCAAGCATATCGAAAACGCCTCCGTTCGAAACAAAAACGAAACCGCCTATACACGTAAGCAGAACTCCCGACACGAAAAACGCATCGCAGAACGCTTTCATTATATCCACGACAGCCGTAAGATGGAAAATATCTCTGACAAGCAACGCGATAAACGCAATGATAATTCCCATCGCCAAGGTTATAAGATATTTATAAACTGTTTTCATCTGCTTCTTAAGGCAAGGTCTTCCCTTAAAGAGGAAGACCTTAGATTGACCGTCTTCACGGTTTATTTGTCTGATTTCTTTTTAGCTGAAGAGTTCTTAGAACGCGCCTTTCTGACAGGCTTTTTCTCCTCTACAGCCGCAGTAACTTCGTTTTCATCAGCTTCAGAGGCTTTGTCTTCAACATCTTCAGCCTTTACTGCCGCAGCTTTCTTTTCTTCGTACTCTTTGAGATACTTTTCGCATTCGCTGTCGCTGCAGTACACGAAGTGCCCCGGATAAACCTCTCTCATTGTCGGCTTTTCAACAGAATAATCGTGGTCGGCGATAGGATTGTAAGTAATTCTCTTTCTGTTCTTCTCAAAATGAGGATCGGGAAGCGGAATTGCAGACAACAGCGACTTGGTGTATGGATGCATAGGATGAGCAAACAGCTCGTCGCTGGTCGCAAGCTCGACTATCTTACCGAAGTACATGACTGCGATTCTGTCAGAAAAATACTTGACGACAGACAAGTCGTGCGCGATAAACATTATCGTAAGCCCCAGTTTGTCTCTGAGCTCGTTGAGAAGGTTTATGACCTGCGCCTGTATCGACACGTCAAGCGCAGAAATAGGCTCGTCTGCAATAATGAGTTCAGGCTGAAGAATGACTGCGCGCGCAATACCGATACGCTGTCTCTGACCGCCCGAGAATTCGTGCGGATATCTGCCAGCGTGCTCAGGCACGAGTCCAACGAGGTCAAGCACTTTATAAACCATCTCGTCTATATATTTCTTGTCTTTTATTCCTCTGATGATAAGACCTTCGGCAATGATTTCTCTGACCGTCATACGCGGATTGAGCGATGCGATGGGGTCCTGGAAGATCATCTGCATCTTATTCATTATGCGGTCTTTCCTGGCAAGTTTCAGCTCTTTTTTATACTCTTTTTCAAGTTCGTCTTTCTCATTGAGAGAAGCCTTTTCAAAAAGCGGAGCGTACTTTTCTTCGACCTTCTTCATCTGCGCTTTGCTGAAAACTTTATTGCAGTTCTTGTGGTCGTAATTAGCGCTGGATATATTATGTCTCTGAGTTCTCAGAGTCTCGAGATATTCGCGCTTTGCCGCGTCTTTTTCAGCCGCATATTTACTCTTGATATTTTCGGCATCGGAAGAATTCTGCTCGATTTCCGACTTCTGAGCAGCGTTTATCTTTGCAGAGATATCTCTGTACTTGCTTCTCGCATCCTTGATAGCCTGCTTATAAGCGCGCGTACCTGCGCAGATGCGCTGTCCCTCGAAATAAACCGAACCGCCCGTAATATCGTAAAGACGTATTATCGAACGTCCCGTAGTCGTCTTTCCGCAACCTGACTCTCCGACGAGACCGAACACCTCTCCTTTGTATATCTCAAAACTTACGTCGTCGACCGCCTTGAGATAACCTTTTCCCATCTTGAAATACTGTTCAAGATGATCTACTTTGAGCAATACTTCTCTGTCAGCCATTGTTCTTCACCTCGTTCTTCATTCTGTTTATGCGGTCTGTAACGAGCTTCGGAGGCTCGACTTTGGGCGCATTGGGATGCAGAAGCCACGTAGCGGCATAATGCGTATCGTTGATTTTGAACATCGGCGGCTGCTCTTCGAAGTCTATCTTCATTGCATACTTGTTTCTCGCCGCAAAAGCGTCTCCCTTGGGCGGGAAGATCATATTGGGCGGAGTGCCAGGTATCGCCTCGAGTTTATCCTTTGTATCAAGGTCAGGCATAGAGGACAAAAGCGCCCACGTGTAAGGATGGCGCGGATCGTAGAACACGTCTTCTGAAGTGCCGTACTCAACTATCTTGCCTGCATACATAACCGCGATCCTGTCAGCCATATTAGCTACGACGCCGAGGTCGTGAGTAATGAATATGACAGAAAGGTGTCTTTCTTCTTTGAGCTTGTTTATAAGTTCGAGTATCTGAGCCTGGATCGTAACGTCAAGCGCTGTGGTAGGCTCGTCGCAGATAAGAATATCGGGATTTGCCGCAAGCGCGATAGCTATGACTATACGCTGTCTCATACCGCCTGAGAACTCGAACGGATATTGATTGTATCTTATCGCGGGATTGGGAATACCGACCTCTTCCATAAGTTTAAGCGCCTTGGCTTTTGCCATTTTGCGCGTTACCTTATAGACGACCGCAGAAGCCTGCTCTTTGAAATAGTCGACCATGTCGATCATCTTCTGATGTTCGTCGAAATTGTCGGCGTTTTCTATTTCCTTTTCACAGCTCTCGATAAGTCCTGAAATGACGTTGCAGATCGTCTGACGCGCAAGATCGATATCCACAAGCATAGGAGGAACGACCTTCCAGTCAGGGGTTTTGCCCTTTGCAATCAGCTTATCTCTTTTAGCTACCTGCTTATCGTATTTCGCCTGCGCCTTTGGGTTTTTAACAAGCGCGTCGAAGTATTTTTCGACCGCAGTCATTGCGCTTACTCCGAATGTGTAGTCAGTGCTGTTTTTGACTACCGCAAGTCTGTCGATTGATTCTGCGACAAGTGCAGACAGCTTTTTTATATGCTCTCTGCTTGTTTTTCTGTCAAGAGTGCCGTTCTCGAAATATTCGAGAGTTGTCTTCGCCAGTTCAACGACTTCAGCCTTCTTTTCAACCGATTTTCTGTGACTGTGGAGCACTGCTTTTGATCCGCAGTCAATGAAATCGAGCATGAAGTTGTCGTCAAGATATTTCCTCGTCATCTTGTTGAGTTCAGAGTGAGGCATATCCTGAAGATGCGCGTCGGGATTTTTCATGATGTAATAGCCCATCGTAAAATAGTTGGGTTTTACGTCGATACCCACGCCAATCTTAAGCTCTTCGAGAAGCTTGTTGAGCGCTTCGGCAAACTCGTCGCTGAGTTTTTCTTTGGACGCATTTCTCTTCACGTTCTTTATCTGAGCTATGATGCCTTCAGCGATATCTTCAGGCAATACCGCAGGATGAACGCACTCGTCCATCTCGTCAAGAATGTGAACTATCTGTTTTCTTTCATCGACCTTCTGATTCTTTTCTTTGAGGAAAAGAAGGTTTTCGATATCTTCGATAAGCGCATAAGCGTGACGTACGCAGTGATTGTACTTGTCTTCAAGTCTTATACCTGCGATGCAGAAATTGTCGAACGTCTTGCACTTGCGCGCGTTTTCAGCAATGGTTTCCTTATCTGTAACCTGACAAGTCTCGTTCATGTTCTTGTTGAGATGAGCAAGCAGAGAATTGAAGTTGCGTCTTGCGTTTCTCTGGCTTGACTTACCCTTAAGGATCATTGCTTCGGTAAGCTGCTTGCCTACTCTCATTATCGGATTGAGACTTGACAGCGGGTCCTGGAATATCATTGCGATTTTATCGCCTCTTATCTTGTGGAAATCGTCTTCAGATATTCTCAGAAGATCCTGACCGTCGTATATTATCTTTCCGCCTTCGACAATAGCGTTCTTTGCCAGAATACCCATGATAGCGCGGCTGGTAACGGATTTACCGCTTCCCGATTCACCCACTATGGCAAGGGTTTCGCCTTTGTAAAGGTCAAAAGACACATTTCTTACTGCCTGCACCTTACCGCCCTGAGTGCGGAAGGAGATTACAAGGTTTTTAACTTCGAGTTTCTTTTCCATAATCTTAATCCTCCGCTCCTCTGAGTGACGGGTTGAACGCGTCTCTGAGTCCGTTACCGAACAGGTTGAAACTGAGCATCAGCAGCGATATGAATATCGCCGGGAACAGTATCATGTGCGGATAAGTCGTCAGATACGGCTGAGCGCTTGAAAGCAACGTACCGATACTGGTGATATTGCCCGTAGACAAGTTGATTATGCCGAGGTAGCTCAGGCTGGATTCACTGAATATAACGCTGGGGATAGCAAGAATCGAGCTGGTAATGAGCGTACCGAGCGAGTTTGGGAATATATGCTTGAACATTATTCTTCTGTCAGACGCGCCCAGCGTTCTCGCAGCAAGAACGTATTCCTGATTCTTGAAGCGGTAGAACTGCATACGCACGCTGTTCGCCATACCTATCCAACCCGTAACGAAGAACGCGATGAGAAGCGCCCACACGTTGCTTGCGCTGCCCATATGCAGTTTAAGAAGGGTTATGACGATCATAAACGGCACAGCTGACAACAGATCTGAAATTCTTTCCATGATAAGGTCGGTTTTTCCGCCGTAATATCCTTCGATCGCGCCGTAGATCGCACCGACTGTGAAGTTTACAAGCGTAACGACTATTGCAAGGAAGAATGAGAATCTTGCGCCGCTGGCAAGACAGGTGAATATATCCTGCCCGTAGTTAGTAGTGCCGAATAAGAACATCGGCTCGCTGATTCCGTCATTCAGCACGTAAGTATGATAATATATATAATATTCGTAATAATTGACTCTGATTTCATAACCGGTCTGATTTGCCAGCGCATAATCGTATTCAGGTGTATCTCCCTCTACACGAACCGTGCTTGTATAGCCGTCTCTTCCGGTGTATCTGCGGTAAATATTTTCAAAATTACCTTCATCGTCAAAGTCCACATAGGTTTTACCGTTCTCGGTATAAGTCTTGAACCAGTAATTCGCGTTGGTGCTGTCCTGTGCTGAAGTAGGTCTTTTCGACTTTTCAGTTATAGGATAAATAACCTGAACACCTGTTTCGTCCTGATATTTCTGAATATTAGCATATTCATCGGCAGTTACGTTCTTGAAAACGACGCCGTTGGAATGGTAGCTGTCAAGTCTGAATCTGTAATAGGTAGTCGCCTTAAGACCGTCTTTCTTGATATATCTGCTGTAAGTCTGATTTTTTACGGCGTTATGCCCTGTTTCCTCACCCATAGCATAGTAATAATAAAACATTTCCTGAGTAAGTTCTTTCTCTTCGCAACCGTCCCAGAAATCGAGACCGAGAGCTTCTGATATAGGGCTTTTGGGAAGCGTATATCTGAAATACACGTCGTTGTACGATACGGTAAACTGCGACACGAGAGGCGCAATTATTGCGTAAAGCACAAGAAGACCGATAATTATCGCCGCAAAGACAGAGCCTTTATTCTTTCTGAATCTCAGGAAAGCGTCCTTGAAGTAGCCTATCGGCTTTGTATCGAGTTTCTGATCGTGTTTGAGGTCGCCTACGGAAGCGAACTCGAACATCTCCTTAGGGATATCGTTATAGTTCTTATTTTCCATATTATTTCGCCCCCATTCTTATTCTCGGGTCAATGATACCGTAACTGATATCGATGACGATGCCTGCCGCCAAGCCTACGAATGTGTAGAAACCTGACAACATCATAAAGAAGTCATAGTCCTGCGTATTGATTGAATCCAGATACAGCTTACCTACGCCCGGTATTGCGAATATCTTTTCTATGACAAGCGATCCGCTGAGAACGCTTATAAACTCACCTATTATCATTGGGAAAATAGGCACCATCGCGTTTCTCAGTGCATGCCTTACCGTAGCCTGACTTCGCGTCAGACCTTTTGTTCTAGCAAGCAACATAAATTCGCTGGTAAGAACTTCAGTAAGCTCAGCTCTCGTAAATCTCGCATAGCCCGCTATACTTCCGAACGACAGCGAGAACACCGCAGGAAGCATTGAGAGAAACATTGACGGCGAAAAATAATCATACCCCGAGTTCATAGTCAGCGGGAACCAACCCAGCTCGAAACAGAACAGATACTGGATAAGAAAAGCGTAAACGTAACTAGGCACTGAAATGACTATCATTACCGCAGTGCTTATAGTATGATCCTGCCACTTGTTCTTTTTAAGCGCAGCAAGAATGCCCAGTCCGAGTCCTACAGGAACTGAAATCAATACCGAATAAATATTGATAAGTATTGTCGGGGGCAGTTTTTCAAGGAATACATCCAGAACAGGTTGATTTCTATACTCCGGCATATTCACGCCTATGCCGAAGTCTCCCTGGAATATTCTTTTGATATAATTTACGAACTGAACGGGGATCGGATCGTAATATCCTCTCGCCTCGATCTGAGCCTTTATGATGTCGGCGTCCTGTCCTATACTTACGTTGATTACGATAGGCAACAGCTTTATCAGCACGAAGCACATAATCATAATGATAAGAAAGGTCATCAACATCAATCCGAGTCTCTTCATTATGTATTTGAACATATACATAAGAGCACTTCTCCTTTGATGTAAATAAGCATAATGCCATTGGTATCCGCATACAGATATATACGGATAACAATAGTATTATTATTGACTTATCCTTATTAAATAATCTAGCGCGTACGTACGCATGCGCATTTTACACGCAAGCAGTGGAACGGCTTTATGCCGCCCCACTGCGCAGTGTGTTTTGTTTGACTTTTACAGCTTATTTGTAGTTGAGCTGTCCGCCCTGTGAGCTTACGAATTCTGCCCACTGGCTGTCAGTATAGTTGTACTGCATATATCTGAGACCGCCGTACGCCATGAAGGTGTTGTACTCATAGCTGATATAGTCCGCTTTGAAAGAAATCAAAGAAGCACTGTAATCGTTGTACATCGGCAGAGTGTAATATGCAAGAAGTACCTGCTCTTCGAGTGCTGCGATAAGCGGGAGTCTGGTGTCCTGATCAACAGCGTTTGCAGACCAGTCATAAGCGCTTCCTGCAATACCGTTGAGGCAGTTGTACCAATCCATAAGGCTCATCGTAAGCTCAGTGTCCTTATAGGTGCCGTCTTCCTGTTTAACGGGCATCGTGAAGGTCATCTGCTGAGCAGAGGTATCCCATGCGGTGGAGTACATATAGTCGGGTGAGAGGTATGCGAGCAGGAAGTAGCCCGGATCCCAAGCAGCGCCCGTCCAACCTCCGGCACATACGTCGTAAGCGCCGCTTCTGAAGTCGTTAGCCCAGTTGTCGCCAAAGCTTGCGTCAAAGTTAAGTTCAAACTTTCCTTCAAGCTTAGTGCCGACCATAAGATTCGTCCAAGCGTTCTTTACGAATTCGTAAGTACGTCTGGTGCTTTCGTTGTCGACAGCAGTACCCCAAACGAGGACAACCTTGTCGCCTTCTTTCATCTTGCCGTCAGCAATAGCCTTATCGTAAGCGGTATTTACAAGTTCTCTTGCCTGAGCAAGGTCATAACCTGTGATTGAATCTACTGCGTCGTCGAGAGAAGCGAACTTGCTTACGTCAATGCCGTAAACGTTGCAGAGGACCTGCTTAGCAGCGTCGGTTTCACGGTAAGCACCGCCGTTTTCAACATCGTAGTAGTGCATGCTGTTGTAAAGACCGAAACCTGCGAGAGAGCTGGTGGTGCAAGAGTTTGCAAATTCTGCACGGTCGATACCGAGAGAAAGCGCCTTTCTGAATTCGGTATAGGTAAGAATGGTTTTGTTTACGCCAGCCGATTCTCTGTTCTTCAGAGCTTCCTCACTGGACTGCAGCTGGAAGGAAGATACGAAGTCGGTCGGGGTGAAGTAAGCCTGATCGCTGCCCTTGTAGTCATTTGCTATAGTAACGTCAATTGTAATGCCGTCAATCTCGCCCTTCTGGAACTTAAGCCAAGCGGTTTCCCACTCGCCGATGGTTTCGCAGACGATTCTGTCGGTCTGATACTGACCTTCGTAAAGGTTTGCGGTATAACCGTACCAGTACGGGTTCTTTTCAAGCACGTATTCCTTGCCTGACTGGAAAGAAGTCAGCATATACGGACCCCAGCTAGCGGTGGTTTCAACGCTGCTGTTGTAATTGCTTGTCCAGAGCGTAGAACCCTGAACAGGAGCCTGCTTGCAAGCCTCATAGAGATCTTTCTTTACGAGAGGCAGAGAAGAAAGCTGATATGCAGCCATATAAGACAGAGAGCCGTCTTCCTTAAGAAGCGGGATCGCCTTGTCAAGGCAAAGAACGAGTTCATATTCGTTGTTGCCTACGAAAATACCTACATCGTCGAAGCTGACTTCAGGATAAACGTAATTCTTGATTACAGAAAGCATAGCAACTTCGACGTCAGGATCAGGATTCCAGTCCTTGCACTTGCCGTAATCAGCGATCATTTCATCGGTAACGAGGATCTGCTGTTCTTCGACCTTGTCGCTTACCTTCTCGAGATCGTACTTAGCGAAGAAGTTCTGACCGAGAGACTGACCGTTCTCATCGTACATGGTAAAGTACTGATCGAGCATTCCTGCGCCTTTAACCTGAGCGTATGTGCCGCCGAACCATTCAGCGAAAGCAGCGTTGACAGCGTTCATATCGAGGTAGATATCGGTATATCCTGCCTTCTTAGCTTCAGCAATGCCGCTGAACAGATTTGAAACAGTTTCGTCAACCTTAAGGCCCTGCTTAGCATAGCCCTGAGCGTTGTGGATAACTGTACCGCTGTTGTAGAAGCTGTCTGCACGGTAGTTTCTGAAGAGAGGGTTGAGCTGCTCTTTCATCGTGTAAACGAAGTCTTCAGCCTTGATTGCGGTGCCGTCGTTCCACTTCAGATCGTTTCTGAGGGTGATCTTCCATGCATAACCGGTAGCACCGTCAGCATAGCCGTACTTATCAGCGTACTGAGCAGTAACGTCTTCCAGCTTGGTAGCAGCGGAATATTCAACTTCGAATGCGCCGGGGATGATTTCGCCTTCTTCATCGAACTTGTAGTCGAACTCAAAGAAAGAGCTGATCAGGTTGTAGAAAATCTGCGTATCGTTGTTGTCCTGATAAGTGAGTTCGTTCCAGTTGGAAGGAGAAACAGCGGTGTAAGTGCTGTTGGTGTAGTAAACAACTACGCCGCAGTAGATACATTTGCCGTCATCGCCCTTAATGTGACTGGGTTTAACGTCTTTGGTCTGAGTAGTTCCGCAGATAGAACACGTGCGGTGAGACACGCCTCCGGAACATTTGTAACTGTTATCGTATTCAGTCGTCCACTCGCTCCAGGTATGCTTGTGTCCGTCAAGCCCCTGCTGCTCGTCTTTCTTACAAGCGACGAGCGAGAATACGGTGGTGAATACCATAGCGACGATAATGAGCAGAGTCATCATCTTCTTCAATGGTTTGTTCATAGAAAATCCTCCGTGTTTATTATGCGCATTCCGCGCTTTTTCTCTAAACAAATTGCGCATACTTCCGTATGCCTCCGTCGGCATAACCGACGTCTTCCCTCTCACATTTTTAATGGTATTTTAATTTTATTATAATACTTCTCGATTGTCAACAAACAAATATAAATTTGCGCGCCTGCGTTAAAGTTTTACACAAATGTGTATAAATTGTAAAAACTACGGTTGTGATTTATTAAAAATCATGACAAATCACGATAAAACCAGCGTCGTTACACTGCCGGCGGGCGCCTCATACGTTTTGCCGCAAATACCATCATAGACTTTCTCGAGATCTTTATTGTCGCTTGTTTCCCATGCGCTCAAGGACGTGTATCCTTCAGGCAGATTAATTGCAACTTTTTCTTCACCCGTGTTGGTTAATACTACTATTATCCTTCCGTCAGCCTTCTTGAAAACAGTGGCGAATATCCCCTTTTCTGCATTTGCGACATAACCTTCTATACGCTTGTCTCCCGTATCCACGAACTTTGAATAGTTTCCCATTACCCAGTAGCGTTTTGTCGGTACTACTTCTCCGTTTTCACTACCCCACATCCAGGACACTATTCCGTCGTTGTAATCGTCGCAGCTGGTTGCCATCCACCAGCTCCAGGACTTTGCGCCGAGATTGCAGAAATCCTTGTTCATAACCTCAGACAGCCACAACGCGCTGGTCATGCCTTCGTCAAGTCCTGCTTCCATATAACATATCTCGCTCATCTCCACGCTCAGTTTATCGCCGTAAAGATTATTGAGCATATACACGAACGATTCTCTTGCTTCAACCGAAGTCGGCGAGCCGTAAGAATGTACGCTTATCGTATCTATGTCTTCGAAATAGTCGTACTTGCTCATCGCGTATATGTATTCCATTACTCTGCCTTTTGATTTATACACGTCGTAGTTTCCGCTCTCGAAAACGTCCATTTTAACATTGGTGCCATTCGCGGTGTTGAACTCTTTGAGATAGCGGCTGAACACGTCGTAGAATGCCGCCAGTTCTTCGGGCTCATAGTGGCATCCTTCCTGAGAAGAGTCGTCTCCGCCCCAGGCGTGCTGAGGCTCGTTTATCGCACTTACGGATTCAACCGTAAGCCCGAGTCCGTTCACGACGTAATCCAGGTATTTTATAAGATATTCGCAATAAGCCTCATAATTTTCTTCAGGTAGATTGCTCTGATATTTCTCTTCTCCGTTTGTCTTTCCCGAAGCAGTCAGCAGATAGTGCGGCGAATTGGCAAAAAGTATAATCCTCTCCACCGTAGATCCTTCCTGAGCAGCGCAAAGTTTCATAAACTCAAGGGCGTTGGCATCACGAGAAAAATCGTAATTTGCCGGATTTGCAAAGTTCTCGTTTGCGCTTTTGCTCTCATCATAATTTTCAGCAATAAACGCGGACTGAGTGTTGCGGTATTCGGGAAACACGACAAAGTCCCCTGCGCCGTGATCGTTATAGGCGTCGTAGTCCCACGAACCGCCTCCGATATTGTATCTGTAAATCGAAAGTCCTATACCTTCGTCGGTATAAAGACTTGTCGCAAGACTAGTCGCAGACTGAGACCCCTGAGGGACTGTCTGCGCCCACCATGCCGCCGAAGCGCCGAATCCTGTAACGGACTGATACTCTTTGCTTTCGTCAATGACCAGAAAATTATCGGGGTACTCAGACGAAGAACCGCATGCTATAAACACAGACAAGGAAAAACTCAAACAAAGTACGATGCTGATAAAAATAAATGTTCTCTTTTTCATTGTCTTTCCTCCACCGTATTTTCATTCGTACATTCACCTGGGACAACCTGCTCTTTCTTTACCGCAAACTTTACCCCTGCCAGTCCTCTGAGAAGAGACAGCGCAGAAGAAATCAGACAGAATACACCCGCTATTATTGCAGGAACGGCAAGCCTTACGCCGCCTTTTCTGTACATGTCGGCAATCTCGGCGTCGTATTTTGAAAGATATATCTCTCTCATCAGAAATATTGCGACACTTGCCGCAAGGAGCAGAAACGCCGCGGCATAATAAACTTTTTTCTCTTTAAAAGGCAAAACGACCGCCACGCAAAGCAGCGGTATGAAATACGCGATAAAGGCACGCGCATTGAAATGCAGCCCGTCGATCATTACGTCGAACGCTATTTTGAAAGCAGGCAATCCGTCGCCGCCTTTATCTCCTACTGCGTCGGCAAAAAACAGACCGAACGCAACCAGAGCGAAACAGCCTGCCGCAATCCCGAGCAAAAGCTGTAACAGAGTGGGTTTTTCAAATACGTTTTTCATTTTTCTCTCTCCCCTGACGGCATTATCCCTGCCGTATGTCAATATAATAACACAGACAAGAAAAAAGGGCAACGGAGTCCGACTCATTTGCGGACTCCGTTGCCCTTTATGCCGATATTATATCTCTGCTCTCGTCTGATGTCAACGACACTGAACGCAATTATTGAAATTTTTGTTTAAAGATTATTTTCTTTCCTTTCAACATTCATATTCTGCGCTCAAGTTTTTTGTGCAACGTATTGCCGTTTTGTGTTGCTTTAATCCAAAACCATACATACATTGAATGTTATTTATTGACTATGCGCACGCATAATGTTATAATTAACACGCTTATAAGATTGACCCGATTTTACTTAAAATCAGCACGAGGAGTCTGTTCAATGATTTCAAAACCTTTTCCCCTTTTTGCCAAAGAACGCGGTCCTGCGGGAAATTACCGCATACCTTCAGTAATAACTACAAAGCACGGCACTATTGTCGCATGTGCAGACGCACGTTATTTTACGGCAAGAGACAATCCCAACAGAATCGACAAGGCTATATGCCGCTCTCTTGACAACGGAAAAACCTGGGAAGATATGTTTGTTCCCGTAAAAGAACAAGGTGAAAGCATGCAGTTTTCTTCAGCTGCGATCGACCCGTGTCTTCTTTATGACGAAGACAACGACAAAATTTTCATGTTTTACAGCCACACCCCTGCAGGCGTAGGCATTCTCAACAGCAAGCGCGGCACGGGACTGGACAGCGAAGGCAGACAAATCGTAGTAAAAGACAAGAAAAAATACTCTATCGGAAAAGACGGAATACTTTATCTCAAAGACAAAGCGACTCAGTTCAGAGTCGATGAAAACGGCAATGTATTCGACAACGGCAAAAAGGTCGGCAACATCAAAACTCTCGAAGGCGGATTTACTGAATACCGCACGTCTTATATGTACGTTTGCGAGAGCGTTGACGACGGCGTGACGTGGAGCAAGCCCGTCTGCATTTCTTCCCAGATAAAAGACAGCTATATGTGTTTTATAGGTTGCGGACCCGGCGTTGGAATAAAAATCAGGAACGGCGCGCACAAAGGAAGACTTGTCGCTCCCATTTATTTCACTCCCCGATTCTGGCCTCTTATGGAATGCACCGCTTGCATATACAGTGACGACAACGGCAAGACCTGGAAGCGCGGCGGCGCTGCAGGCGAAAACCGTAAACGCCTGGGCATTTTCAAAGTAGGACACAAACTCATCGTCGACGGAGAACGCACTAGCGAATCTCAGATAATCGAACTGCCCGACGGCTCTCTCAAAGTTTTCGTACGCAATCACGCAAGTTGCAGAAAAGTCGCGATTGCGATCAGCAAGGACGGCGGTGAAAACTGGCACGATTATCACCACATAGACGTCCCTCAGTGCATATGTCAGATAAGCGCCATAAACGTAAAGGACGGCGACAAAGAAGCTACCCTTCTCCTCAACGCCGCAAATCCTAAAAAGCGCGAACAGGGCGTTATCAGACTGTCTTACGATTACGGCGAGACCTTCCCTTACGCGGCTATGATAAAAGACGGGGAATTCGTATACAGCAGTATGTGTCAGGCAAAAGACGGCACTATATGCGTGCTTTACGAAGGAAGCACTCAGCACGAAACGGTCGATTTTATAACACTTACGATCGACGATATAAAGAAAAACAATATCAATAAATAAAGAAGGCGAATTTATGGCACATCTTAACAGAGGTTTAATCGTTTCCTGCCAGGCAGTCAAGGGCGAACCGCTCTACGGCCTCGGCATTATGAAGTATATGGCACGCGCTGCGGTTGCAGGCGGCGCCGTAGGCATCCGCGCCAACTATGTCAGCGATATCGAAGATATCCGCACCGAAGTCGACGTCCCGATAATCTGCATTATCAAAGCTGAATATCCTGACAGCGAAGTCTACATCACCCCCACGCAGAAAGAGGTGGACGACCTTATTAACTGCGGCGCGAAGGTAATCGCTCTTGACGCTACGCTGAGAAAGCGCCCCGGCGGAGTTACTCTTGAAGAACTGGTCAAATACATCAGAAAGACTGCTCCCGACGTAGAAATCATGGCTGACTGCAGCGACTATGCCGAAGCTGAAAACGCAGTAAAACTTGGCTTCGATTACGTGGGAACTACTCTCCGCGGTTACACGGCACACACCAAAGGCACTCAGCTCCCCGATGTGGACTTTATCGCTAAACTCGTAAAAGACTTCCCTTCAACCAAGATCATCGCAGAAGGCGGAATCTGGGAACGCGGACAGCTTGAAAAGGTTTGGGCTACGGGAGTATACGCAGTCGTAATTGGCAGCGCAATCACCCGTCCCAGAGACATAACAAAACGCTTTGCAGAGGTAATAAACAAGTGAAGATCGCCTGTCTGGACGTCGGCGGTACGACGATAAAATCCGCCGTAGTAACGGTAGAAAATCCCGAAGACCTCAACAGCTACGCACTGGGCGCGTTCTCTTTCGTTCCCACCGAAGCGCAGAAAGGTTTTGACAGAATACGCGCAAATATTCACGCGTCGGTTTCTGCCCTTATCGAAAAACACGGATGCGACCGCATAGCCGTGGCTACCGCTGGCACCGTAGACTGGGACAGCGGCAAGGTAACTTATGCGACTGACGCTCTTCCGGGCTTTACGGGATACGACTTCTGCAAAGACCTGAAAGAGACTTTTTCTCTGCCTTCAACGGTAATCAACGACGCGACGGCGGCGGCAATAGCCGAGCATTACTGCGGCAATCCCGACGGACGCGACGTAGTGCTGACGTTGGGCACGGGACTCGGCAGCGCCCTCGTCAAGCCGGGAGTCCTCAACGCAGACTGCGTGGAAGACCTTCACCTTGGACACATTATCCTGCACGAAAACGGCTTTGTCTGCAAATGCGGCAACAGAGGTTGTGCAGAACAGTATGTCTCTGCCAGCGCGCTTAAACGCGACTCTTCTCAGAACGACATATCTCTGGTATTTACCGAAGGCAAATACGCAAAAGTCAAAGAAGATTTCTTTGACAATATGCGCGCGGTAGTCGAATACGCGATTGAAAAATATACGCCCGATGACGTCGTGATCGGCGGCGGGGTCGTGGAAATAAAAAATCTGTGGTGGGACGACTTTGTCTCAAAATGCGGCAAATGCGCTCAGACCTCTCTCCGCCCCGCAAAACTTGCCAACAAGGCAGGCGTTCTCGGTGCGGCATATTCCGCAATGCGCGGTATCTTTAAAAGCCAATAATCAACAACATAAACACATTAATCGGAGGAATTACCAATGACTGACAAAAACAAGTTCAAGGGCGTGCTGCCCGCATTACTCACCCCGTTCGACAAAGACGGCAACGTAAACAAAACCTCAGTTGACAAACTGGTCAAATACAACCTCAAGAAAGGCGTAAACGGCTTCTACGTAGGCGGTTCTACCGGTGAGGGCATTCTCCTTACCATTGAAGAGAGAATCGCGCTGTTCAACTATGCCGCTGAAGCAAACGAAGGCAAATCCACTCTTATCGCTCATGTCGGCACGATCGCAACAAAGCACGCTATCGAGATGGCAAAAGCCGCTGAAAAGGCAGGTTACGACGCGATAAGCGCTGTTGCCCCCTACTACTTCAAGTTCGGCACAGAAGCTATCAAGCAGTATTATTTCGACATCGCTTCCAGCGTTAATATCCCGATGATCATTTACAACTTCCCCGGCGCAAACGGCTTCTCTCTTGATAAGGAGACCGCAGAAAACATGTTTGCGGCAAACGACAAGTTCATCGGTATCAAGCACACCACTTCAGATATGTACGCTCTGCAGCAGTTCAAGACCATGAAAGCTGACCCGATCGTTTACAACGGTTTTGACGAAATGTTCCTCGGCGGTCTCGCAATGGGCGCTGACGGCGGCATCGGCAGCACTTACAACTTCATGGCTGAAAAGTTCATCGCTATCTACAACGCATTCAAGAAGGGCGACATCAAAGAAGCTCAGCGCGTTCAGAACGAAGCGAACGAGATAATCAACGTGCTTATCAAATACGGCGTATTTGCAAGCGAAAAGTACGTACTCGACTGCCTCGGCATAGAGATGGGCGGTTGCCGCAAGCCTTTCCTCCCCCTCTCCGAAGAGGGCAAGAAAGTGCTCGCAGAAGTAGCAAAACAGTTCCCCAAAGCATAATAGCGGAACAATATTAATTTTTTATAAAGGGAAATTTATGACTGAAAAAGCAAAAACCAATGTCTTTCAGAAAGCGGGATTCCTGATCAAAGATTTCTTTGCTCATTGGAATACTCCTGCAAAAGAAGGTTATTACCTTTCCAACAAAGAATTTATGGCGTATGCGGTCGGCGGCATGGGCGTGCAAGGTATGGGTATTCTTACCCAATACTTTGCAATCTCCATGGGCGTCCACCTTGCCTACGTCTACAACTTCGATCAGCAAATCGTACTTTACACCACCTGGGTCGTTGCGCTCCTCTCTCTTTTCCGTGCTCCTCTCGTGGGCTGGATAATCGACAACACAGAAACCAAATGGGGCAAATACCGTCCTTATCTGCTGTTTACCGGACTTCTGAGCGTCGCATGTTTCTGGTTGCTTGCCTTTATTCCCGATCTGTTTATGCCGGGAGAGGGAGAAGCCTACACGGAGACGCGAAAATGGTTGGTAGTGGGCTCTTATCAGCTGATATATTTCATAGCTCTGACCGTTTACAGTTTCTTCTCATTCGGCAGAGTCGGACTCTCTCAGGTCATTACGCCCAACACCAACGAACGCACAAAACTATACTCCGTA
This sequence comes from uncultured Christensenellaceae bacterium, assembly GCA_944381325.1. Taxonomy (GTDB): domain Bacteria; phylum Bacillota; class Clostridia; order Christensenellales; family UBA3700; genus Ornithoclostridium. The sequence continues at coordinate 84,114 of CALWKS010000005.1, read as the reverse complement.
GGCGGTGTTATCGACTCGCTTGGACCTTCTATCGTTCAGATGCTCTTCCCTCTTATCGCTAACGGCGTTTACGGTCAGCAAGGTCTTGTGTTCAAGGATCAGTACGGCAACTGGACCGCAGAACAGATCAAAGAAGCAGGGCTTGGTTTCGGTATGGAAAACATACTTACATACCAGGTAATATTCCCCATCATGGGCTGTATCTGTGTTGCGGTGGCTCTTATCATGTTCTTCGGCACAAAAGAACGTATAATCCAGGAAAAGAAAGTCAAACAAAAAGTAAGCTTCATCGGCGGTATCATAAAGAGCTTTAAAAACAAATATTTCTGGATATTCAACATCTCCAACGTTCTTGCATTCGGCAGACTGCTTATATTTGCTTCTGTAAACTACGTATGCGCATATATGATAGGCGGTACTCTCGGCGGAAACCTTCGCGGAATAATCCCCACTCTTATGGCTGTCGGATTTGTGCCCGGAATGTTGTTCTCACCGATAATCCAGAAATACCTGGGCAAGAAAAAGATGACATTGTTGTCTTTCATGGGTTCGTCGCTGATCTCATTGTTTATCATGTTCCTTGTAATGTTCGCATATAATAGCGCGGCAACTCCTTACCTCATATTTGTCGGCATCTTCCTGCACAACATATTCGCGGCGTTGTGGACAGTTACTTCCCCCGCAATGACTGCAGACTATTGCGAATATCAACAGTGGAAAACAGGCGACCGTCTTGACGGATATATGTCTCAGTACACGCAGGTATTTACCACGGTTTGCGGTATGTTTACCGGACTTCTCGTATCTGAAATACTCATCAAGCTGGGTGCAAAGGATTCTGTTTCATACGAAAACCCTGAAATAATGCAGAAAGTCTTCATAATGTGGGCAATCCTCGGTGTAGTTTGCGGCATACTGGCTATGATCCCGTTCTTTTTCTGGGATCTTACTGAAAAGCGTCAGCTTGAGATGACAAAAGAAATCAAAATGCGCGCGATTCAGAATAAACTTGACGAAAACAAATTCACTCAGGAAGACGTCAAGGAAGCTATGGAACTTGGTATGGTAACGGCTGAACAGGTAAAAGAAATGGGACTTATCGTCGAGAACGAAGAAGCTCCCGTCGAAGAACTTGAAGCCGCTGCTGACTCAACTACTGAAGACAGCACAACCATCTGATTGAATCAAAAATAGCAGAACTATTACAAAAGCGCGTATCTTAAACCCGATACGCGCTTTTTCTACAGATGACATTTAAACATCTGCACTGTGTGCTTAAGTATTAAAATAAAACACAAATTGAAATTATCTCACGAACAAAAACAGTTTCAATAATTAGTATTTTTAAGCGTAAGAATATACTGAGCATACATTCTCTCCGAAAAACAGTAGAAGTCTATCTTCATCTGATATCCCTTATTGTTTTCTTTCCACTGCCTTACTGCGTCCACAGCTATTTTTGTCGCCTTTTCAGGCGGATAGCCGTACACTCCCGTAGAGAGCGCGGGAAAAGCTATGCTGTGCAGTCCGTGCTCTTTCGCAAGATCAAGTGAGTTGAGATAACACTTTCCCAGAAGCTCCGCGTCCTTTTCAGAGCCGCTGTAAATCGGGCCTACTGTATGTATTACGTATTCAGCTTTGAGATTGTAGCCCCTCGTTATCTTTGCTTCTCCCGTATTGCAACCGCCTATCGATTTGCATTCTTCAAGAAGTTCAGGTCCCGCGGCACGGTGAATAGCGCCGTCTACTCCTCCACCTCCAAGCAAAGACCTGTTGGCGGCGTTTACAATACATTCGCAATCGCTGAGCGTGATATCCCCCAGCAAAACTTTTACGTCTTTCATTTTTACCCCTTTTATAACATACGAGTCATTTTGTGATATAATTTTAGCATTTTTACGTTTTTTTTGTCAATACCGACTATTTATAATGATTTTATTATCACATATTTCCGTCTTTTCTGTGTTTAAGTCATTGAAAACGCGGAGCTTTTCAGCTCCGCGTATCCGCTAATTAATTGCATTTGATTTTAAGGCATATTTTTGAATCGATCTGCCGTTTTTCTCAATAAGTACAGAGTTTTCTGCCTTTATCAGATCTCGATTTCACCGTCAAATATCTTGACTGCAGTGCCTGTCATATACACCGTTCCGTCAGTGTAACGTACGGTAAGATCGCCTCCGAGTTGTTTTACGGTGATCTCTTCGTCCTTGGGACACAAACCGTTCTCGACCGCCGCAACAACCGCCGCACACGCACCCGTACCGCAGGATCTGGTCTCACCGCTGCCTCTCTCCCACACTCTCATTTTCAGGGTGTGATCGTCGAGAACTTTTACGAACTCGGTATTGATCCTTTCAGGGAAAAGCGGATCGTTTTCAAACGCGCTGCCCACCTTGTTGACGTCGAAACGGTCAAGATGCTTAAGCATTACGACGCAGTGAGGATTGCCCATATTTACGCAGGTGATGTCGTATTCAACACCGTCTACCGTGTACTTTTTGCCTATAATCTTTCCTTCAGCCTTAGCGGGGATCTTTGCCGCATCCAGCTCTGGAGCGCCCATATTTACAGTGATGTAAGTCGCTTCGCCCTTTTCTGTCTTTATGCTGATTTCTTTAAATCCCGATATCGTTTCAACGGTGAATTCACGCTTGCGTACGATATTGTTGTCGTAAAGGTATTTTGCCACGCATCTTATGCCGTTGCCCGACATTTCGCCTTCAGTGCCGTCAAGATTGAACATTCTCATCTTTGCGTCCGCACTCTTTGAAGGCAGGATGAGGATTACGCCTTCGCCGCCTATACCCGTATATCTGTCTGACAGTCTTATAGCCAGCATTTCAGGGCTGTCTATCGGATTTTCAAGGCAGTTAAAGCAGATATAGTCGTTGCCGCAACCGTGCATCTTGGTGAACTTTCTTATTGTCTTACCCTTGCGCAGTTTGTTGATATCCACAAGCTCAGTATTGAACTCTGAATATCTGCTCATAAGGCTGTTTGCAACCGCATTTGCAGTATCGATGGAAGTAAGACACGGGATGGCTCTTTCAACCGCCTTACGTCTTATCTTTACGCTGTCGCGCGTCGGCAGCTTGCCTTTTGAAGACGTGGATATGATATAATTTACCTTGCCGCTCTCGATAAGCGTAAGGTTGTTGTTTACGTGATTCTGGTGGATCTTGTCAACGACGATAACGTCCATTCCGAGGTCTCTTATCACTTTTGCGGTGCCTGCCGTAGCGTAAAGCGTGTAGCCGAGATCCTCGAATTTCTGAGCTATTTCACCTATTTCGCTCTTGTCCTGATCTCTTACGGTAATGAATATTCCGCCTTTTTTCTTCATCTTGTAGCCTGCTGCGACAAGTCCTTTGAACAGAGCTTCTTCAAGAGTACCCGCTATGCCGAGAACTTCGCCCGTAGACTTCATTTCAGGTCCGAGCTGAGTATCTACGTTTGTGAGTTTTTCAAACGAGAATACGGGGACTTTTACCGCTACGTACGGCGAGTTGGGATAAAGACCCGTTCCGTAACCCATATCCTTAAGCTTTTCACCCAGGATAGCGCGGGTAGCAAGGTCTACCATGGGTACGCCGGTTACCTTGCTGAGGTAAGGAATTGTACGGCTGGATCTGGGGTTGACCTCGATAACGTACAGCTCGTTCTTATAGATAAGATACTGGATATTTACAAGACCGACAGTATGCAGAGATACCGCAAGACGCTTTGAGCAGTCAACGATGCGCTCTGTCATTTCGTCGCCCAGGTTCCATGCAGGATATACCGCGATAGAGTCGCCGGAGTGAATACCCGTTCTTTCAACGTGCTGCATAATGCCGGGGATAAGAATGTCTTCGCCGTCGCAGATAGCGTCGATCTCGAGTTCTTTACCCATGAGGTATTTATCGATAAGCACGGGGTTTTCAATGCCCTGAGCAAGAATGACGTCCATATACTCTTTTACGTCGTCGTCGCTGTAGCATACAGTCATGTTCTGACCGCCGAGAACGTAGGACGGGCGCAGAAGCGTGGGATAGCCTATCTCGTTGGCAACCTTGAGAGCTTCTTCCTTGGTCATGACGGTAAAGCCCTTCGGACGTTTGATATCCAGTCTTTCAAGCAGTTCGTCAAACTTCTCTCTGTCCTCTGCCATGTCGATATATTCAGCCTGAGTGCCGAGAATTCTGATATTCTTTTCTCTGAGCATCTTGGTGAGCTTTATTGCCGTCTGTCCGCCGAACGCGACCACTACGCCGTAAGGCTTTTCTGTGTTCAGTATGCTGAGAACGTCTTCGTTGGTAAGCGGCTCGAAATAAAGTCTGTCCGCAGTGTCGAAGTCTGTAGAAACGGTTTCAGGGTTGTTGTTGACTATAACGACTTCGTATCCTTTTTCCTTAAGCGCCCACACGCAGTGAACAGATGCGTAGTCGAACTCGATACCCTGACCTATTCTGATAGGACCGCTGCCGAAAACGACGATACGCTTTTTGTCGGTCTTATTGTTTTCAAGGAATTCGAGAGCCTCGTTTTCATCGTCGTAAGTCGAATAGAAATACGGGGTTTCAGCGCTGAACTCCGCCGCGCAGGTATCTACCATCTTGTACGAAGCGTAACGCTTGTTCTTTATTTTGTCCTTGCTGAAGCTTTCGATAGTCTTGTCAAGATAGCCCATCTTCTTTGCCTGCAGATAGAGCTCGTCTGTAAGCGGCTCGCTTGCGAGGCGTCTTTCCATTCTGACAAGATTGAGGTATTTGTTCAAAAACCACTTGTCGATCTTGGTCTTGTTGTAAATTTCGTCAACGGAGAAGCCTCTCTTAAGCGCTTCGTAGACAGCAAAAATTCTTTCGTCGTCGCAGTCGTTGAGCTTTTCTGAAAGCTCAGCGTCCGTCATTGCGATAAACTTCTCGCTGTTCAGAGTGTCGTGAGATATCTCTGCGCCTCTTACAGCCTTGAGTATAGCTTGCTCAAAAGACGTGCCTATGCTCATAACTTCGCCCGTTGCCTTCATCTGAGTGCCAAGCTTACGGCTTGCGTAGAAGAACTTGTCGAAAGGCCACTTGGGGAACTTAACTACAAGGTAGTCTATAGAGGGCTCGAAGCACGCGTAAGTCGTACCGGTAACCGCATTGAGGATCTCGTCAAGAGTGTAACCTATAGCAATCTTTGTCGCAACTTTTGCTATGGGATAACCTGTGGCCTTTGAAGCGAGTGCTGAAGAACGCGAAACGCGGGGGTTGACCTCGATGACCGCATATTCGAAGCTGTCAGGCTTGAGCGCAAACTGAACGTTGCAGCCGCCCTCGACTTCAAGAGCATCGACTATGTCGAGAGCCGCGCTTCTCAGCATCTGGAATTCTTTTTCCGCAAGCGTAACGGTAGGAGCAACGACTATACTGTCGCCTGTATGCACGCCTACGGGGTCGACGTTTTCCATCGAGCATATCGTGATGCAGTTGCCCTTGCTGTCGCGCATGACCTCGAATTCGATCTCTTTCCAGCCGCTTATGCACTTCTCTACGAGGATCTGGTGTATCGGTGAACTTCTGAGACCGCCTTCGGCGATTTCTTCGAATTCCTCTTCATTGCCCGCAATACCGCCGCCTGTACCGCCCAGCGTGAATGCAGGTCTGATGATAACGGGATAGCCTATTTTCTTTGCTACTCTTTTTGCAGATTCGATATCGTTTACGACTTCAGAAGGAATGACGGGCTGATTGATTTCTGCAAGCGTATCCTTGAACGCCTGTCTGTCCTCTGCGCGGTCGATAGTCTCGGGCTTTGCGCCGAGGAGCTTAACGCCCATCTTGTCGAGGAAGCCTTCTTTTGCAAGCTGCATCGAAAGAGTAAGACCGTTCTGTCCGCCCATAGTGGACAAAAGGCTGTCAGGGCGTTCTTTCTCTATAATTCTCTTGACGGTATTGAGAGTGAGCGGCTCTATATAAATTCTGTCAGCAACCGCATTGTCCGTCATTATGGTCGCAGGGTTGGAGTTTACGAGAACGACCTCGAGTCCGTCGGCTTTGAGCGCGCGGCACGCCTGAGTGCCTGCATAGTCGAATTCTGCCGCCTGTCCTATGACGATAGGACCCGAGCCTATAACCATTACCTTGTGTATGTCTTTATTGAGTGGCATTATTATTTCTCCTCCGTCTTAGCGATAAAGTTTTCAATGATGAACTGAGTATCCAGAGGTCCGCCGCACTCCTCGGGGTGGAACTGAACGGATACAGCGTTCTTGTAAACGAGACCTTCACAAGTGCCGTCGTTTGCGTTGACGTAAAGCAGCTTAGCGCCCTCCGGGATCGCGTTGTTGTCAACTGCATATCCGTGATTCTGCGAAGTTATGAATATTCTTTCTCCGAAAGTTTCTTTTACAGGCTGATTTCCTCCGCGGTGACCGTACTTGAGCTTGTAAGTCTTGCCTCCCTGAGAAAGAGCGAGTATCTGATGACCGAGGCTTACAGCCAGCATAGGTATGCCTGACTTGAGAAGCTTGTCCGCCTCGACAGCTTCAGCCTTGCATTCCGAAGGATCGCCCGCGCCGTTTGAAAGCACTATGCCTGAAGGCTTGCATTCAAGCACTTCTTCTGCCTTGCTGTCGTGAGGGAAACGCGTAACTTTAAAGCCGCGTTTTACGAATTCGTTCACGAGATTAGCGCTCTCGCCGTAGTCGACCACAGCAATGTTTTTGTCCCCGTCGCCGAAAGTTTCAACGCTCTTGCAGGAAGTCTTTGCAACCGCGTCTTTTATGCGGTATTCTCTGACTTTCTTCATCGTAGCGGCGTCTATATCGGCATTCTTCGTGATTATGCCGTTCATAACGCCGTTCTCTCTTATCGCCTTTGTAAGACGGCGGGTATCAACGCCCGCGATCGTAACGACGCCGTTTCTTTCAAGCATATCCGCAAACTTTCCTTTGCAGCGGAAATTAGACGGATCGTCGCATATCTCGCGGCATACGTAGCCTGCAAGAGATATCGATTTTTCATCGTAATCTTCAGGAATATCGCCGTAATTTCCTATCAGAGGAAAGGTCTGCACGACTATTTGTCCTGCATAAGTGGGGTCTGCGACCGTCTCAAGATAACCGCCCATAGAAGTTGTGAAAACAACCTCTCCGATCACCTCGCCGGAAGCGCCGACGCCGTAGCCTTCAAACTTGTCTCCGTTTTCAAGAATCAGATAAACTTTGTCCATAAAAATCCTCGTGCGCGCAGATAGCGCGATGTTAGAGCGCGTACGCGCCTGTAAATTCTTTACTAATAATATTATCATAATATCTGCACCTGCCGCAAGACATTTTCTGCAAAAAATACCTATAATGCACATCCTTTTTTACCCTTCAAGACCTGCTCAAAAAAAATATTTTTTTATGCCTTTCAACCCCTTTCAAATAAATGACATAATTTTTGCGTTGTGCTATAATTTTAATATCTTTTTTCTGCGGAGGAGATTATATGTCGCGTAAACTTAACGAAGAATGCGGTATTTTCGGTATTTACAACAAGGCCGGTATAAAGCAGGTGGGCAACCTCGTATACTTCGGTCTTTTTGCTTTGCAGCACCGCGGTCAGGAAGCCGCCGGCATCGCTATAAATAAAGACGGCAACGTCGTAATTCATAAAAGCCTGGGTCTTGTCAGCGACGTCTTCAAGGATTCGCCGATGATTTCTATGGACGGCGACATCGCCGTAGGACACGTAAGATATTCCACCACGGGAAGCAATACGCAAGAAAACGCTCAGCCCCTCTGCGCTAAATACTACAAAGGCTCTATCACGATAGCTCACAACGGCAACATCTGCAACGCAGACAAGCTGCGCAAAGAACTTTCTGAACAGGGCTCTATTTTCCACTCTACCAACGACAGTGAAATAATCGCGTACCTGATCGCTAAAGCGCGTATTCATACAAAATCCATAGAGGAAGCCGTAAAGGCAGTTATACCTCAGCTGGAAGGCTCTTTCTCACTGCTCGTTATGAGTCCCAGAAAACTCATCGCGGTAAGAGATCCTCACGGCATCCGTCCTCTCTGTATGGGCAAAATCAAGGACAGCGTAGTATTCGCAAGCGAAAGCTGCGCGCTGGACACGGTAGGCGCAACTTTTGTAAGAGACATCCGTCCCGGTGAAATTTACGTCGTAAATCAAAACGAAGAATTCAGCATTGAAGATTACTGCAATCAGACTTCTGCTCTGTGCATTTTCGAACATATCTACTTCGCGCGTCCCGACAGCGTAATCGACGGACAGAGCGTAAACGAAGCGCGCGTCGAAGCAGGCAAAATGCTTGCAAAACAGCACCCCGTTGAAGCCGATGTCGTAATCGGCGTCCCCGACAGCGGTCTTTCAAGCGCGATCGGCTACTCTATCCAGAGCGGCATTCCTTACGGCGTGGGTCTTATAAAAAACAGATATATAGGCAGAACGTTCATTCAGCCTTCTCAGGCAATGAGAGAAAGAAGCGTTGCGCTCAAGCTCAACGTTCTTAAAGCCAACATCGACGGCAAACGCGTTATCGTCATCGACGACTCTATCGTAAGAGGTACAACGCTTGCCAACATAATCAAAATGCTGAAAAAAGGCGGCGCAACAGAAGTTCACGTGCGTATCAGCAGCCCCAAATTCATTTATCCCTGCTTCTTCGGCACCGATATCCCCGACAGAAGCCAGCTTGCAAGCGTAAACTATACGCATGACGAGCTGTGCAGAAAGATCGGCGCGGATTCACTGGGCTTCCTTGATACCGACAGCGTTGACGAAATCGCAAAATTCAGCAAAGTCGCTTTCTGCAAGGCTTGCTTCACAGGCAATTACCCCTGCCCCGTTCCTGAAAGCGTAAACAAAACGGAGTTTGAATAATTATGACCGGTCTTCTCGAAACGGAAATCAAAATAAAATATCTCAAAGACAGCTTTGAAAGACTTCTCGCTTCAAAGCTCAACCTTACGCGCGTCTCCGCCCCTCTTTTCGTACTGGAAGAAAGCGGACTCAATGACAACCTCAACGGCGTTGAACGTGCAGTGTCTTTCGATATAAAGCAGACAGGCAAGGTCGCCGAAGTCGTTCACAGCCTTGCAAAGTGGAAGAGATTTGCTCTTCACGAATACGGCTTTGAGCCTGACAGCGGTCTTTATACCGACATGAACGCTATCCGCCGTGACGAGATCTGCGACAATATCCATTCTATCTACGTAGACCAGTGGGACTGGGAAAAGGTTATCACCCGCGCTAACAGGACTGAAGAATATCTGAAATCTACAGTTGAAAAGATATACGAAGCGCTCAAAGAATGTATGAACGCACTTCAGGGACATTTCGGAGAAAAGACGACCTCTCTACCCGATAAAATAACTTTCGTTACCACTCAGGAACTGGAAGACCTTTATCCTGACCTTACCCCTTCTCAGAGAGAAACGGCGTTTGTTAAAAAATGCGGCGCGATGTTCCTCATGAAGATTGGCGGCAAACTCAGAAGCGGCAAAAAGCACGACGGCAGAGCTCCCGACTATGACGACTGGGCGCTCAACGGCGATATAGTGCTTTATTATCCCGTACTTGACAGAGCCTTCGAGATCTCCTCAATGGGTATCCGCGTTGACAAAGAGTCTCTTATCCGTCAGCTCGAAGAAGAAGGTCAGACTGCAAGACTTCAGTATCCTTTCCATAAAGCTCTCGTTGAAGACAGACTTCCGCTTACGATCGGCGGCGGCATAGGTCAGTCAAGACTTTGTATGTTCATGCTCGGCAAGCGCCATATAGGCGAAGTTCAGGCATCTATCTGGCCTCAGGAAATGATAGAAGACTGCAAAAAACAAGGCATAACCTTGCTGTAAGTATAATCAACAATATAAAAAATCAACGGACGGTCACCCGTCCGTTTTTTTATCATCAATAAAAAAACCGCCGTTTGATACGGCGGTTTTCATTTCATATTTAGTCTTTTACTCCGCGTCAATGGTCGCTTTTATACGACGAACGCCTGCGCTGGATGACTGCTCTTTGAGAAGTCTGAAATGTACGAGCTGACCGGTATGCTCTGCATGCGGACCGCCGCAGATCTCTTTGTCAACGCCTTCAATCGTATAAACCTTTACCATCTCGCCGTATCTGCTGCCGAATACGCCGACTGCGTTCTGCTCACGCGCCTGCTCAACGGTCATCTCTTCGCAAACGACGGGAATGTCTCTCTTGATTACGTCGTTGACTGCGTCTTCAACGGCTTTCTTTTCTTCGTCTGTAAGAGGTCTGTCAAAGTTGAAGTCGAAGCGCAATCTTTCAGCTGTAATGTTGCTACCTTTCTGCTGAATATCTTCTCTGCCGAGAACTTTTTTGAGACAAGCAAGGAGAATATGAGTTGCAGTATGCAGATAAGTCGTACGCTTTGAAGTATCTGCAAGACCACCCTTGAACTTCTGTTCAGCGCCTGCCTGCGATTTCTTCTGATGTTCTTCAAAAGCCTTGTCGTAACCTTCTTTGTCTACGCCGAAACCGCGCTCTCTGCAGATCTCTTCAGTCATCTCTATCGGGAAACCGAAAGTATCGTAAAGTCTGAATGCGGTCTTGCCGTTGAGCTTGTCGCCCTGAACGTACTTGAGAACCTTTTCTATCTCTTTGAGACCGTTCTCGAGAGTCTTTGAGAAGCGTTCTTCTTCCTTGGTCAGCTCATCGACGATTTTATCTGCGTTGGTCTGAAGCTCAGGATATACGTTCTTGTATTTTTCAATATATATCTTTGCGAGGTCAACGAGTTTTGTGCTGTCAAAACCTATCTGTCTTGCAAATCTTACGCTTCTTCTGATAAGACGGCGAAGTACGTAACCCTGGTCGACGTTTGACGGAACTATGCCGCGCTCGTCGCCGATAAGGAAGGTAGCGGTGCGGATATGGTCAGCAATAATTCTTATCGCTCTTGTATCCTCTTCGTTTTCGCCGTATTTCTTACCGCTTTCTTCACATATCTTTGCGATCGCGTCAGCAAACAAGTCTGTCTCGTAAGCGCTCTTAAGACCGTTTATCATGCATACGGTACGCTCGAGACCCATACCTGTATCGACGTTCTTCTGTTTGAGCGGCTCGAACTTGCCGTCTGCATTGCGGTTGAATTCCATAAACACGTTGTTCCAGATCTCAACCCATTTTCCGCAGTCGCAGGACGGATCGCAGTGATCTGAGCAAGCGGGCTTGCCAGTGTCTATAAAGATTTCGGTATCGCTTCCGCAAGGACCTGTAGCGCCTGCATACCACCAGTTGTTTTTCTTGGGCAGATAGAAAATTCTGTCCTTGGGAATGCCGTGCTTTTCCCATACGCTTGCGGCAAAGGTGTCTCTGGGGCAATCCTCGTCGCCTGCAAATACGGTAACAGCGATTTTTTCAACGGGTATCTCGAGCACTTTGGTCAGGAAATCGAAAGAAAATCCGATCGACTCGTCCTTGAAATAGTCGCCGAGAGACCAGTTGCCCAGCATTTCGAAGAACGTGAGGTGCGTTGCGTCGCCAACCTCGTCTATATCGCCCGTACGCACGCATTTCTGCACGTCGGTAAGGCGTTTGCCCGCAGGGTGCTTCTGTCCGAGAAGATAGGGCACCAGCGGATGCATTCCCGCAGTAGTGAAAAGAACTGACGGGTCGTTTTCAGGAATGAGCGAAGCGGACGGGATAATAGCGTGTCCGCGTTCTTTGAAGAACTCGAGATAACTCGATCTCAGTTGCTCCGATGTCATCTTTTTCATATATTTTTACCTCTTTTTTATTCGTAGAAAAGTATGTCCGCATAAGTCGGGAAAGGCCACATCTCCTGAGGAGTGATGCTTTCCAGCTTGTCCGCATAGTCGCGCAGTTTTTCCATGACAAGCTTTACTCTGTCGCGGAAAAGTATTGCCTGCTTCTTTGTATCCGTCGCCGCAAACGCGCCGTCTTTGGCGGTCTGAAGCGCGTCGATATTGTCTTTGAGTCCCTTTACGAGGGCGCTTACGTTCTTGAGCATAGACTTCTGAACGCTTGCGTATTCAGGATCAACCTTGCTGATTTCGTTTATCTGTTTAGCCAAAGTGTACTGCCATCTGAGAACTGCGGGCAGGATCTGATTTCTTGCCATAAGCAGCGCCGTTTCTGCTTCTATGTTCGCGCTCTTGACGTAGTTATCGAGATAGATCGCGCGACGGCTCTCCATTTCCTTTACTGACAGCAGATTGTGCTTTAAGAAAAGCTCCATATTTTTGGGCTTTGTCATAGCTTCGTAAGCGTCTACGCTGTTTGTAGCAGTGTCAAGTCCGCGCTTCTTTGCTTCTTTTGCCCATTCTCTGCTGTAATTGTTGCCGTTGAAGATAATGCGCTTATGCTCGTTGTAAGTCTTCTTTACAAGATCGAGAATAGCCTTGTCAAGGTCTTTCTTGGCAACATTTTCAAGAGTGTCAGCCATTCTTGAAATCATCTCTGCCGTCATCGCGTTCATGATAAGCGTAGGAGTGGACAGCGTAGCCGAACTTCCTACCATTCTGAATTCAAACTTGTTGCCCGTAAACGCAAAGGGAGAGGTACGGTTGCGGTCTGACGTATCCTTCTTGGGCTGAGCTACGTAGTTTACGCCCATATTGATATACTGCTTTGTCGCGCTGGCAATGGTATGACCTTCGCTGATATCGTCGAGAAGAGTCTGCATATCTCCGCCGATAAACACTGAAATGATAGACGGGGGCGCTTCGTGTCCGCCGAGTCTCCAGTCATTGCCGAGGCTCGACGCGCTCATTCTGAGCAGATCGTAATATTCGTCAACGCCTGCGATCACTGCGAGGAAGAACAGCAGGAACACTTTATTTTCTGCGGGATTGCTGCCCGGCTTGAGCAGATTGAGCCCAGTATCTGTGCCCAGAGAATAATTGCAGTGCTTGCCGCTGCCGTTTATGCCTGCAAAAGGTTTTTCGTGCAGAAGGCATGCAAGTCCTCTCTGATCGGCAACCTTTTTCATAGTCTCCATAATCAGCTGATTCTGATCAGTAGCGATATTTGCCTGACAGAATATAGGTGCAAGCTCATGCTGAGCGGGAGCCACCTCGTTGTGCTGAGTTTTTGCGGTGATGCCGAGCTTCCACAATTCCTCGTTGAGGTCAGCCATGAAATCGCTTACTCTGTCGCGGATGCTTGCGTAATACTGATCGTTTTTCTCCTGTCCTTTGGGAGGCATAGCGCCGAAAAGCGTACGGCCTGTAAACTCCAGGTCGTATCTCTTATCGAAGTCCTTTTTGTCGACAAGGAAATATTCCTGCTCTCCGCCGACGTTGGCGATAACTCTGTTGGCGTCAACGCCGAGGATCTTGAGAAGTCTGAGTCCTTCTTTGTTTATCGCTTCCATTGACTTGAGAAGCGGTGTCTTTTTGTCAAGCGCTTCGCCAGTGTAAGAACAGAAAGCCGTAGGAATGCAGAGCACGCCTGCGCCGTCCTTGGGCTTTTTTATAAACGCGGGAGAAGAACAGTCCCACGCCGTATATCCGCGGGCTTCGAAAGTCGCTCTTATGCCGCCTGAAGGAAAACTGGACGCGTCCGCCTCGCCTTTACGCAGATTGCTTCCCGTAAACTCAAGGATAGGATTGCCCTGCTTGTCAATTGAAATAAAACTGTCGTGTTTTTCTGCAGTCGTACCCGTAAGAGGCTGAAACCAGTGCGTGTAGTGCGTAGCGCCGTTTTCACAGCTCCACTCTTTCATAGCCTCAGCGACTTTGTTTGCAAGCTCTTTTTCAAGCGGCTTGCCCTGATCGATAACTTCTTTGAGTTCTTTGTAAGTATCTGCTGACAGATACTTCTTCATGACGCTGTCATTGAAAACGTGACAGCCGAAAAAATCTGTAATCTTTTTGCTTTCGGTAATTCTCATATTTATCTCCGGATAACCGCCGTTATTTACGACAACACTATTATATATAATAGCCGCTCAAATGGCAAACACTTGAATAATCTTTTAAAGAATTTTTTAACTTAATGACGTTTTCGCAAAACAATACATTTTAAAATCGGCACTCTTTCCGTTTACAGCGGTAAGAATGCCGATTGCATATCAATATTGGTTTTATTTTTACCTTAAGCCGAACGCATATGAATTTATTCTGTCCTCAACGCAACGACAGGGTCTTTCTTTGCCGCTACCGAAGACGGTACGAGACCTGCTATAAGCGTAAGCACAAAGCTTACGACTATCATCAGTATAGCGTGCCACGGCGACAGAACGCACAGCGTGCCTATGCCCGAAAGGCTGTATATAATAAGGTTTATAGGTATGCTCAGTATGTAAGTTATTATTACGCCTATCACGCCTGCCAGCAGACCTATAATAAAGGTTTCTGCATTGAAGACGTTGGATATATCTATCTTTCGTGCGCCGAGACTTCTTAAAATACCTATCTCTTTGGTTCTTTCGACGACGGATACGTATGTGATTATGCCTATCATTACCGAAGAGACGACCAGCGATATTGCCGCAAAGCATACAAGAACAATAGATATTATCCTTATTATTTCGTTCATCATACTCGTTGCCATTTCAGACATATCGACGTAAATGACTTCAGATGAAGGATTGTTATTGTTCCATGCGTCGAGATATGAAATTATTGCTTCTTTGCCCTCAAAATCCTTGGGGTAAATGTTCATTCCCGTAGGGGTATTATCCCCGCCCAGTTTCTGCATAGTCTTGCGATAAGTATCCTTTTTTTCAGTAAACGGCATACCCGTAGTAACGTTTATTTCTGTATTTGCAGACTGCGCTTCTACTACGCGCGATTTTGAATTTACGTCAAGAAGATATTGAGTAAGCTCGCTTGTATAGTTGATACCCGTTGACAAAAGCGCAAGCTGAGTGCCCTCTTTCGGTCTCAGAACGCCGACGACCTCTATCTCCAGATTGGTATCGCTTGCGGGTGCGTTGTATAGCTCACCGAGCTCTTCACTCGACGTCTTTTCTGCAAACAACCCGTTTTCGCCTTCAGTGTATAAATCGTTGTTTGAAACGACTCTCAGCTTCGTGCCGACAATATCGTCAAAAGTAACTTCTTTCTGAGAAGACTTGAAACCGAGACCTTTCAAAACATTGATATTTGATTGATTATAAGAATCAACGACAAGTACAACTTGATTTTTATTTGAAGGAAATTCTCCTGCTAAAATATCATATTGTTTTAATATAAAACTTTCATCTCCAATCATTTCGGACCATCTGATATTTGGTCCTGTTTGAAGCATTGTTCCTGGATTTGAAGGATCTATTTCTTTTCTAGAGTTTACTCTTTCATAAGATGTTTTTCCTGCGTTTATTGTTTTTCCTACCACGCAGATATCCATATTATAAGTATATGAAATACCGCTAGCCCAACCTTTATCAGAAATCGCATTCACATAGTCAATATAATCCTGACCAAAATCATTGTTGATCATATAATTATTCATTAAACTCGATGGATCATATTGAATAACTGTATTTCCATCGGGATACTGCTCTTTTTTACCGTCAGCGTATGTACCCCCCATAAACGCTCCGATAATTTCTGTTAAATTAACGGTTTCCTGAGCGATCTGCACGGGATAACCTGCTAGAACGGTCCTCTGCAAGTCGTTTACGTAATTTGTAAATCCGTTTGAAATGGCAAGAACGAGGCATACGCCGATAATGCCTATGCTTCCCGCAACGGAAGTCATGATCGTTCTGCCTTTTTTTGTCATAAGGTTTTTGAAAGAAAGCTTTATCGCGGTGGAATAGCTCATCGACGATTTTTTAAGCTTCTTTTTCTTTTCTTTGTCTGACGCGTGGAAATCAGTAATTGCAGGGATATCGTCCTCACCGTTGTAAGGCATGGTGTCTCCGACTATCTCGCCGTCCTTGACGCTTACGATACGGGTCGAATACTGCTCCGCAAGCTCGCGGTTGTGCGTAACCATAATGACAAGCTTGGTACGCGAAATCTCCTTAAGAAGATCCATGACCTGCACGCTGGTCGCGCTGTCGAGCGCGCCCGTAGGCTCGTCTGCAAGTATAATATCGGGATTGTTTACGATAGCACGCGCAATAGACACTCTCTGCATCTGACCGCCCGAGAGCTGATTGGGCAGCTTTTTCATCTGCGCTTCCAAACCCACCGTTTTTAGAGCTTCTTCAGCGCGTCTTTTACGCTCCTGAAGTCCTACGCCCGAAAGAGTGAGCGCCATAGCCACGTTGTCCAGTATCGTAAGATGCTGAATAAGATTATAGCTCTGGAAAACGAAGCCGACTTTTATATTGCGGTATGTATCCCAGTCAACGTCCTTGTATTTCTTCGTCGACACTCCGTCGATGGACATATCCCCTTCAGTATATCTGTCAAGACCGCCGATAATGTTGAGCATCGTCGTCTTGCCGCAACCGCTGTGTCCCAGAATGGACACGAATTCAGTACGACGGAATTCAAGGTTTATTCCCTTGAGCGCATGTACGACGCCGTCGCCGGCTTTGTAATCCTTTGTGATTCCTTCAAGTTTAAGCATACAAGTGTCTCCTTGGTTGGTATCTCTTATTGTATGCGCGGGGGTGCGCGTTGTCAATCCGTTGCAAAGATTGCCCCGCAGTTATTACCTACATTTTACACATAAAACTTAAAGCCGTCTGTTATTCCGATGTGGCATAAGAAAATACTGAAACCGCGCCCTTTGCAAGGCGCGGAATACGGTTTATCCTCTCAATATTTTCAGATAGCAGTCAGAGTTTCTCCGCTTTCGGCAGACTGATACATCATCCAGTAACCTCTGCCGCCTCTTTCGATTTCAAGCCACTGACGACAGCCCTCTTCTTCGTCGGGGGGATTGGTCGCATCGTCGTCGGGAATTCCGTAGCAGATAAATTCAGCAGGTTCACCCACAATGCCGACCACGTACCAGCCGTCATCAGCCTTCACTCTCACCCAACGCGAGTCGGGAATAAGAACGGTCAGTTCTTCGTCCTTATCGTTCTCAGCAAAGAGCTTTTCTATCTTATCTGCTATTTTATCGAAAAACCTGACTTCTTTATCTGCGCTTTCCTGATTCTCTTCGACAACAGACTTTACATCTTTATTTTCTGTCTCAGGCGTTTTCTTACTATCCACCGAATCTTTTTCCTCTTTAACTGCTTCTGTCTCAATTTCTTTGCCGTCGTCCGCATATGCCGCAATATCGCTTATTTCGTTATTTTCCGGCTTTTCTTCTGCCTTTACGGCTTCAATTTCTTCCGCATTACTCTCAGAAGCGATTGTATCTTTATCTGATATTTCTCTATCGTTTATTTTGTTTTCAGAAATATTTACCGACCTATCCGTTTCAGACGTTTCGCCGAATGCCGACGGCAAGAATTTTTCAAGCGGGGTAAAATCGTATCCGCTCACGGTCGCGCCCGCGCAAAGCACCCTTTTTTCACCGTCCGCAACGATTGCCGCACAAGGTCCGCTCAGATCTGTCCGTGCCAGGTATATTCTTGCGCCGCTGAGCTTCACAACTCTCTTTTCTTCTCCCACCGCAACAACTGCGTAAAGGTCTTTTCGTCCACCCGCAAGACTTATCTTTACGTCTGATTTTTCTTTAAAACATTCAAACCTTGCCACTCCCGAAACACCGTGAGCGCCGCGCGGCGAAAGGACTGCCGTCTTTTTTACAAGTATCATTTCGTTTACCTCCGCTTTTTCTCGTCGTCATAATATATGCGGCATTTTGCCGAGGTATAACGCCGCGCAAAAATCGCGGCAAAACGACATTTTTTTGCATTTTACGGCAATAAAAAAGCCGTCATAACAGACGGCAGATTCAATGTTGTTTTTTAATTTAATCGACACGGGTCAGATAAATTTGCTCAGATTAACGAAGTCGTCGACATCAAGAGTTTCACCTCTTATGTCTGCGCTGAACCCTGCGTTTTCTATAGCCTTTGCGGCGTTTTCTTTGCTTATCCCGAGCATGGAAGAAAGATTGTTGGCAAGAGTTTTCCTTCTCATTGCGAATGCCGCGCGTATCAGCTTTTTAACTTTCTGCTTGTCTTCGCTGTCGTAACGGTCATTCATCTTTATAGTTACCACACAGCTGTCCACGTTGGGCACTGGATAAAACATTCTGCGGTTTACTATTCTTGTGATCTCAGCGTCTCCTTCGAGTCTTACCGCCGCCGTTATTGCGCCGTACTCCGCACTGCCTGCCTTTGCCACAAGTCTGTCTCCGACCTCTTTCTGCACCATTACGGTAATGCTTTCAGGCTTATTTTCGCACTCTATGAAACGCATAATAACGGGAGTGGTGATGTAATAAGGAAGATTTGCTACCAGCTTGTACTTTGTGCCGACCTTTTCAAGGATCTCTTCGTCCTTTGCCTTAGCAACGTCTTTGAAAACGACTTCGGCATTCTTGCTGTCCTCAAGAGTTTCACTGAGTACGGGACGAAGATTTTCGTCTATCTCGTAAGCTACGACCTTGCCTGCCGCGCGCGCGAGCCTTGCGGTAAGAGTGCCTGCTCCCGGTCCTATCTCAAGCACCACGTCGTCTTTGCCTATTTCAGCGTCCGACACGATAGCGTCAAGAAGATTTGTATCGGTAATGAAATTCTGTCCGAAACGCTTGTTGAACTTAAAAGCGTTCTTTGCAAGGACTTCTCTTATCTCACTCATCTATCATTTCCCTTACGCGCAGTTTTGCTCCGACTGACTTTGCGATTTCTTCAGCTTTTTCAATATCCTCTTTGCCTATGCAATCAACGACCGAGAAGATAACGTTTCCGCCGTGAGACACACACAGGCGCGCAAAATCAAGCATAATATCAAATGCTTTTTTGCCGAATATGCTGCGGCAGATAGCGTCGTATTTTTCAGGGGTTACCTCATTGAGACTTATGCCTATGACGTCGATCGCCTTGCAAAGTCTTTCGCTTATATCCTTACCCTGAATGGCGTTGCCCTGACCGTTGGTATTGATGCGGGTGCGCAGACCTTTTTTGTGCGCGTATGCGGCAACCTCTTCAAGGACGTCGAAACGGTACGTCGGCTCTCCGTAACCGCAGAACACCAGTTCTTTGTATTTTGCAAGATTGTATTTGTCGAGAGCGGCGATGACCTCTTCAGCCGTCGGCTCTTTGTCCAGCCACAGATCGTAACCTTCGTAGCCGTGCGGTTTTTTGCGGTCTGTATCGTAGTTGCGCACACAGAAAGTGCAGGCGTTCGAGCACCTGTTTGTAAGATTGGCATACAAATTGCCGCCTATTTCGTAAACGTATTGCTTAGCCATATTATTCGATCCTCATCTTCGGAAACAACGTAAGCGTATTCTTCACCGTAATTTCCGCAAATTTATCGTATTCCATACCCAACACGTCCGCAATGTACTTTGCCGTGTAAACCGCATACTTTGGCTCGTTGCGCTTCCCTCTGAAAGGCACGGGCGTCATATACGGGCAATCGGTTTCTACGATCAGTCTGTCTTTGGGTACGGCGCGAAGTATGTCGTCCTTTTTCGCGTTCTTGAAAGTAACTACTCCGCCGAAAGCAAAATAACTGTCAAACGGCGCAAGTTCTTTGACAAACTCTTTGCTGCCGCAGTAACAGTGCATCAGCATCCCGTGTTGCAGATAGCGGCGGTTTTCTTTCAAAATGTTTATAAGGTCGCCGTAAGCGTCGCGGATATGCAAGGATACGGGAAGTTTCGCTTCGTGCGCAAGTTCGAGTTGAGCTGCGAAAGCGCGCTTCTGTATCTCCCTTTCAGGGGTCTCATAGTAATAGTCAAGTCCTATCTCGCCTATACCGACCACCTTGGGATGCTTTGCCGCATTGAGATAAAACTCTCTTTCCTTATCTCCGTAAACGGCAGAAAACTCGGGGTGAGTGCCTACCAATGCGAAAACGTTGTCGTTTTTTTCTGCAAGCTCTACAGCGTCTTTGGACGTGTCGTAGTCGCACCCCACCTCTATCATCGCGCACAAGCCGTCATTTTTCAGATCGGCTATTATGCGCGGAGCTTCGGCTCTCAGAGTTTCTTCAGTTATATGTGCGTGAGAGTCTATTATCATCTTATTTCACTGCCTGCCGCGATTGCCGCTTCCGGCGCAACAAGCTTGAGGTTGCCCTCGCTGTCTTCGGCACAAAGCACCATTCCCTCACTGAGAATTCCGCGCAGTTTGACAGGCTTGAGGTTTGCAACAACAACGACCTGCTTGCCCACCATCTCTTCAGGAGTGTACCACTTTGCTATGCCGCTGACGATAGTGCGAGGCTTTTCCTCTCCGAGGTCTATAGTGGAGCAAAGCAGTTTGTCCGCTTTTTCAACCTTGCGGCACTCAAGGACTTTGCCCACCTTAAGCTGCACCTTTGCAAAGTCGTCTATAGTGATCTCTGCGGGGACGGAACTTTCCTCTTTCTTAGGAGCGGGCTGCGCCTTTGCAGCGTTTCTCTCTTCATACATCTTGTTAACCTTTTCGGTTACCGCCTTAACGTCAAGTCTCTCGAACAGAGTTTCAGGATTTTCAGCAGTCTTTGTTCCGTTCTCAAGCAGACCGAACTTGTCGAGATCGGCAAAGTCTCTGCACTTTGAAGAACACTGTTCAAGCACCTTCTCTGCAAGGGTGGGCATAAAGCAAGTAAGCACAGAAGAACCGATTATGATCGTCTCTGTCAGATTGTAAAGCACGGTAGCCAGTCTGTCCTTTTTGCTCTCGTCCTTTGCCAGCGCCCAGGGAGCGGTTTCGTCGATATACTTGTTTGCACGGCGGAACATATTCATAATGTCCTCTACCGCGTCTGCAACTCTGTATGCGTCTATCTTCGCGGCAACCTTGCCATACATAGCAGTTACCGTCGCCTTGAGGTCGTCGTCAACGTCCTCTCTTGCGCCCTTATCCTCAACGACGCCGCCGAAATATTTGTTGTTCATTGCAAGCGTGCGCTTTACCAGGTTGCCGTAAATGTTTGCAAGCTCGCTGTTCACGGTTTCACACACCGCTTCCCATGAAACCTGTCCGTCGTTGTCGAAAGGCATCTGTGCAAGCAGGAAATATCTTACGGGATCTACGCCGAAGACATCTACGAGGTCGTCCGCATAAATAACGTTGCCCTTTGACTTGCTCATTTTACCGCCGTCCTGAAGAAGCCACGGATGACCGTATATCTGCTTGGGGAGCGGCTCTCCGAGAGCCATCAGGAAAATAGGCCAGTAAATGGTATGGAAACGCACGATATCCTTTCCTATAACGTGCACGTCAGCCGGCCAGTATTTTTTGTACATCTCGCTGCTGTTGCCGTCAGCATCATATCCGAGACCCGTAATATAGTTGGTCAGCGCGTCCAGCCATACGTAAACGACGTGGCGCGGGTCGCTCTTTACAGGAATACCCCAGGAGAACGAAGTACGGCTTATGCAAAGGTCCTGAAGACCGGGCTTGAGGAAGTTGTTGACCATCTCGTTCTTGCGTGATACGGGCACGATAAAGTCAGGATGCTCCTCGTAATACTTCATAAGCTTATCGGCATACTTGCTCATTCTGAAGAAGTAAGCCTCTTCCTTTGCAAGCTTGACCTCTCTGCCGCAGTCAGGGCATTTGCCGTCTACAAGCTGGCTTTCTGTCCAGAAGGATTCGCAAGGAGTGCAATACCAGCCCTTGTATTCGCCTTTGTAAATATCGCCCTGCTCAAGAAGTCTTTCGAATATCTTCTGCACCTGCTTTTCATGATATTCGTCGGTAGTGCGGATAAACTTGTCGTAACTGGAGTTCATAAGATCCCAGATGCGCTTTATCTCAGCCGCCGTCTTGTCGACGTACTCTTTGGGAGTCATGCCTGCGGCTTCTGCTTTCTGTTGTATCTTTTCGCCGTGCTCGTCGGTACCCGTCTGCAGACGGACGTCGTAGCCCTGCTTGCGCTTGAAACGCGCCAGAAGGTCTGCAAGCACTATCTCATACGTATTGCCTATATGCGGTTTTGCCGAAGTATAAGCTATTGCGGTCGTGATGTAATATTTTTCTTTCATGCCACACCTCTTTAGGTTTTTATCTTTCCTATTATAGCGCGAGCGTTTAAAAAAGTAAAACAAATTCTTGCCTGCGCACGCAAATATAGCAGGCGCAAAAACGCAGAAAAGCGCATATCGGCGCACTTATCTTAATAAACTCTAAGCGAGGCAAGCTATGAACACAATGTTTTTCATAATGACGGTCGCTTCTCTGATACTGCTTACCGTGGTATCGCCCGACAGCGCGTTTTCGATAATGATAAGCGGAGCAAACAACGCTATTTCCCTTGCATTCAAGCTGTGCGCGATATACGCGATATGGCTGTCTGTGCTGGACATAATGCAGAAAATCGGCATGAGCCGTGCTCTGGACAGACTGTTTTCTCCGATCACCAAAAGGCTTTTCAAAGGCGAAAGCGAAAAAACGAGAGAGTTTATCACTCTTAATTTTTCCGCAAATCTTCTTGGTATGGGCAGCGCTGCGACACCTCTCGGAATAAAGGCTATGGAAGGCATGCAGGACGGATCTGAAAAAGCCACTGACAATATGATCCTGTTTATGGTCATAAACGCAACCAGCATTCAGCTGCTGCCGGCAACGATAATAGGTCTGCGCGCTTCATACGGTTCTGCAAGCGCGTCCGACATAATACTTCCTTCGCTTCTCGCAACGCTTATTTCCACCGTCTGCGGAGTGCTGCTAGCAAAGGTCTTTTCACTGCCTTCCAAAGGCAAGAAAAAAGAGCCCGTTTCTCTTCCCGAACCGCTTAAAGGAGCAAAGTTGAAGTGAGTCAGTTTATCCTGCCCGTGTTTATTATCGTAGTTATTATAATCGGCTACGTAAAAAGAACAGGCGTTTACGACAGCTTTGTCGAAGGCAGCCGTCAGAGCGTGAAACTCATACTCGAGATCTTCCCTTACATATGCGCCGTGCTCATCGCCGTAGAGCTTTTTTCCCTGAGCGGACTCAACGCTTATTTCAGTCGTTTTCTTGCGCCTCTCTTCAATCTTCTCGGCATTCCTACAGAGCTGTGCGAACTTGTCGTGATCCGTCCTCTTTCAGGCAACGGCTCTATTGCCATTCTCGAAAACATATATAAAACTTACGGAGCAGACAGCTATATAGCGCGGTGCGGCTCTGTTATCGTCGGCGCAAGCGAGACAGTGTTTTACATTGCAACCGTGTATTTTTCAACAACCAAAGTCAAAAAGCTGAGATACGCTATTCCTGTATCTCTGTTCTCTTGCTACCTCGGCGCGATATTCGCCTGTCTGCTTTGCAGGTTTATCTAATAATTCCTTATTCTTTATGCGGTTGTAATTTACAATAAAACGCTCTGTATCGAGAGCGTCTTTGAATGATTATATTTATTTCTGTTTTTAATTGTGCGATCCCGCCTTTTTTCTTCTAACGGCACGCGCAACAGCGATGCCGACCCATACGGCAAGAGTGATGACTATAAACGCCGCAAAGATCACAGTCTGAATATCCGCCTCGATCGTCTTGCCGAAGAAATTCAGCTGCATTGAAAAAGATTCGCTGAGTCCGTCTCCAGCACCCGGGAGCACTGCGTCTATCTTATCCAGCGCGCCGCGCATAAACAGATTGCGGTAAAGAGCGGCAGAATAAGTCGAAGGCACGAAAAGAGTAATATACTGCACCGCTTCAGGGAACATATTGAGTGGCATGAAAGCGCCCATAATAAACCCGATCACAGCGCTGATTATGCCCACAAACGCACTGTGCTGACTGTTGGTCTTCATAGCTGAACAGACTAGCGTTGAAAGTATGCTTGCCGAAAGCACTGACATTACCGTAAGCGCGATCAGAAGCATGACGTCGACAAAAGAAAGTGTCCAGCCTGCTATCGCCATATATATGAACGCAACGGCAAGCACTATCAGGCAGATACAAAGCGTAACCACAAAATTGGATATCAGATAACCCGCGTCGATTATACCGCGCGCTACCGGCGAAGCCAGCATATCGTTAAGCACGCCCTTCTCCTTGTCTTGTATCATTATGCTCTGAGCAGAAAACGAAACCGTTACGCAAGCCACAGAAACAACGCCTGCAAGCATCCATGAATCCACAAAATTCTTAAGCAGTTTTTCGTCGATAGGCGCACCTTCGAAAGCTGATTTTATACCGTCCATCTGAAGGTCTCCCAGAAAAAGAACATAAAGCACAAGCACTATAAGCGGCGCAAGCAATGAGAAAAACACGCTTATCTTGTCTTTTAAAAATATCTTCAGGCTGCGCGCCACAAGCTGAGACAAAGTGACAGCGCCGTTTTTAATCTTCTGAACGTTCATTGCACTTCTCCCGTAAGTTTTTTGCCGGTAACGTTTAAGAAAACGTCGTCCATATCGCCTTTTACGAATTCAAAATCGCTTATAAGTCCTGAATATGAGTTGAGCAGTTTTTTTGCTTCTTCTCCGTCCTTCACCGTTATTCTGTAAGCGCCGTTTTCGTATGCGCAGTCAAGTTTTTCAAAAGCCTTGTCCGTCTCTGCGTTTTTCTCTCCGTAAACGATAAGTCTGTCTTTTGAATACGCGTTCTTAAGTTCGACAGGCGTACCTCTCGCGGCAATTTTGCCGGCGTCGAGAATAACCACGTCGTCCGCGCCTTTGGCTTCTTCCATATAGTGCGTGGTCAGAAACACTGTCATGCCCGTATCTTCCCTGAGTCGTTCAACAACTTCCCACACCGTCTTTCTTGTCTGTGGGTCTAGTCCCGTAGTCGGCTCGTCGAGAATGAGAATATCGGGCGAATTTATAAGCCCCCTTGCCACGTCGACTCTGCGCTTTTGTCCGCCTGAAAGTTTGCCGTAAGGTCTTTTAAGAAGTTCTTTTATATTGAGAAGGCTGTCAAATTCTTCAAGCCTTTTCTTCCATCTGCCGCCGTATACGCCGTAAAATCCCGCCCTTACAGAAAGGTTGTCGTATACGGTAAGCTTTTCATCGAGAATTGAGCCCTGAAAAACAACGCCTATCCTCTTTCTTATCTCATTGGGATTTTTATCTATGTCAAGTCCAGAAACAAACACTTTGCCCTCATCCTTTTTGAGAAGGGTGCAGATTATGTTTATCGTCGTGCTTTTGCCTGCTCCGTTAAGTCCCAAAAACGCAAAAAGACTGCCCTTTTCCACGTCGAAAGAAATATCGTCAACGGCTTTTACGTCGCCGAAATATTTTTTGAGTCCGCTTATCTCTATCGCCTTCTGCATAATCCCTCTTATACGAATTTTTTGTAGACTTCGTCTTTGGGAAGTCCGTTGTTTTTA
This sequence comes from uncultured Christensenellaceae bacterium, assembly GCA_944381325.1. Lineage (GTDB taxonomy): Bacteria > Bacillota > Clostridia > Christensenellales > UBA3700 > Ornithoclostridium. The sequence goes on along the minus strand of CALWKS010000005.1, from coordinate 58,859 downwards.
GCCACTTGCTTTATCGCGTCCTTTTTGCTCAGTCCGCCTGCGATGAGTTCTTCAACCTGTTCTTCGATACTGCCCGAAGGCTTCTCTTTTTCAATGTTTTCGGGAGCGTGAACTATAACTACGTATTCGCCCCTCGCTTCCTCTATCTCTAATTCTCCCAGCACGCCTTCTTCAACGCTTTCGTAAAGCTTTGTAAGCTCTCTTACAACGCTTACCCTGCGTGCTCCGAGAGTCTCAAAAAAGCACTTGAGATCCTCCTTGATATCGTGCGGAGAACAATAGAAAACCAAAGATGCCTTTATATTCTTATATTGACTTAAAAGCTCTTTTTTATCCTTCTTTTTTGGAGGCAGAAATCCTATAAAAACAAACACGGGCTCCAGAATTCCGCTGAGCGCCATTGCAGTTGTCACCGCCGTCGGTCCGGGCACTGAAACGACCTCGTATCCTCTTTCCCTCGCCTCATTGACGAGAATGCTGCCCGGGTCAGAAATGCAGGGCATACCCGCATCCGTTACCAATGCGACGCTCTTGCCTTCGCTCAGACTTGAAAGTATCTTTTCAGCTCCTTCCCGCTCCTTGGGCTTGTAATAACTTACAAGAGGTTTTCTTATCTCGTAATGCGTTAAAAGTCCGAGCGTATGACGGGTGTCTTCACACGCTATGACGTCAACGCTTTTGAGCGTTTCTATCGCCCTTAACGTAATATCTTTCAGGTTGCCTATAGGCGTACCGACAATATAAAGTCTGCCCTTTTCCATCTTACTCCTTTGAGTACAGCTTTTTAGCTTCGTCTGTCATTGTTCCGTCGTCGTTGTAAACGACAAGGCTTTTGAGTTTCATTCCGCTTGCGCCTTTTTTGCGCGCCTCAACTATAAACACGTCTGCCGCCTTGTCCGCTTTGGGATAAACGAGAGTAACGTTCTTTACCTCAAGCGCCGCCGACTGCATATAACCTATCGCTTCAGCCATACGCTCCACTTTATGAACCATATACAACGCTCCGCCCCACTTGAGCACCAAGGACGCGCTTTCTATAATGCCTTTGAGATCACAACTGCTCTCGTGTCTCGACAACGCAATCTCTTCACTTCCGCGCTCTGCTCCGCTGCCTTTCCTGAAATAAGGCGGATTGCAGACGACTACGTTTACGCTCTCTTTGCCCAGCAATCTGTCCGCGTCAGAGATATCTCCTTCCACGACCTGGATTCTGTCTGAAAGGTTGTTATATTCCGCATTTTTCCTCGCAAGGTCGCACATTATACTCTGCTTTTCAAGAGCATAAATTTTTCCTGCGTTTGTCTTTGCGGCAATCAATATCGAAATTATCCCGCTACCTGTGCCGAAATCTGCGACAATATCGCCCCTCTTTACTTTTGAAAGATTGGCAAGAAGAACAGCGTCAGATGTGAAGCAATACAGCGACGGATATTGCCACAACTTAAGCCCTTTATATTCAAGATCGTCCAGCCTGAGAGCAGGCGTGTTTTCTTTGTCCGACATACTGATATTATAACATCAGCATTACATCTCCGTCAAAGATATTTTATTCTTCAAAACCATTGACAAAATCAAATAATCAAACTATAATAATTAAGCAATCGGGTAAAACCGTAAATATTTTGCACCATTAGCTCAACTGGATAGAGCGTCGGTCTACGGAACCGAAGGTTAGGGATTCGAACTCCTTATGGTGCGCCAACCAAAAAGGCACGCAGATTTATGCGTGTCTTTTTGCGTTGTCCGCACATATAAGTATTTCTTGAATCCTTCGTGCTAAGCGAATAGCGTGCACAGGGATTCGGCGGCACTTATGCCGCTTTCGCGGTTTGTAATAACTTGAGCCTTACGTAATGAGTTCCTCTGCGAATATTCCTTATGGTGCGCCAACCTAAAAGGCACGCAGATTTATGCGTGTCTTTTTGCGTTGTCCGTACATATAAGTATTTCTTGAATTCCTCGTGCTAAGCGATAGCGTGCACTGGGATTCGGCGGCACTTATGCCGCTTTCGCGATTTGTAATAACTTGCGCCTTTGGCAACAAGTTTATTAGCGAATACTTCAATTTTTTTGCTGCCGCCAAGCAGCCGAATACTCTGTTGGTGCGCCTATCATAATATTAGGACTATTAAATCCCTCTTCTGTTTTTGCGCAATACGGGAACACCTAAATCAGTTTTCCACCTTCAGCTTAATTCTGCTTTAGTAGAAATTTACGACAGATACCGTGCCTCGACACAGCAGATATAAGGCAACCAGGATACATGAGATAATAGTCATTACTTTATATCCCGTCATAGAAATGTCTCTCCCGAATGTAGTTATAGGAAACGCATAAAACAAGCATACTAATATCCCTGAAACAAGCGCGATCGCCTCAGACTTAAAAGAAATTTTTCTGCGTTTTGCCGCATAAGTAATTACCCCCGCGATAAACATAGCAAACGCAACGCTCACAAGAGCTATGGGCAACCACCCGAAAGATTTTGCAAAATAAGTGATTTCAGTAGGATCGTATCCCCTTTCTATGATTGCTATATACCATGTATATATCTCACAAGCGAGCACAACTTCAGATATTCACAGGATAAAAATTATGACAGAAAAAATCGTATTCTTTTTAATGTTCTTATCTTCCATTATAATTCCCTCCTACTGCAATTTTAAATTATTATTTTGATTCTGATAAGTCAATACCGTAATTTGTTTTACGCCTCAAACATAATCTGCGTCTTAACCGTTTGTATTATTTTTATCACGCCGCACTTCTAAATCCTATATTGACCTTCATGCTCGCATTTGTTATTATTAAAGTATCCTATCTTCAGAGGAGCGTTATGGGCATTAAAAAAAGCATTGAAAAACTCATCAAGAAAATAAGCGACAGATTTACGGGCAACGGACTTATGCAGGAAGAAAACGTTGCCGAGGGTGAAAGATACGTAACCCCCGGCATCGGTGAACTGATAAGAAAATCCGGTGCAGACGGTATCGTTCTTCTCAAAAACAACGGCGTTTTACCTCTTGAAAACGGGGCAAAAGTCGCAGTATTCGGCAGATGTCAGCTGGACTGGTTTTATGTGGGATACGGAAGCGGAGGCAACGTAAACGCGCCCTACAAAGTCAACTTCGACGAAGCCATGCAAAGAGCTGAGAAAAACGGCTACGCATCCGTAAATCCTGCAGTCAGAAATTATTATCTCAAATGGCGTTCAAATCCCAAAAACGAACCCAATGACGGCTGGTGGGGACACTGGCCGATGTGCTATTCCGAAGCGCCTGTAGACGACTCTCTTATAAAGTCAGCTGCAAGCGAAAGCGATATTGCCGTCGTGGTCATAGGACGCGCCGCGGGAGAAGACAGAGAAAACACCTTGACTAAAGGCAGCTATTATCTGACAGACGAAGAAACCTCTCTTTTAAACCGCGTAACCTCGGCATTCAAAAAGACTGTCGCCGTTATAGACGCAGGCAACGTCGTCGACATGTCGTGGGCTCTCGATTACGGCGACAAGCTGAGCGCGGTGGTATACGCTTGGCAAGGCGGTATGGAAAGCGGAAACTCTGTCGTCGACGTGCTTACAGGCGTAGTAAACCCGTCAGGAAGACTTGCCGATACAATTGCCAAAAATTATGCAGACTACCCTTCGTCTCCCAACTTCGGAGGATTGGAATACAACGAATACCGCGAAGATATCTTTGTCGGATACCGCTACTTTGAAACCTTTGCAAAAGACAAGGTCCTCTATCCTTTCGGATACGGTCTTTCTTATACCGATTTCGATATACAGGTCAAGAATTTTACAAAGACGGAAAAAGGAATAAGCGTAGAGGTTACGGTAAAGAACACAGGCAAACGCGCGGGACGCGAAGTCGTTCAGCTTTACGCAAGCGCGCCGCAAGGAATGCTCGGCAAGCCCTCCAGAGTGCTCACTGCCTTTGCAAAAACTCCTGTGATAGAAGCGGGAAAAAGCGCTGATATTACTCTTGAATGCGACGATTACTCATACGCTTCTTATGATGACGGAGGAGCTACGGGCAACAAATATTCTTACGTTCTCGAAAAAGGAGAATACGTCTTCTTTGTCGGCAACAACGTAAGGGCGCAGACCGTTGCAGGAAAATACTCTCTTAAAGAAGATAAGATCCTTTGCACCTTAAGCCCCGTCTGCAAAGTAAAGAACCCGTTCCCCCGCCTGAAAGCAATCGAAAAAGACGGAAAAATAACTGCAAAATACGAAGACGTCCCCGTTGCAAACTACGACCTGAAAAAGAGGATAACCGACAATCTGCCCAAAGCGATAAAGCAGAAGCCTTATAACGGAGAAAACTTCAAAGACGTGCTGTCAGGCAAACTCTCTATTGACGAATTTATCGCCGTGCTTGACAATGAAGAACTTCAGGCATTGACGAGAGGATACGGTTGTATGAACGCGCCTCAGGGCGTATCAGGCAATGCAGGCACATACGGCGGAATAATCAAATCCCTCAACCAGAAAGGAGTGCGCGCAGTCGTAACCACCGACGGACCTGCTGGTATAAGGATAGGTCATTACAATGCTCTGCTGCCCTGCGGCACGGCGCTTGCCTGCACCTGGGATACAAAACTGGTGCAAAAACTTTATCAGAAAGTTGCTGAAGAAATGAATCATTACAATACCGACGTCCTTCTCGGTGCGGGTCTGAATATCCATCGCAATCCGCTTTGCGGCAGAAACTTTGAATATTACTCGGAAGACCCGCTTATCAGCGGCAAGTTCGCGGCGGCATTCACTCTCGGAATCCAGAGTCGCGGAAAGGCGGCTTGTCCCAAGCACTTCGCTTGCAACAACCAGGAAGTAAAACGCAATGTAAACGACAGCCGCGTATCCGAGCGCGCTCTCAGAGAGATTTACCTCAAAGGCTTTGAAATCTGCGTAAAGGAAAGCAACCCGATAAACATTATGACGTCTTACAACAAACTTAACGGCGTATGGTGTCATTACAACTACGATACGGTATTTACCGTACTGCGCGGAGAATGGGGCTTTGACGGCACGGTGATTACAGACTGGTGGATGAGAAGAAGCACAAGCCCTGAATTTGAAAAAATAAAGGATAATTCATACAGAATACGTTCACGCGTGGACGTGCTTATGCCCGGCACTCTAAACTACTCGACGGGAGGATACAAAAAATATAAAGACCTTATTAAGTCGATAGATAAAGAAGGTTGCATAACGCTGGGAGAAATGCAGGAAGCGGCAAAGAATACGTTGAGAACGCTTGTCCGTCTTGACGGCAAGCACTGAAGCTCGATCCGGCTTTAATACTTAAGTCCTTCCCTTTTGGGGAAGGACTTTTTTATATACGATTACTCTGCCTTTAGTTTTATATCTCAGCACATAAATTGCCGTAAAACCGAAAAAATCTGACTTCTGACAGTATATAAGATAAAAGGCGACAACTCATGTCAGCAATTTTAAGGAGGAAAACATGAAGAAGTCTATAAGAATAATTGCAGTAATATCCTGTCTTGTCATAGCAGCAACGCTTTTCGCATCCTGCGACAATAAAGGCAAAAGCACCACACTCGGCTCTCCAGCCCAAGCCGCGCCTCTGTCTTATCAAGAAATGTCGTCTAACGGCTACAAAAGCATCAGCGAAAGCGTGAAAAAATTCTCTTCGGCTTTTTCAGCAAACGTTTACAACAGTTACAACGATGAGGGCAATATTTCGGTTTCTCCCGTTGCAGTTTATATGGCGCTTGCCTTGGCTGCAGAAAGTTCATACGGACAAACGCGCGACGAGATAATCTCCGTCCTCTCCACGACTTATCCTGAGCTTTCTGAAAACTACTCGATGCTCTACCGTTCTATGCAGGACAATTTCAGAACGGGAGAACTGTCTGTCGCCAATTCGATATGGCTTGCAGAAAACCTGCCTTTCAGACAGAACTGCATAGATTCTCTTTCTCAGAAATATTTCTGTTACTCCTATTCTGCCGATTTTGCAAATGACAACGAAAACGCCAACCGCGCAGTCAGTTATTTTGTAAAAAAGAATACAAAAGGACTTATCGACATAGATTTTGAACTCAGCCGTGAAACGCTTTTTACACTCATCACAGCGCTTTATCTAAAAGACACATGGTTCGACGACGGAAACGACCTGTCTTTTACCTCTGAAAAATACACGTTCAGAGGTCTCAGCAGCGACAAAGAAGAACAGTTTCTCCAAGGTCTTTACAACGCAGGCAGAACTTACGACGGCAACGGATACAATATGTTCTATACTGAAACCAATCACGGCTACAAACTCAAATTTATCGTACCTGACGACGGATATACCGTCAAAGACGTTTTCAACGCAGATACGCTTGATAAAGTGAACTCGATATCCGATTTCAAATCAATCGACGAAGACGCGCGCATTCGCTATTACACGCGCTGTATTTTCCCTGAATTTGACGCGGTTTACAATAATGATATCATGCAGATTCTCAAAGATATGGGAATAACTTCTCTGTTCAGTGAAAATAACTGCGATTTCTCTTCTTTGCTCGATACTTCAAACACAGATATAAAAGCGTATTGCCCCAAAGTCGTTCACGCAACAAGGCTCGAGGTAAACAAAAAAGGTATCGAAGGCGCGGCTGTCGTGGCAATCCCCGGCGACAGCGCATCTGAACCTGACGAATACACTAAAGTGTATCAAGATTTTATCGTAAACAAAGCCTTCGGATTTATTCTTACCGATCAGAACGACATACCTTTGTTCACAGGAGTAATCAACAATATATAGAAAATGCAATAAATTTATATACTGACCGCTTTGCTGTACTGCAAAGCGGTTTTTTCTGTTGTTTTCCGTCTTTTTAAATCCGCGTACCAAGCAAAATAGTCATACAAATATGACTAAAAGACATAATATTTATCCGATTTCGCCCCTCATAAAACAGTGTTACAAATATCGGGTATTTACAAATAAAACTTCCTATGTTAAAATAAACTTAAGGATATATTTTACTTTCATGCCCAGACCCTATCCTTTGCGGCATATAAATGAATACCGCACATTCCGCAATATAGCGGAAAAAGGAGGTCTTATGAAAAAAAGCTTGATTTTTCTTATAACCGCGGCGCTTGTTCTATGCGTTATAGCAGGTTTTTCAGCATGTGAAGACAAACCTTTGGAAATCAGACAAATTCTCGCACTCGATAAAGACGGACTTGCTTTCGATCAGCTCAATCTCGGTGAATTCTTCTATAAAAGCTCCGTAGATCAGGAGGGAGATTACCCTGCCCCAAACGACGTAAGTTTTAAAGTCGTTTACGATGACGGCTCAGAAACTCCTATCTCGGAAACCGACGCAGAGTTCAAACTGAAAGAAATAAAGCACGACGGCAATGCCGTTGAAAGCGACCCGTCTGTTTACGACATAGGATCATGGGAATTCATATACGAATACAAAGGCTTTACCGCAAAAGTGTATTTCACTATACTGCCGTCCGTTTCAGCAAATTACACGCTTTCAGGCATTCCGTCAAAATGGAATTACAGCCTTATGCCCGACCTTACCGAGACCGCCGAGGTAAACGGTTATTCCGACGAATTGATATTCTCGGGCAATGACGAGAACGTATGGCTTTATTACATAACTGTTCAAAAATACGATGAACTGACCTCCGGAGGCTCTTCTCTGAACTTCAAGGATCTTATAAAAGCCTCCGCACATTATACGCCTTATTCTGAATTCGGTTATCTTATGCCAGCAGGAGAATATTATATCTATGCCGAAGTTGCTGAAAGCGGCAACTACGCGCGTCAAATAACTGACCTGAAGCGCGTAACCGTGAACAGAGAAAAACTTGAGATGACCGCTCCCGAAGTTCAGACGACAACATATTATTTCAACATCGAAGACGGTCCCGGCAATGCAAATATATCTGACGTGCTTGTCAGTTCTTTCACCGCTTACGCAGTAAACGGCGCAGGTGAAAGCGTATATCTGAAAACTGCCGACACCTGGCTCAATCCCGACGAAGAAGTAAGCGTATCCACTCCTGACAAAACATATAAAAGAGCCCTCGTTCCTGCTCTTGACGAAAACAATTACGACACCGAAGGTCTTTACGTAGAGTATAAAGTTATAGCTACAAAAGGCTATTTCGGAATAGAGCCGGGACTGTTTGAATTCGACTACAGCGGCGAAGCTCTCGTTATAGACAGAGAAATTACCCTGAACGAATATGCGTCAGGCGGATTCAGATTTTTCAATTCTCTGACTCTTACAGACGATAACGATGCCGCAATTACTTTCTTTAAGATGACTGACGTAAGGGATTCTGAAGGTAAAAAACTGCCCGTCTACAACGACGGTTCAACGACTCCGCTAATAGCAGGAGATGAAGGAGCAAGCGCGAAAATTATTATCGTCAAAGAAAATTCAGTATATGACTATTATATCGCACTGAACACCTCTGCGACCGAGGGGAACTACTCTTTTACCGTATCTCTTATTGACGAAGCAAATTTCCGTTGGGGCGATTATCTGAGAGATTACGGCTCAGAGCCGATCACGCTCAACTATACGGTAACAAAAAACGACAACGAAGCTTATTTTGAATATATAAGCTCACCGCTGAAAAACGGCAAGTTTGAATTCAGCCTGACCATTGCCGAAAACGCTTATAACCCGACTTTTCTGAACACTCTCAAAGTAAGCGTTGTCGACAAATACGTTGACGACCACGGCACCATACACACTACCAACAGCGGACTGACATTCGGCAGCTCGGTTGAAGCTTCTGCATCTGAACCTGATAAAGGCAAAATAATTCTGACAATAAAAGTACCCGTTACCCTGCCTGCCGCGCAGCTGTCATATTATACCGCGTGTTTCAACATAAGCATGCAGACGTCAGAGGATTATAACGACATAAACTTTACAACATATGCCGTAATACAAAAATAACGCAATTGGATCAGAATAAAATAAAAGCGCCTTGCGTAAGCAAAGCGCTTTTGCTTTTAATAAGATCTTATCAATAAGAAGCTGACTGACGGTAGATAATCTTTACGTCTGAAGGACGAACGACCGCACCGCTCTGCTCCTCGACGTAATCTTCAGTGAGTTTTCTTATTATCTCATCGATATCTTTCTTTTCCTCATTCAGTACCTTGTCGCATTCGACCTCTGCCACACAGCAGTATACAGATCTGGTGGGTATGATTGCGATATGAGCGTCAAGGCTGTAGACAGTAGCCGCTTTTGACCTGAATTCAGTAACCTCTTTCAGATAAACGCCTTTTCTTTCAAGCCAGTCTGCATTGCCGTCTGTCATATAAATTTTTATAAACAATGTGTTCATCGTTTGACCTCCGCGGTTTATTTATTATATTGTACCACAGCGTATAAAATAATACAATACGATTTGACTTATGCAAAAACATTCTTGCATTTGCATTATATTATCGATCACACCGACAATTTGGCTTACACATAAATTGTTACAAATAAAAACGCGCCGCAAATCCGCAAGCGCGTATGTTATTTATTGATATAATCAATCTATATCAACATATTCGTGATTTACGCTTCTTTTCTCTCCTATTCTGAACACGGTGCCGCCGTTGACGTCGTCGTCGGCATAACATCTGTCGCCCGTCTTTAGAGCGTACGTAAGCCTTACTCCCTTATATATCAGAGAAAAGTCATTGACGTGATCGTGTCCTGCAAACACGTATTTCGTGCTGCCCTCTTCAAGTATCGCGTCAAACATTCCGCTGTTTTTCTTGCTGCAACACACGTCCTCCCTCATTGCTCCGAAGAAGCCGTATTCCTCGCTTTTTCCGTCGATCAGATAATCGCAATATGCGTAATAATATTCAGGCAGAGCGATATGTATGAACAACGCGGATTCAGGAGCGGGCGCGCCTTTGCTTTCGTTATAAGCCGCCGCACCTCGTACGCACCAACGATACCATTCTGTCTGCGAAGGTTTTAAATAATCGTAGTCGTGACCTATCTGCCTTTGAATCAGATTGCCTTCAGAATCTCTTTTCAGTTCAAAGTCGTCGTCAAGCTCCCATCCGTACAGCTTGTCCTCGTCTGCAAGGTCGTCAAAATCCGCACTTGAGCCTGAATCCATCATGATAAGCGACTCAACTATCACGTCGCCTTCCATGACGTTTATAACATAATTGCCCACGCCGCCTATATTTCCGGGACCTTTTCTGAACAAGCAATACCCTGACTCGGCATACTTTTCTGCAGCTGCGTTGAGATCGACGTTGCCTTCACCGTCGTGATTGCCGTTTACGGGAGCCCACGGGATCTTAAAACTGTCCATAAATTCTATCAGATCTTCGATAGAATATTTGACGAAAGGCGCCCATATCTGATCTCCCGTCATAGTGATAAGATCAGGCTTGACTCTCTCCACAAGCTCTCGCACCGTTTCTTCCGTGTATTTACGACGACCTATATCGAGGAAGTCGTTATACTGGATATCAGTCAGATTGAGAACAACGAAATCCTTACCCGGCGTTTTCTGCAACGTAATTGTATTCTCTATTTTGTACTCCATATCCGCCTCCCATACTTCGGCACTGGGCGTCCCCTTTACCGAACTGAGTGCAAAACCCGCCGCAAAAGCCCCGACGACCACAACTATAGACGCCAATACGGCAATAAAAACTTTTAATCCTGTATGCTTTTTCATAGCAACCGCTGTCCCTCCGTGAAGCTACCTTAATCCGAAAATATACTGCTTTTCAGCCAAACGTTCGGTTTTTGCACCTGAGTATATTTTAGCACGGTTTTGCCGATGTTTTCAAGTCCTGCCAACAATTTACGTCCGTTTTACGGCAAAATCAATCGTTTTACAGTTTATCTCTCATTATATCCCACTCGTAATTGACGTTCTTATACCAAAGCGCCCACTTAAGCCCCGCCGTAACGGCATACCATGGTCTTACTTTTCCTCTGTAAAGATATTGAGGACATATCGGACATTTTATTGCAGAAAAATAACCGCGTTTGCCTTCGAGTCTGCGCTCGAAATCCGAATAATCCTTCTTCTTCGGATCGCTCCAGCATACTTCAGAAAAAGTGATGAGCCTGGGAACGGTGAGCATATCCAGCTTCTTTTCACAGCGAATGTATTCTGTCCACTGAGGAATTTCCATGCCCAGTATTCCGCTGCCCGCTCCTTCTCCCAGAAGGCTTTCGTCCGTAGAATATGTCTTTTTCAGCGGTCTAATATGGAAAGGATGATCCATATAAACATAGCCCACCGGCGACATAACCACCTTTCCGCCTCGCTTTATCCATTTCTTTTCCTGAGCGTTGCCTACGCTGTGATTTACCCACCACTGCGCCACGATATCCGTATCCATTATATCCTGCGCGTCGAGGATCTCGTTCCAGCCTATCATTCTCTTTCCTTTGCTCCTGAGATATTCCGCCATTTTATTGTTGAAATATCCCTGCAACGCGTTTTCGTCCTTAAGACCTTCCTTGCGTATCTTTTCCTGACAAGCAGGACATTCTTTCCATCTCTTCTTGGGGACTTCGTCTCCGCCGATATGGAAAAATCTGCCCGGGAATATCTCGCAAAGCTCGTCTATTACGTCCTTTGCAAAGTTGAAAACGTCTTCTTTTCCGCAGCAGCAGATATTGTCCATTACGCCCCATCTTGTAGAAACCTCGGTGGGTTCTCCTTTGCATGAAAGCTCGGGATAACAAGATATCGCCGCCACCATATGCCCCGGCATATCTATTTCGGGAATAACTTCAATGTGTCTTTCAGCGGCGTAGGCAACTATGTCTTTAAGCTGCTCCTGAGTATAATAACAACCTCTGCCGTATTCAACGTCGTCATGCGCTTCTTTTCCTGAATTGTAGCCGTAAAGAGAAAGCTGGGTGTTGCGTCTTATGCTGCCTTTTTCAGTAAGAAGCGGATATTTTTTTATCTCTGCTCTCCAGCCCTGATCGTCAGACAAATGAAAATGGAATTCATTCATCTTGAGCCTTGCCATAAGGTCTATATAGCGTTTTACCGTTTCAACGCTCCAGAAATGCCTTGCGCTGTCCAGCATAAAACCTCTGAATGAATATCTCGGTTTGTCTTCTATTTCGCAACAGGGAATTTTGTTTCCGTCAATTATCTGAGCAAGCGTTGCGATTGCATAAAAAGCTCCTTTTTCAGTCGATGCAGAAATAACTATGTCGTTTTTCCCCACCTTGAGGGAATATCCCTCTTCTGCTATGCCGTCCTGCTTTTTAAAGATAAGTTTAACGCCTTCCCCTCCGTTTCCGTTGCCCAGATATGATGCAACGAATTTTGCCGCTTCAGGGAAATCACCCGATACATTCAGCTTGTTTCCGCAAGAAACAAAGCCTTCCTTTTCTTTCACACTCAAAGGTGCAGGTATTACGTTTATCATTTTTCTATCCTCCGATTATCTGCGTTAATCAACACGGGCGATGATTATTTTGAGCAATATTTTTTATTTTCCTTTTCAATGAACCATTTATATGATTTTTCGTGTATAAACTGCCTCAGCTTGAAAAATCTTGGCTTTTTGATTTTTACTCCGTTGTCCTCGTAAACGCCTATATACTCTATATAAGGCTTTTTGCGGCAGCTTTCAATTTCAATAACGATCTTATCGGTACTGACTGCTTTATCGAATACGCATATCCTGTTGTAGCCGACGGTACTGCCTTCGTAAACTTTTTTAAGTTTGCCGCCTAGATCGGCATATACGCTGAATTTTTCTATCCTCTGAGAAAAAGCGGTGTTTTCAACGATTGTGACTCTGTTTATCTTTTTCTTTTGCTCAAGGACAAGCTCTATCCTGTAGCAGTCGCTCTCTTTTTCAGGCGTATAAAATGAAAGCGGATCACCCGTTTCTTTGTCGTAGCCGTCTTCTTTTACGTTTTCAGCCGCGCAGCCATTTCCCGCCGTCGGAGCTTTTATTTCTTTTATATTTATCAGTTGCTTTTCGCTGTCTGAAATGTGCTTGCCCAGTTTTTGCGCCAAGGCTACGTCGTTTTCGTGAATGAGTCCTCTTCTGTCAGGCGGGAAATTAAGTAAAAGCAAAGAGTTGCCGCCCACCGACGTATAATATATCCTTAGCAGTTCGTCAAGGCTCTTTACCAATCCGTCCTGCGTTTTATGATAAAACCAACCCGGTCTTACCGACACGTCGACCTCTGCGGGATACCATATAAAATTGTTGTATCTTGACAGGAACTTTCTGCTGCCCAGATCAGAAAACACCACGTCAGCTCCCTTTTCAACAAACTTTCCGTCGTCAGCCTTCTGAGAATTGTCCTCTATGGTCTGAATGTCGTATGCAAACTTGGGCACAACGTTCCATTCGCTTTCACGTGCGAATCCGCCTTCGTTGCCCACCCATCTTACGTCGGGTCCGCAATTGCTTATGCATGCGTCGGGAGCAAGTTCTCTGATAAGCGCAAAATACCTTTCCCAGTCGTATTCCTGCTTTTCTTTTCCGTCCATATACGCGCCGCACGCGCCGTCCATCCACACACAGAACACTTCTCCGTAATTAGTAAGAAGTTCTCTCAGCTGCTGACAATACACGTCGTTGTATTCAGGCGTTGAATACTTGGGGTGATTTCTGTCCCACGGCGAAAGGTATACGCCGAATTTGACGCCGTACTTTGCGCAGCTCTCACTTACCTCTCTCACAACGTCGCCTTTGCCGTTCTTGTAAGGCGTTGCGGATATATTGTAGGCAGTAGTCTCAGTTGGCCAAAGACAAAAACCGTCATGGTGCTTACACGTCAGAATAACGCCGTAAGCGCCTGTTTCTTTTACCGTTCTGATCCACTGATCAGTATTCTGACATTCGGGATTGAAAACTACAGGATCGACCTTTCCGTCACCCCACTCCTTTCCTGTAAAAGTGTTTAAGCCGTAATGAAAAAATACGTTGAAGTTCTCTCTCTGCAATCTTTTTTGTCTTACGCTCGGGATTATTGAAACGTATTTCTCTATTGCGTTTTCCATTTATACCTCCGAAACAAATCTGCACAAATCGTATATTATGCGTCTTTTCCGTATATCAGCGTAACATATCACAGAGGAATTTTCAATAGCATTTTCGACAGCGTAGAATAAGCAAACATTTGTGATTAAATTGCACACATATATTTAATATAAATATATTCTTATTCGGATTTCCCCATATTTTTTACAAACCCGTTAATTTTCCTTGCCAACACTCCGATTTTTATGCTATAATCGCATTACTCGCGTGGAGGCATAGCCCAGTTGGTTAGAGCGCATGCTTGACATGCATGAGGTCACAGGTTCAAGTCCTGTTGTCTCCACCATACGCAAACAAAGTCGAACCTAACTTTGTTTGCTTTTTCTTTTATCCCCTTTTTGCAGACATTAAAAAAGGCAATCCGAAATATCTCGGGTTGCCTTATATGATGAAATTCAACTTTTGCTATGTTTTAATTGATGTGTTTATTTGCTTTAACTGATAAATATCTTTAGGATTTTATAGCCGACACAAATCCGATATCGTTAATATAATGATTTTGTTGTCATATTGTGCCTATCCTTTTTGCATCATCTCTATGCTGTCAGAATCGCTTCGCGCAAGTGTTGTGATTTTATTTCCCTGCACTATTTAATAAAAAACGACAGTATTTTAGATAAAATGAGCCATACTGCCGCAATTATCGCAAACAGGCAGAAGAAGAACAATAAAAACGTTCCGCAATATACCGCCGCTGAAGTGAAAGACGTCAGAGCTGATCCGCTTACAAATACCAATATCAGGTCTATGACGAAAATCAGAGCGACGTAAAGCGTCAGACCGCTCACGGCACCGTCTATATCCGCTTTGCTCAGCGTCATGTGCATGGCTATGAAACTGCCGAGGATAAGAAATACCCACAGTTGCCACGTCCCGAAATATGAGAACATCGCCGCAAAAGTCTTGAAAATTCCTCTGAACGACTCGCCTATTCCGCCGAGAAAATCGACGTCTTTGAGCTGTCTGAGCACCTCTGAAAACATATCTGGCAGAAACAGGAAGAGCAACAAAGCAAGAACTCCCGCTCCGACGATTATCGGTGCTATTCCTATAAAGAAATTGCCTATACGCTGATAAATGCTCTTTTTATTGTAGCTGTGCGAAACGTATCCGAGAGTGCCGTCCTGAGAATTGGGGATAAAGAACTTTATCTCCACTATCTTATGACGGAATATAAGACAGCCAAGGGCGTGAGCCGCTTCGTGTATCGGCGTGCCGATAAACCCCGTAGCAATGCAGAACGCCCTGCCTTTACTGCCTAAATTGCGGTATATCATCGAATTGCAGAATGCTATCGTCACGCCGAACATCACGATAATGCCCAGCGTGAACAGCATCTGCAATAAGAAGTTTACAATCAACGTTACGAAAATATCCATTTACCTTACGCGTTATTGTTTGTCCATACCCATTCAGTCCATACGGAATCCACGTATCCGGGAGTGTTGTTGGACGAAGTTTTAACCCTGATATAGATATGCTTATAATTTTTATAGTTCTCGACAAGAACGCTTGAGCCGTTTGAGTGAGTAATATCGCTCCATGCGCCGTCGTCAAATCTGATCTGATAATCATACCCCTGAGCAAAAGATACGCTTCCCCACATAATCTGACCGTTGCCGTTTATCGAGAACGTTCCGCCGTTGACGGAAGGAAGGAAAGTAAGCGTCTTTGTCTGAGAGAAGTTGGAATCGAGATGATAAACGCCGTCTGCGTCAATAACGCCGCCTACACTCTTCACTCTTACGTTGCACTTGCCGTCGCTTTCAAGCTTTTTGGTAAAACTTGCAGAATCAGAATATTTGCTCGTGCCGCCTACTTCGTACTGATAACCGCTCGCGTTTGCAACCGCGTTTTTAAGCGTTACGGTTACTGTTCCGCCCTTGCTATCGCCAATTCTCTCACCCGTGATCTCAAATTCGGGAGCTGAAAGCAGAGAGGTCTTCTGAGTGTAATTATAAGCGTTGCTGCTCACAGTATCCACTCCGTTGCCAACAGCGTAAAGTTTCACTGAATGATCTCCAAGCGAGGTGTATCTGGGCTTGTAAGAATACTGGCTTCCTGCAACAGATATACCCTCTTTTACTCTCTCTCCGTCTATCTCGAGAGCGTAAGAGGTAACTCTTGCGTCCGCATTCCAGACGTAGCAGTTGTTTTCGATGGCAAAGTCAGGCGTATCAAGCTTTGTAAACGTAAACGTCTCTGACATTTCGCTGTCCAGATACTGAGTGCCGTTGCCGATAGCTTTTACGCTTACTCTGTAATCCCCTGCCGCAAGACCGCTCAGCGAATATCTGGTGGACACGCTCTCTGTGTTTGCCGTATCGTTGATGACGAGCTGATAAGAGGGCGTATAGACCGCCGTATTGATATTGTCGCTCGCTTCCCATACGAGGTCTGTAAGCGAAGAAATCGCACCGTCTGAGAACTTGGGAGCCGCAAGTCTTATAAACATTTTAGTAGCTGAGCGCGGCGAAGTCATATAGTAAACGGTGTTGTCGCTGTTGAACTGGTTTGCGTCCGCAGTCATGCTGAGCGCAGTGCCCTTTACCGTAATGTAATTGTACATTTCATCGAACTTGTCCTGCCCGATAGCCGTGCTTTCAGTGCCGATATATGCGGTATAGCCTGCAATGAAACCGCTGATAACGTCTCCCTGAGAATACTGAAGCAAGCCGTTGCCGTCGTTGGCGATTATCTTGATATCGTAAGGAGCATTAAGTCTCTGAACTTTAATTGCAGAAGTATAGTTGGAAGCAAGTGTCGCACCGCCGTTTCCTCTGGTGCAAACCTTTACGTCGTAAGTGCCGGGCTGAATCGAAGAAAGATCGAGCTTGTTCTCGTTCGCAGCAACGGTCGTATTGCCGTATGCTACGGCATATCCGTTGGCACCGCTTACGGTATTCCATGACGCGTCGAAACCTGCCATTGTCAGATTTTCAGGCATAGCGCTGACGGTAACGGTGAAAGAAAGAGATTTTGAGCTGAGGCTTGAAAGCGTAACATACGTGCTTCCGCCCACGGTCTTTACGCCGCCAATGCTTCGTATGCTGTAATTAACGGGCGTGCTTTCGACAACGGCGCCGTCGACTACTTCAGTAACGACCATCGAACTGCCTGTGGTTTCTTTAGCGTTTTCAACCGCAGATCCTTCTTTATAAAGTCTGTACTTTGTCGCGCCCGTCACGCCGATAAAGTTTACGGTGAAGCCTTTTGCGAGATTGTCGGGATCGCTGGTAATGAAATTGTTGCTTGCCTGCGTGGGAGCGGCAAGTCTTTCAACTATGATGGGCTTGCTGTAAGCAGAATCGAACTTAGTAGCGTCGCCTGCCTGTGCATTCGCCTTGACGGACACCTTGTATACGCCGACTTCGCTGTATGCGTATTCAAACGAAGTAGCTGAAGCAATCGAGAATATCTCAGGCTCATGCCCGTCTCTTTCAAGTTTTACGGTGAAGCCGTAAGTGCTGTCGCTGTCCCAATAGAAATTGTTTTTAGCTTCGCCGTCAGGCTCGATAGAACTGTTCCATTTCGCAACGGGTGCATTGAGAATGAAGAATGTCTGCTCGTTTGTCCATGAAGAAAAATAGTTGCCGCTCTCGTTGTAAGGCATGAGCTTAACTCTCACTGACTTTCCGCTGACAAGCGCATAGCTGTTTTCTGTAAGCTTTGCGCCCTGAACAACGCCGTCCACACTGATGCGGTATCCTTCTGCCCCTTTAACCTCGTCCCATGTAAGTATGCCGTCGGTTACGGTTATGTTGGTTACCGGATCAAGGTAATAATAAGAATCTTTGAGCGCCGCAGAATCGTATGTAGAAGTATGATTGCCTATAGCTTTGACTTCGACGTCAAAATCCTTGTTGCCTGAATTGTATTCCATATAATTGCCGTTTACGGTCTTTGATACGCCGTTTACGGTAACCATATATGTCTGAGCATTGCCAGACCAGCTGAGCGTTGTGCCGTCATACCTGAGCACGGTGGGAGCAGCGTATATGTATACATTGATCTCCGAGCTCCATGACGAATAGTAAGAACTGTCGCCGCTTACAACGGGCTTGATCTTCACCCTGTTGCTTCCCACTTTGAGGTCTTCGTATACGGTATCGGTTACGGGAGAAGCCACCTGCTGACCGTTTACCGTAATCAGATACGCGTTTGCGCCGCTTACGGCTTCCCAACTGATTTTTCCGTCGTCAGATACGTTTACGAGATCCGCATCCACAGGGGCAAGAGGTATGAAAGTCTTGCTTGCGGTTGCAGTGCTTTCGCCGAGTACAGACACTATGGTAACCTCAAAAGTCTCCCCTTTTGAGTCGTATGCGAACGTAGTCGAATTCGATCTCTGCGGTTCTCCTTTATTGATTGACACGGTGTAATAATCAGCGTTTACTTTATTCCACGTGATAAATCCGTTGTCGTAAGAAATGTTTTCAACTTCTTCGACTCGAATGTCGTTTATTACGTCTTTAGCCTTGTCGCAAGAAGCGAAACCGACTGCCGCACCGATAAAGACGATGACAACAATCATAAACATTAACAGTCTCTTTTTCATAAAACAACCTCCCTAAAATTTATTATCAATATAATTTGCTTGTGTCAGGATAATATATTGTCCAGTAGTAATTATACATTCTCCACCCAGCAGAATATTGAAACTCCCCATCCATATCTGCTGACAAAGCAATATATATTAAACCTTCTGGCACAGTAACTATATTCATCCATGTCATTTCCTTTCCCGCAGAATCAATACCGTTGTTTGCGTGATTTATTATTGTATGATCAAGTAAATATTGCTCCTCAGCCATCTGCCTATAATAGAGCCAGAAATGTTCTTTTGTAGCATATGGACCTACCCCATCATGCAAAATAAATGCACTGCTTTCAATTATTATTGTAACTGGTTTACTCCAATCGACCTCTGAAATATGTTCTTTTAGATTAATTGTATAGCGAAACTTCGGATTTTTATATTTTATTATATCCCAGCCATAGCCAGTATCTTCCGTTATTAAAATCTTTTTCTTATTCGCCTTATACCAATATGCGTTCAGCTTTGTGCTTTCGTAAGGCATAACCTCAGACTCAAACAAAGAGTTCTCTTTATACCAGCCAGCAAAAATGTATCCTTCTCTTTCTGGTTTTGGCAAATCGATTTTTTCTCCTGAAAAAGAAGCGATCTCATTTACCTGACTTCCTCCTCTCGAATCGAACGACAGTACGGTATAGTATTTCGCAAACAACTTTAGGCTTTCAGCCGGCATAAAGCTTTCTTCATATTTTGCGCCTCCGGCGAGATACCAGCCTGCGAATTTGTATCCTTCTTTCTTTGCATCTGGCAAAGCCAGCGGACTTCCGGCAGGAAGCACAAGAGAATTAACCTTATTACCGTCATAAGTTTCAAAGTCTATTACCGGAGCGTATTCTGCCGCATATAGAGTCTGGCTTGAAGTAATTCTGCCTTCAAAAATATTTTCTTGATCAATGTCGTTTTCTTTAAGCGACCACTTATAAACAGCCATACCGTTCACCCTTGTTGAAGGTACAACATTATTTATAAGTGTACCGTACTCCACTTTTACCGTCTCAGGCTCGATGCCTGCGCCGAAGTAGAACGTTACGTCGTACATTTCGCCCTGAAATCCTGCATACAGATACACGTATCTGTCAGGGTCTGAAAGATCGAAATTCCTTTCCGTTACCAGATCCTTTCCAGGAATAACTCCGTATTGATCTGCGATCTGAACGCCCTGTTTGTCAGGCTGTGTAAACCAACCTACGAAAGTCTTGTTTGCCATTGTCAGATTCACAGGCAGATTTGTAAGCTTTGAGCCGTAACTCACCGACATCTGTCTGTCTCCCGTAACAGCCGCTCCCTGATAATCGAGAACAAGAGTATATTCTTTTGCCGCCCATCTCGGGAAAAGCACCATGTTTTTATCGTCGGTAAACGGAGCTAAAGCACTCCCCTGCGCGTTTACATACTGTGTGCCGCCCGTTTCAGAATCGTAAAGACCGACAAATTCATATCCGTTTCTTACGGGTACGCTTTCAAGAGAATACAGATCACCGTGCTTTACGCTGAGCGTATGCGTTCCCGCATCGTCGGTATATTGCAACGTGTACACCGTATCCTGATTGTTTCCGCCAGTCTGCGTATTATCATTTGTCTGATTGTTATTGCAGGCAGTCAGCACAATGCCGAGAAGAAGCGTTGCCAGCATAATTAAAGCTATAATTCTGTATCTTTTCATATCTTTCTCCATCAATAAACGGTTATCGTCATTTTGAGTCTCTCGTTTCTCCAGGTGTCTCCGAACCACCCGTCAGCGCCGTACATCAGATAAAGCGTTTCTCGGCATGAACTCAGCGTGGTTTCAACGGTAAAATCGTGCCACCAGGACGACGTTTCTTTATAACCTGAGCCGTGCTCGAAACTGCTCTCTTTTATATTGTCCGTTCCTTCTGCCGAACGTGAAAGAAACCAATACTGATTTCCGTCGTCTATTTCACTGACGTAAAGCGAGAAGCTGAATCTTGCGTTGGTATAACCTTGTGCCTTGAGTTGTTCAAGCGAGAGACCGAACAGCTGAGAAAAATTGATCACGTCTTTATGCTGATTTTTTCTTCCGCTGTCAGTAATATTGTGGCTTGAATTTCTGTTCAAGCTTGCGCTTGCCGACCACATAGCTGTAAGCTTTTTGCTGGTGTCAGGCATTGTTTTCGATGTATATTTAACGCCGTTTTCGTCTTTCCAGCACACGAAAATACTGCCGCTTTTCTGCGGCACGGGAAGACTGATATTGCTGCCCGCATCTGCAACGATAGTTCCATTTTCAAGTGTGCCGCCGTTCGGGTCGAAATCTATGTAAGGAGAAAATTTCGCGGCATAAAGCATTATGCTTTCAGTTATCTCTCCTTCAAAAATGTGTTGCTCGGGATTTATCTGAGACAATGACCATGCCGAAACCTGCAATCCGCCCGATCTGAATTTTACTGGTATTTCAGAGATCTTGGTGCCGTATTGCATTTTCTCTGTACGGAATTCGTTGCCACAGAAGAAGGTAACCTCTACCAAAGACAAGTCGAATCCCGCATAAAGTTTTACTCTGTTGCTTCCGCTCTCTAAATCGTAGTTTTCTGAATTGAACACCGCCATAGACGGCAAAACGCCGTTTTGATCTGCAACCATTTTTCCTTCGCAACCGGGCTGTATGAACCAACCTTTGAATACTTTATTCTGATAGTATACCTGCGGAAGATATGTTATTTCTTCGTCATAATAAACCACAATCTCTCTTTCAGCCGACACTTCAGCGCCCTGATAATCCAGCTCTATTATGTATTTATTCGGCACAAAACGGGGAAAAAGCATTACGTCTCTGCTATCAGTGAACACCGACAGAGAGCATCCGTTTGCCGCAACGTATTTAGTACCGCCCACTTCAGCATCGTAGAGTCCGTCAAAAGTATACCCCTCCATTTCAGGTATCGAAGGGATATAATAAAGCGAGCCTTTTGTAACGTTTATCGTCTGAGTCGTTTCTCCGTCATTGTAGAAGATTCTATACTCCCTGGTCTCATCTTCCACATCTGTGGTATTATCCTGATCGTCGCCGTTACTGAACCAGCATCCGGTAGCAAGCAACGCTACCGACACCAACAACACAAATATCGACACAACAATCGCTTTTCTTTTCAAATCTACAACTCTCCTTTTAATTATCTTAATATTTTCTTTTTATCGTTCAAATATTATAACATTTTTATGTAATTATGTATAGCTTTTTCATATCAATATAAACTTTTGCTGTCATCTTGATTATAGTATTACAAATTGTTTATAATTTGTCAACCATTAGTTATATTTTTCGGCAAATTTAATCAAGATTTTACATTGGATGCCTATATTTCAAATTTTCATAAATTATAACTATCAAAAATACAAGATGATTAACAAAAAAATGACATGTTTCACTGGAACAAAATAAAAATCCAAATAAAAAAAGCACCCTAACGGTGCTTTCCTTATTAATATCAATATTATTATACTTATTTGCTCAGAGCCTTCATAAATCTTTGCATATAATAGGTCAGCAGCTGATTGTTTCTGCCTGCCATAAAATAATCGCATCCGTGCCCCGCGTAAGATATTTTGATCTGTGCGCATGACGGATTGCCCGCCTTTTCGTATGCTGACTTATATTCGTCTGCAGATTCAGGACTTACGACCGTGTCGTACTCACCCATTACAACAAGACAAGGTACGCTTTCTTCAGATATTTCTGACAGACAGTTCAATACCCCTTCGTCTTCTGAAGAATATCCTGGGTATACGGGTATTATACCGCGCAAAACAACCGAAGTTTCAGAAAGCGAATTTGCATACTAAAGCGCGTATCTGCTGATCTGCGTGCCGCCCATAGACACGCCTGTCAAAAACGTATTGGACCAATCGGCGCTTTTTTCATTCTCGCCGGCGTACTTTATAAATTCGTCGATATGTTTCAGATGCGATTCTGCCATTCGAGAGTTGTATCGTAATACGGTATTTCGCCTGTTCCGGCTTCATTGTAATCCCCGTATTGAATGTCGAATACCGTATAACCTATTGAAGCGAAATACTTGTTGCGGTGCGCATAATTCCCCTTATCCTTGTCTCCGCCGCTTCCGTGCAGATTGATAAGCACTCCTCTGCTTTCACCTGTCGGATAATAAGCGTCGTAACGCAAAGTGATACCTTCCTCGACTCCGCTGCCCTTAAAATATTCTTTATCTTTCTCTACATAATAGTTTTTCGTGCTTATCTCGACAAATTCCAAAGCAAAATTATACGGCGCAGACAATCCTTTTTCAACTTCAATGTCGCCGAAAGCCTGAGCAAATGAAAGCTCAGCCCTTTTACAATCCCCGTACGCCGTCCCCTCTATAACGGCAAAAGGCGTAACGCTCGCAACGCACGCAGCCATTGCCGCAACGACAACTATCTTTTTACGTCCTGTACATCCTGCCCCGTATACCGTCAAGGCAGTAAACGCCGCACATGCCGAAATCATGACCGCGGTAAGATTTACGGCAACGATCGATATGATTATACGGGTAAGCGCAAAACAACGCGAAGCGGCGGCGTAAATCATATCTGCGCACAGCACTGCCAGCGCAACGCACGCACAGACAGAAGCGGCGGTTGCGTTCACTTTGTCGAGACAAGCGACAACAACGAAAAAAACAATTGAAAAAAGATTGAGCACAGCAAAACATATCGCCGCTTTTTTACTTGCGTTCATTTTCCACCTTATACCGTTTAAGGGACAGAGATCATAAGCTTAATGCCCCTTTTATATCAATAGTTTTACTATATACATTGTCTTTTGTCCAATAAAAGGTTTTCAATAATCAATAATACCGCAGTCAGAATACGGTCAGTCTGTAAATCGCACTGCAATTTAAATTCAAAAATATCGCTTTTCAATCCCTTCCGCCGATAAATGGCATTGACTAAAAAAATACATTGTGATATAATGTTATTGAAAATACGAAACGTTTCGACTAATTGCTGAAATCGCAAAACGTCTGCTTTTCGTTTAAATATGCAATAAACTACGGAGGAATTTATGGTTTTCGAAAATTATAAAAAATTCGGAAAATGCGCCGTTCTGAGCAAAGGCGGCAAAAAAATGCTGGTCACTGTAGACGTAGGTCCCAGAATTATTTTTTACGGCTACGAAGGCGGCGAAAATATTTTCTTTGAAGATTCTCAGGATTCAATAAACAGAGACAGCGATTTTATCAGAGAAAATCTGAAAGGCAAAGGGATATGGCACATCTACGGCGGTCACCGTCTGTGGAAAAGCCCTGAATACGAAGATACATACTACCCTGACAACGCACCCGTAGAAGTTGTTGAACGCGGCAACGTTGTGGACTTTATTTCTGAAGCAGAATCCACTACGGGACTGAAGAAAGTTATGTCTGTAGAAATGCACGAAGACGGCAATGCAACCGTTACTCACAGCATGCAAAACGTATCTGACAAAAACACTCCCCCTGTAGCTATATGGACGTTGTCCGTTATGGATAAAGGCGCTGAAGCCGTAATACCTCTGTCAGAGGAAGACACAGGGCTTCTCCCCAACCGCAACCTCGTACTGTGGAGCTACACGGACATAAAGGACGAAAGATTCACGCTCACCGACTCCGAACTCAGAGTAAAGCAGAATGTTGAGATCAAAAAAGCTTTCAAGCTGGGTACTTTTATTCAGAAAGCAGTTGCCGTAAACATCAAAGGCATGCAGTTCAAACTGGATTTTGACGTCAAAGAAGGCGACTTCGCAGATTATTCGTGCAATCTCGAGTGCTATACCTGCGACAAGATGCTTGAGATCGAAACTCTCTCTCCTCTGACAACGATCAAACCCGGTCAGATCCTGACCCACGTTGTCAGACTGAGTCTTGAAAAACAGTCTTAAATTTTAAGTATTTTCTTCCGCCTTGAGCGTTGCAGCTCAGGACGGGAGAAAGTTTTGATTAGAAAATCGCCGAGCGCGCAAACGCAAAGCAAACAAGGATAAGGGGAAATATGAAAAACAACAGCACGGCTTCTGCGCATAAGCGCGGTAAGGCGGCAAAGATCACGCTTATCGTGATTACCGTCTTAATACTTCTTTCTCTTACTGTTTTTGCCGTACTCTGCGGCATTTACGCCTCGCGGGAGAAAAATCCCGTCGCTTTGTCAGATCTCCAGAGAGAACTGCTTTCTCTACGCCTCGAAAGCGTGGATTTCACACCTGTTACACAAGAATTAAAACGAGAGATCTCTGCTGAAAAGCCTTTGCATATCGTCACTTATTACGGCGACGAAAACGGCATCGAAGAGCTGTGGTCTCAGATCCCTGACGATATAAAAGAAATTACCGTGATAATGCTCATCAAAGGCAACGTTTTCGCCCCCGGCGGAGACCCGACGTCTCTGGTGCGTCTCGCGGATAAATGCGACGAGTCTGCTATTCCCTACGCGATACAGCTTGTAAACGGAGAAACTCATTTCGAATGGCTGATGCCGCTTAAATGGATAGAAAACGAATTTTGCAGCCGCGAATACTTTTACGGTCTTTCCACCGCAGAACTCTACAACGGCGAAGAATGGCGCGGACAAATGGACGGCGATCTTGCCTGGTACGTCAACGACGCAATAAGGCTCATGGCAAAGCACGGCGAGTTTCTATTCTTCACCGATACAAACCTTTTCGGCACAAACGGCACTTTCTCAGACTGGATAGAAGAAAACGAATATCTCTACTCCACTATGAAAGAATGCAGCGAACATATCTTTATGCAGAATAAAGAATCTTACGGAGATCCGTCCTCTTATTCTGTAATGAAAGGTCTGTATATGGCAGGACTTATCGGCGGCTGGGGAGTCGCTACGGACTGGTGGCACTGGCAGGTAGACGGCAAAAAAGTGCTGTTCGGCGAAGGCAGGAACAATATAGACAACGAATGGGAACGCATTTACTACTACCCTGAAAATATGCAGGTCATGAGTCTTGCAATGGTAGCGGCAAACGGCGGTTTCTGCTTTAAGAACGAGGCTGAATTCTACTCTGTATCAGTAGGAGGAAAACAAACCGCGACTTTCAGATTTGCCACGATTCCTTTTCTGCGTTCGATCCTCTCGGGCGATTTTTACATACCGTCCAGAGAAGAACTGCTTGAAAGCGAAAAGTTTGCCATAGTCGGCGCTGAAAACTACAAGGCGATAAATTATAATCTCAAAGAATCCAATCTTTATCCCTGCACGCCTGAATACAACATTATACCTCTTCTGCCTGCAAATCTGCGCGCAGAAGAAAAAGAGCTTTTCGACACTCATAACGTAGCTCTTCTCAGAGAAAAACCCGATGATGAAAATACGGCGGCTTACCTCAACACGTCTGCTTACGGAAATACGTATATGACGAAAAGCGGCGACGGATTTTTATATATCAACAACGCAGAAAACAAAAGGTGCGTAAAATCTGCTTTGGCTACTTCTCTGAACTACAGCAACGCTTCTCAGATAGGCGTAAGCGCCACAGAGCACACCTATGCTTATTTCAGGCAATACACCGACAAAATCTATTTTCAGATAAATAATTTTAGACTGAACAAATACGATATGGTTTCAGCGCTCGACGGAAGCGAAACGCCTCAGGACGCTCTTACGGAATGGATCACGGTCGATCCCGTTACCAACCGCGTAAAAGCCGATTCTTCTGAAATGAGAACGACTGTAATAACGGTCAGGACCTCTGAAAAGCCTCAGATCGAATGGATAACGGCACCCTACGAAAACGGCGATCATCACAATTCGTTCAGCTTCAGCGAAAAGTACGAAAACGGACTTTATACTCTTACGCTCTCTCATAACGGACTTGTGCTTTTCAATCTCAATACGATATCAGGCACTGAAAACGCAAAAGAAAGCAAACCTCAGGTAAACAACGCGCCTTTACAGACTTACGAAGCAGACTACGCTAAAGCAGAAAAACTGCTTGAAGAGAAAAAAGAAGTACTGAGCACTCCCGATAAATACTCTGAGACGTCCTTTGCCGCATTCAGGCGTGAATATTCTCTTCTTCAATACGCTCTTTCCACCCACGCAGTACCCTCAAAGCGAGTTGAAGAAGCGATTGATTTTCTTGAAAACATACCGCTGGTAGACGTTTCAGCCGCAGCGGAAAAACTCAGAGAAGTACTGGGTGACGGAACGCTTTCTCAGCACGGAACATCTTACGACAGACTTCTGCGCGCAGTTCTCTCTCCGACTGAATATTACAATTATAAAGAAAACACTCTCAAAACTTATTTCTGGAAACAAAGAAAAGAATATAACTTATCCCTGTACAAAACCAAAACGCAGGAAATAGCCGAATACATCAATTTCTGACAATCAAGGAGAAAGTTATGAAAATCAAAAAACTGTTCAAACCATCGGTAATCGTTACCTTCACCGTCCTTATCGCGGTGTTGGTGCTTGCGCTTGTGTGTTCAGCATCACGCGTTGACAAAAAACTGCTGGCTTCAAGCGATTATATGTCGTCAGACAATTTAGCGCTGGGAGCAAAAGCAACCGACAACGACGGCTCTTCGATAAAAAGCGTAACTGACGGAAAAAGTTCCACCGTACGCATTGCGGACAGAAGGGACGGATATTTCCTCACCGTCGATATGGGCAAAGAGGTCAGTTTCAACAGCGTAATAATAAAAGAAGAAGGTCTGAACGTTAAATCTTTTGCCCTTTACGCGTCCTCGGACGGAGAAAATTTCAGCAAAATTTTCGCTTCAGACAAGATAGAATATCACAGATTCTGCTCAGTAGATCCAACCACTGCGCGCTATCTTAAACTGGAAATCCTACAATCCGACGAGATCCCTTCAATAAAAGAAATAGAAGTCTATAACGAGCCTTCCCGCGATTCTCCCGATTTCAGAGTTGCGGGTTATGTGGCAAACAACTGGCTTGCCGAAGCCGAAGACGCAACAAAAACTCCTGAAGAACGCAAAGCCGCCGTTCTTGAAAATATGTCTGAATACAAGCTGTCTATGCTCACCCACATTTTCTTCTACTGCGGCATCAACTTTGACGCTCAGGGCAACGTCTTCCTCGGCGACGGCACTCTCAACGAAGAAGCGCTGAAAGCCAAAGAAGACGCGCTTGCGCTTGTTATGGAATGTATGCGCGAAGTATGCTCTCCCGACGTAAAAATCTCTATGGTCTTCGGCACGAATACCGGTGCTCCGCGCAACAATCCCGCAATGGACGACAACAGAGAAACATTTATCACAAACCTAATTAATTATGCCAACAAATTCGGATTCGACGGAATAGACATCGATTACGAATTCCCCGTATCCGATTATGACTATCAGGTCTTTGACGCTTTTCTTATACGCCTTAAAGAGCGCATGCTCAATGAAATGAACGTAAAGGAAAACGCTTTGCTGTCCTGCGCTTTCGGCACGCGCGATATAAATTATTCTAAAGAAGCCAAGGACAGCCTCGACTTTGTCAACGTTATGACATATGATATCGCGGACCAGGACGGTTATCACAGCAGTTTCTGGGGTTGCGGTCCTCAAGCTTCTGTATATTACGAAAGCATAGGAATAAGCAGAGACAAGATAAATCTCGGTATCCCCTTCTACGGCACGCAGATACACGCGCTTATGGAGCAGTACGGATATTCCGGCTTTGCCGAATACGACTATTACCAGAATATCTATTACTGCGACGGTTACAATTACGGCATCCCCACTCCCGTATACTTTAACAGCCCCGCAATGGTACGCGACAAAACGGCTTATGCGCTTTTAAGCGGCATGGGCGGAATTATGGTATGGCATACGACAGCCGACGTTAAATTCGAAAGCGAATTCTCCCTGTGGCGCGCTGTCGAAACAGCTCTGAATATTTACGGAGGTAACGCACAATGAAAAAATTTATAGCTGACAACAGAATCAACTTCAACGTATTCTCTGTCTTTCTGTTTACGTTTTTTATTCTGCTTTCATACAACTCTTTCTGTTTTGATACGATAACCACGGAAACTCCGCTGATAAAAATCGGTGATCTTCCTCTCCTCAGAAACGACTTTGTCTCTCTTCTATTTGCACTCACTGCTGTTGTCGGTGCGATCGTCGGAACGGTTTTGCGAGTTAAAGGCAAGCGCTGCCCTTCAGTGCTGATAACATTGACGGGAGCGATATGCGTTTTCATAACCTTTTTCGACGTAGATATGCTTCAGATCCTCGCACCCGATATGCGTATAAGTCACGTTATCATGACTTTATCCAGAATTTCCGCAATAGCAACGGGCGTAAGCGGTTTGTTCATAGGCATGGCGCTTCCTCTTCTTGAAAGCGAAAAACACTTCAAAGCTGTCGCGGCAGGCGTTCTTGCAGCGGTCATGCTGTCTTTCCTCGCCGTAGAAGAA
Source organism: uncultured Christensenellaceae bacterium (assembly GCA_944381325.1). Classification (GTDB taxonomy): domain Bacteria; phylum Bacillota; class Clostridia; order Christensenellales; family UBA3700; genus Ornithoclostridium. Next base: position 29,812 of record CALWKS010000005.1, on the reverse strand, counting down.
AAGCTTTATACTATGAGCTTTGCGTTCATAACCGTGATTTTGTTTGCAACGGGAATTACGGGAGAATTCCTGAACGAAGAACCTCTTGCGCCTTACATCGCGCCTGTCGTCCCGGCAAGCGTTGCCGCCGAAGCGGCAGACAGACTCTTTTCAGTATTCTCTCTTACCGTGGCTTCGCTTACCCTGTGCGGTTATCTCAAAGAGACTGAAGGATACGGCTTTGGTGCATACTTTATCTGCATACTCGTTATTATGGGCGGCTACGCTCTTGCAAAAGGCACGCGCTTCAAAGCGGCGGCACTACCTTCTGCGGCGGCGCTTATACTCAGCTGTCTTTCGATCGTCTTCAGACCTTTCGTGCTTATCCTTATTACATGCGCAAGCATAGGCTTCGCGGCAGGTTCTTCAAGATATAACGGACGCACCGTCATGCCCTGGAGCTCTCTCGTTTCAGCAGTCGCTATGTTTGTCGGCGCGATCGTATCATATTACGTTATCCACGAGCTTTCAGAGATTATGACTTTCTCGGCAAACAGAATTGTTTACCTTGTGCAAAGCAATCTTTTTATCCCGATCGCCATAGCCTTCGGCGCAAAAACGCTGTATAATATCATCGATTTTATCACCAATAAAAAAGGAGATTTTTATGATAACCCTGACGCCGTAAGATAAACCCAACCGCTGTCAGCAAGCGCAGATCGACAGAAAATACGGAATGTTCATTCATTTCGGCATAAATACTTTTTTCGACACAGAATGGTCTGACGGCAAATTGCCGATCTCAGGATACAATCCGTCTTGCATCGATGCCGACGGCTGGATAAAAAACGCATATATGGCAGGTATGCAGTACGTGATGCTGATAACCAAGCATCACGACGGCTTTTGCCTGTGGAAAACGGACACGACAGATTATTCAGTAAACTTTTCTCCCAACAAAACCGACGTCGTGACTGAAGTGGCAAAAGCCTGCAAAAAGTACGGGATAAAACTGGGATTGTATTACTCTTTGTGGGACAGACACGAAAAATGCTATAAAGACGACGCGAAATACTACGACTATATGTGCCGCCAACTTACAGAACTTCTTGACGGCAGATACGGAGAGATCGTCGAACTGTGGTTTGACGGAGGCTGGGATAAACGTCCTTCAAAATGGAATGTGGCAGGTCTTTACGACCTGGTACACAGCCTGCAGCCCGATTGCGCAACCGCAGTGAACGTAACTATAGGTTACACGTGGTCTAAACGTTCGTTAAACCGTTTAAGACCTGAAAAATATAAGAAAGGTATGCCTATACGCTACTTTCCTTCAGATTTCAGGCTGTGGGATCCTCACTTCCCGTCAGAAAACGATCCCAAACTTTATAAACATAAAGGCGAGCTATACTATCTGCCTTTCGAAGCTACCATCTGTATAAGGAATATGAACAACTGGTTCTGGGATCCCAAGTACTCCTCAGACCCGCTTGTCAGCGCAAAGTTTATCGCAGACAAATACAAGCAGCTTACTTCTCAAAACAACGTGCTTGTCGTAAACGTCGCTCCCGACATAAACGGCAGGCAGGACACAGACGACGTGAAGAGACTTCTTGAAGCTGCAGACATTCTGGGTATAAGAAAATACGCAGATTAACAATTTACTTTAACGCCATTTAAACAACACGGTCAGAAAAATTTAATTGCGCGTGTTGTTTTTGTATACAGTTATTCTTCTTCATTTAAATGTCTGCCTGTTTAATAAAAATACATTATTAAAACGCATAAATGCAAATATTAAAGAACTGATAAATAAGCTCATAAAAACGCGCCCGACAATGTCGGACGCGCTTGTGTTTTATAACAATATTTATCAGTTAAGGTATTTTCTTTCAATCGTCACTTCTGCATCGGGAGAAATTTTAATTACCGTACCGCCGAGAAGTTCTTCCTGATAATAGAACTGTCTTGACGACTTGACGCCGTAAGAAAGAGTTACGCCCTGATAATTTACCGTAAAATCGTTTACATGGTCATGACCGACAAAGACGTGCGTGGTTGCGCCTTTCTCAAGAATTTTATTGAACATTCCGGGATTGTAGGTAGCGCTGCATACATCCTCGTTCTTATTTCCGCTGCCTATCGAAGGATCGAATCCGCTCTGCTCCCAATAGTCATATGCGTCCTGGAATTCAGGGAAAGGAATGTGGAAAAACATCATGGACTTATCGTAGCCGTTATCCACGAGTCCCTGCTGAAGCCAGCCGTACCACGATACCTGAGACGGAGTGAAAGAGCCGTATTCTTTGTTGCCGTTGTAGTGCGTTTCTCTGTTGCTGTCCATCATTATAAGGCTGTAAAACGGCTGTCCGTTCTTTGTCAGATTGACCGCATAATTTCCCGTGCCGCCGATATTGCAGGGACCGTTCTTGTAAACGCTGTACTCTGAATTTTCGTAAACGTTTCCCATCCAGTACTTATCTGCTTTTCCTTCGTCGTCGTGATTGCCGTAAACTATTGCCCACGGAATTTTAAAACTGTCTAGAAGTTTTGCGATATGCTTTGAGTACATAACGTTTGTGGGGCCGTATACCGTGTCTCCTGTCAGCACGATAAAGTCAGGATCGTTTTCTTCTATCAGCTTTTCGACGATGTCGTCAGTCTGCCCCGTCATATGCGGCAGATGATAATGAAGATCGGTAAGCTGAAGAATAGTAAATCCGTCATCCCCGACCTCTATGGTAGGAATATCTTCGATTTTGAATTCATCGTATTCAGACCAATACTCGGTGTCGTTCATCTTTCCGTTTACGGGAACGAATATCCCCAGCAGGATCGCCGCAGCGACAACTACGACTACTGCCACTGAAACGGATATGGTAATCACAGTTTTTTTCTTCATAATATTCACCTCTCAAGTTTTATCTTTTTCAATGTTGTAAAGGTTGACGTCATCTCCCAGCTCGATCACGGTTGCGCCGTAATAATCCGCGTCGTTCCACGGTCTCGGCGAGCAACCCGTCTTAAGACCGTATGTAAATCTTATTCCTTCATAAAGTATGCTGGCGTTGTTTTCGTGGTCGTGTCCGCAGAAGATATGCGTAGTGCTTCCCAGTTCCTTAGCTTTTGCAAAGAATCCTGAATCGACAGGCGCTACGCCGGGCAGATACTGACAGTAACCGAAGCCCAGTTCTTCAGGGACGTAATAATATCCGTTCTCGCCTTTAGTGCAGAGCGTTTCTACTGCCGTTCTGAACTGCGGCATCGCAAAATGCGAGAATGTCATAGACGGCACGGTATGCCCTTCTGCTTCAGCCATTCCTTTGACAGTCCATTCGTACCAGCCTATCTGTTCTTCACTGAGGTATATTTCTTTTTCCGTACCGTCCTCGTATTTTGTATATCTGCCGTTGTCGAAGAAGAACAGAGTCTGCACCGCTTTTCCGTTTTCTGTAATGTTTATCGCATAATTGCCTGCGCCGTAAAGATTTTCGGGACCTGTTTCAAAAAGACAGTATTCCGCTTCTTCGTATTTCTGTGCCTGAGCGTCCAGTTTCATAAGACCTTCAGTATCGTGGTTTCCGAAAACGGGAGCCCACGGGATTTTGTAGCTTTCCATCTTTGCAATGAGTTCTTTGAGCAGGTAGTCTGTCGTAAGACCGGACACGTTATCTCCGAGCAAAATAATAAGATCGGGATTTGCTTCTGCGACCAGCTCGTCCATCATTATGTAAACTTCATTGTTAGCGCTCAGGTCGCCCCACAGCTGAAGATCTGTAAGCAGCATGATCTTAAACTTCTTGCCCGGCTCTTTTTCTATATTCGGGAAGTAATCGGTTGAAAATTCAACGTCTTCGCTCCACTCTTCGAGATACTTCTTCTCGCGCGGAGGTTGATTCTGTTCTTGTTGATCATCGCACCCGGTCAACGCAAAAAGCTGAAAAACCGCAAGCAAGCACAATGCAACAGTCAACAAAACAGTCAGTCCTTTTTTGCTTCTTGTCATAATTTTACCTCCTCTGTCGTAATCTTTTTTACCGATCCGACAGACAGTCCGATCTCGTCGGGCTGGATATTTATCTCGTTATAGACTTTGCCGCTTCCGTGCCCGGTGGCAGCGCATATCCTTGCAATAAAATTGCTTTCTTTTTTGTCCTTGTCAGCAACTCTTGCAAGTCTGAACACAAAGTTGCCGTCGGTATTGAAATAATCGTCAACGATTCTCTTTTCCTTGAACAGCTGAAGATTTAGCCCTTTCATTGCAAGCGTTATTTCGATATCTCCGTCCTCAAGTTCTTTATTGTCTGCCGCTATCGAATAATATCCCCTCTTTCCTGAAGAAAACATATAAGAAGAGTACGGCAGATTTTTCCTCTCCGAAACGTTTATTCTGACAGTTGAAAAAGGCAATTGCGTTTTCTTCTCGCAATATATCTTTCCTTCTTTCTCGTAAAGAGGAAATTCAGAGAACACGGCTTTACCTGAAAAGACGTATAGTTTTTTTGCTTCTTCGAGCGACAAAAAGTGCATTGTAAGAGTTCCGTCGGCTGTTTTGTATACCTTTTTATCTGAATCGACGGTTTCTTCTGCGCCGTCTTTTTTCAGCCTTACGCCGCAACCGTATTCTACAAAATACGCGTGTGTATCCTTTCCGTCTTTGAGTACGACAATCGGCTGAGCCGTTATGTAATCGAATTTTATTCCGCCGTATTCCTGCATTACAGGGAAGAAAAACATATCTTCAGCATCAACTTTCAACGACGGTATATTAAGTGAATACGACTGCGCCTCGATCGCAATATCTACGGTTTCCTCTTTTACTTTAAGACCTCTTTCGTAATTCGACAAGAATACGTATCCGCCTTTCTCGTCTCCTCTGAAAGAGAAATAAGGCATCTGTCTGTCCTTGCTGAAGAAAGTCTGCGTTCTTGCAAAGCTTTCCTCGTTCTGAGACAAAAAGATATGAATAAGCCTTAATCTGTCGGCATGTCCGCGCACCTCACCGTCTTTGGATATCGGTGCCTGAAAATCGTAGTCGACTATCGGATAATCGTTGGGATAAAAAGTGCGTCTGCTCTCCTGCATGGGTCTGTCCTGAGGATTACGGCCGCCGTGATACATATAATATCCCAGCCATACCGCGCCTGAAGCCAGCTTTGCAAAAGCCACTCCGTAGCCGTCGTTTTCAGAAATCACAGGTCTTCTGTGCTGGGTTACCTGATTGCCTGTACCGGTTTCGCAAAGAGCATAAGGAAAAGCAGAAAAATCTGCGCCCGTGTTGATTTCTCCCAATAAGTCTTCTCCTATTGCCACTTCGCTTCTTCCCTCTGTGATCGCAAATCTTCCGCACGGCGCAAGCGGTTTTTTGTTCTGCGTCCAGGGTGCTTCGGGATAACCGCCGAACGTTGGCAAGAACCTGACGTCGTGAGTATTGGTAGGCCATGCGGTCATTGTAAAGAACGGAGTTTTAAATCCTGCCTCTTCAGCTGCTTCGCGCAACTTTAAGATATGGTTTATTCTTCCGCCGTACTCGTTTTCAAGCTGAATTCCTATGACTGTCTCCCCGTCGCAGAATTCTTTGACCTGCTGAGCCAGCGCGCGCCAGAAACGTTTTACGAAATAGATATATAGCGGCGTGCTTCTTCTCTTTCCCGCGACAAAAGCCAGGTAATCGGGAAAACCGCCTCTCTTAACCTCGCCGTGACACCAGGGACCTATCCTCAGAATGACCTTCATGCCGCACTTTTTGCAAAGTCCGACAAAAGCGGCTACGTCGTTATTGCCTTCAAAGTCGAAAACTCCGCACTTTCTTTCGTGATGATTCCAGAAAACGTATGTAGCGATGCAGTTGAGACCGCCCGCTTTCATTTTGAGAATCTCTGTCTCCCAGTACTTCCTGTCATAACGGCTGAAATGCATTTCTCCCGAAATGACGATGAGCGGCTTGCCGTTCAACGTGATGTATCTGTTAGTCGCCCCGTAACCGCTGTCGATATTGGAAAAAGCAAATCCCGCATCGGCATCCTTTGCAGTATAACTTGCTCTGACCTCTTTCAAGATCTTTGTCATTCTGCCTCCCTGTATCCGTCATAGCCTTTGCCGAAAAGACTTTGATCGAATTTTCTGTTGCAAGCCACCCAGATGGTGCGATGCTCGTATATCTGTTTGCCGTGTCCCTTTCCGCTGCCGCCGTGGTCTGCGGTTACTATGATCAGCCACTCCTCGTTCATCGTTTCTTCTCTTTCCTTTATCGTATTGAAAAGAGTGTAAATATAAGCGTCGGAGTTTCTTACGCTATTCACGTAATGATTGTCTTCGTTGGAAAAACCGTAAGTATGACCGTTGCTGTCAGGCGCATGGAAAATTCCGCCGACAAAGTCGTCCCCTGCCTCTATTCTTTCAAGCAGGTAATCCTTCATTGCGACGTCGTACTCTGCATTTTCACCGACATTCTTCATTGCAACGGCATTGTAATGCTCAATATCTTTTGCAAGGATATCTTCTTCGTCTTTAAGTTTTTCGTTTTTAACAATGTCCTGCAATGACTGTGCAACGGGTCTGTCAAGATCTCTGAGAAGCATCGGAGTTTCGGGATTTGCAAGAAGATATGACACCTCTTCTCTCAGCGTAACGTCGAAATACTGCCCCCAGTCGAAAGCAAGCCCGGTATCAAGTCCGAGTTTTGCATACTTAAGCATTATCGTGTCTTTGTTTGTATTTTTGGGATCGTTATTGGAATCCACTCCGTGAATGGTATGCCATGCACCCGTAAGTTCGCTTGTCCATCCTGCGCAGGTTGACGTCTCCTGCTCGCTGTCCTTGCCTTTTTCTCCGCCTGCATACGCTATGTAAAGTCCGCCTTCAGACTTAACCGCGTTTATTCCGCTGTAATCGGTGCAGGGATAATTGTACCCGTTTGTATCGAAATCGTTTTCGTCGTAGAAGATATTGGTAAGCGCGTCCGCTCTTACTCCGTCCATTCCTACAAACAGAATCTTTCTGGTCTTGCCGTCTTTTATGCAACTGCCGTCAACGATTTCCCCTTCCGAGAAAAAGCTGTCCATGACCTCGTAAAATTTGTACTGTGCGACTGCTTCTTCCCCATTGTTGTCCCAAAAGGAATAAGAAGACACTTTTTCAAAATATTTCTTGTCTTCCCCGTCGCAACCGACAAAAAAGACTGCCGTAACCGACATAATCAGAGCTATGACGGCGATAATGATTTTTTTCATAATTTTCCCTTTCCTCCTATTTCACGTAATAAGCCGTGTTTTTCTTACAATTGAACTTTATCTTTCCTCCACTTGCTTTCACCTCTTCCTTAAGTTCAAGCCCCTGAGCGGTGATTTCAAATATCTGAGCATTTTCAGAGTCGATAAAGCCTTCAGCCGTTTCTCTCTGCCCGCTGTATACCGCGTATCCCTGCATATAAGGCAAGAAAACGTAATCCTTGTCCTTCAGCACCTGACCGTCCTTGCTTATTTTTCCGCAGGCAGAGCTTACGGTGCCGTCTTCGAATTCAATCGAATTTCTGCCCTTGCCAAAGCGTTTTTTCTTCTTGCCTGCAAGATAGAAGAAAGGCAGATTGACCGTGTAGAACTGCTTTGTGAATTCTCTCTGCCAGTTTTCCATGCACCACACGTCCTCGCCGTGTATGTTGCCGTATAAAATACTCCTGATTTTCTTGTCCTTGGGCATACCGCCGCAATATCTTTGAGGATAACAATCGAAGTACTCCTGCTTCGTCATCTTGTCTACCCACCACACCGCGGGGATCTTGTCGAGAAGCGCCATGGGATAGCGTGTGGGCGTAACGTCTCTGGTAATTCTGCCGTAAAGAAGCGCAGTGCCCTCGCCCTCTCTGTATGTAAATTCAGAAGTTATGTCTATACCCTTTTCAGCAAGATATTCTATCATCTTGTCTCTGTAAGCCTGCATCTCGGCAGCGCTGACGAACGGTTTACGGTTTACGTAACACTGGAAATTGTCTACATGTACTGTGCCTGCTTCTTCCAGCGGAAGCATCTCGAGAATCCTGTCTACGCGCTTTTTAAACAGACCGCTCTCCCATTCTTCTTTAAAGCTGACCTTATAACAAGGCTTGCCGTTGTATTTTTCTATCTTCGCAGGCTTGCCGAAAGCGTTTCTTATAAGCGCGCCCGCTTTGACAAAATCGTTGAACAAGGGGCTGTCCTCGTAAGCGTCGGCAAAGTTTATATGAACGCTGACGATAGTGTTGTATTTCTTTGCTTCCTCTATAAGCCAGAGAAGGCTCTGATGCGCTGTTTCGTCGCACTTTCTTTTTATCCCTTCGTTGACCTTGAAAAACGCGGGGTATTTATCGTCGTGTCCGTTATATTGCCAGCCGACGAGATAAACTATTTTCTTTATTCCGAGCGTAAGTCTGTCAGTCTGTTTTATGATTTCAAGCGCCTTTTCGCAGTCGCAATGTATAACGCTTCCGCCCTTTCTGTCAGGAACCGCCATCATCAGTTTCGTCATCATACATTTCGTATAGTCATGCGTGTATTTCATAAGCACTCCTTTTGAGTTATTCTGAGCAGAAGAGTTTTTCCGTCGGTAAGATTGAGTATTCCGTCAGATGTTTCTGCTCCCTGATAGTTCTGAGGAAGAACAAGTCCTGCCTTTTCAAGTGTTTCGCCCGACGCACAGACGTCTGTGCTGTCTCCTTTTATGCGGTAACACTTGTCTTTTTCCAATCCTTTAAGTCTGATTACGGGTAACTGCGTAACTGTATCGAATTTTTCTCTCATCAGGAACAAGAAGCCCGATTTTTTATCCTGCGAAAGAGTCTGCATTATCACATATCCGTCGCCGTCTTCGAAAAGCCGGTAAACGGTCGAATCGTACAGTTCTTTTCTGAATACTTTATAAAGCGATACAGCCTGTCTTACTTCGTCTGCCTCGTCTTCGCTTATCACTGATATATCTGCCTGAACGCCGAACACGCCCAAAAACGCCGTATTTATTCTGTCTTTAATATCGCTTGCCCTTCTCGTCTGATGCCCCGGAGAAGCCGCCACGTGGTTGAGCGTGAAGCTGAGCGGATATCCGTAAGAAACACCCCTCTGTATTCTCGCCCTAGAAAGCGGATTGGTATTGTCTGAAGCCCAGCCGCAGGAAGTGTAGTAAGCCATTCCGAGATCGAACCTGCCGCCGCCCGACGCACAGTTTTCTATGATAAGCTGAGGATATTTCTCGTTCAGTCTTGCAAGTATAGCGTAAAGAGCGCTTATATAATCGTAAAAATATCCGCTGCCCTTCTCTGCTTTTACCTCTGCGAATCTGCGGTTGAAATCCCATTTGACGTATTCTGCGCCGTATTCCTCCACAAGTCTTGAAACGCTCTCTTCCACATACTTCGCAACTGCGGGATTCGTAAGGTCGAGGATATACTGACTGCGTCCCACTACAGGTCTCAGCCTGTCGTCCGCAAGAGCGTATTCGCTTTGAATGCGGAAAAGATAGCTTTTTCTGCTTATCATTTCAGGCTCGATCCATATTCCCGTTTTCAATCCCTTTGAAGCAAAGTAAGAAGACAGCGCTTTCATTCCGCCCGGGAATTTCTTTATGTCCTCTCTCCAGTCTCCGAGAGAAGTCGTATCGTCGTTGCGCCCTGAAAACCAGCCGTCGTCTATCACGAGGCATTCAAAGCCTGCCGCCGCCGCATTATCCGCAAGTTTTTTCATCTTGTCTTCGTTCATAGAGAAATAAACCGCTTCCCACGTATTGAGCATGACGGGTATTTCTTTTTTTCTCAATACTGCTTTTGAAACAAAGCGGTGGAAATTCTCTGATGCGCCGTTGAAGCCTTTATCAGAAAAAGTGGATAAACTACACGGAGACGTGAATTTTTCTCCTGACGGAACAGTATATAAGAGGTTTTCGCTTTGAATTCCGTGCAATATCCTGAGTCCGCCGTACGGAGTTTTTTCTGTGCTTATTTCGTGAGACGCGCTGTACATGAGATTGAATCCGTAAACTTCGCCGCTGTTTTCTCCCGCGTTTGCGTCAGATACGAAGAATAACGGATTGCATTCTGCGCTGCTCATACCGCTGAAACTGCCGTGAGTATATCTGCCGCACGTTATATCCTGCGACATCTTGGACATCTCTCTTCCCCATGCGCCGTGGAAAGTAATGAGTTTTTTGTTTTCAGCAGACATATCTGTCTGCGCGCTGGAAAATTTGAGAACTTTTATATCTTTGCCGCTTGCGTTTATCAGCACGCAGTATCTTGCTATAACGTCTTCATCGTAACTGATAAGATAACGCGTCTCCAGGCGTACCCCTTCGTGGCTTCTGTCATTAAAGCGCACGTTGAGAGCATAATCGTATTTCCTCGGAAGAGGCATCGGAGATTGCTCGGGTCTGAAATTCTTTTCGTAACCTTCGTATTCGAAATCAAAAACCTTGTCGTCGCATACGAGATTGACAGACGCGCTTCTGCTGTCTCCTCTGAAAGGCAGAGAAAACTCGAATCCCTTGCAATCGAAAGAATACGACGGATCTTCATACGGATAAAGCGTATTTACCAGTATAACGCTTCTTTTCTCCCTCAGCGCGTTGCAATCCGAATAAGGTATCTTAGCTCCGTAATACAGATGTTCCGCATACCCGTGTTCTATTGAAAAAACGTAACAGGTACGCGCCGTCTCTATGTAAAACAGTCTGCCGTCAGTCTTTAAGCAGTTCATAGTCTGTGCTTGTCTCCTATAGTAATTTCCGTTGCGCCGCATCCTTCCTGCTCAACAATCGTTATCGTGTTTTTCTCTTTAAGCAAAGGCGCGGGCAGATAAAGTGTGCGCTGCGGTCCTTTGTTCCAGTATCTGCCGATATTGAAGCCGTTGACGAGGATGAAGCCTTTTTTAAAGCCCTTTGTATCCACAAAACAATCCTTGCCCTTCTCAGCCGTAAACTCGCCTTCAAGAATACAAGACGCATTGTCTTCAGCCTTAAGAGAATAATCTGCCTTATCGAGATTGTCCATAGGCAAAGTGTATATATCCCAGTCAAATATAGTCTGATATCCGAGCTTCACCTTCTGAATTCCCTTGCGGTCGTTTTCGGTTTCAGGGCCGTAATTAACTCTGCCCATTCCTTCCACGAGGATCTCTATTTTTACCTCTCCGTCGAAAGAAGGCATATTGAGCGAAAAGCCGTCTGATCTTCTGTAATCTGAAGAAAGCAGATTGAGGACAGAGCTTCTGTCATATCGTTTTACCATTCTGCCGTTTATGCGCACGTAAACTATGTCGTGAGCGCCTTCGATGTAGAGTTTCCTCGCGCCGTATTTTCCTTTAAGGGTTTTCGTATAAAGGATATAACCGAAATTCTGACCGAAGCGCTCCATGCTTTCAGGGGTTGCGCTGTGGTGCTTTTCTCCCAGAACGTAGAGGTTTTGCCACAGATCGGCTTTCTTTGTAAACTTTACCTTGCCTATATTCTGCAATTGCGGACGAGGCGGCAAAGGAGCGTTCTCGTCCAGTCCCTGAGCTTTATACAGCACTTTTCTTACCTTGTGATAAGCTTTTGTGTAATCGCCGTATTCATTAAGAAGCGCGGCGTCGTCGTAACTGGTAACCGTAGGCTGATATTTTCCGCCGAAGTTCGCGCCCGCAGTAAAACCGAAATTCGTGCCGCCGTGGAACATATAGATATTCACGTTGCAACCGCTGTCGACCAGCTTCCCCACCTCTGCCGAAACCGAAGCGGCATTGCGAGTATGGTGTCTTTCGCCCCAGTGGTCGAACCAGCCGCACCAGAATTCCATACACGTCCTGGGCATATCGTCCTGCATACCCTTAAGGCAATTGAACGCGCTGTCCGCCCTCGAGCCGAAGTTCAGAGTTTTGTAAACGTGCGGCAAAGTTCCGCCCGAAAGCATTTCAGACGTAGTGCCGTCAGAAGTGAACAGAGGAACGTCTACCCCGTTTTCTCTGAGAACGTTTTCAATACGGCAAAGATATTTCTTGTCATTGCCGTAAGAGCCGTATTCGTTTTCTATCTGCATTGCTATAATGTTGCCTCCGTGCGTAATCTGAAGCGGTACGATTTCTTTGAGCGCTCTTCTGAAATAGTTCTCGACCTTCTGCATATATACGGGGTCGTTGCATCTGATGCGCAGATTTTTATCCTTGAGAAGCCATGCCGGGAAACCGCCGAAATCCCATTCCGCACAAGTATAAGGACCCGGACGGATGATAACGTACATACCGTATTTCTGCGCGATCCTGCAATAAGCGGCGATATCGTAAATGCCGTCGAAGCAGAACTGTCCTTCTTTCGGCTCATGCATATTCCAGCACATGACCGTTTCAACCGCATTGAAACCTGCTGCTTTCATTTTCAGAAATCTGTCGTCCCAGTATTCAGGCAGAATTCTGAAATAGTGCATAGCTCCGGAAAATAGTCTGAAAGGTTTTCCGTCGATATAAAAACTGTCTTTTCTTATTTCAAACATATGACCTTCCTCACAATTTTTCTATAAATTTTATCTCAAAGGGGCTGAGCTTTCCTTCGATACGTCCTATTCCCGGAAGATCGAATAAATATTCTCTTTCCTTTTTGCCGCTGTTTCTTATTTCAACGACATATCTGTCGCCTCTTACCGCGTAATAACCGTACACCTCACCTTTCTCGGGCTTTCCGCCGAAAAACTGCGAAGTCGAAATGACGTCGAAATTCTTTTCTGCCCAGCTCACCGTATCAGCGGCTATTTTCCACTTTTCAGCACTCATCATTGCAGGTGAGAAATAGAGCTCAGCAAGTCCGCTTCCTCTCATCATGCAACACTTCATATATTTAAAAAATTCTTCGTCCGTGTAGGTTACATGCTTTTTATCCTTGTCGAAAGGTCTTGAAGTGTTGTAATTCCTGAGCGCGTAGCACGGCTCGTGATTGTATACGTGCGCCGCAGGGAACTGAAGCTGTCTGGACTCGTAAAAATCACGGTATTTGCCGTCTCTGTAATTGAGACACATAGAGAGGTCGTCGCCCTTTCCCGCATACCCCATATCTGCGGCGTTGTTCATCCATACGTAATCCGCCCATTTAAGAAACCACGGTGAACAGTTTACGTAAGAAGTGATGTTGAGACACACCCCGGGCTGTACCTTTCTAATCTTTTCAAATCCCTTTATCCACTCTTCCCACAGGAAGGTATAAAATGCAAATCCTTTGCCTTTTGCGGGAGGATGATTGTGATCCTTCGCTTTGCAGATCTTTTTGGCAAAGCCGTCGATTTTGAAATAAGTAACGTTGTACTTCTGACAAAACTCACACATCACGTCGCAAAGGTCTCTTATATAATTCTTATCCGCAGTGCAGATGTCCTTCGATCTTCTGTTGACGTGATAACCTATTTTTTCAAGCAGTTTAGCGTACTTATACGTCTGCAAGGTATAACCGCCTCTCGGACCGAACCATACGCCGAAAGTGCTGTCAAACGATTTTGTCAGCTCTGCTTCTTTTGAAAAGCCTTCTTTGAACTTGTCGTTGAACTTCCAGAACAAAGGTTTTTTATACTCTGTCCAACCGTCGTCCACAACGTAACAATCGAGAGGTCTCAGCCCCGCGTCTTTAAAGCCGTGGTACACGTCGGTAAATGATTTTTCTATCCTGTCAGGAGTAATGTCGAGCATATTGTCATACCAGCTGTTGAACTGGATCCTGAACTGAGAAGACACCTGAAAACTTTCAACGTAATCGAAGAACGCTCTTCTCATAGACGAGAAGTCCGCGCTCTTTCCTGCGCCGACAACAACGGGCGGAAGAACGTAAACTCCGTTTTCTGAAACTTCGCCGAGCGTTCTGCCCGTATGGTATCTGCAATACGCCAACTCCTTTGACACCGTATTTTCTCCGACGGGGAATTCCAGTCCGAAGAACAGATCTCCGATATAGAGAGGCTGTCCCAGCCTTGCCACTGCTGAAGAAAGATACGTCTTGCCTGCGTCAGGCGCCTGCCATATAAACTTTTCGTTGCCGACAAATACCTGTTCAACAGTAACGTAATGAATAAACAGATTTTTATCGCCGCATATGCTGACTGACTTAAGCAGATCGCCGCTCTTTCCGCATGTATACGTAATGCGTGCTTTTATATCCCCGTCAGCGTCGGATAAAGTATATCCGCACACGTCTGCGTCGCTTATCTTGCAGTCCTTTTCTCTGAAATACTTTTTCTTGCCTTTTTCAGAATTCGAATAACAGATTTCAAAGCCGTTGCAGTCGGATTGCAGTTTCTTCCCCGTAACCAGATTTTCAAAAACGGCATAAGCAACTTTTCCGCCTTGCGCGTAAACAGTCTTTTTTACTTTTTCAGAACTAAAAACGTACTCAGTCATTTTTCACCTCGTCATTGATCTCTTTTGCCAGTCCGCTTATATAATCGCAGAAAGCGTCGTTTCTCTCGTCAAGATCCTGCTCCCATACCAACAGATCGGGAAGCGAAACGGCAAAGTAATCGATCTTGACGTGTTTTCCTTTATTGTTACGTGCGTAGTTTTCAAATGCCTTAGCAGTCGATGCCGCACTCTTTTTGTAGCCGAGTTTTATTCTCGCCTTTGCCGCATAGAACAGATAATCCACGGGGGTGTCGTTGTAATAGAAGCTGTCCGAAACCTGAGTATTTCCTCTTACCGCAAGTTCGTATGCCTTTTCAGCGTCCTCTTTCCTGCCCGCTTTCTCGTAAAGATTGCCGAGCATATACCATACGTCGTTGTCGTAATCGAGAATGAGCTTGCCCTCTCCCAGATTGTGCGGGAACTGCAGACAGTCCTTATAAAGCTTTTCAGCAAGGTCGTAATAGCCTTTTTCTGCCGCTTCGAGAGCCGACGCGCACTTGAGTCTCTTGTAAAGCTTGGTAACTTTGCCTTCTCCTCCTTCCCAAGGATGGAACTGTCTCTTTTCAAGAAGTGAGAGAGCCTTCGCGTATTCGCCCTTATCTGCTAATAGTCCTAGATATTCGGCATAAAGATCGTCTCTGTCTGCCGTAACGCTCAGATTATCCTCAAGAAGTCTGAGCTTTTCAAACGTACTCTTTCCGCAGATAGAGTAAAGCTGAGACAGCTCAAGCAAGAAGCGTGAATTGTCTTTTTCAAGAGCAAGCGCCTTTTCCATATAATCAAGAGCCTTTGCTTTGTCTCTGTTTTTATTGAATTCGTAAAGCGCAAGATTTCTCTTTACTGTAGCGAAATAAGGATTGAGTTTTTCAGAAATTTCCCAGCATTGAGCCGCTTTTGCATAATTCCTCTTGTCGTAATGGAGATTGCCGAGGTGATAGTAAGTCAGATAATCAGCTCTGTATTCAGCAAGCTTTTCTATAACTTCCTTATCGGTAAGGCTGATTGCAAAGCATACGCTCTGATAATCCGTCTTGAGCGCCTTGTCGAGTTCTTCCTTGACGTCTTCTCCGCACATAAGTCCCGCGTACGAGAAATACCAGTCCGCAAGAAGATCGCTAGTTGCCGAACGCTTCTTCCATTCAGCTATAAGAGCGCGTGCTTTTGCGTAATCCTTTGTAATGAAATAATATCCTGCAACCGTCCTGATCTCTGCGGCGGAAACTCTCGCTAAAGATTCTGAATTGCCGGTCTCGAAATTTGCGATAACGTTGAGCGGATCGTCCCTGAGGACAGATGAGAAAATCTCTCCTGCGGCACGTTTGTCGCTTTCAGCGACGAGTCTCGCGTAAAGATTGCGTGCAGAAGTGTCTTCAGGATTTACGCCGACGCATTGTCTTATATAATCCAGCGCCTTGGTCTTTCTTCCTCTGATTTTTTCTATGACCGCAAGATAATAAAGTCCCTGCGCTCTCTTGTCTCCCCACAGACATCTGCCAAAATTTTCGTATGCGTCGTCATATCTGCCCAAAGCGAAAAGCGCCTTTGCCAAATTGTAGAAGCATTCTGCATATTCAGGGTTGTAGTTCTTCACTGTCGCTTTCTCAACCGCCTTTTCAAAATAAGGCACGCTTTCTGCTATCAGACCTCTGTTGTAAAGACACTCGCCCAAAGCGTTGTTTAATCTTATATCGCTCGCGTCCCTCTTAAGTCCCTCTTCGTAATAGTCCTGAGCTATTCTGGTGGCGTGTCTGTACTGCTCGATATGTCTGCCGTAAAGATACAGCTCTTCGGTAGTTGCGCAGTCTGACGGCTCAGGGCATGCGGTGGCAGGAGACGGCACGTTGAATTTCTTCACCTTTGCAGGGTCGTATACCACCTCTCTTTCACCGTAGATCGCCTTTATCGGCATTGTCGGATCGACGCCGTTTATTGTCGCGCTTTCGCACGGCTTCATTGTCAACGTCCTGACTTCTTTTTTGCCGTCCGACGTCGTGAAGTCAAGCGTTATCTCCGCGTTGCAGGAAGAGAATACTGTCAGATTGCCGTCCTCGCAGCCGAAGCATACGTTTTCGTCGGCATTGAGAATTCTGCCTACGTTGTGATAAGGCATAAAATACTGAGTGAATTTCTTGCTTTCGTGCGGCTCTATGAACGTAAAATCGGGCTGATTATCCGTAAAGCAACCTGTCATAAGCTCGACGTACGGTCCGTCTTCGTCGGTAAGATTTCTGTCCCACGCTACGCCGAAATCGCCGCAGCCCCACGTCCACTGTTTTTTGCCCGGTGATACGAGGTGATCTGCCACGTGCAGAAGTCCTGCTTTTCTGCCGTAATCGTAACCGCCTATAAAGTCAAATTCAGACTTGTACGCCATAAACGACGTGGGCACGGGTATGTTCTTGTATCTAGAGATATCTACGCCCTTGCTGTAGTCCATCTTATAGTATTCGCCCGTAGCGATCGGGAAAGTGCTTACCGCCCTCTTGCCGTGGTCCATGACCGCGTTTACGTCAGGCGGCATTACTGTAACGGTGTCGTCGTTGACTTTATACGCGGGATTTGCCCACCAGAGGAAGGTTCTTGTTGAATCTTCGCCGTTGTAGACGGTGGTGGATATTTCTATGTAAGACTTATCCTTGTAGAGTTTAATGCAGGTGCATTGTCTCAGACCGAACATTCTTTCAGTCTCTCCTACGTATACGCATGCGCTTCCGTCCGCTGAGTTTTCAACTCTGTAATTAACGGGCATAAACGTTGTGGGTCTGTGATGCTGAGGCCAGTTGAACTCAATGCCGCCGCTTATCCACGGTCCGAGAAGTCCCACCAGCGCGGGCTTTATCACCCTGTTGCGGTAAACGAAATCGTAGCCGTTGGTCTTATCTATCGCATAATAAATCCTTCCGCCGAGAGAAGGCAGAACGACCACCTCTACAAAGTCGTTTTCAAGCACGACAGCGTCGTAAACAACGTCTTTTTTCTCGTCGTATATCTTTTCTGTTACGGCATTGGGATAAACCCTTCCGCTGCTGCCCTGATATACTCTCTTTTCAAAGAACATGGGTGCTTTCTGCGGTTTTCCCACACCGTATGTGGGTATCGTGATTTTCTTTTCAGTAACTGTTGCGTTTTTCATCAGAACAATATTATCTCCTCTTTAACGTTGTTGTCGGCTGAAGCCGTCAGAAGCGTGCCTCCCGTTATTCCAGATACAAAATAACAGTTGTAAGACGATTTTGTGGCATAGCCGAGTTTCATTCCGTTGTATTCTGCTATAAAGTTGTTGCCGTGATCGTGTCCCACAAATACGTGAGTACCGTTTGCCTGAAGCATGGCTTCGAGAATCGCGTCGTCTGAATCCTCGTTATAAGAATCTTCGCTGCGGTTGCCCATAATGTATTCGTCAATCTGTGTATAAGCCGCAGTCGGGATATGGAAGAACGCCATATTTGCAGGCTTATAGCCGTACTTTTCTTCCATAGCCACCATATTCCAGTTGTACCAGTCGACCTGAGCGGAATTTATGCCCGCCGTGCCTGCGTCGAATTCTTTACTGCTGCCACTGTCCATCATAAACAGCGCGTATTTTGTCTGTCCGTCTCTCTGTATCTCGATAACGTAGTTGCCTGCGCCGTGCAGATCCGAAGGACCGTATTCGAACAAGCCGTATTCGCTGTCTTCGAGAATTTCAGCAAGTCTTGCCTTGTCAGCTCTTCCCTCGTCGTCGTGATTGCCGAATACGGGCGCCCAGGGGATTTTATATCCGTCCATCTGTTCGACGAACTTGCGCATCTCTATATCGTTACGCTGAGTGAGAACGGTGTCGCCCAGTACGAGAATGAGGTCGGGATCTGTCTCTTTGACAAGCTTGTCGATCGCCAGTTCGCTTACAAAGTCGAGAAGGTAATTTATGCCCAGTTCAGCGGCGAAAGTGCCGTGATTTTTTCTGTGTACGTCGGTGAGTACGAGTATTTTGAAATCTCCTTCTCCCGCGTCGATTTTACTTGTTTTCTGCGTGTCGTAAGACATATCCGCATTCCAGTCGTAGCCCGTAGCGCTGCCCGTCTGGATCTCTTTGCCTATTGCGTAAAAGTAAATGTTGGGCACTGCGACCAATGCCGCAATTATGATAAGTACGAGAACCGTAATCGAAATTGCTTTTAACGCTTTGCTCATTTTACACCTCACATATCAGTTTTTATGTCTGAGTTTATTGTTTTTATTTTTTTGCCGTAGCTGAAAGCATTGTCTATTACTTTGCACTTTTCTGCAGACTTGAAATAAAGTCCTTTAGCTCTCTCAGAAGCGAATTCATTGCGCTCGACAGTGATACCGCTGTGTACGTATCCCGCGTGCACCGAATTTTCAGGCTTTACGCATACGTAATATTCTTTGTTCCCCAAAAATTTGTTATTCCTTATCGTCAGATCTCTTACAAAACCGCTTTCGTACCAGCTTTTCGCGTCGTCCGAGACGAGTATCGCGTTCATCGACGTATTCATAAAGCAGTTGTCTTCGACAAACACTTTTCCCGCCGTGGTAAGCAGCAGTCCTCTTGTGATTATCCTGTCCAGACGGTTGTTGCAGAATTCGACGTCGGGGCAGGCGGTTGCGTTTTCAATCGCTAGTCCGTTCACATTCTCAGGAACTTTTTCTCTGAACGTAAGCTCGATCGTATATTCGTCTTTCAGAACGGCGTTTTCGACAATGTTTTCTCCGCAAGGCAAAAGTGTGCGCGGATTTATAAACCTCACCTCGTCGCCCTTTCTGAAAGGACAGAAACCGTGCGACTGCTTGTGTCTGAAAAAAGCATTGACCTTATACGGATTTATGTATTTTGCTGAAAAATGTATGCCGTGAACGTTCAGACAATCGTCTCCCGCTCCGCAGAAAAAATTGTCTCTGATTCTCGCCGTTCCTCTGCAGCAACAGACCTGAATAAAATCGGCAACGGACGCCATTTTCTTTTCGCTCCCCTCTGCAGGCGCGAACTCGGAATTGATCAGCGATAAGTTTTCGCAATCCTGGAAAACGTTAGCCAAACCGTAATTGAATCGCTGTTTTACGCCGTCGACAACAAGGTTCTTGCATTTTGAAGCAAAAATACCCTGATATTTTCTTCTTACGTCGAACAGATAGAATTCGTCTCCTGTTTTGCAGGAAAGCGGCAAGAAATATCTTGCTCTGAAAACGTGATCGGATATTTCCTTCACTGAAAATGCGCCTTTCAACGGGTGCGATGTCCTGAAGAGCTCACAATCGTTTTTAGCAGGTATCTTTCCTATCCAGAACGCCGTGAAAAGCGCCGCGCTGAAAGGAGTCTTGTAGTCTTTGCCAACAAAACTGTATTTCCCTTTTTCGCAGACATAGCTGCTTTCCCCGTCAAGGCGGAAATCTATATATCCAAGCCCCTTATTCACCACTTTAAAGCGGTGCATGTCAGGATTTTCAGCTTTGAATTCAACGTTTCTGAAAGTCAGCTCCTCACAATCTTCAAAAGCCGCGTTTGTCATCTGTCCTCTTGCTGTAAACGTTGCGCCGTTGCCTTCAACGGTGAGTTTTTCAATTCCTTTGAAATACAATCCGACAGCGTTTATATGCGGTTTTTCGCCCTCTTTCCATTCATCGTCGCCTATAGTGTTGGTGATATACAACTCGGGCTTAGGAACGTTTTGAGAATCGAGAAAATACTCTCCTTTCTCAAGAACGAGAGTTTTATCTTCCTTGTCTGAAGAAAGGTCTTTAAGCAACGAATTGAGCTGCATTGCGACCTCTTTTCCGGGAACAATACCGTGATCCTTTGCGTAAATCGTCTTCATATCACACCTTCTCTACGTTTTTGAGTATTACGCCGTCCGCGACGTTCAGATCTTTGATTTTTATCTTTTTGTCTGAAGAAACTTCAACGACTTTTCCTTTTTTCCACCTGAAACTCAGCTTTGCGCCGTTGACGACGGCTCCGCTCATCTCTCCGTTTTCGATCGTGTCGAAACAAGCCGGCAAAAGCGTTACCACTCCGTCTGCCTCAGAAAGCAACAGCTCGTTTATGCCTGCAATAAAGCCCATATTGCCGTCTATCTGGAAATAGCAGGGCGGATGGAAATCGAACAGGTTGTTCATTATCGATCTAGAAGTAAACGATTCTACGACTTTCTTTGCCGTTGCCTTGTCTTTAAATCTGCCTGCAAGGCATATCGCCCACGCCGCGCTCCATCCTATCGCTGAAGAAGCGTATTTCAGTCTGTATGCGAAAAGCTCTCTTGCCCATTCGAATTCAGGACTTCCTTCCTTTACCACGTTGCCCGGATAGACTCCGTAAAGAGGAGAAAAATGTCTGTGTCCTTTTTCTACCGAAGTCTTGCCCTCTGCCCATTCTGCAAGTCCGTTGTCCGCCTTCTCGTAAGGGCGCAGTTTGCCCAGCGCGTCTCTTACTTCTGTCTTAAGCCTTTCTTCTGCGTCGCTTTCAAGACAGAAAGTGAAAGTCTGTCTGATCACCGACATTTCGTAAGCCGACGCCATGCCTACGGCGACTCTTCTGCCGTTTTCGGAATAAGCGGTTTCAGGCGAAGTAGACGGGCTTGTAACCAGACTGCCTTTGTATTCTGTAAGATAATCAAGACAGAACTTTGCCGCCTCGGAAATGATATAAGTCGCTTCTTCGTCCTTCTTGCCGCAGTTTTTCTTATGCGCAAACACTTCGTTGGCAAGCCACGCTCCGCAGAACGGAGAATACATATAACACGGATCTCCCTGCACGGGCGACGTGTTGCGCCATATATCCAGATTGTGATTGCAACAGAATCCTCTCGCTCCGTAATTGACTGCGGCGGTTTTCTTTCCTCTCTCTACGGTTTCCGCAACCTTCTTGTAGAAAGGCGCAAGACATTCTTCCAGCCCTGCTCTCGAAGCGCCCCAGTAATTCATCTCAGCGTTTATATTCGTCGTAAGGTTGCTGCTCCACGGCGGACGTACGCTCTTGTTCCACTGTCCCTGAAGATTGAGGGGCTGACTGCTTCTGCTGCCGCATACGGTCATATATTTTCCGAAGTCGTACAACAGATTTATAAGTTCTGCGGAAGTTCTGCCCTCCCTCGCTTCTTTGACCAGGTTTTCGACATTTCCGTCTCCTTGCTTTAGCGTAAGTTTCTGCCTTCCGTATATCGCTGAAAAATCCTCGATATGCTCTCTTTCTATCTGCTCGTATGACGCGTTTACGCCTTTCAGCATTTCAACGGCTTGTCCTCTTACTCTGTCTGTGTCGTTATCGGGGAAAACGTCGTAGCCTTTAAAGCCCGTATGCGTAACCGCATATATTCTGACGTAAGTCGCGTCTTTTATATTCAATCCCTTTCCGCTTTCTTTCTGCACTCCGTCTGTTTCCGCTCTCAGCGCAAGACAGTATGCCTCAGCATTTCCCTTGTTGTATCTTATAGGGAAAATTATGTGCCTTAGATAATTGGGCGCGGCATAATCAGGCGCATTTCCGCTGACGGTAAGGATCCTGTCATTTACGCTTACGCAATGTCTGAGCTTTGAAGTAGCGCTTATCTTCAATGAGAATACGCTGCCGCTCTCTATTGAATAAACTGCTACCTTGTGCGGATATGACACAAAGGCTTTTCTTACGGTAGCTCCGTCGTTTATTTCAACCATTCCTTGATCGAGAAGGACAGTCCTTTTGTATTCCCCTTTGCCCGATGCACCGATTGTAAGTTTTACAGTGGCAAGCGGCATAAACGCTTCGCTGTAATTGCCGTCCATATCTTTGCGGACAATGCTTTCAGCTTCGCTGTTTCTGTTTTCTGCGATAAGCGCTCTCGCTTTACCGAGCGCCTTGAACGCTTCGGGGTCGTCGTGATTCTGCGGATAGCCTGACCACAATTCAGAGTCGTTGAACCACAGCTTTTCCACTCTCTTTCCCCCTGACAGAGTGAAAGCGGTTTTACCGTTTCCTACAGGAAGAGACTCATACCAATTACGCGCGGGTCTTGAGTATACCAGTTTGCTCATATCACAACTCCTTTCTATATTCTTTTGCCGTCTTTTGTTTGCTCAGATGCAATTTTTAATCTATTTCTATATCGAAGCACAGCGGCATATCGTCTTCAAAATGCGTCTGCGCTTTTATTTCGAGGCTTTTGCTTGTCAGTTTCCACGTAGGTTTTTCATCGCTTCCAAGCACTTTTACGTTCTTCACCGTAAAATGAAAATCGTCGTTGCTCAGAGCGAGTTTTTTCAGTTTATAAACCCCGTCCGACCTATATCCAAATATAAAAGCGTATATATGACAGGGTTTATAAGTATATCTGACGTCTTTCGAAGTGTACTTGTTTCTTTCGCTGAAACTGCCGTATTTATGCTTTTTCCCTTCACCGAAAAACTTGTACTCGCCGCTGCCCCATATCGCCTCGGCGTTTCTCTTCGTCCACTTGCCGAGAGCCTTGAGTATCTTTATTTCTTCGTCGCATATCGTGCCGTCCGATTTCGGACCGATATTTAGCACGAAATTGCCGTTTTTAGCTATGACGTCAGCCATTACCTTGGCTATCTCGCACGGCTTTTTGAACTTGTTTGTCGTGCAGTAGCTCCATGAATTGTATGCCGTAGAAGTTTCGCTCTGCCATATACAGGGCGAAGCGCTTTCAAGCTGCCCGCGTTCTCTGTCCAGAATGCCGCTCTTATACATTATCGCATCGCTTTTATACTGAACGCAGACCTGCATATCCCATTCAAGGCTTCTGTTGTAATAATATGCCAGAAACTTTTTCATATAAGGTCTGAACGCTTCGTTCATTACCCACCAGTCGAAAAACAGCGTAGCCGGGCGGTATCTGTCTATGAGCTCGCAGGAATGTACCAGCCAGTCCTCAAGCCATTCTTTTGTCGGTACGATACCCCTTTCCTGCTTAAGCAGAGTTATCAGATTATTGCGTCTGTTCACGTTTACGCAAGGTCCGTAAAGGTCTTCGTACTCGGGATTTAAAGCGTCGTTGTCATAGCCTACAGTCCTCGCTCCGTTGACGAACCAGTAATGCTCTGCTCTGTGCGAAGAGGTTGCAAATATCACGCCTTGTCTTTCGCATTCCTCTTTCAGTTCTCCGAGAACGTCTCTTTTCATAGCCTGCTTCACGGTCGTCCAGCGCGAAAGCGCGCTGTCGTACATCTTGTAACCGTCGTGATGCTCGGCAACAGGCATTACGTATTTCGCACCCGCTTCCTTTATCAGTCTTATCCATTCAGAAGGCTGAAAGCGCGGCGCGGTAAAGTCGTCTATAAATTTTCTGTAAGGATAATCTTTGCCGTACACCCTGTTGTGATGCCAGAAGACGGGATTGCATCTGTAATACATCAGCCTTACGTACCACTCGCTGAAATACGCAGGCACCGTATACGCTCCCCAATGTATGAAAACGCCAAATTTTGCTTTTTCGTACCATTCAGGCACAGGGTATTGAGACAAGCTTTCCCAGTTATCCTTATATTTTCCATTTTTTATCGTCTCGTTTATTTCTAAAAGCTGCTTTTCGTACATAGTCCCTCCGCGCATTAAGCGTTGACATCATCTGCCGTCAGCAGTTCTTTTTCGTCGTCAGCGGCACTGTTTTCAATTTCGTCGCTGTTGACTGAACGGGCTTTGAGTTCTTCTATTATCTCAGCGTGCTTTTTCTTGTCGAGAGTATAGAAACAAAGACATATCAGCATCAGCGCGCCTGAGATCGCAGATATCCATACCGCTATATCCGCGTATCTGTCTGCAATGTCGACAAGCTCCTGAGAAAGTACGTTGGACTCTCCGGGGACGATTTCGTAATTGTTGGGATTGAATCCCAGCCTGCCCTGAATGACCGCAGGTATAAGCGCACAAAGCTGAGATATGACGAGAGGAAAAGAATACGCTATCGTCTGAATAAATCCTTCCAGTCTGTATCCCGTCAGCTTTTGCTGATAATCGCCTATTTCTGAAAGCATAAGCGGTTGGAGAGAGCCTATCGCGTTGAAACTCGCCACAAACCGCAACGCTGTTATTATCAGCGCCGACGTCGTACCCGGCTTGAAGTTGCCGAAGCCGACTATCGCAAGAATCAGATATGCCCCCGTATTGAATGCCTGCCACATGATCATTATCGTGCGGTTGTTCATCTTGCGCGTCATAAGCGGCAAGAAAAGCATATTGGGAGTTGCCGCAAACCCCACGATCATACTTACTGCGCCGAATATCTTTGCCGCTGTCGCCATATCGGGCGCGTATTTAACGCGCGCAATTATATGCCATATCGTATCTATTGTACCCTTCATGCAGCCCAGAGTCAATGCCAGAGTCAGAATGAGGAGCGGCTTGTTCTTCATCACCATCTTCAGACCCGCGATGACGCCTATCTTGTTGTTGTCGTTTTCGGTATCGGTAACGAAAACGCGTTCTTTGACTCTGATAAGCAACAATATGCACAGCATACCGACCACGCAACTGGTAACGCCGAATATCCTTGCGGCGTTCACGTCTCCCCATATGCCTGCGAAAACGTCTTTAAGAACGTTCATCACGGTGGGAGCAAACCCCATAACCAGACCTATAGGAGACCAGATATCCACTCTTTCCTGCTGATTGGGAGTGATAACGCCCGGGAAAAGATTCCAGGTATTGAACCAGAGATTCCACAATAGAAGCGTGGGAATGCTGAGACAATAAACGTAAACTATTCTCTCTGTAAGTTCCAATCCTCCCGGAGACCACACTGCGAAAACGCCGAGTATTGACACGCACGGCGCGAGAAAAAGAATATACGGCTTATATCTGCCCCATCTCGTCTTTGTATTCTGAATAGCCTTTCCGTAAACCGGAGTAAGCAAAAGTCCGCCCACGCACGCGACGAGATAAATTATCGTAGCGTGCAGAGTGCCGTAGTCGCCCATATTGTATATGAGCGGCAACTGCCCTATGGTAACGTACATATTTATGAGATTGCAAATAAAACTTACACCTAGACCTGCTCCGCCGAGGCAGAGTACCTCTTTAAGATTGAGGTACCTGCCTTCGGGAGCTTTCTTCCAGAAAGAAGCGACTCTTGCGCCGAAATTTTTAAAATTCATAATTTATCCCCTGTTCCGTTTTTCTTGAACCGCATAGAGCGGGCAATCCGTCTTTGCTGCTATTATTTTTCGTCGAAAACCACGGCAACTTTTCCGCACTTGCCGCTTGCCATCAGAGCGTATGCTTCGCCTGCTTTTTCCAGCGGGAACTTATGCGTGATAAGCTTATCGGGATGTATGCCCCATCTTACGAGTTTTTCGACAAGTTCTTCCATTCTCCACAGCGACGTTACCCAGCTGCCGTATATGGTCTTCTGACCGTGAATGATATCGGGAGAAGGATTGAAAGTGCAGGTGTTGCCCTCCCCTACAAAAGCTATCTTGCCGTAGGAGCGCGTCGCGCGGATAGCAAGCTGTCTGCCCTTGTCGTTAGCGGAACAGTCAACTGCCTTTTCAACGCCCTTGCCGCCTGTTACGGACAGAATGTTGTCAAGCGCGGTATCGTCCGATTTGAATACGTGGTTGAAAAGCCCGAGACCCTTTGCGATCTCAATACGCTCGTCGCTGTATTCAACGCCGATGACAGACTGAGCGCCCATAGCTTTTGCAAGCATCGCCGTAGCAAGTCCGACAGGACCGAGTCCTACGACAAGCACTGCGTCGTCGCCGCTCACGCCGATCTTCTCAAGAGCTTCGTAAGTCGTGCCGAAGCCGCAGGCAACCTGCGCGCCGTCGCAGAAAGTAAGCTCGTCGGGAAGCGGAATAAGATCCTTTTCCTCAGCAAGAATATAAGGCGCCATACCGCCGTTTCTCTGCCAGCCGTATGCCTGTCTGTGCGGACTGGTGCAGCTTATCGCATAGCCTCTGCGGCAGTCATAGCATACTCCGCATCCGCTTATATGATATATGATAACTCTGTCGCATTTCTTGAATCTCTTAAGACCTTCGCCCTCTTCTACAATGTATCCGCAAGGCTCGTGCCCCGCGATCGTGCCGGGAATGTATCCCTCTGCGCCCTTACCGGTGTGCTCTCTGTAAATGCATCTGATATCGCTGCCGCAGATAGTGGATGCCATAGTTTTTATAAGCACCTGTCCGTATCCGGGTGTAGGAATATCGAATTCTCTGTATTCTACCGTGCTGTTTCCGGGGAGAATAGCTCCCGTCATCTTACCTTTCATTTCAATTCTCCTTTTTGATCCATTTATCTTTTTCGAACTGCCATTCGGCAATTTTTCCGTCTTCGTCCCACAAATCGCGCCAGTCGTCGCTTCCCTTCCAGAGGAAAACCTGACCTTTAATAAGGCGGTTGTCTGTGTCAAGCCCTTCCATAATCTTCATTTCTTCTTCGCTAAGGCGAATCCTGTCCGCAACCGAAAGATTCTTGTCTATATTGCGCTCTTTCGAAGCGAACGGGATAGGCGTATGTCCCTTCTGAATAGCCCACGCAAGGCATATCTCTGCAGGATGACAACCGCGTTTTTCAGCCATTTCGACTATTTCGGGCAGCTGTGTATCAGCGATATCTTCAGCCGTTCTGTCCCTTTCTGGTCTGTTGGGAGAGCCCAGCGGACAATAACCCACGATCTTTATGCCCTCTGCCTTGCATAACTCGTAAAGCTCCTTCTGCTGAAAGGTCGGATGCAGCTCCATCTCGTTGGCGAAAGGCTTGATTTCGCACAAAGGCAGAACTGCTTTCATCTTCGGCACAGTCATATTGCTGACCGCAATTTCCTTTACAAGCCCCTGTCTTTTGAGTTCTTCCATTTGCCTCCACGCTGAGATAAAGTCTTCAGTAAAGAAAGGCTTGCTGTCTGCGTTTCTGCTGGTTACGTCGCATCCCTTTGCGTGATAGTTGGGGAAAGGCCAGTGCATAAAATAAACGTCAAGATATTTTACGCGCAGATCTTCTATCGTCTGTCTGCAGCTTTCAGCCACCTTTCCTTCGCCGTGCATATCGTTCCAGACCTTGCTCATTACGACGATGTCTTCTCTCTTTACGACGCCTTCTTTGAACGCTTTTTCAAAAACCTCGCCTATCTGCTTTTCGTTGCCGTAAACAGATGCGCAGTCGAAAAGTCTGCATCCCGAACGCAATGCGTAGTCAACAGCATGCGCAACGACGGCTTCGTCGTATTTGTCTGACCCGAAAGTACCCATTCCTATTATCGGTAGATTCATTTATCCCGTCTCCCCTCATAAGTCGTATCGTTTCGACTTTTTGATAAATTATTAACCCCTCATCGGGGTTTTGTTTTTATTTTTAAAGTATGTCAGCTTTAAGGATAATATCCTTCGGCTCTGCTCCGTCGATCATCTCCGTCATAGTTGCCGCAGCAACTCTGCCGATTTCTTCAAGCGGCTGATTTACCGTTTCCATTGCAGGCACGAATGCTCTCGTGATCTCAACTTTATCGAAACCGGTAAACTCGATGTCTTTTCCTATTTTCTTTCCTTCTTCGTTGAGCGCGATGATACTGCCAATAGTCATTTCGTAGTTTGTAACGAAAATCGCCTGCACGTCCGGCATATTCGCAAGGATATCCTTTGTCGCAGCGTATCCGCCTTCCACGCTGAGACCGCCGTTCATTATGAAGCTGTCGTCGTAAAGACCCGCGCTTCTCATCGCTTCTTCATAGCCTTCTTTTCTTTCTTTTGCGGTATAGACGCTCATGTCGCCTGTGACGAGAGCTATCTTTCTGCAACCCTTTGCAAGGATTCTCTCAGTTGCCGCTCTGCTTATTTCTCTGTTGTTGATAACAACGTGAGAAACGTCTTTTGAATTTGTCTTTCTGTCTATGACCACGACAGGTATTTTCTTGTCAATAGCCGTGCCGAAAGTGCTCTTGTCTGCAGACACCGGCATAATTATAAGCCCGTCCACCATCTTGGAAAGCAGAAATCTTATGGATTCTTCTTCTCTCTTCAGATCGGTCCTGCAGTCGCAGACGATAATGCCGTAGCCCTTTTCTCTGAGTGTTTCTTCCATTTCGGTAATTATGGTCGTGGAAAAAACGCTTGACAGCTCAGGTATCAGCACCCCGATAGTTCCTGAACGGTGCGTCTTGAGACCGCGGGCGTAATCGTTGCGAATATACCCCAGCTTTTTTATTGCCTCTTCTATCTTAACTCTGTTGTATTCCCTTACGGGGATACCGTTAAGATACGCGCTTATGGTCGCGTTTGCAAGACCGGTCTCTTTAGCTAAATCTTTAATAGTTACAGCCATCTTATCTCCGTCAGTCGTATCGTTTCGAATTTATTTTACCATATGCAAAAAACGTTGTCAAGTTCTGTTTCTGCAACAGGTAAAAATTGTCTGAAACATATAACCGTAATTTCGGACTAAACATATAAACTCGGACTCTCTCGTCTTAAGTCTGATTTGAAATCAAGCAAAAAAATTTTTGAATTTTTAATATGAAATATCGGATATATTGCCGTTTAAACAACACGGACAGGAAAAATATGTAAAGGACGGAATAATCCGTCTCATTATTTCAGCAGTCTTCCGCACATGCGGTTTCCGATTCGCAAGCACTTACACTCGCTTCGTAATACAACGGTATGCGCAGATTGATCCGCTGTATGAGCAGAAGTCTGCACCCGTTCGAGCAATCGGTTGCGACCGTGGCAGGATTGCCTTCACAGCGCATTTCGATCTCTCCGAGACGTGCGTCTAGCCTGACGTCTATCGGAGTTCTGACTTCTGCGGGTCTTTCTACCGTAGTACGGCAATTAATACAGTCGTGATTCTGCGCGTTCATTGTTTATTACTCCGTTTTGACGCCTTCAACCGGCGTTATATCGACGGGCGCGATGTTGCAATCAGTGCATATATCTTCTGCAGACGCACCCAGACATTCGACAAACGCTTCGCCCACAGTTGCCTTTGCGCCGAAATCGACAGGTACTGCAACGCAGATATTCTGCGACAGCGTAAACGAACACACTCCGTTTTTAATGCCGCTGCACACCTGTCTTCCGGGCACTACCGTTGCCGCACCGTAGCATTTAGTCAAAGTTGCGCCCGCATTTGCGTAAGGCGTTACCGTAACGGGTACGCAGACGGAAGCCGCCTGATATCCCACGGTAGGGCAAGTCTGATTTTCAGTAATAACGTCCATATATTTCTCCTTTTGTCGCTTTATATGCGACGTTACATAATATGTCCGTGCCTTTGATTTCGTGAACTCGCTTTCTCTGCAATTTTCTCCATTGTATTGCAATCTTCGCCCATTCACGTTCCCCTTCTCCCTTTTGCCCATAAATTTATGCAAAATGCTTTGACAACACCACAAGTTTATGATAATATAATCGTTGCAATCGACGCAAACTGCGACCATGAGGAGAAATACCCAAGAGGTCGAAGGGGCTCCCCTGCTAAGGGAGTAGTACGGGATACCGTAGCGAGGGTTCAAATCCCTCTTTCTCCGCCA
>CALWKS010000004.1 GCA_944381325.1 uncultured Christensenellaceae bacterium | reverse complement strand
CCCTTCCAATAATAGTTAGTTAATGTAACTAATTTAACAGAGTAGAGAAGTATAAACTTTTTGAAGAAAAATAAATAACTAAGGAAAAGAAATAATCGGATAGAAGATTATTTGAAGCTTATTTTAAAAGATAATTGTTTGATTTATTAGATATAATTTATCAAATTATAGAATAATACCAAACCAATCTTTTGCAAAGAAAAATACGAACCTTGAATTTACAGGGTTCGTATTTTTCATGCTTGGTGCCGAAGGCGGGACTTGAACCCGCACGATGTCGCCATCACCGGATTTTGAGTCCGGCGCGTCTGCCAGTTCCACCACTTCGGCAAGCGGTTTTAGTGCTTTTTTATATTAGCATAGAATCGACGCTTTTGCAATAAATTACAAATTGTTTATAAAAATTTTTCTGTTTGTATAGATTTTACGCGGGTTATATTGTATAATATATACATAAAGCGCGAAAAACGCCTTTTTAAGACAAAACGGCGATTGTGAGGGCGTTTAAGCAGTTTATTTCAGGTGAGGGAAGGAAAATGAATATCTGGCACGACATCAATCCGGAGAGAATAACCCCGGAAGATTTTATCAGCGTTATCGAGATCCCGAAGGGCAGCAAAAACAAGTACGAAGTGGACAAGCAGACGGGTATGCTTATTCTTGACAGAATACTGTACACCTCTACGCACTATCCTGCAAACTACGGTTTTATTCCGCGCACGTATGCGGACGACGGAGACCCGCTTGACGTACTGGTATTGTGCAGCGAGGCGATCAGCAGCATGTCTCTGGTGCGCTGCTATCCGATAGGACATATCACGATGATCGACGACGGCGCGGAGGATATAAAGGTCGTGGCAGTGCCGTTTAAAGAGCCGACCTGGAACTGCTACCGCGATATTACCGATCTGCCGCCGCATATTCTTGCAGAAATAAAACATTTCTTCGGCGTATACAAACAACTGGAAGGGAAGACGATGAAAGTGCTGGAGATGTACAGCCGCGATAAGACCCTCGAGGTCATCCAAAAGGCAATCGACAGCTATAAGGATATATTCCTTAAAGACGAGCGCTGAAAAAAGTTACAAAAGACAAAATTTTACGAATGAAGAAAATTGCGAACTTAAGGGTATTCCCTACAATCGCCGCAGGAATGATTGTAGGGGTTTCTTTTATAATACTTACGGATCTGTGGCTGCCGATAACGGTTGCCGCCGTAGCGCTTACGGTTGCCGTGGGCGGAGCTGTGGCTCTGTATAAAAAAAGCAGAAACGCGATGAGATCCGCGGCGGTATTCTGCATAAGTTTCGCACTCGGCGTAATATTCGGATTGTCTGCGGCGCTGTATGCGAACGCGGGGATAGAAAGGAAAGAGATTTTTGAAAACAACGCCGAGATAACGGCAAAGATAGAAACTGGCAACTCTTCAGACCTGAGCGGAGAGGTGGATTCTTATTCTGTCATACTTACGGATATAACGGTAAACGGGGAGAGCATAGGCGGCAAGGCGCGTTTTTACAGCATTCAGCTCAAAGAAGGCGGATTCACGGAAGGAGACAGGATATGCTTTGTAGGCGACATAAAAACGTTGAGCACCGACGTTACTACTCCGTACAAAGCGTCTCTGCTTGCTGACGGAGTGGTATACGACATAACCTGTCCCGATACGGAGGACGGCGGAGAAATAGAAGTAATCGGGAACAGTATGAATTTCTTTGACCGTATCAAGAGAGGCGTTGCCGAAAAGCTGTACGCAAACGTTCCTGAAAACACGGCGAGATTTATGTACGCAATGCTCTTCGGGGATTCTGCGGTTGTGGAAGACGCGGTGATGAGCGATTTTTCTTATACAGGAACGGCGCATCTTCTTGCGGTATCCGGTTTGCACGTCGGAATGCTTGCTGGGGCGCTATTTTTGTTGCTCAAAGCGCTTAAGACAAACGTCGTTATCCGCAACGCGATAGTGCTGGCTGTGCTGATATTTTTCTGCGCTCTGTGTGGATTTTCTCCGTCTACAGTGCGCGCTACCGTTATGCTTGCCGTGTGTATGACGGCAGGAATTTCAGGGCTCAGATACGATCCTTTATCGGGACTGAGTCTTGCGGCGGTGATATTGCTTTTCGTATCGCCGTACAACCTTTATTCTTTGGGTTTCCTAATGAGTTTCATAGCGGTTTACGGTCTGATATTGTTTGCGAAGCCGCTTAAGGCGGGCATGCTCAAGATAAAATTACCTGATTGGCTGGCAAGCGCGCTTTCTGCAACTCTTGCGGCAAATGCAACTCTTTTGCCTGTAATCATTTACGTTTTCGGAGACGTTTCACTTATATTTGCGCTTGCAAATTGTATAGTCGTGCCGCTTACGGGGATATTCTTTCCGCTGTATATCGTTGCGATTCCGATCTCTTTCATTCCTTATTTCGGCTGGGTGGCTACGGCGGTCTCTTTGCCTTTTACGGCAATATCCTATATCATTCAATGGTTGTCGGGACTCAATTTCCCCCGAGTGTATTTTAATTTCACTTGGGCGACCATAGTGCTGTGGCTTATTGCGGCGACGCTCGTATCTTCTATAAGCGCCGTTCCTGCCAATGCAAAGAAAATTATTGCGTCCGTGTTGGTTATATGCTTTATAGTGTCGGTTGTTGTTCAGAATGCCAGTATGCTGTCGGCTGAAAACAAGCTGAACTGTTTCGCTTCTCAGGACTGCGTAGGAGTGCTTGTCAGTTCTGAAAAGGAAGGGGATTATATAGTATTTCACGGAACGCTTGACGAGTCGGCTGTGCAGAAAGCGCTCGATGCGATGGATAAAAACAGGATAAAGGATATAGACTTTATCGTGAAATACGAATTCACGGATGAAGAAGCACGTCTTCTCGACGAATACGCTGAAGAGTTTTCAGGCGCGACCGTATATACAAACTATGCGCCTTTGCACGGATACGAGACGGGAAGTCTAATTCTGCTTGCCGCAGAATATTCCGTCGTGTGCAATTATACATATACGGAGATTTATTTCGGCGGCGCGGACGTTCTGCTCGGAGACGGAGACACGTCTGCGGCAGAGATGAACGACTGCGACATACTGCTTTGCGCCGATATAAATTTAAAACCCGATGGCGCAGAATATCTTGTGAGCGATTACGGTTATATTTCAGGCGGCGAGAATTGTTTGCCTTCAGACTTTACCTTTTGGATAGATGGTGATAGAATAATAAAGACAAACAAATGGAGGTTTGCGTGAGAGCGGTCGAACTTTTGGTAAACGGCGTACACAATCCTGCGCCCGTATATCTGCTTAAAGGCACGGACGGATACGTCCGCCGCGAGGTCGTGCGCACATTGCAGGATACTGTCCCTGCAGAAGCGAGAGATTTCTGTCTCGAAGAGTACGGAGATGACGACGATATGACCGCAGTTATCGCAAGCCTGAGCACGGTGAGCATGTTCGGCGGCAACAAGGTCGTGTATCTGAGAAGGCAGAAAGATCTGTCCGAAAGAGAAAAGCAGCTGCTCGAAGAATACGTAAAAAATCCTGCGGACACCGCGATACTTCTTATCGACGACAAAGCGCAGAATTATCTGCGCATAGCTTCAAAGTGCGAGATCGTGGATTGCGGTGCGGTTACCGAAAAAGAAGTCAAGACCTACGTCGGCGAGATGCTGAGAGAGAGCGGCGCGGCGATAAAGGACGGAGCGTTGTCTTTGCTTTATTCTTACTGCGCAGGAAATCTGGGAAGAATAGTCAGCGAAACGCAGAAGCTTATTTCTTTTGCGGAAGTAGGGCACGATATAAGCGAAAACGACGTCGAGCAACTGGTTGCCGCGGACGTGGATTACAAAATGTACGAGATGGCATCGGCTTTTACGGACGGAAATGCGGAAAAGGGCTTGTCCGTTCTTGCAAACTTCCGCGCAAAGGGAGAGCCGCCCGTAAAACTTCTTTACAACATAACCTCGACTTACCGTAGAGTTTTCCATCTTGCGATAAGCGATCTGCCCGCTGAAGAGGAAGCCAAGGCACTGGATATGTCGGTCAAGGCAGTAGAATTCAACAGACGAATGATAGCGGGGCATAAAAAGAAGATAAACGGTTACGTTATAAAGCTTAAGCAAGTAGTCGAATATCTGTACGAACTCGAATACCAATTCAAAAGCGGCGCAATTTCTGACGAAAGCGCGCTCAATATGGCGGTCGCTAAAATTCTGACCGTCTCCAAGAGGTGAAAATGAATATATTCTATACAAACGCAGTCTCGATTCAGAGAATGCCTTCCACCTGGCAGTCGATATTGCTCAGGCTGGCGACGTTTATCTCGATCGCGGCGGGCAGCTGGTACACGCTGCTCAAGAGTTACTCGATGCTGGGGCTCAGCCAGTATTCAGGGTATATGGAGATGATAGGCAACGGGCAGGTCATGTTCGTTATGACTTATGCGGTAACCGCGCTGTTGTTCTATTTCCTTTATACGTTTTACGTAAGACTGGCTTACAATTCGATGATGAGACAGCTGTTCTTTTTCGATGCGGCTATGTCTATGTACGATTTCAGGCTGAGAGTGGATATCGCGGTGATAGCGCTTTGCGTATTCAAGGAGCTTATTTCAGTGCTGTATATGGCATATCCGCTTTACGAAAGCGTTATCAGGTCTGTTATCAATCCGCTTGCAGCGGCATGTGCGTTCGGCGGCGCGCTGTACACGCTTGTGCTGAAAGCGGGAAAGCAGAACAAAGAAGCGGTCATCTGTTCGCTGTCGATAATGTTCTGTCTGCCGCTGATTTTCGCGTGAGGTGCTTATGAAAAAGAAGATTTTTACAATATGTATTGCGATAATCACCGTTTTCGTATGCGTTTTCATGGCGGCATGCACGGCAAGAGAAAGTTTTGAAGTGAAGGAAACTTCGCTGAGAGAGGGTGGAAAGAGCACCGCTCAACTCGTTAAGGAAATTTGCGAAAAATACCCTGACCGCACTATGGGTACGGGCAACGACTATGCTTTTCTGAGTTACATTTCGTCCGAGATGGCATCTTACGGATATCCTTCTGCAAACTTCGACGACGGAGAGGAAGGCTCGCATGGCAGCGTTCCGCTTGCGGCTTCCGCTTCTCAGGCTACCGTTGAGATAAACGAATTCAGGTTCGAAAACTATTACAGCAAGGCGATAGAAAAGGGATACAACCTTGTTTACAGGATTCCTGCATCTACCGAGACGAAAGACAACGTACTGCTCCTTGCGGCTTACGACAACTGCACAAGCCTCAAAGTCAGCTCTACCGATATGGGCACGGGACAGACTTCGGCTTCGGCGATAGGCGGAGAAGGAGCTTATTCCAGTGCTACGGGAGTGGCAACTCTTCTCAGGGTAGCTTACGAACTTGCCGATAAAGAACTGCCTTACAACCTGACGATAGCGTTTGTCGACTGTTCCGAGAATGCGTGGGAAGGCGCGACAGAGGTAGCGACCAAGTATTTCGTCAACAAAGAGGGCAATTTTATATGTCTTAATTTCGGCAGACTTGGCGGAGGCGATTACACTTATATTTATTCTGACGAAAACTCTCAGCCCTACAACGACTATTTCTACAGCGTTGCGGGTAAGACTGACAAAAACGGCGTGTTCAAGGACATTCCGTTCAATAAGCAGATAGCTGACGTGAAGTTTATCGAAGAACAGAAAACGGAATACAGCCATTACGCGATGTACGGCAACAACCTGATTTTAAACACTTTGGGGCTTGCGGTGGCTTCTTACGTTTCTTTCAACTGGAGTTCTTTTGAGAATCCGTTCTATACGGAGTGCGCAGGTTATTCAAATCTTCTCGGCACGGCGGCTGACACCTATGCGAATATGATAGAAAGGCTCGGCGGAGAAGGAAAGGGGGAAGAAGTTCTTGAGTCAAGGCTCAACGCAGTCGTACTCAACGCGGTCACGGCGGTGAGCGCAGAAAATTCTTCGACGCTTTTCGGAGCGGTTGAAAAATCCGATCCGTCGAAAACAAGCGATTACGCGTCTTCTTCGAAGTACGTTCCGCTCATCATGAAAATCGTTATCATAATCGCATTTGTAGGCGTTGCGATATACTTTACGGCCAAGGGCAGGAGCGTTCTGGCAAAGAAGCAGAGAGAAAAAATACAGCGTATGCAGAGCGAAGCCATGGGCGGTCCGTCGGTCGCTCCCAAAGCCGAAGATATTTTCCAGATGGGTGACGACTTCACAGAGAAAAAAGACGACGGCAAAGGAAAGGGCGACGGTCCTTCTTCGGGCTCATCGGACGGCGGAGACAGCGGCGATATCTTCGAAGGTTTCTGATAGCGGCAATACGGCTTAAAACTCAAAGCGGATTTTCTTGCGAAAGTCCGCTTTTTTGCAACAACAGACATTTTCGCGCATAAGGTTTTATGTAAAATTTACTCTGAAAGACGGCAAAAAGTAAATTTCACGCTTAAAATGCTTTATTTTTAATAAAAATTGTTATAGAATAAGAAAAACAACGAGGTGTCTGATGTCAACAACTGCGTTACTGGCAACCACAATGAAAGATTACGTCGAACATATCGGCTGGTGGAGTATTATCGATCTGATAGTGCTTATCGGAGTGCTGACCGTAATTCTGCTTTTCTTCAAAAAACGCAACAGTTTAAAGCTGGCGATTTTCACGGTTGCTTACATTCTTCTTTACATTCTCGTTATTTTTGCAGGAATTTACGCCGAGAAGATAAACGAAAACGTGATAGGCTTTATGTATCTTACAAAGTGTATCATGGACTTTATTTCAGTGTTTTTCATTGCTGCATTCGTCGTCGTTTATCAGTCTGACCTCAAGGCGTTCTTCAACAAGATCGCAAGAACGCGCGACAAGAATCAGGAATACGAATTCAGTTCTACGGACGACGAACTTGTCAACAGTGCGGGACAGATAGTCAAGGCTTGCCAGAATATGGCGAAAAACGACGTCGGCGCGCTTATAATAATTGTTAGAACTTCGATTTCGTCGCACATCCTCGAGACGGGTACAGAACTCAACGCAGAGATATCTTCAGGACTTCTCGAGAGTATTTTCAGCACTAAAGGACCTCTTCACGACGGCGCAGTCATCGTAAAGGGAAGCAGATTGCTTTCGGCAGGTTGCTTTTTGCCGCTTTCTCAGGAAGTGGATATCGCAAAAGAGCTGGGCACGCGCCATCGCGCGGCTATTGGCGTAACCGAGGAGAGCGACGTTTTCGCAATCGTAGTAAGCGAAGAAACGGGTATTATCAGCACCGTTGAGAAAGGAAAGATAAGAAGATACATGACTCCTGAAAAGCTGTTTGAACAGATCAAAGTGGCTTACGGCATCACTCAGGATACGTCAGGAAGAGAAAAGAAGAGAGAGAACAGGTTTTTATGATCGTTAACAAGGCACAATTTCTTGTACCGTCGGCAGAGGTCGACAAGACCCGTTGGGCGGTTATCGCATGCGACCAGTTTACGTCGCAGAGAGAGTATTGGAGCGAGCTTTCTGCCGTTGTCAACGGCGCGCCCAGTACGCTTTCTTTGATTTATCCGGAAGTTTATCTTAAAGACGGCGACAAGGCTCAGCGTATCGCGGCTATCCGCAGCGCTATGAACGCTTATATGACGGACGGAACACTTGTCCCTGTCGAAGGCGTTATCCTTGTGGACAGAACTATATCGGACGGCAGACACAGAATTGGTCTCGTCGCGGCATTAGACCTTGAGGAATACGAATTCACGCCCGTAAACAACGCGCACGTAAAGGCAACCGAGCGCACGGTCGAGGAAAGACTTCCTGCGCGTATAGAGGTCAGAGAAGGCGCGGTTCTCGAATGTTCTCACGTCATGCTTCTCACGCAGATCGGCGGATTCGTGAAAGAGGAGCTGGAGAAGAGAAAGAGCGGCACCCCTCTTTACGATTTTGAACTGAATATGAAAGGCGGCTGGATAACGGGTTATCTCGTTGAAGACTGCGAAGAATTGCTTGCAAAGCTTGAAGAACTTACGCAGAAAGCGGGCGACAAGGTGCGTTACGCCGTGGGAGACGGCAACCACTCCTTAGCGACGGCAAAGCGTTGCTGGGAAAAGATAAAGGCAGGGCTCGGCGAAGAAGAAAAAAAGACTCATCCCGCTCGTTTCGCAACTGTCGAAATCGTTGATATTTTCGACGAGTCTCTCGATTTCGAACCTATTCACAGAGTGCTTTTCGGAGCAGACGAAAAGGCAATAGAATATATCGCGGACAACTGCGGCGGCGAAAAATCGGTAAAGGCGGTTTTCAAAGGAAAAGAATATGCCATACCCGTACGCGTAAACAGTTCGGACGCTATAGCAGATCTGCAGAACGCTATCGACGCATACCTTGCTCAGCATAAAGAGGTAACCGTAGATTACGTGCACGGCGACGGTTACACCGCAAAGATAGCGGAAGACAACGGCGCGGTTGCGATTTTCATGCCCGCTGTTGAAAAACATTCTCTGTTCGACTATGTGGCGAGAAGAGGAGTTCTGCCGCGCAAGTCGTTCAGTATGGGCAATGCGGAAGACAAACGCTATTATTACGAAACAAAAAAGATAAAATAACCAAATATTCAACGTGAGGAAGATTTTTTATGGCAGTAAAAGTTGTTAAATTCGGCGGCACGTCTATGGCAGACGCAGGCGCGATCAATCAGGTTGCAGATATCGTAACGAGCGATCCTGAGAGAAGATACGTCGTAGTATCCGCTCCCGGCAAGAGATTTTCAGGCGATACGAAAGTTACCGACCTTCTCTATGCGTGCTATCACGACCTTGAAATCAACGGCGAGTGCTCGGCAACCTTCGCAAAGGTGCGCGAGAGATTTACCGGCATTGTCGCAGACCTCGGTCTCGATCTCGATATGAAACCCATTCTCGACGAAGTCGAAAAGAAGATGGTCATCAACTATTCCGTCGATTACTGCGCTTCCAGAGGCGAGTATCTCAGTGCGATCGTTCTGGCAAAGAAGCTCGGTTTCGAGTTTGTCGACGCAGAAAAGATCATGCTCTTCGACGACAACGGCAATTTCTTGTCAGAGCAGACCAACGAACTCGTTGCAAAGACGCTCAAGGATATTAAACACGCGGTTATCCCAGGTTTCTACGGAGCAGATGCAACCGGCAGCATTCATACATTCAGCCGCGGCGGCTCTGATATAACGGGCGCAGTCATCGCACGTGCTGCAAACGCGTCAATTTATGAAAACTGGACGGACGTCGACGGCTTTATGTCCGCTGACCCCAGAATAGTTGAAAACCCGACAATAATCAAGAAGCTTTCTTATAAAGAACTCAGAGAGCTTGCATACATGGGCGCAAACGTGCTTCATCCTGAAGCGGTATTCCCCGTAAAGGCTAGCGGTATCCCCATCAATATCCGCAACACCTTCAATCCTCAGGCTCCCGGTACGCTTATCGTTTCAGAAGTAGAGGAAGACGAATTCGCAAAGCGTCAGATAACAGGCGTTGCAGGCAAAAAGGGTTACAGCATTATCTTTATCGAAAAAGAACTTATGAACAGTGAACTTGGCTTCGGTCGCAGAGTCCTTTCCGTTCTCGAATATTACAACATTCTTTTCGAGCATATGCCCAGCGGTATCGGCACTCTCAGCATCGTCGTTTCTGACAACGAGCTTGCAGGCAAAGAAGACGTTGTTATAGAACGCATCAGGAATATCGTAAAGCCTGACAGCATTGAAATCAAATCAGGCATTTCTCTGATATCCACCGTCGGTCACGGTATGTCATTCCGTCCCGGCACTGCGGCAAAGCTGTGCGAAGCGCTTGCAAAGGCAAACATCAATATCCGCATGATAGACCAGGGCTCAAGTGAGCTCAACATAATCGTTGCAGTGGCTACTCAGGATTATGAAAAAGCTGTGAATGCTATATATCATGCGTTTGCCTGATAATATCAGTGAGCATTTAAAAATAACCGATAAATCAAAGAGCCGTCAAACTGACGGCTCTTTTCATATACGGATTTTTCTTTTCTCCCTACTGTACTCCTTCCGTGCTTCGACTTCACCCTGCGGCTTTCGGTCTTAAAATATTCTTCATAAAAAACGAGGTTTTCCCGAAAGGGAAGTTATCAGTTGTTTTTGTTATCGGGGTTTTCTATTCTGATTAACATGGGGTTTCCTGATTTTTTATAAAATCACGGTTGATAGCACAGAATGTGTAAGGTCTTATTCTTATAAGATTATTTATACAATTTTGGTCGGGTGGAGAGCAGTTTTGCTTTGCGCGACTCTGCGGCTGTGTTGAGAGCGCGGAAGCTGCCTGAAGGTTTTTCTTTCATGATACCGTCGGGAGAAAAGCATACCGACGCGTCGTAAAAATGCGCGTAGACGGTAAGCCCTGCTGTAAAAGAAAGTGAAGAGAGAAGGCGTTCGTCAAGGGCAGTCAGCTTGCGTTCGTCAAAGACAATGCAGCTTTTGCAGTCGGAAAGCGCGAGGGCGCGCCACAGTTCAGGGTATTCGAAATCTCTGCCCACAAGCACTCCCGTTCTTCCTGACGGAAGGTCGTAACATCTTATGCTGTTGCCTTCGCAGAAGCCCGCACGCGGTGAGATGCGGTCGCTTACGCCAAGCAGTTTGCCGCATTCGAATGCAATAACGCTGTCGTATCTGTCGTCGTCTACGATCGCGCGCGCCGCGCAGAATACAGCTGAACGGGTGATCGCAGAAAGGCGCATGAGAGATAATACGGTTTTTTGTTCTCCGTCGAGTTCTCGCCGCATATCTAGTCTCCCCACTACGGAGCGGTGCAGACAGACGACGTCGCCGCGTTTCGAACGCGCAAAGGCTTGCCCGAGTGCGTCTTCGGGCGGCAGGCAGGATATACAATACAACATACTCCAGTATATGCGCAAAAATTAAATCCCGCCCCTTGCGGAGCGGGATTTTTATTTTACGGAGTCCCGGAGGAGAGTTTATGATTTCAAACAAAGAAGAAGTGTGTTTTGCGTGAGAGAGAGACTCCGATATGTGATGTAGTCTTTGTTTTTGTGTCTTCATTATATCGGCGACATATTAAAGGAATGTGAAAGAAAAAAGGTTTTTACGGCAAAAACGGCGTTTTACGCAGTTTTTACAATACACAGTAAAACGCGATCAAACTTCTTATTTAAATACGCATACGCACGCGTGCGCACGATGCGGACAGGATTTAAATTAAAAATCTTTTTCAGAAAGACGGTAAAATCTTAATAAAGAATTTTAGTCGTAGAAAAATTAAATTTGTTAAACTTAAGAAAGACCGCTTATTTATATGAAATAAAAATCAGTGTTCTTTAGCGCATTCTTATGAAAAATAAAATACCCGCCGTTTTCACGGCGGGTAATGAGTTTACTAGAGGGAGATAAGAGGAGTGTTTTTTAATAGGTGTTTGGAAGAAGTCTTTTATGTTTGTGCTCCGGCTCTAGTATGGGGGGTTAACCTTTTTGTGACTTCATTATATC
Source organism: uncultured Christensenellaceae bacterium (assembly GCA_944381325.1). Lineage (GTDB taxonomy): Bacteria > Bacillota > Clostridia > Christensenellales > UBA3700 > Ornithoclostridium. The sequence goes on along the minus strand of CALWKS010000004.1, from coordinate 309,539 downwards.
TGCGGTTGATTAAAGGAGTGTTAAAAAAAATAAAAAAGTGAAAAATATTTCTCTGTTGCCGAAAATGTGTGGATTATCGGGCAGGATTAACAAGTATTTCGGCTGAAAACAGGTACGGTTTACTTTATAAATTTATATAATTAAATTTACTGTATAATATAAAAATCGCACGTTTTAATCGTGTTTTAATGTACTCGCAATATATTTTAAATACAGAAATCAAAAAAATGTAGTTTTTCAACTAAAATCTTACGCTTTATGATATAATCGACATAGAGGTGCTTATGAAAATTTTGCTGGTAGAAGACGAAGTTCAGATGTCAGAAGCGATTGCAGGACTTCTGCGAAAGAATAAATATCTCGTAGAATGCGCGTTCGACGGCGAAGAAGGTCTTCAGATGGGACTTGTCGGAGATTACGACGTCATAATTATGGATATCATGATGCCCGTTATCGACGGATACGAGGTAGTAAGACTTCTGCGCAAAAGAGGAATCACCACTCCGATTATCATGCTTACCGCGCTTTCTGCCGTGGACGATAAGGTAAAAGGTCTGGATCTCGGCGCGGATGACTATATGACCAAGCCTTTCTCTATCGACGAGCTTGAAGCGAGACTTCGCGCGATAGCCAGAAGAAGAGGTCAGGCTGTTGCCGACAACAATATAAAAGTGGGCAACATCACGCTTAATATAAAGCAGTTCACGCTGTCTGCAGGCAGCAGAAGCATAACGCTTTCAGGTAAGGAATACGAACTTGCTTTCTGTTTCTTCTCCAATCCGAGCGCCGTATTCACAAAGGACGAGCTCATCAACAAGGTGTGGGGCTTTGAATGTGATTTTGAATCGAACAATCTTGAGGTCTACATCTCGTTTTTACGCAAAAAACTCACTTATCTCGACCCGGACGTAACCATATCTTCAGTCAGGGGCGTAGGTTACAAACTCGTTTGCAAGGGCAACAATGGATAAGGTATTAAATCAGCTCAGGCGCAGGTTTATAATAGTGTTTATGATAGTGGGCGGAGCGTTCTTGCTTCTCGCCTACGGCTCTATTTTTGTCGTAAACGTTACTCAGACCGTCAGCGCCGTAGATCACAAACTCACCGACGTGCTGGACAAAACTCCGCTTCCTGCTTTTGACGACAGAGAAGAGTGGCTTCAGCGGACCAATTGCATAATTCTTATAAGCCAGGAAGAAAGCGTTACCGCATTTAATGCCGACGCGATAGACAAAGCCACGTTGACAGAGATCGTTGAGCTGACTGTCGGGCAGGGAGAGACCAGTTTCAGCCTGGACGGGAAATATTATAAGGCTACGCAGAGGAACGTTATAGGCAACAACATGACCGTGTACGCCGTTTATGACTGGACCAGCGACAGGGCAGACCTTGCTGAAGCAGGCGTTGTTACGGGACTTGTATATTTCTTCTGTCTGATCCTTTTGTTTATTTTCGGCAATATGGTTGCAAAGCAGGTCGTAGAGCCTGTAAAGCGTTCATACGAACAGCAGAAGAAACTCGTTGCCGACGCTTCGCACGAACTCAAAACCCCCATTGCCATAATAGGAGCGAACTTATCGCTTGTATCCAGCGACCCCGATTCTACCGTAGCGCAGAACGAGCATTGGTTCAAGAATATAGAATCTCAGCTTACCAGAATGAGCGCGCTTATTACCGATATGCTTGAGTTGCACCGCGCCGACGACGCCAAGAACAAGCCTGAAACAGAAGAAGACATTTCGGCACTTCTCGGAGGCGTGTTGCTTTCTTTCGAAGCGCGTTGCTTTGAGAAGAAAGTAGTCCTAGAAGATTCTCTTCAGCCTGACGTCAAGACACTTTGCATAAAGGGAAATATCGAACGCCTTTATACTATAATGATGGACAACGCGTTCAAATACACGCCCGAAGGCGGCAAGATAGAAGTAACGCTCAAATGCGATAAAAAGAATGCGGTGATAGAGTTCACCAACTACGGCATCGGCATCGCAAAAGAACATCTGACGAAGATATTCGACCGCTTCTACCGCGTGGATAACGCGCGCACTCAGAGTTCTCAGGGCAACAGCTTCGGACTGGGACTCAGCCTCGCCAAGTCAATAGTTCTCGATCACGACGGCACTATAAACTGCGACAGCGACGGATCTCAGTATGTGAAATTCAGAATAGAACTGCCTTTGAGACAAGAGCGCAAATCTCATCATAAGACGAACAGCAACGGCATTATTCACAACAATATGATCTGACAAACTGCGTCCGCAACTTTTTGTGCGGGCGCATTTTTATAGCAAAAAACTCAAGACAGACCTTGAAAAAACTACCTTATCGGTATATAATTTATATGCGTCAGGCAAATCCGTAAAATGCGGAAAAAGATGAAAACGGCTACGCAGAAGGAGACAAAATGTTTAATTTCAATATCCCTACAAGACTTATATTCGGCGCAGGAGCGCTTAACGAACTTCACAAATGGGCAACTCTGGGCAAGAAAGCGCTTGTTGTAGTCAGCAACGGCAAGTCGACCAAAGTAAACGGCTATCTGGACAGAACTGTCGAAGAACTCAGAAAAGCCGGCGCAGATCATGCGGTGTTTGACGAGATAGAGCCCAATCCTCTCAAAGCTACCGTAGAAAGAGGAGCGCTTGCGGCAAGAAAGCACGGCTGCGACTTTATCGTGGCTCTCGGCGGCGGCAGCGTTATGGACGCCAGCAAGGCAATTGCGACTATGGCTACCAATGACGGAGATCTGTGGGATTACGTCTGCGGCGGTACGGGAAAGGGCAAACCCCTTGCGCAAGCTCCGCTTCCGATAATCGCGATCACCACGACAGCGGGTACAGGCTCAGAGGTGGACGAATACGGCGTTATTACCAATCCCGAAACTCACGAGAAGATAGGTTACGGCGGAGACAGAAGACTTTTCCCCGTTATCGCAATAGTCGACCCTGAACTCATGACGACAGTTCCGCCCAGATTCACGGCATATCAGGGCTTCGACGCGCTTTTCCACAGCACGGAAACTTACATCAACGCAAGAGCCAACGAAATGAGCGACATGGTATCTTCAACGGCAATAAAGAATATAGGCGCAAATCTTGCAAAAGCGGTTGCCGACGGCAAAGATATAAAGGCGCGCACGGCGGTTGCCTGGGCAAATACGATGAGCGGTTACGCTATGGTCAGCGGCGGCTGCACCAGCGAGCATTCTCTTGAACACGCGATGAGCGCTTATCATCAGGAACTTCCGCACGGCGCAGGTCTCATTATGATAAGCCTTGCATATTATAGACATTTTATCGAAGCTCACGTCTGCGATGAGAGATTTGTGGATATGGCTAAGTGGCTTGGAAAGAGCGATGCGACAAAACCTGAAGATTTCCTCACCGCGCTTGCTGACTTGCAGAAGGCGTGCGGAGTATACGGCCTTAAGATGTCAGAGTACGGCATTAAGCCTGAAGAATTCGGCACTCTTGCGGACAATGCGCGTTCTGCTATGGGCGGTCTGTTCTCGGGAGACAGAACAGATCTCAGCAAAGAAGATTGCATCAGGATATACGAGAGGTCTTACGCTTAATAGCAACGTTTAAACGCACGATCGTTAAAAAAAGAAACGGAGGGTTTCCTCCGTTTTTTTTGTTTCCGTGTTTATTAAACGATATTAAGATTGATTGACGCAATGAATTTTCAGTTCGGTTTTTATTGTCAGTCTGCTGAAAGATAACCTGAGAAGCTCACCTTGAAAATAGAAGGATCTGCATTTTTTCCGCTTTCGTAAAGCTCAGAGAAAAGGCGGATAAGTTCAACCGATTTTTCAACGGCGCTGTCGAATATCTCGAAATAGCTGAGACTCTCGGTTTTTTCCGCGCCTACGAATACGGGATAATCTCTGTGTTCAATGTTGGCAAAGTCGTATTCAGGCTCGCTCTTGTCGGGAAGGAAAAATCCCGTGATGTACGAAGGGTAGTGAAGCTTTTTTGAGGCAAAGCGCAATACCGCGCAGGAGAGCGAATGCGGCTTCAGGAATACGCGCTGATAACGGTTCATTTTCGAAGGCAGCTTGCAAAGCAATTTGTAAGGCACGTCTACGCCGTAAACTTTGTCTATCGCGTTGTACCATACGTCCGCAAGGCTTTTTGCCGCGCGCTTAGTTGAAGGTATTATCTCTTTGAGGTCGGGTTTCTCTCCGTTTTTAAATGCCTTTTCGCTGATAAGGCAGTCAAGGCGCGTTTCAAGCATCATATGCAGGCATTTTTTCAGATGTTCGGGATACAGAGAAGGCAGCCTGTTTTCCGCTTCGTGAATGACGTAAGGATGCGCGGCGCTGTCAAGTGCGTAATGGCACAACAATCCCAGAGTGTAAGCAAGAGGTTCAGGGCGTTTCTGCGCGCGGCAATAATCCAGCGCGGCTGTAAAGAGCGCGCTTATCTTTTCTCTGTGCGTGCGAGCGCCGTAACCCTTGAATTTTCCGAAGGCGTAAAAGAGCAGGTCTCCGCCTTGCGCGCCCAGGGTGAAGCAGTCCGCGTATTCTCGGATAAGCGGATTGCGACTTTTTTCTGTTACCGCCTTTGCGGCGAGATAATGAGATATATAAGATGCCATAAATTTCTTTTACCATTATAGCAGAAAAGCATATATAAGCGCAACGCCTTGGCGGCGGGAGACAGCGTATTTATATAAAGAGAAACGGGCAGAGCCGGCTCTCTCAATAAAAGCGGTATTGACTGATATTCATTTGTGTAATATAATGTAATTGTAAGAGTGTATTGGGCATAAAAAACCAAGGGGGACGTGCCCGTGAAGAAGTTTAAATTTTTTATTATTTTCGTATCAGTGTTTATTATAAGCACAATGTTTTTGTGCGCTCCTTCGGTTTACGCTACACCTCCTCTTGAAGATTACGAAGGAAGGAATCTTGGAAATTTTATTGTCGGAGCACATAGTGACGTCCTTCTCGAAAAGGCTGAAATAAAAATAAAAGCGCCCGATTTGCCTGATGATAGGATCAGCGCCGAGACGTATTCAAGCAATGCCGTTTCCGATTACACATTTTATAATCCGACGTCTTCGGACAGGACGGCGGTAGTATGCTTCGGGTATGACGACGCGCCCGATTACACGTATTATTTTGAAGATTACAGGTATGTGTATTTTGACGGCGCGAAGGCTGATTTTCAGAAAAGATACACTCCCGTTGTTAAAAACGAAAACGACGCAGTTTCTTTCGCCGTCGCGCTAAGTGATGAGTATTTACCCGAATGGGATATAACCCCTGACACAAAGCTTTACGTCCACACTTACAAGATCACGTCTTCGGACGCGGTGCAGGGCAAAGAAATATTTGCGTGCTTTTCGGCAGAAAGATACAACAAAATGGTCTTTGGAGTGTCTGCATCCGTAAACAACAGACGAATGAATATCAAGGTAGAAAACAACAGATTTACGTTGATAACGTCTGAAAAACAATTTGATGACATATACGATTTTTATTTTTCTCGTTCGGCAGAAAACACTGAGCCCGTTCAGGTCGAGTATGAACTTCAATCTACGAGAGAAATATCGTACAGCGATTATATAAATTCACATATGCCTTTTGAAGATGAGGACGTAAGTGAAGATATCTATGCTTGTTATACGGCTAAAATAGAAAATTCGGAATACAGAATATTTTCAGAAGAAGAGTTTTTCAAAGATCAGTACCGCACCTGGAACAAGACGGAGTTTGTTATTCCTGCAGGGGGCAGAACTGTTATGACCGTGAAAGAGCCGTTTTTCCCGGGAATAGACGAAATGCCTTCTCCTGACGTGTATGCTGTCGGAATAGACATTCCTTATGCGACAAAAACGGAAAACTTTGAAATGAAAATAGAGGTTGAAACTTCATATTACGTTATAGGGAACAAAGACTTTATAAAGACGCAGAACGGTTACGAACATACTGTCATGGGAGCTCAGCCCGAGAGCGTATATTTTGCGCTTTGTACGTCTGAAAATCCCAGTAAGGACGGCAGCGGGGGATGGATTGTTCTTTTAATTCTGCTTTTGCCGTTGCTTCTTTTAGGCGTTGTGATCGCAATTGTTTTATTCCTGATATGCGCGACGGTAGTTTTCGTCTGCATCGGGGCTGCGGTTGCCGCAGTGGTGTTGATAGTCTACGGCATAGTGCGGCTTATTATGTTTATTGTTAATAAAACGAAAAAATAAAAATAAAAATCTGAAATACAGGCGCGTCTTTTACGGCGTGCCTTTTATGATGCTGAATGGTTTAAATGAAATCGAACGGTTGCAGAGCGTTTAGTTTAGAAAGCGGAAATTACGCGTGCAAAAACAGCTTGCGACTCGGCAAATATTCAGCAGATGCAACTGAAACAAACGCGTTTATTGTCCTTTAAAGCGCGCTTTATCCCGCTTGCGGTTTTGAGCGATATAGTATATAATGTATAATATGCGCGAAAAACTTATAGGCGAAGAAGGGGTAAAGCTGCTTTCTTCTTTCAACAAAATCGCTATAGCCGTAAGCGGCGGAAGAGACAGCATGGCTCTTCTGGACTGGTTCGTGTCCTCGGGTGAATACCGCGGGGAGTTTTTCGCAGTGCACGTAAATCACAATCTTCGCGGAGAAAACTCTGACGCAGACTGCGCGCTTGTCGAACAGTATTGCAAAGAGCACGGAGTAGAGCTTTCCGTTTACAGTGAGGACGTGAAGGGATATTGCGAAGAAAACGGTTACGGCACAGAGCAGGGCGCAAGGCTTATCAGGCGCAGGATTTTCAACGAATTAGTAAACAGCGGCAAGGCGCAGAGGGTAGCTACGGCGCATCATATGCAGGATTTTTCCGAAAGCGTGCTTATGCACGTGTTCCGCGGCAGCGGCATTGACGGACTATGCGGCATAAAAGAGGACGACGGCATTCTGATAAGACCTCTTCTGCATACAGACAGGGCGGTCATAGAAAGGTATATCGCTGAACGCGGCGTAAAATACCGCGATGACGAAAGCAACGCAGACGAGAACTACACGCGCAATTATCTGAGAAAAACAGTTATACCGCTCATCAAGAAATGCTATCTCAACCTGGACGGCTCGCTTGCGGCAATAGCGCGTCAGGCGGCTTATGCAAGCAGCTATATCAGAGGAGAAAGCGACGCGCCTTATCTCGAAGACGGAGAGGCGGTGCTTGACGTAAGCGCGCTCGATCAGCCGTCTGCAGTCGCTTCAAGCAGTATCTTCCGCGCGCTCGAACTGATAGGCGCAAGAGTGGACTGCGAAGGCACGCATATAGAAGCAGTCAAGTCGCTTAAATACAAAAAAACAGGTGCCCGTGTCTGTCTTCCCCATTTTGTTGAGGTTGAAAGAAACAGGGATAAGCTGTATTTCTACAGAAAAGAAACCAAAGACAATGCGGTAATACCGTTCAGAGAGGGAGAGACTGCGATAGGCGGATACGTTGTCAGAACAGACGCGGAATCTGGCAGGCTTTGCTTCGATCTTGACAAGATACCTGAAAACGCTGTTATAAGAACGCGGCGCGAAGGGGACAGATTCAAGCGCTTCAAGGGCGGAGAAAAATCCCTTGGCGATTATCTGACGGATATAGGCTGTCCGCGCCACAAGAGAGACAATATACCTCTCGTAGCTGCAGGAAACGAAGTCCTTATAGTCTGCGGAGTCGAGATCTCCGACAGCGTAAAGACGGACGGAAATACGATAAACAAAAGATACCTCGATACCATACGCCTGAAATAACGGCGAATTTATACAACGGAGAACTTTATGCACGACAGCAACGTAGAAAAAGTATTGATTTCAAAAGAAAGCATTGAAAAGAGAACAGAAGAACTCGCAAAGCAGATAACCGATGAGTACCGCGGCAAGAGCCTTATAATGATCTGCGTACTTACGGGTGCAATGGTCTTTTTTGCAGACCTTATCAGAAAGATAGATATTCCGATCGAGGTGGATACGATCGTCGCTTCAAGTTACGGCGCAGGTATGACGACAAGCGGAAGCGTAAAAATATCCAAGGATATAAAATACGACATCTCAGGCAAGAACGTTATCCTTGTCGAAGACATAATCGATACAGGCGTTACCCTCAAGACTCTTACCAAAATGCTGGCAACGCGTGCGCCTGAAAGTCTCAAAGTCTGCTCCCTTCTGGACAAGCCGTCGAGAAGAAAGGTTGACTTTGAAGGCGACTATGTGGGATTTAAGATCCCCGACGAATTCGTTGTCGGTTACGGTCTCGATTATGCTGAAAAATACCGCAATCTCCCTGAAGTATGCACTCTTAAACCGCAAGGAAACTGATATAATATGAAGATTTCTCCCGCACTCGAAAAACTCGCAAAATGCTTTCCGTCCAGGCTGTATCTGGTCGGGGGAGCGGTGCGCGACTATCTGAGGGGAGTTGAAACTCAGGACTTCGATCTTGCAAGCGCCGCAAAGCCCGACGAGGTGAAGTCCGCGCTCGAAGGCAGCGCGTTCAGAGTATGCGACAGTTCGCCCAAGCTGGGCACGCTGATAATATCGGGCGGAGGGGTGCGCTTCGAGCATACCACGTTCAGGACAGACAGCTACCCGGAGGGGAGCGGCGTTCACAAGCCTGACGAGGTCGTGTTTACAAGCGATATAGAAGAAGATTGCAGGCGGCGCGATTTTTGTTGCAACGCGGTTTATTTTGATGTTGAAAGCAGAAAAATCGTCGACCCTCTCGGGGGAGTTGCGGATATAGAGAACAAAGTCCTTCGCACCACGCGTGCGGCAAAAGACGTTTTCAGCGAGGACGGACTGAGGATAATGCGTCTTATCCGCTTTGTGTCCACGCTGGGGTTTGCGCCCGATTATGAGGCAACAAACGCGGCGAAAGAACTTGTCGGCAGACTTTCAGACGTTTCAAAAGAGCGTATAAGGGATGAACTCGATAAGACTTTGCAGGGTAAAAATCTGTGCACGGCACTGGAGCTTGCTCTTCAGACTGGAGTGCTAAAGGAGATATTGCCTGAACTAGCAGACAACGAAGATCTTGCTCAGCCAGCCGCATTTCACAGATACGATGCTCTGAGACACGCCTTTCACACCGCGGCGGCGGCGAGAGAGGACATAAAACTTGCGGCGCTTCTTCACGACGTTGGCAAAGCGGAGGCGTGGAAGAAGGACGGCAATATGCACAATCACGCAGAGTACGGCGCAGTTACCGCGCGTGAGATAACAAAGAGATTAAAATATCCCAATGCGGTGATAGCCGAAACAGAAATTCTCGTCCGAGAGCATATGTACGACATAAACGCAAACGCGAAAGAGAACAAGCTGAGGAGATACGTTGCCAGAAATTATGCCGTGATTGACAAACTTATCGCGCTTGTGCGTACGGACAGCCTGGGCACGGGGATATTTTCAGACTGCCCCAGGGCGGACAGGTTTCAGGCGACTCTCGACAGGATGAAAGAGGAAAAAATTCCGTTTACGGTAAGAGATCTTGCGGTGAACGGAGACGACATAAAAAATCTCGGCTTCAAAGGCGAGAAAATAGGCAAAGCGCTCTCTCTGCTGCTTGCGGAAAGTATTGACGGCAAGCTTAAAAACGAGCGTGAAGCTCTGCTCAGGGCTGCAGCAAGACTTGCAGGAAGGGCAGACTGAAGGAGGGTTTATGACATTAGCTGAAATACTTACGATAGCGTTTTCCGCGGCGGCGTGCGTGCTTGCATTGGTCGCGGTCATCGTTGTCTGTCTTAAGAAAAAAGGCGAGGGGAACGGCGATACTGATCAGATAGTCGACAACATCGGCGACGCGATCAACCTTATAAACGACAATACCAGAAAGGAGACCCTGCAGGCAAAAGATACGGTAGTAACGGCTTTTTCTGCCGCAAACAGCGCCACCGTTACATCTCTTGACACTCAGCTTAAAGGCTTCGGCGACAAGATCAGGGACTTCAGGGACGACGTGAGCCGCGCTCTCGACGATATGAGAAGAATTCTCAGGGAAAACGAAGAGGCGACCAGGACGACTTTCGGCAACAACCTGGAGCAGGTGCGCAAGGAGTTCAAAACAAGCGTCGACGATATGAGAAAGTCTGTTGCCGACGACCTTAAGAGCGTAAGGGAAGACAACGAAAAACAGCTCGGCGAGATAAGAAAGACGGTTGAAGAAAAACTTGCTGAGACTCTCGACACGCGCGTCAAGAACGCCTTCGAGCAGATAAATAAGAGCCTTGAATCGGTACAGCGCAGTTTCGGAGAGATGAAGGAGCTTACGGGCAGCGTAAACAACCTTACCCGCGTATTCGCCAACGTAAAGGCACGCGGCAATTGGGGCGAGGTTTCGCTTGAAAGTCTTCTCGATCAGATACTTACGCCCGATCAGTATGAAAAGCAGTTCCTGATTGCGCGTGCGGACAACACGAGAGTGGATTTTGCGATAGTCATGCCAGGTCAGGGCGGCGAAAAGGTATATCTGCCTATCGACGCAAAGTTCCCGATAACGGATTACGAAAATCTTATAAACGCAAGCGAAAAGGGCGATACGGCAGGCGTTGCCGCGGCAAGAAAACTTCTTCTCGACCGAGTGAAACAAGAGGCGCAGAGCATAAACAACAAGTATGTCAGACCGCCCAAGACCACCAACTTCGCCATTATGTACGTTCCCAACGAGGGCTTGTTTGCGGAGATAATAAGAGACGGCGCGCTGGTGTCCGACCTTCAGACAAAATGGCGCGTGAGCGTATGCGGACCGACTACGGTTACTGCGCTGCTCAACAGCCTGCAGATGGGCTTCACGTCGCTTAAGATACAGAAAAAGAGCGCAGAGATTATAAAACAGATGTCTGGCATAAGAGCTGACTTTGCAGGATTTACCGACCTTATCGTAAAGGTGCGCAGTCATGCAGAAAAGGTCATCGGCGCGATAGACAATCTGGACAAGAAGAACGCGTCTATAAACAAGCATCTTAAAAAGGTCGGAGAGTTGGACGGCGGAGAAGTCGCGCTTCTCGAAGTTGCGGCAACCAAAGACGGGGAGGACGGAGAATGAGAGCGGATCTGCATATGCACAGCATATTTTCAGACGGCACTGACGAGGTATCCGCAATCGTTAAGAAGTCTAAGGATGCAGGGCTCGACCTGATATCCCTTACCGACCACGACACGGTAAAAGGCGTGAGCGCCGCTTTGGAAGAGGGCAGAAAGCAGGGCGTGAAAGTGATTACGGGGATAGAAATAAGCACTTACGCCATATGCGAAGTGCATATCCTGGGCTATAACATAGACTGCACCAACGATATGCTTTGCACTCGTCTCAACGAAATAGAAGTTCAGCGCCACGACAGGATAAAGGCGATCCTGAACAACCTGAGAAAGTACAATATAGAGCTGGACGAAGAAAAGATCTTTGACCGCGTCGGCACTGTCGGACGTATGCATATTGCAAAGCAACTGCTTGCGAAAGGACATTGTCAGACAATTACCGAAGCCTTTGACCGCTATATCGGCGAGAGGGGCATAGCTTACGTTCCGTCAAAGAGAATAACTCCGCTAGAAGGCGTAAAGCTGATAAAGGCGGCAGGCGGCGTTGCCGTCATAGCGCATCCTCTCGTGTTCTGTCAGAAGGGAAGACTAAAAGACCTTATCGAGGGGCTCAAGACTTACGGCTTAGACGGAATGGAAGTGTATTATCCCACGCACAGCCTTGACGACACCCTTAAGCTCTATGAAATGGCAAAGAAGAACAGGCTCATAGCAACGGGCGGAACAGATTATCACGGAGCTAACAAGAAAGGCATTGAGCCCGGAGACGTGGATTACAGACCTGACCGCTACGCGCTTGAAAGACTGGGACTTCAACGCAGAGAGTATAAAAGAGAGGGTAAGCCTTACGGCTTCAGACGCGGCAGAGAGTGATTTTAAAATAATTTGACGATATAAAATCATAAAAAACACTAGCGGCATAACGCCGCTTTTTTTATGCCTGAAATCTCAGACTAAGACAAGATAAAAATTAATAAACAATTTGCGAATTGCGAAGTTTGGAAACAGTTTTTCGGCATTTTCATCAATAAAGGAAATAAATGTAATTTATCTGTCGCAATATAAAGAGCGGTGTGCGCAGACTATAATTGTATGAGAAGAAAAGTTTTTAAGTTTACGGCAATAATGTTTGCGGCGCTCACGGCGGCTTTAGCATTTTCGGCAGTTGATTTCAGGGCTGAAAACGCAGAAGTTGCCGTCAATTCGGATGTTGCAAGTTATACCTCAGAAGTCTGCGCGGCTGACTATGCAGAAGTAAATGCTGAATTCGCACTGTCAGAAAACGCAGAAGAAACCGCAGGGCGCGGAGCAACGCTGATTTCAGCTTTTTCCACAACATTCAACAGAGGAGTTTATGCTCGCAGTTACAATATCGCGCTTGCCTGCAAGAATTTCTGTTATTACAGAGTGAAAACGGGGAAAAGGCTGTCTTTTAACGAGGTTGTCGGCAGACGTACCGTAGAAAGAGGATACAAAGAGGCGAAGGTGATAGAAAACGGCGTTTACGTTCCCGGTGTGGGCGGCGGAGTTTGTCAGGTGTCCACAACTCTTTACAACGCGTGGATAACCGCGGGACTCGGCGTAGAACACGTGCGCGCGCATTCTCTGCCTTCGTCCTATTGCGCTATGTCGCGCGACGCTACTGTGTCGGATATGATAGATCTTGTGCTTGTTAACGACAGCGGAGAGGACGTGATCGTCAACGCTACCGTAAACGGCAACAAAGTTACTTTTTATATATACGGCAAACCGAGCGGATACACATATAAATTCGAGAGTAGACTTGTTAGAACGACTCCGCCGCCCGAGCCTGTCCTGGAATATGTGGACAATATAGATGGCGGGCTTGAAAGCAGACAGATATCGCCTGCAAAAAACGGGTATATTACCGAGCTTGTAAAATACACTTATATTGACGGTGAACAGATAAACAGAGAAGTGGTGCGCCGCGACGTTTACAGAGGAGTTGCGGCAAGAGTGCAGGTGAAGAATTCATACGATTAAGGATTTATAAACACGGGCACGGAAATTTTATTTGTGAGCGGAATATTTTCCGCTCTTTTTCTTTAAAATATACCGATAAAAGTTGAAGGTGGTATTATGGATTTGTCTTTTCAGGCTGACGGCTTTTTCGCGGTGGCGGCAGACATCGCGCTGCTGGCTCTCGGGCTTATACTTATAATCAAGGGCGGAGACGTTTTCGTAGAATCCGCAGTGGGGATAGCGCGCTCTCTCAGAGTGCCTGAGATCGTTATCGGCGCGACGATAGTGTCAATTGGCACTACGCTTCCTGAAATAATCACTTCAGTTACGTCGGTCGTCAAAGGCATAGGGGCAGGAGACGCTTTGCTGACGCAGGGCTACAATTCTCTCGCGGTAGGCAACGCTGTCGGCTCTATGATGTGCAATACAGGGCTTATTCTCGGGCTTGTGATGACGGTTAGACCTCCGCGCGCGGGCAGCGGATTTGCGCTAAAAGGGATATATCTTCTCTGTGTTTCCGCCGCGCTGTCAGTGTTTTCTGCTACGAACGGAGCGATAGAACTTTGGGAAGGCATAGTCCTTCTCGGGTTTTTCGTCGTATTCGTGGGGCTAAATCTTTACGAAGCGGCAGGCGCTCACTCAAAGACGATCGAAATCCCTGACGGTTGCGTTGCGGCGCGCGGTAAGGCGGGATTCAGACAGGTAGCGTTTTTTCTTGCCGGTGCGGCGGCGATCGCTCTCGGCGCGATGCTTCTTGTGGACAATGCGCAAAGTCTCTGCGTGGGGATAGGTATACCTCAGCAGATCGTGGGAATAACGGTAGTCGCGATAGGCACTTCGCTTCCCGAATTGGTTACGTCGCTGACTTCGCTGAAGAAGGGCACTGCGGATATTGGACTAGGCAATATCATAGGGGCGAACGTTATAAACGCGACGTTGCTTTTGGGGCTTATATCTTGTATATCGGGAGACGGTTTGCCTATAGACGCAGTTACAAAAAACGTTGCGGTATGGGTAATGCTGGCAATAGCGGCTCTCCTCGTAGTTCCCGCGATAGCGACAAAAAAGACGTATAAATGGCAGGGGATCGTAATGCTTATGCTGTATTTGGGATTTATTGTGTACAATATAGTTATTATTGTGATATAATATACGGGTAAAAACTTGAAACAGGCGTTTTGCCTGCAACGGAGGACTAAGATGGAATACAGAAAGACTTACGAAACGTGGGTTGAAAACTGTTGCGGAGACGAGAAGAAAGAGCTTCTCGCAATTGCGGACGACGAGAAGGAGATCAAAGAGAGATTTACTTTGCCCCTCGCGTTCGGTACGGCAGGAATGAGAGGCACTATCTCCCTCGGAATATCAAATATGAACGTATACACCGTAGCGCGCGCTACCAAGGGACTTGCCGATTACGTCAACGGACTGGGCGGCAACGAGGCTGAAAGAGGAGTCGTCGTATCTTACGATACGCGCAGAATGTCTTTCGAGTTTGCGCTGATAACGGCTAGAGTTCTTGCGGCGAACAAGATAAAAGTAAGAATGTTCGAAGACGTAAGACCCGTGCCGATGTGCAGTTATGCGGTAAGACATACCGGCGCTATCGCAGGCGTTATGATCACCGCAAGCCACAATCCCAAGGAGTATAACGGTTACAAGGTTTACGGCGAGGATGGCGCACAGATGTCGCCTGAAGCAACGGCTGTGGTCGTGAATTTCATAGACAAGACGGATTATTTCGGCATCGCTCTTGCCGATGTGAACACTACGGACAGAAGCGAGATAAAAGGCAAGGACAACTACAAGCTCAACGACTATATCACGGTCATCGGCAAAAGCCTTGACGAGGACTATTATGCCGAGATATCAAAACTTTCGCTTTCACCTGAGGCGGTTGCGGCTGAAGGCGCAAAGATGAAACTCGTTTACAGCCCGATACACGGCAGCGGTTACGTTCCTGTAACGACGATGCTTGCGCGTATGGGCATAAAAGCAGAAGTAGTCGAGGAACAGAAGAATCCCGACACCGAGTTTTCCACCGTGGCTATGCCAAACCCCGAACAGCCCGACGCGCTCGCTCTCGGCATAAAGCTGGCAGACAAGATAAGCGCAGACGTAGTTATCGGCACAGACCCTGACTGCGACCGCATGGGTGTGGCGGTAAGAAACGACAAGGGAGAATTCGTACTGCTTACGGGCAATCAGATAGGCGCGCTCCTGCTCGACTATATACTTCTTAGACATCAGGAGAGAGGAGACCTGCCGTCAAACGGCGCAGTCGTAAAGACTATAGTTACGACAAACCTTGCGGATAAGATAGCAAAGAGCTACGGCATGACCGTTTACGACGTGCTCACCGGCTTCAAGTTCATCGGCGAAAAGATAAAAGAGTGGGAAAGCAACGGCAAACATACCTTTATGTTCGGCTACGAAGAGAGTTACGGCTACCTTTCCGGCACTCACGCGAGAGACAAGGACGCCGTAGTTGCAAGCATGCTTTTTGCGGAGATGGTATGCTATTATCAGTATAAGGGCAAGAAACTGTACGACAGACTGCAGGAGATATTTGAAAAATACGGTTATTTTGCAGAGACCAGCAAGTCTTTTGCGTTCAAAGGACTGGACGGCATGCAGAAGATGGCTGAGATTATGGAGAAGGCGAGAGCCGAATATTTCACTGAGTTTGCAGACATAAAGACGGTTTCCAAGCTTGACTTCAAAAAGAGAGTGGAGACTTTTGCAGACGGAAAGACCGCGCCGATAACTCTACCTGAAACCAACGTCATCAAATACACTCTCGGCAATGACGAGTGGGTATGCATAAGACCCAGCGGCACAGAGCCCAAGCTCAAAGTTTACGTATCGGTAAACGCAAAGACCGCTGACGAAGCGGAGAAGCGCAGGAAGGCAGTTCTCGAAGCGGCTGAAAGCAAACTTCTGTAAAATCTGAATATAAGTATAAAAGAGGCAGCCTCAGGGTTGCCTCTTATTTTATTGTATAAGTATATTCAGTCTTTATATCTTGCGGGATTGCTCGTTCTTTCAAGCAGATAGTCCAAAGACACGTCAAAATAATCCGCTATCTTGATCAGCGTCTGATAATCGGCTTGTCTTTTGCCCGATTCGTATCTGCTGACAGTGTTCTGATTTATATTCAGGTCAATGGCAAGTCGTTGCTGTGTGATATTCTTTTTTTCGCGTAAATATTTAAGTCTCATATATTGACATAATTATACCGCTTTGGTATACTGTTTATATCCCGATATGGGATAAGGAGGGTTTTATGCAAACAAATTCGTCAGATAACAAACTTCTGTACGTCGCAAAGAAATCGGCATGGGCGCACCGTTACAGAATGCTTTTCAGCATTATACTTGCCGCTCTGTTTATTGTTTTCGGTATAGCTTTCATAACTACTCCCGACGGAGTGGGGCTCGGCGTTGCGGCGTTCGTGATAGCGTTGATTTTCGTGCTTGTTATAGTGCTTACGGTGGTGGAAGCGTCCAGAAACGAGATAAGGATTTATGAAAAGTGCATCGTTACCAGAAAGGGACTCATAAACGTCAGAGAGACGCGTGCGGTATTGACTCCCGTGGTCGGCGTATCCGTAGAGCAGTCTTTCAACGGCAGAATATATAATTACGGCAACGTTGTCATCGACAAAATGGGCAAAGGCTGGGATATCGACTGCACTTATATCAAAAAGCCGGAACAGTTCAAGAATTTTCTGCAATCGCTGATGGATAAAAACGATACAAGCAATATCACGATGGTGATGGGCAACTGAAAAATAAAAAAGAAGCCGAGCGGCTTCTTTTTTTGTTTAAATTTTACGACGTTATTCGCAGCAGTATTCTTCGATAAGGCTTTTAAAAATCTTCACGTGTAATTCTTCGTCGATAATGATTCTTTCGATAAGCGCTATTATCGACTTGTTTTTAAGGCGCGTTATAGTGCGTTTGTAATTCGCAATCGCGCCCAGTTCGCCCTCAAGGTCTGCCTTGAGTATATGGCAGAGGTCCTGGACGTAATTTACCGTGCTTCCCGACCAGAAGCAGTGTCTGCCTGCGATGATAGGATCGCCGCCGCTCTGAATTATAGCCTCTGCAAGCATTTCGTGGTGAGACATTTCCACAATGGCTATTTTTTCAAGGATGTCTGCAACTTCGGGATATTTTTCTTTGAGTATGTAATGCTGGTATGAGTATTGCATTATCGCGGTCGTTTCGCTCTCTCTTCCCGCATAGTCGTCGGTGAGAGCCTGCACGTCGCAACGCGATATCGAATACACCTGAAGCTCGGGATAGGGAAGATCGCTTGCGAAAATCTGATATTTTGTCATTTTATTCCTCCGATTGTCAATAATATTAAGGCGCGCGGGGAAAGCGCCATACGCATAATATGAGTCGAGCGCGGTTTTTCGTGATAATCCGAAGGAGCAAAGCCGAGCCTTAAAGGCAGAAATAATAGAGTATTTTCTATTTTGGTAAGCGGAACAGAGAAAAAAGACTTTAAAATCACGTTTTTTTACAAAAACCGCTTTTTTGCGCCGCCGTGCAGTCTTGTACATAAAAAATACTCAAAAAACGCTTGATAAATCTGTGATTGTGTGCTATTATGTTTTAGCAATCATAAAATCGGAGGGGTATTCTCAATGAATATCGGATATATCCTCGGAGCGATAGCAAACGTTCCGTACGAAGTTTCTCAGTGGCTGGAGCCGCTTTTGATGATACTGATGGTCGTAGTTGGCGTCTTAGGTGTCGTCTTTATTCTGATGCAAAAGGGTACCAACGACAATATAGGCAGTCTGGCAGGAAGCGAAACCGATACTTACGCGGGCAAGAACAAGTCCAGAAGCAGAGAGAGCGTGCTCAAAAAGCTCACAGTTGTCTGCTTTGTTCTTATAATGGTACTCGCAGTTGTCTTCTTCATCATAAAGAGATAACGTAAGATAAGGCTTAAACGAGCTCCGTTCCGACTGTGGAACGGAGCTTTTATCATATATTGCCTGAAAAAGACGCAGCCGACGCTTTTCGGCATAAGTCAACAATTTTGCATAAGCGTACAGACTCGCCTCAGTCCTTATAAATACAAAACTGTTGAAACAGCGCGCGCGTTGTGATAAAATAAATAAGAATCGGCAATCTTAAAATTATGGAAAGTATAAAAATCATCACCGCCAACAAAAAGGCGTATCACGAATATTTCATTGACGAGACTTACGAAGCAGGCATCGTGCTTGCAGGCAGCGAGGTCAAGTCGGTAAGACTGGGACATATCAACCTCAAAGACGCGTTCTGTCTTGTACGCGACGGGGAGATGTGGCTTGTCAATTGCCATATCACGCCGTATGAAAAGGGCAGTTATTTCAATACCGAGGCTACGCGTACCAGAAAACTTCTTCTGCGCCGTCACGAAATAGACCGTCTGCGCGGCAAGGTGGAGCAGAAAGGTTTTACTCTCGTCCCTACAAAGGCGTATTTCAAGCAAGGACTTGTAAAAATAGAGGTGGGGCTTGCCAGAGGTAAAGAACTGCACGATAAGCGCGCGACCGAAGCGAAAAAGACGGCAAAGCGCGATATAGAAAGAGCGATCAAAGAACATAATCAAAGACAATAAATCTGATACATTTTTCCGCCGTAAGGCGAAAGGAGACATATATGAAAAAAATCGAGACCACTTGCGTACACGGGGGTTACGTTCCCAAGAACGGCGAACCCAGACAGATACCTGTAATACAGAGCACTACTTTCAAATACGATTCAAGCGAGGAGATGGCAAAGCTGTTCGACCTCGAGGCTTCAGGCTATTTCTACAGCAGACTGCAGAACCCGACCAACGATTACGTTGCGGCAAAGATAGCTCAGCTCGAAGGCGGCACTGCGGCTATGCTCACTTCTTCGGGACAAGCTGCCAACTTCTTTGCGGTATTCAACATCGCTACCGCAGGCGATCACGTCGTTGCAAGCTCAACTATCTACGGCGGAACTTACAACCTGTTCGCAGTTACGATGAAGAAAATGGGCATCGACTTCACCTTCGTCGATCCGTTCTGCTCTGAAGAAGAACTGAATGCGGCTTTCAGACCCAACACAAAGGCGGTCTTCGGCGAGACGATCGCAAATCCCGCAGTCATCGTTCTCGACATAGAGAAATTTGCAAAGGCGGCTCACGCTCACGGCGTACCGCTCATCATAGACAATACTTTTGCTACTCCGATCAACTGCCGCCCGATAGAGTGGGGCGCAGACATCGTTACCCATTCCACGACCAAATACATGGACGGCCACGGCTCTGCGGTCGGCGGAGCTATCGTTGACGGCGGCAAGTTCGACTGGATGGCTCATGCGGATAAATTCCCCGGACTGTGCAAGCCTGACGACAGCTATCACGGCATAGTTTACGCTGAAAAGTTCGGCAAAGAAGGAGCTTTCATAACCAAGGCGACCGCTCAGCTGATGAGAGACTTCGGCTCTATCCAGTCTCCGCAGAACGCGTTCCTGCTCAACCTCGGACTTGAAAGTCTGCATGTAAGAATGCAGAGACATTGCGAAAACGCTCAGAAGATGGCAGAATTCCTCAAGTCGCACAAGAACGTGACTTGGGTAACTTATTGCGGACTCGAAGGCGACAGATGTTACGACCTCGGCAAGAAGTACCTGAAGAACGGTTCTTGCGGCGTGCTCAGCTTCGGCGTCAAGGGCGGCAGAAAGGCGGCTGAAAAAGTAATGGACAGCCTTAAGCTTATTCCGATAGAAACTCACGTTGCGGACGCACGCAGCTGCTGTCTGCATCCTGCAAGCGCTACGCACCGCCAGATGAACGACGAAGAACTCGTTGCGGCAGGCGTAAGACCCGAACTGATAAGACTGTCCGTAGGCATAGAAAATATCGATGACCTTATCGCGGACGTAAAACAGGCGCTCGATTCGCTCGGCGACTGATAAAAAGAAAATACCGTTGCCCTTGAAGGGCGGGAGAAAAAGATGCCCATAGTTATACCAAAGAGCCTTCCGGCGTTCGACATACTCAAGAAAGAGAACGTATTTGTCATGCCCAAATTGCGTGCTATGACGCAGGATATACGTCCGATAGAGATTGCCATCGTCAACCTGATGCCCACAAAGATCGAGACGGAGACGCAGCTCATGCGCCTTCTGGGCAACTCTTCGCTTCAGGTAAACGTTACGTTAATCAACACGGATACGTATAAAAGCAAAAATACGCCGCTTGCGCATATGCAGAAATTCTACAAGACTTTCGACGAGATAAAGGGTTTGCATTTTGACGGAATGATAATCACCGGCGCACCCGTGGAGACAATGCCTTTTGAGAAAGTAGCGTACTGGGAAGAGCTTGAAAAGATAATGGACTATGCGGATAAGAACGTTACCTCGACGATTTACATCTGCTGGGGCGCTCAGGCTGGACTCAAATATCATTACGGCATTGAAAAATACGAGCTTCCCAAGAAGATGTTCGGCGTTTACGAGGCAAAGCCCTGCGACGATACAGAGCCTCTTCTCAAAGGAATGGACGATACCATCTATATCCCGATGTCCCGTCATACCGATATCGACTGCGACGCGGTGATGAAGGACGACAGGCTTAAGGTCCTTGCGTACGGCGACGAGTGCAAGATTGCAATAATAAAGAGCCTTGACAATAAAAAGTTCTTCTTCCTCGGGCACAGCGAATACGACCGCGACACTCTCAAGAACGAATATCTGAGAGACCTTGACAAGGGTATGGATATAGACGAGCCGCGTAACTATTTTGTGAACGGCGACGTCAACCGTATCGATGTGAAGTGGAGAAGCACTGCAAATCTGATATACTACAACTGGCTCAACTACTACGTATATCAGGTAACCCCTTACGACCCTTACGCTCAGGACGGCGGAAAAGAGGAGTAAATCAAGCGCGGAGAATCACATTTCTGCGCGAAAAAAAGAGATAGCTTGAAAAAATCGCAATTAGGTTAAAAAACAAAACGCACCTGACGGGTGCGTTTTTTTGTTTAAGACTTTAAATAAAGCTGACGTGTCTGCTCGTTTCAAGATATATACGCATTGCAAATCACAGCTTGTATTTGTCGTATAAAATATTTTCGGATATGCAAAATAAATATCGGGATATAAAGGAAAAAGTTTAATCTTCCAATCCCGCGAGATAATCTATCGTTACTTCGAAGAATTTCGCCATTGCGACCAGTTTTGACAGAGTAGGCTCGCATTTTCCCAGTTCCCAGAGACTGATAACTGATTTGCCCACGTCGAGTTTTTCAGCCAGAGCTACCTGACCGAGTCCTTTTTCTTTTCTGAGTTCTTTAAGTCTTTCGCAGAATACTTCGTTCATAATATAAATTTTCCCATAATACTGGGAAAATTACTTATCTTCCCAGTATTATGGGAGATATAATAAAAATACGGCGCGCTTTTCTGATTGCGTCCTTTGAAATAATTTAATTGCAAAACGCGTGTCGGTGAGGAGAGAGCGTAAGATCTCTCCTTTTTTCAGATATAAGCGTTTTTAAAAAACATTTACCATTATATAGTTGAAAAATTATTGCGTACAATGATATAATATCAACGTGAAAAATTTATCATAACAGGCGGCTTATTTCTGCCTGAAGGAGATTTTTATGAACAAGATGTCCATTAAAGACGTTGACGTAAAGGGCAAGCGTTGTCTTGTCAGAGTAGATTTCAACGTACCTATGAAAGACGGCGTCATTACTGACGATACCCGTATCATCGGCGCGCTTCCCACCATCAAATACCTGATGGATAACGGTGCAAAGGTCATTCTTTGCTCTCATATGGGCAAGCCCCACAGCATTTTCAGCGCTACCGTTTCGCTGAACAAGAAAGAAAAAAAGGCAGTTGAAGCTCTCCCCGAAGAGGAAAGAGCAGCAGCTAAGCAGGCTTATATCGACAAGGCGCTTGCAAGCGAGCCCAAGAAACTTACCCTTAAGCCCGTTGCCGATAAGCTGAACGAGCTTCTCGGCGGCAAAGTTACTTTTGCAAAGGACGTTGTAGGTCCTGACGCTCAGGCTAAGGTTGCGGCTTGCAAAGAAGGCGAATGCGTTCTTCTTGAAAACCTCCGCTTCCACGCTGAAGAAGAGGGCAAGGAACTCGAGTTCTGCAAGAAGCTGGCTTCTTACTGCGACATCTACGTGAACGACGCTTTCGGTACGGCTCACCGTTCGCACGCTTCCACCGCGGCTATCGTTGAATACGGCCTTGTAAAGGTTGCCGTATGCGGCTTCCTTATCGAAAAGGAACTCAACGTTATGGCAAAAGCTCTCGAAGCTCCCGTACGCCCGTTCGTTGCAGTGCTCGGCGGCGCTAAAGTAGCTGACAAGCTCAAGGTTATCGAAAACCTTCTCGAGAAGTGCGACAGCCTCATCATCGGCGGCGGTATGGCTTATACCTTCGCGGTAGCTCAGGGCAAAGAAGTCGGCAACTCTCTCGTAGACAATGAAAAGGTCGATTATTGCAAGAGCATGCTCGAGAAAGCAGAAAAGCTGGGCAAGAAGATTTATCTGCCTGTTGACGCAGTCGTTGTTAAAGCATTCCCTGATCCTATCGACGCTAAGATAGACGTAAAGGAAGTTTCCATCGACGCTATCCCTGCAGACGAGATGGGTCTCGACATCGGTTCCAAGACCAGAGAACTGTTCGCAAGCGTTATCAAGGGCGCTAAGACCGTTATCTGGAACGGACCTATGGGCGTATTCGAAAATCCGACTCTCGCAGAAGGTACCATCGCGGTTGCAAAGGCTATGGCTGAAGCAAAGGACGCAATCACCATCATCGGCGGCGGCGACAGTGCGGCAGCAGTCAAGACTCTCGGCTTTGCAGACAAGATGACCCACATTTCTACCGGCGGCGGCGCTTCTCTCGAACTGTTTGAGGGCAAAATTCTCCCCGGTATCGCTTGCCTTAACGACAAGAAGTAATCAGAATAATTTATACGGAGATATAAAAATGAGAAGACCTATTATTGCAGGCAACTGGAAGATGAACAACACAAAGGCGCAGACCTATGCGCTTCTCAACGACCTCGTTCCGCTCGTTGCGGACGCTGAAGCAGAAGTCGTTATCTGCGTACCTTATACCAGCATCTGGGCAGCAGGCGAAGCTATCAAAGGCACGAATATCCACCTGGGCGCTGAGAACGTACACTGGGCTGAAAAAGGCGCTTTCACCGGCGAAATCAGCGCTGATATGCTTCTTGAACAGGGCGTTGAATACGTCATTATCGGACACAGCGAACGTCGCCAGTATTTCGGCGAAACGGACGAAACAGTCAACAAGCGCGTTCTTACCGCTCTCGCTAAGGGTCTGAAGCCCATCATCTGCGTTGGCGAAACACTCGAAGAAAGAGAAGGCGGCAAGGTTGAAGAAGTCCTCGTAAGACAGACCACCGAAGCTCTCAAGGGCGTTGACAAGGATCAGCTCGACAAGATCGTTATCGCTTACGAACCCGTATGGGCTATCGGCACCGGCAAGACCGCTACCGCTCAGGACGCAAACGACACTATCGCTATCATCAGAAACACGATCGCTAAACTGTACTGCCCCAAGTGCGCAGAAGAGAAAGTACGCATCCAGTACGGCGGTTCTATGAATCCGAAGAACGCTAAAGAGCTTATGGCTATGCCTCAGATCGACGGCGGACTTATCGGCGGCGCTTCTCTGAAAGCTGTAGATTTCTCTCAGGTTGTTAAATACAACGGCTGATAAAGTCTTTTGAGAAAAGAATCGGCGCTCCTCACAGAGCGCCTTTTTGTTTAAAGTCAGCATCAAATCTACGCATAAGGTTTGAAATAAGGGAAGATATAAGCGTCGTATTCAATATTGACAAGCGGCATGAGTATCAATATACTATGAATGAGAAAAAACATTCCATTAAAAATCAATAAACGGAGGAGAAAATATGAAAAAACTGTGGGCAGAATTCAAGGCGTTCATTAGTCGCGGAAACGTGATGGATCTTGCTGTAGGTATGATAATAGGCAGCGCGTTTACCGCGATAATAAATTCTTTGGTAAAGAATATTCTTACGCCGCTCATAAACGCGATCCCGGGTACGGGGTCAACGGGAGCGCTTCAGACAGTACTGAGAGAAGCCGTTACAGACGAGAGCGGCAATATCGTAACTCAGGCGCTTATACTGGACTGGGGTGCGGTCATAAGCGCTGTGTTTACGTTTTTCTGCACTGCGGTCGTGCTCTTTTTAATAGTCAAAGCGTTCAACAAAATACGAGAGACGGGGAGCAAGATAAAAGTAGAGCTTAAGCAGGCGGCAAAGTCATCGGATAAAGACGGAGAAAGCGCGGATAAAGAAAGCGTTGTCGCCGACAGCGAAAGCAAAGAAGACGCAGAAGCAGAAGTCGCCGTTGCCGCGGCAGAAGTCAATGAACAAACAAGCGTTGAGCTTCTGAAACAGATCGTAGAACTTTTAAAAGAACAGAAAGAAAAGGACGGCAACTGATCCGATATATATAAAGAGGCGCTTTTCAGCGCCTCTTATTTATAATAATATTTTGTTGATTTAATATCGACTTGCCGAAAAGTGCAAAAAAGTTTCTTTATTTTATATAGACACAGCGGCGGCATAGCATATAAAATAAAATTACAGGGCATTTATGCGATTTTGTATAAGAGGGAAATTATGAGGGAAAAGACAAAAAACAATATTTTTATTTCGCTTATCGCGCTGGCTGTAGTAGTTGTTTCGCTTGCGCTTTTCTTCGGTGCGTATACGCTGTGTATGTTCTTCGGCGATACGTCTATCACGCTTGACAGTTCAAAGACTTATCAGACTATTCAAGGTTTCGGCGCTTCGTCCGCCTGGATATATCAGGATATGGACAACCTGGAGCCTGAGCTTCAGGATGAGGCTATGGAACTTCTTTACGGCGACAGCGGACTTATGCTGAACACGTTCAGATACAACATAGGCGGAGGAAGCAACGAGATCGGCGGTTACGGCGAAGGCTCTTTAAACGGCACGAACAGTTACTTTATTGCCGACAGGTTTACGGGCGACTATTTGGTTTTTGCAGATAAAAACAATTACGATTTCACTAAAAACGCAGTTGTCGACGATATGTTTGAACAGGCGCTTGCAAAGGGCAATATCACGCACGTGGTGTTCTTTGCCAACTCTCCGCATTATCTTATGACAAAGAACGGAAAGACGCACGGTGCTGTGGAGTATGACAACAACCTGAAAGAAGAGGCTTACGGCGCTTTTGCCGATTATCTGCTGGTGTGCACTGATTATCTTTACAGCGAGATAATATGCAAGTATGATCCCGACATAAAGGTTTATATCAGCCCTGTGAACGAGCCGCAGTGGAAATGGGGCGGAGAGAGCGCGTCGCAGGAAGGCTGTCATTACGATCCCGAGCCTCTCGGCAAATTCTACGACGTATTTTTTGATAAACTTACCGCGCATAACGAGCAAAACGGCACTGATTATATAATGGATATTTTCGAGTGCGGCAAATATCAGATGGTTTTTTCCTCGGCAAAAGTAAAAGAGTATATGAAAGAGTTGTCTCAGTACGACTGGTTCGAGGATATAGACAACATATCCGTACATTCTTACGGCTCTGACAACAAAAAGACGGATAAAAATATGTTTGCGGACTATATGCAGAGCAAGTTCCCCGATAAAACCGTAAGCGTGAGCGAATACTGCGTGCTGGAATTCGGCGTCGTAAAGACAATGGATATGGGCATTTACAACGCTCAGACGATATTGAGAGATCTTAAGTATCTCAATGCCGTAAGCTGGAGCTGGTGGCTCAGCGTATCGCAGGGCGACTATGAGGACGGGCTTATATACTGGAATAAGACTGACGGCGGCAATGAGATAAACAAATATAAACGCTATTACGTGATGGGGCAGTTCTCGAGATACGTTACTGAAGGAAGCGTGCGCATAGAAGCGGATTACAGCGATTTTCTGGGCTTCAACGGCACAGAGTGCGTTGCGTTTTCAAGACCTGACGGCGCGACGGTGCTTATCGTGATAAACGACAGCTCTTTGTCAAGGGAAATAAATCTCAGCGGCGACTTTTCAGAGGTTACGAAAGTAGTTACCGACGAAAACAGCAACTGGGAGCAATCTCAGAGCGGTTTTGACGGAAAGATAAGCGTTTCGCCTATGTCTGTAACCACGTTCGTATTGCGCTGACAATACGGACGGGAAGACGACGGTTTTGAATTACGACAAAATATATCTGTATTAAAAATCTGCAAGTTTAAGAAAACGACTTATTAAGACGCTCTCATTTTAGGGCGTCTTTTGTAAAATTTTTATAGGTGCAGGTGGGGCATAATCGTCAACTATTCCTGAAAAAGGCGAGAAAACGTAAAAAATGTACAGAAAACGCACAAAATTTTACAGTTTATTTTGTTAAATTTTTAACAGCCCTATTTACAAAAGTTGATTAATGATATACAATAACAAAGGCAGGCACTGAGATATTACTCGGAAAATAAACGAAAGGAGATTGAATATGTCAAGATTTACTTTGCCCAGAGACCTTTACTTCGGAAAGGGAAGTCTGGAAGAACTCAAAAACCTTAACGGTAAAAAAGCGATTCTCGTTATCGGCGGCGGCTCTATGAAGAAATTCGGATTTGTTGACAGAGCCATTGAGTACCTGAAAGAAGCGGGTATCGAAACAATTCTTTTCGAAGGCGTTGAGCCTGATCCGTCTGTAGAAACAGTTATGAAAGGCGCGGCTATGATGAGAGAATTCGAGCCCGACTGGATAATATCGATGGGAGGCGGTTCGCCTATAGACGCGGCAAAGGCAATGTGGGTGTTCTATGAATATCCCAAGACTTCTTTCAAGAAGATCATTACTCCGTTCTCATTCCCGACTCTGAGAACAAAAGCGAAATTCTGCGCTATCCCGTCCACTTCGGGCACGGCAACTGAAGTTACCGCATTCTCGGTAATCACCGACTACGCAAAGGGCGTAAAATATCCGCTTGCGGACTTCAACATCACCCCCGACGTTGCTATCGTAGACCCCGATCTTGCAGAGACGATGCCCAAGAAGCTTACGGCGCATACGGGTATGGACGCGCTGACGCACGCTATCGAAGCGTACGTTTCATCTGTGGCGCAGCCTTTTACCGATCCGCTGGCTATGGAAGCGATAAAGATCATCGACAAGGATCTTACTGCAAGCTATGACGGAGATATGAAGGCGCGTGAAAATATGCACTACGCTCAGTGTATGGCAGGTATGGCGTTCTCCAACGCGCTGCTCGGCATAACGCACTCTATGGCGCATAAGACGGGAGCGGCGTTTGAAACGGGACACATTCCGCACGGCTGCGCAAACGCTATCTATCTGCCTTACGTCATTCAGTACAACGCGGTCAACAAGAGAGCGAAAGAACGCTACTGCGAGATCGCAAAGGCTATCGGACTCAAAGGAAAGAGCGGCACTGCGCTTGTCAACGCGCTGTGCGACAGAATAAGAGAAATGAACGCATACTTCGGCATTCCCGCTTCGCTTAAGGAGTACGGCATCAATGAGGAAGAATTCCTCGCAAAGATAGACAACATCGCAAAACTTGCGGTAGGAGACGCCTGCACGGGCTCTAACCCCAGAGCGATCACTCCTGCGAAGATGAAAGCGCTGTTCAACCATGTATATTACGGTACGACTGTAAAAGTCTGAATACAACCTCTTTTATAATAACCTCTTAATTTGGCGTAAGGAGCTTTGAAAAAAGCTCCTTATTGCTTTTTCTGCAAAGGCGGATAGTTTTTAGTTTTCACTTTTGCGGCGTTTAATGCGTTGAGAGAGCAATTGTCGGATTTGTCGTATCGGGATTTGTTTCGCCTGCATAGTTTATATTTTATTTACTTTCATGTTTCCGCATTTAATCCTTTTCTTTCGAATAGTTTATAGTATGGAAAAGGATTTATTTGAAGAAGCGGTGAAGTCATGCGGCGAAAGATGCGCTATGATAGCAGATATCGCCGCAATCAGAAAAAATGCAGAGTATATCGTGCGCAAGACGGGCAAAAAACTTATAGCAGTCGTAAAGGCCGATGCATACGGGCACGGGCTTACAGAGGTTGTGCAAGCGCTGGATAAGCTGGCGGCATTGTATACGGTGGCGACGGCAGAAGAGGCTTTGCAGGTTGCGGATTGCGGCAAAAAGGCGCTTATATTGTCCCCTGTCCCGGACGGAGAGCTCAAAAAACTGAAAGACAAAGATATCTCCGTATGCGTTGAAAACGAAAAAAGCGCCGCCGATGCGGCAAAAAGCGGAGTGCCGGTGCACGTTGCGGTGGATACGGGTATGCACAGATACGGCGTTGACTGGCACGACATAGGCAGACTGCTTTCAATCTGCGATACGCAGGGGCTTGATGTGAAAGGATTGTTTACGCATTTTGCCAAGGCGGATGCAGACGAAACGGAAGATATGCTGACTCAGCAGAGACGTTTTGAAGGCGTTGTAAACGTTCTGGGCAAAAGGCGCTTCGAGTATATTCATTGCGCAAACAGCGCGGCGGCTCTGCGCATATCCCCTTCGGGGAACGCTGTGCGTGCAGGACTTGCCCTTTACGGCATAAATCCATCTTTCTGCAATGCGCCTTTATGCGAAGTGTCGCGTTTTTACGCACGTATTCTCTGCATAAAGCTCTTGCGGGACGGAGAGAGCATAGGATACGGCGGTGCATACGTTGCAAGCGGCGTCAGGAGGATAGCCGTTATAGGCGCAGGGTATGCCGACGGATTGCCTTATACTATGAAAAAATACGGCTCAGTGTTGGTTAACGGCAAATATTGCAGCATAGTCGGAAATGTTTGCATGGATTGCGCGTTTGTGGATATCACGTATGCAAGGGCAGATGAAGGGGATTATGTCTGCGTTTTCGGCGGAGAAGGAGAGGTAAGTTATAAGGCTGCAGCAAGAAAGACGGATTCGATACCTTACAGCATTATGACGGGCATTTCGCACAGGGTAAAGCGACTTTACATAAAGTGAAAACTTTGTTGTCCTTGAGAAGATAGTGTAGTATAATATAACCGTAAGGCGGATAATATAAAGACTTTTGCTTATAAAATATATTATCCTTATAAAAATACAAAGGAGAAAAACGTGCCCGCTCTTTCAGTGATGGTAAAACCTGCGTCGAGCTTATGCAATCTGCGCTGCAAATATTGTTTTTATAACGACGTCGCCGCAAAACGTCAGGCGTATGGCTTCGGTATTATGGACGGCAAGACGGCTGAGATACTTGTGCGCAAGGCTCTGGATTATGCTGACGGGCAAGACGTTTATTTCACTTTTCAGGGCGGAGAGCCCACGCTTGCGGGACTTGATTATTTCAAGTATTTCATTGCGGCAATAAAAGAATTCAACATTAAAAACAGCGCGGTTTATTTCGCTCTTCAGACCAACGGCACGCTGATAGACGAGGAGTGGTGCGATTTTCTTAAAGAAAACAACTTTCTGGTCGGACTCAGCCTTGACGGCAATAAGGACGGCAACCGTTATCGCGTTGACGGCGAAGGCAACGAAGCTTTTTACAAGGCAGTCCGCGCCGCAGATCTTATGACAGAAAAAGGCGTCGAATTCAACGTGCTCTCTGTGGTTACAGATTATCTTGCGAAAAATATAGATAAACAGTACGATTTTCTCGTTTCAAAGGGATATAAATATCTTCAGTTCATACCCTGTCTGAGACCTTTCGGGGATAAGTCTGACAACCCGATGTACCTTACCGTTGAGAGCTACGCGCATTTTCTTATCACTGCGTTCAACCGCTATGTAAGGGATTACATCAAGGGAAATTATATAAGCGTGCGCGGCTTTGACAACTGGGTGAATATGGCTTCAGGCAAAAGACCAGAGCAATGCGGTTATGCCGGGCACTGTGCGCGCCAGTTCGTGGTTGAAGCCAACGGCAACGTTTATCCATGCGATTTTTACTGTCTTGACGAGTACAGACTTGGCAATATAAACTTTATGACGTTTGAATCCATGGCTAAGAGCGCACGTGCAGAAGCGTTTTTACGCCAAAGCCTTTACGTACCCGAGAAATGCGAGCATTGTCAGTATTTCGGTCTGTGCAGAGCAGGCGGTTGCAGACGTCAGCGTGAAAGCGAGGATTATTGCGAAGCATACAGAGCGTTTTTTTCTGCTTGTCTTCCGCTTTTCAGAGTGTTTGCAAAAGAATGAAGTCCGATAGTTTTTTCAAGAAAGAGATTGTCAGATGTCTTGTTTTATAACCGTTTGCAAAAATCGATACGTTTCGACCAGTTTTTATTTAAAATTTCATATATTATATTGTAAAATCCATTCAGCTTTCGGCTTAATTTATTGACTTTTAGGTTTTTTTAATTTATATTTAAGGTATTGTTAAAAACATAATATAATTCAGGGGACGAATTTATGAGAAGTGCAAAGTATTCAAAAGTTTTTATACTCTCAGTCTGCCTTTTACTTGTTTTTGCGGTGACAGCGGCGTTGCTTTTCGGAAGCGGCGCTTCTTTGTCTGAAAAAGACAATATCATAGCTGACACGGGAGAAGGAGCGGATGAGGTTTCGGGTGCGCTTGTGTCCAACACGGGCTATACGCACGGCAGTAACGTGAAAAACAATACTACTGCCGAGCAGGTAGGCAATGCAAGTGCACTTGTATCTGCAATACAGAACAATAAAACATTTCGTTTGACAAACAACATTACCTTAACTTCTGACCAGGTAAAAAGTATTTGGAATACGACGTTCAGCGGTACGATTTACGGCAACGGTTATACTATTACGGCAAGTTTTCCGTCTACGGGAAATGCTGCTTCAGTAACAAACAGCAATCATAAAGCAGCATACGGTGGTTTGTGCGGCAAACTTACCGGAGCTATATATGATCTCACCTTCAATCATACCGGCGGACAGCTTAACGTAAGAATTACAGGCAATAACAGTGGATTTGCGGGCGGACTTATTGGTTCAATAGAAGGAGGTACTGTCGAGAACGTAAAAGTTGTGCTCAGTAATTCCAATGGTGGAAGAGTAGGTCTGGTAAAAGAAAGCAGCGGCAGCGGTTGGGGATCAACAAACTATTATGTTTCTGCAGGTGCTTTGGCAGGAAGAATTTACAGCGGTACTGTGCGTAACGTAACCATAATAAACGATGCGTGGATTGAATCCGGCATTACGTCGGGTAGTGGTAGTACAAGCGTTTCTTCTAAAGTACCAGGGCATGTCGGCAATGTTGCAGGTATTATAGGACCGGTACAGGGTGAAAGCTGGAGCGGTTCCATCAAAATGGATAATATAATAATAGAAGGAAGCGTTTCGAGTGCTTCGCTTGTAGGACAATACACAGCCAACATAGGAACACTGACCACTTCTACAACCATCGAATTAACAAATTTCTATAACAAATTTAAGAATACCTATGCTTCAGAAAACAACGGTTCATCTGCGTCTTTCGCGGTAAACGGCTGTTCTCCTACTCTTACGATAAGCAATCAGTATCAGCAAAGCGGAGTAACGACAGTAAACTCTACCGCAGATGACAGAGTCAGCATATCTTCTACGGTAACCGTAGGCAATGATTACACTGTATATTTCGACCCCTCGGCAAGCAATATATCCAATTCTCTTGCGGTAGTGAAGACGGGAGTGTCGGGCGGCGATACAAAGAAAGCCGTGCTTACTACCAACAGCGGAGCAAAATACGGCGATTACGCTTTTGCTGACGGCGGAAGCACAGTTATCATGCGCAATCTGCCCACAGCGATTTCCAACTGGAGCAACGGCGGCAATTTCAAGTGCTCTATAGAGATAATGGATCGCTATGTAAGCAACCCGACGATCAGCGGCAGTTATGCATACACTGGCTCGCCGATAGACGTATCTGTAAGCATGACTTATAACGGCAGCGCTTTCACCAATTATACGTTGACCTATGAGGCAAGCGGAAACGGCGCTCAGCTTTCAAACGGCAAACCGCTTACCCCTGGCAGCTATATCGTCAGGGTCAAACTCAACGGAGAAGACCCGTTCTCAGACGGCACGAAAGAGTATCAGCTGGGGCTGACTGTGGATAAGAAGACTATTCAGAACCCAAATTTGTATCTGGCAGATCCCGTCTATAACGGACAGGAGAAAGAAGCTACATTTGAATCAAGCAACTCAGGTGCGGAAGCCGTAAGAATTTCGTATTCCGGAGACAGAAAGAACGCAGGTACTTTTACCGCTACAATTACTCCGACTGATTATTACAAGTTTGCAGACAATGCGGAAAGTAAGCAGTTTGAGCTTACTATTCAGAAGAAAGACGTTACGCTCAAGGCAAACGATATAAACAATGAATTTGCCAATGAAAGCCCTGCATACGGCTATACGATTACGGCGGGCGAGTTCTATGAAGATATAATCGTAAACTACGCTTGCTCTGTTGAAAGACTCAGCAATGCGGGCGAAACTTTCGAGATAGTTCCTACTGTCGCCGAGTTTGCAGAAATAGGCAATTACAATATTACTTATCAGAACGGAACTTTGACCATTGTCCCCAAGACAGTTGAAATAACGGCAAAATATCCTGAAGGCAACACGATAGAATATTCGGGAGTAGTAACCAACAGTCAGATTGAAGAAATGCTGTTCAACAGACCTCTCGATATCAACGGCGAAAAGCTGTTGCTGGCTTTTGAAATCACAAAGGACGGCGCTCCCGCTACAGTTCAGTACGTCGGAACTTATACGATCAAGGCAACGATCGCAGAAAGTTACAATGACGACGAACTCGGCACAGTTTATCAGACCAACTATACTGCGGCTGAATGCGTCAGCACTATTACCGTTACGTCGAGAAAGATAACTGTAACGCTTAAAGATTCTGCCGATCCTACTAAAGTTTATGACGGAATTGCGGTAACGGACGAAGAACTCAAGGCGCTTTTCGACGTAAAGAACACGATTGAGCAGGGCAGTTATCCCGATCTTGTCGTAACCGTTACCGAAGGCGAGATCAAAAATGCGGGCGAATACAACGTATCGGTTGACCTGACTTCAGACGACAAGCTTATTTACGAGCTTTCTGAAGATTCTGTATCGACTCTTATTTATACTGTTGAGAAAATAGAGGTCGACGGCGCGGTTACCGCTCCGCTGAGCACAGAATACGACGGACAGGCAAAAGAAGCAACTTTCTCATTCACAGGCGAAAGCCCGATGATAGGAGCGGACGAAATAAGTCTTACATATAAGACAGACGGCGGACAGACTACTGCGAACGTGGTTTCTGCAGGCACTTATACCGCTACCGCTTCGCTCCCCGAATTTGCCGAGGGCAAGAGCAACTATAAGTGGGCGGCAACGGCAACGCAGGAAGTTTCTTTCACTGTTACTCCCAAGGAGATCTCCGTAG
This sequence comes from uncultured Christensenellaceae bacterium, assembly GCA_944381325.1. Taxonomy (GTDB): domain Bacteria; phylum Bacillota; class Clostridia; order Christensenellales; family UBA3700; genus Ornithoclostridium. Next base: position 276,087 of record CALWKS010000004.1, on the reverse strand, counting down.
TATGGGGAGAAAAAACTTTTGTCTACGACGGCACGGCAAAAGTTCCTTCTGCAAGCGCAAGCGGCGTTGGTGAAGAGAGCGTAAATATTGTGGTTGCAGTCAAAGACGCTGAAGGCGGTGTTGTCGAAGGCGGAGCGGTCAACGCAGGTTCTTACACCGCTGAAGCGACAACCGACAACGGCAACTATACGCTCAAAGACAATACGACAGCTTTTGAAATAACGCGCGCTGATATCGATCTCAGCGTAAGCATTGCTGACTGGACTTACGGTGAAGAAGCGGCAATCCCTGTCGTTGAAGGCAATGCGGGCGTCGCAGAAGTAACTTATCTGTACGAAGGCGTCGAGGGAACAGAATACAGTTCTGACGTTGCGCCGACAAAAGCCGGCAGATATACGGTAACCGTTACTGTCGGAGAGTCCGCAAACTATAACGGCGGCAGCGCAACCAGTGAGGCATTTAGCGTAAACAAGGCAGTTCTTATCGACGAAACTCAAGACGTTGTCGCAACTTACAATGCGGCAGAACACGGCATCAGCATAGTTCTCAGCGGATTTGTAAACGGCGAAGATATGATTTCTGCAGGCGGTGTAGTAAAATACAGCGCAGACGGCGTTGAATACGATCTTGACTCTTACATGGTAAAGAACGCTACTCAGGGTGCGGTTGTCGTATATTATCAGATCACTTTTGAAAACTATGAAACAGTAACCGACAGCGCAAACGTTACCGTCAACGCAAAGCAGGTCGCAGTCGTCTGGAACGACATGACTCAGACTTATACAGGCGCTTCGCTTAAGCCGACTGCAAGCGTTTCAGCGGCTGATCTCGAGGGAGAAGACACTCTTGAAATCACTGTTAAAACAACTAAGGACGGCGAGGATTGCGAAGCTGTAAACGTAGGCGTTTACGGCGCGGTGGCTTCGGCTGACAATACGAATTACATTCTTACTGATGCGACTGTCGACAATTTCACTGTCGTTGCGGCAGACTTTGATTCAAGCGTTGTCATCTCCGATTGGGCTTACAAAGAAGAGGCAAGCAGTCCTTCCGTAAGCGCTAATCCTGGAGAGGGAAACGTTTCTTATACCTATAAAGGCAGAGGAGAAACGGTTTACGAAGAAAGTTCTGAAGTGCCGACACAGGCAGGTACTTACACCGTAACTGCTACGATTGCGGCAAACGGCAATTATGCAAAAAAGGTGGTTTCTGCTGACTTTACCATAGAAAAGGCTACTGTGCAGCTGCCTGTCGTTGAGGATAAGCAATACACGGGAAGCGTTATTACTTCAGGTCTTGTCGACAACGAGTATTACACCGTATTTGACGAGGGCGGCACTGAAGTCAGACCTTACACCGCAGTTCTCACCCTTAGGGACAGTGCAAACTACAAGTGGTCGGCAGGCGACGAGGACGGAGACGGCGTTGCTGAAGTACACTATGAAATAGTCGCTCAGGACGTAGAACTCAATGCATGGAATACCGAGCCGTCAATAAGAGGCTGGACTTACGGCGCTTACGACGTTGAACTCAATAAGCCCGTGTTCGAGGCTAAATTCGGCAACAGTACCGCTAAATTTGAATTCCGTCTCAAGACTGCAACTGATGAAAATTATGCGACAGTTGAAGATCTTTCCAAGCTCGACGCAGGCATTTACCTGATGAGGGTAACGATCGACGCTTACAAAGCGCCCGACGGCGGAGAAAGCTATACAGGACTTTCCAAAGTCGTTGAGTTCACCGTTGCAAAGGCTTCTCTCACTGTAAGCATAAGCATAGACCGCTGGACTTACGGCGAGGAGGCAAAAGCTCCCGTCATATCTGGCAACGAAGGCGGCAAGGTAACCTATTCTTACGAAGGAACGGGCGATACTTCATACGAGGCAAGCACGACCGCTCCGAAAAATGCGGGAACTTACAAAGTAACGGCTACCGTTGCTGAGACGACAAACTATCTCGGCGCAACCGCAGAAGCAGAATTTACGATAGCGAAGAAAGCGATAACCGCTACCGTCTCGGCTGAAAAAGCGACATACGACGGTATTGAGCACGCGGCGACGGTTTCATTTGACGGCAAGGTCGGAGAGGACGAGCTGACTGTAAACCTGCTTTACAACGGTGAGGCAGTCGTTCCCGTCGATGCAGGTCGTTACACCGTAACGGTACAGTCTTACGGCGGATCGGCTGTTGACAACTACGATATCACGACGGCGGAAAGAGAAGTCGTGCTCAAGATCTCGCCCAAGGAGCTGAATTACGGCGATTTCGACGTAAAATATGAAGATGTGAATTTTGACGGCGTATACGACGGTAAGCCTCACGGCGCTGTCGCAACGATAAAAGACGGCGTTCTTATCGGCGACGATACGCTGACGATAACCGTGCTTTATGACGGAAGCGAAGAAAAACCCGTCAATGCAGGAGAATACAAAATTTCTTTGAAGATATCGGGCAACGACAACTACGTGATGGGCGAAAACAACAGCGCTGAATTCGTCATCAAGAAAGCGACCGTAAAAGTCAACGGCGCAAACGCGACTGCAGTATATACGGGCGAAGCGTTCACAGAGGAGCAGATAATCTCAGCGGTATTTAAAGACGCAGATCTGTCTCTTGTCAACGTTGAAGTAACCTTCGGCAACGGCGTAAACGTTGTCAATGCAGGGGAAACCGCAACCGTAACTTTAACATTGAAAGACAAAGAAAATTATGAGTTCGCTTCGGACGCGAAGACGAGTTACGTCTTTACCGTAACCCCTGCTGAGATCAGCATAAGCGGCGAAAACGTGACTGCACAATACAGAGGCGAGGCATACGGCGATGAAGAAATAAAGAATGCGATTTTCGGCGAAAATAACTGGAGTGCGTTCAATATCGAAATATATTACAACAACGCATATGCTTTGAATGCAGGCGACGTTGCAACCGTAACCGTTACAGGTTGTGTGGACGGCAACTACACGCTTGCGCCCGATGCGGTAAAGGAATACACGTTCACCGTTACGACCGCAAAAGTAGAGGCGCCCGAGCTTGTTCAGGATTCTTACGAATACAACGGCGAAGAAATCATCGTGTCCCTTAAAGACCCGGCAAACGTCGGCATTACGGGCAACGTTAAGACTGACGCAGGCAATTATACCGCAACAGTCGCGCTTGCAGACAAGACCAATTACGAATGGGTAAGCGGCGGTAGCGAGGACGTACAGCTCAGCTGGAGCATTACAGCAAAGAACGTTACGCTCAAGGCTGAAACAAGCGTTGAAAAGGTGTATGACGGTAAAGGCTACGACTTCAGCGGATATACCGTAAGCGGCATAGAGGGCTTCTATGAGCGCGACAAGGTAACGGTCAGCGTAAGCGCGGGAGATATCTTTACTCCGGGAAGTTACGGCATCGCGGTCAGCCACAATGCAGGCGGCAACTATTACGTAACTGTAGAAAGCACCGAAGCCCAGCTGACGATCGGAAAAGCCAAGCTCGTTATAACTGTAAAGAATGCAGAAATCGAGTACAACGGCAAAGCGATCGAGTTTGAATTCTCAATCGAAGGCGTTGTCGGTGAAGACGAAGTAAGCATAGGCAAAGTCGTTTACAAGCGCAACGGCATAGAAGTAACTCCTATGGAAATAGGCGCTTACGTAGCTGAATTTACGCTTGCAGGTGCACAGGCTGATTATTACACCGCAGATACCGTAAACGTATCTGTAACCGCTCCCACGACAGAAGCTCCTGAAGGTATGAAAGCGGAAAACATCATTACTCCTGAAGGAGAGATCGTATATGACGGAAAAGAGCACAACGCGACTCTGAATTACGATAAAGCAGAGGGAGACCTCAACACTTACGGACTTATCTATTACCTTGACGGCAACCCCGTAGAAAGCGTTGTCAATGCAGGTGTCTATACCGTAAGAGTTTACAAGAACAGCAGCATTTACCTGATCGAAGGTATAGAGAAACAGATAGTCGTATTGCCCGAAGAGATCACAGTTGACGAGATTACAGTTTACGAGATCACGACGGAAGGACTCATCTTCACTTACAGCGGCGGAAAGAACACAGTTACGGCAACCGCTAAGGGCGTGAACGGCGAAAACGTAACTCTTGTAGTTATGTATGACGGAGAGGAGACCGCTCCCGTAAATGCAGGAAAGTACACCGTTACGTTCAGATCGGACAACGGCAACTACGTTGTGGCTGAAGGCGTAAGTTTTGAAATGACTGTCAAAAGAAAGCCGATCAATAAGCCCGTTGCACCTCAGTTGACTTACAACGGCAAAGAACTTACCGCTTTTGCCGATACTGAAGAGTACACCGTGAGCGGTACATTCAAGGCGACTGACGTAAGCGCAAAAAACTACACGGCGGTATTTACTCTTATAAGCGAAAACTACAAGTGGAGCAACGAAGCGGACGAATTACGCAAGATCAGCGTAAGCTGGAACATTACCCCCGCAGAAGTCGTTATAGGTGAAAGCGGAGCTGAAAAGAGCAAGACATACGACGGTAATGCTCTTACCGACGACGAACTCAAGGCGCTGTTTACCGCTCCCGACAAGATAGGCGGCGGAAAGGTTGAAATAAATGTTGCCGTAAACGGCGGCGTTGAAGTCAGGGATGCGGGAGAATACACAATTACCGCTACCGTGAACGACATCAACTACGCTTCTGCCGAAATATCGGTAACATATACGGTAACTAAGGCTGATCCGACCGTAAGCGCGGTAGTTCAGGACAAACTCATGCAGGAAGGCGACAAACTTTCTACCGTAGGCATATCTCTCGGAGAAGACAGCACTGCGGGCGAAATCGTCTGGGACGAACCCGACAGATTGCTTGAAAAGGGCGAGAACGTCGTAACATGGAGCTTTATTCCTGCCGACGGCAATAATTATAACGGCGCAAGCGGAAGCGTTACGCTGACCGTGGGCGACGAAAAGCTGACCGCATTCGAGATAGTCGAAGAGGAAAGTTCTTACAAGACAGAATACGTTGCGTTTGAAGACTTTGACGGAACAGGAATTGTTCTCAAGGCAACGTTTGACGGAATGTATGAGCAGAAGGTAACTCTCGCGGAGTGCGAAATCGAAATAGAAAACGCAACCGCTGACGGTAAGATGAGCGGCGCGACTACGGTGGTAACGATCAGATACGGCAATCTTTCTGTTCAGATCAACGTAACCGTAGAGAAGATAAAAGTGAGCGTTCCCGTACCCGAAAAGAGCGAGTTTGAATACAACGCTGAGGCTCAGACGGTTGTTTTCCCTGAAAGCGAACTGTACAACGTCGTTGGCGGAGACACTCAGACCAACGTTGGCAAGCACAACGCGGAGATCGCGCTTGCAGATACCGTAAACTACGTATGGGAAGACGGCACGGCTGAAGACAAGACCGTCAAGTGGGAGATAACCCCCGTAACCCTGTCAGGTGAAATAACCCTGCCTGAAAACGTCGTGTACGACGGCAACGCAAAGACGGCTACGTTCACTCTGACACAGGGCACTCTTTACGGCGGCGCGAAGATGACGATAACTTACGAGCTGACGGATGGCACCGTGCTTGCAGGCGCGCCTGTCGACGCGGGAGTTTATGAAGTCGTTGCAACTCTGCCTGACAGCAATTATCAGTTTGCTGAAGGTACAGAGTACAGCAAGGCTATGACGATAGAGAAGAAGACTGTTGAGATCGTCACTATCGGCAGCAGAGAAAAGGTTTACGACGGCAAAGAAGTAACTGCGGCTCAGCTTGCAGAACACTTCTCGGTTAGCGGCGGAATAACGGTCAAAGTAACGGTAAGCGGCACCGTCCTCAATGCAGGCACTTATAGTATTACCGCAGAGATAGACGAGAAGAATTACCGCGCAGAACCGGTAACCTGCACCTATACCGTAAGAAAGGCTGAAAGAAGCATATCCGCAAGTCTCAGCGTAGGTTACCGTCAGGTTGAGATCGCGGTTGACGGAGCTAACGAAGGCGTTGAGTACTCTCTCGACGGCAACGTATGGCAGACCTTAAACGGCGCAATAGCTGTTGAGCTTCAGGCAAAATATGCTTATTATGTAAGATATGCAGAAAGCGCGAATTACAACGCAAGCCCGGCAGTAAAAGTAGAAGCCAATATTACAAAAGCGGCTCTTGCGACTTATGCGGATGAACGCTTCGGAGACAAGATAACTCTTAAGGACGCTGCGGATATCGCATGGTTTGAAACGCTTGCGAGCGCGGCAGACGGCGAAAACGCAGAGTTTGACGAGAGAATGGCACAGCTGTCAGCAGAAAGAGAAAGACTGGTAAACGGCGCTACGGCGGCGGTAGAGAAAGCTCTCAAGGCAGGCGGCGCACTCAGAGGATATGCAGGCGCGGTTGCGACAGTTGCGCTTACGCTCGGAGGAGTATCTGTAGCGGCGGCACTGGGACTTTGCATCAAAAACCGCAAGGGAGGAAAGAAAAATGAAGAGAAGTAAAACTTTGATCGCGGCAGTTGCCGCAATAGTAATTGCAGTAGCGCTGATCGCCTCCGCTTGCGTGGTGGAAGATACACAGATAGACGACGCGTTCAAGCTGGCGGCAAAAGGAGATTATCTCAAAGTCGAGGTGTCAGACGAAAACGGTATATTTTATATCTACGACAACGGCAAAGTGACCGACGTTTACGGTCTGGGAATCAGATTTGAGGACGTTGCAGGAGAAAAGGGAGAAGCTTTCGCGTTCACTACGGCAAACCTTAAAGAGGGATATAAGTGCGACAAGGATAAAGAAAGCGGAAAAGTCTCTCTTAAGGCAGAACTTGTCAACACCCAGGCTCTCGGCAATATAGACGGCGCGACGGTAGTGCTTGAAGCAAATACCGTAACAAACGAGGTTTTCACGTATACGGTTTCTTATACAGACGAGAACGGCTATAAGGTGAAGATCACGCTGGCTGAATAATCTGAAATAAAACGCAAATGCCCCTGCAGTTTAAGCGGGGGCATTTTTTTGCTCTGAATTGAAAGCATATGATTTATGGCTATTATAAAGACAGCGTTATCGTTCAATAAGCGCGAACAACAACGTGTGTATTGACCGCAAACTATATTTTCATAAACTTATGCAACAACCTTATTTCAGCCTGTCAGCGAACTTTTCAGCCTTGTTCAGGGCGAGTCCGTTCTGTTTGTCGATCTGTTGATAAAAGTTATGAATTTAACTGAATAGATATCGCAGACGGTATACGTATTGTTGTTGGGGTGAAAGAGCACAAAGTATTTGTCTGCGACGGCGTAGAGAATTCCCGATTTAGTTACCAGATTCGATGCTCCGATAAGGAATTCGCAGATCACTGCTTCACCTGTATTCATGGCAAGAACTTGCTGAATAGAGCCTATGTAAGGATTTTCATTGAAATCTTCAGGTTTTTCAGGTTTGAAATCTAACATGTTTATCTCCTTAAATTTATTGTACCCGTGTAGGTTAAAAGCGATTAGTGCGCTGTTATGTTAAATAGTAGGCCTGCGTGGGAACATAAAAACAATGCTTTCCTATACGGGTTGAAAAAGTGCCTGAATCGTTGGGAAAATTAGGTTTGCAGTCTGGTGAAAAAGGGTTGAAATACCATAGCGCATCGCCTACGGCGTTGAGTTTTCCTCCGCCGATTGCCCATTCTGCGATCTCATAGTGCTGTCCGGTGGGATTCATATTGTAAATGTTCTGAAGGTTTTCTTTGCCGCCTATCGTGGTCATGGCACAGTCAAACTGATAAGGCGCAAAAATAACGTCTCTAAGCGTAGGGTATCTGCCGTATTCGCCTTGCAGGATATTTACTCTGTTCATAATAACCGTTGCAACGGCGCGCATTCCGGTATCGCCTTCGCCGCCCGCTTCGCATTGAATAATTCTCGCAAACAATTCAAGATCGGTCATGTTTTATGATATGACAGATATTGTCTTTGCGTGATAAAAGCAAATCAAAAGAGTATAAGCAATGAGTCAGATAAATTAAACAGAATTAAAAAAAATATATATATTGGCATTCGGTTTTCAGACCATACGCATTTAAAACAAAATTTTATAATATTAGCCGCTCAGCTTCTTGAAAATGTGTAAAATAATCTATTGAGGAAGCGTATGCACAATATAAAAACAGTTTGTATTTCAAAGAAAGCGCCGGTAAAATTCGCAAAAAATCGAGACTTTCTGCAGTTTTTTACACTTAAATTTGCAAAAAGCGTAAAAAACCTCATATCTTAAGGTGAATTTTCAGCCATATCTGCTGTTTAATGTTGTTAAGTATATTTATGCATAAAGTATTAAATTTTACTTTTCAAAATTTAAAAATATCGCAAAAACACTTTTTTGAGAATCTGTATTTTGATATTAATCATAAGTTTTTTATACTGAAAGATAAAAATCAAAAAGGTAAAAATCATAAAATATTTTCATTTTGTTTTTTACTTTTTTCTCTCAAATCCGCTTTATTAAAATGATCGGCTTGAGATTTCCCGATTTTGATCGTTGTTATGCTTATATAAAGCACTAAATATCTTTATCGTAAAGATAATTATGTACATTATTTTCTGATTTATAACTTTTTGCAACTTTATTTTTTGCAGGTTTTTTACCCGCAAAACGAGATGCAGCAAGTGCACTTAAAATGCTTTAAGATTCCTTTAACGCTTTTATAAAAATATGTATGTGCGATTAGAACGCGAAAAAGGAGGACGGACAATGAGAAAAAAGTCAATGCTTATTGCCGCATTGATAGTTACGGTTCTGATAGCCGTATTCGTACTTGCAGCCTGCGATGAGACGATTGCGTCTTATAAGGTCAATCTCGATACAGGCTATGACGAAGTTTCTGCTATCAACGACGTAACTGTTCTTGCGGAAGCACCCGAAGCGCCGACCAGAGAAGGTTACCGTTTCGAGGGCTGGTATCTCGACCCTGAATTTACTCAGATGCCGACATACCCGATGACCTTGACGTCCGACATCACGCTGTACGCAAAATGGACGCAGCTGTTTAACGTTAATTTTGAGGTAAACGGCGGCAGTGCGGTTGAAAGCGTTGTTACGGACGTCATAGAGACTTCTCCGCGTACTTACCGCGACGGTTTTGTGCTTGAGGGCTGGTACACCAATCCCAAGCTTACCGGCGTAAAAGTGAAATTCCCTTACACGCCCACGAAGGACGTAACGCTTTATGCGAAGTGGACTGAAGACAAGGGAAGTGCGGAATTCGAAACAACTACGGAATACGTCAACGCAACTTCGGCGATGTCGACGATCAAAAAGTATTTTGAAGCGATGAACGGCACTGCTATCGATTATGACAGCCTGCTCACGACGACGAGCGGAACTGCGCGCGTGCAATTGCAGGCGAATTTCGGAGACGGACAGAGCTCGCAGATAATGTTTAAAGTCTCCATGCAGGACGACGAGAAAGTTGCCTTTGCGATTTACGTCGTTAATGACGAGATCTATCTCGATTTCGGCAACGGAGAGGCTTACGTTCATCTTGACGACTTCAAGGCTGAATATCTGCTTTCAATTCTTCAGAAGGCAGGTGCTGAAATCGATATCGAAGAAATTCTCAGCGATATAAGCGGAATCAACGTTTACAACCTGCTGATAGGATTGATATTCTCTTCGCCCAGCCACACAATGGTAACCAGAGTGGCTACAGGTGAAATCGTCAGTGAAAGCTATCTCGCAGAGGTAAAGGTCAATAGCCTTATCACGGGACTCAATGAGCTTCTCGATATGTTCGATATAGGCTCTCTTATCGGCATAGACCTCAATCTCAGTTCATTGTTCGACTGGCTCGATTCTGCTATCCCGCAGATAAAGATGTATGTTCAGGTGGATTGCGAGAACGGAATAATAACCAACGTTGCGACAAGCGTTGCTGACAACGCTGCCGGTGCGGAGGGCGACGAGCTTCTGGATTGGAAGAGCACGAAGATAGGCTATTACAACTATCCTATTTTCATCGATATGCCCACAGATCTTGCTAGCAATTCAAAAGAATTTTCTTTCAGCAATCTCGCGTTCGACATAGATCTTACGCTCAGCGCGCCTGAACAAGGACTGGACGTTGCAAAATTGCTCGGCATGTTTACGAACGACGTGCCCATTCCTGAAAATACACTGATTATTAACGGCGAATTCGGATTCAGACTTTCAACGAGAGTAGACATAGATCTGAATTATGAAAACGCCGCCGTTGACAGAAATCTCATCGCGCTCGATCTGTATGTGCTCGGCGCGGACGGAAATCCTGTCAGCGAAACGCCGGCTCTGGGTATTTATTACAGAGACGGAGCGTTCTATGTTTCATTGTCCGACCTTATTCCCGATTACTGGAACGCTAAGAATATAAAGATAGAAGCAAATCTCGATGCGCTTATCAGCGACTTCGTAAACCTTATAACAAAAGCTATAGACGAAGCTCTCGGCACTGATTTCGATGGCTCGAAGGAGCTCAATCTCTCATCAGGCAACGTATACGAAGCTGCGCTGTCCGAAGAAAACGGCGAGGTGAAGGCGATCATCAGCCCGACTATTAGCGGACTAATCAGCGCAATTGCAGGCGTTATAGGTCTGCAGGAGAACGTTTATATAGACGAAGAGGGCGACAGTCTTATAATCGAAGTCAATCAGAAGTTCTTCGATGTTATCAACAGCTTTATGCCGGACAATCCGATAAAACTGCCCGAAGGTCTCAGCAATATGAGCCTTTCCGTAAACTTCGCTGAATACGGAGTTGACGACGTTGTCGCTACGGTAAATCTCGGAGACGAAGCAGATCCTCTCGAAGCCGTACTTCGCGCGCACAACTTCAGAATAGGCTTCCTCGAAGGAACGTTGCAGGACCTTGAAAGCTATATTGCTGAACGCACCGACGACGGAAATTATACTTCAAACCTCGGAGAGCTGATATACAACGTACTTTCAGGCGTTGAAGTAAACGCTCGCGGAAGTATAAGCATAGAGCAGGGAGAATACGCTCTCGGAAAGATACTCAAGTCATTCGGTTTGGATACGGGAAAAGACAACCCGATACTTGCTCTTCCTGAAGGATACAACCTCGATATTGAACTGCTGGCAGGCTTCTTAATAGATAAAGAGACTCCTGAGAACAGCAAACTTGCGGTAGAACTCAGAAAAGTTTCAGGCGAAACTCTGCTGGGAATTTACGGTTATTACGAAAACGGAGTTTCGACCGTGCTTCTCGACCTCAGCGGAATCAGGACGCAGTATATGCAGTTGCCTGTTTACAAATTCGAGTTTGACTTTGCCAACATTATTATTGATCTTATAAATAATATAAGCATAAACGGCACCGGAATCAACGACTTCGATCTTGCGTTCGATCTGGGCGGACTTATCGGAGGCTCTGAAGAAGCTGAATCTTTGCTTACGACTGAAAGCGACGGCACTGCCGGCGGCACAGAGCTTACAGAAGCGGGCGCGATACTCATCGGTCTCAGTGCCGACAAGATTACCGCAAGCGTAACATTTGCGACGATAATCAAGTTGCTTGAAAGTCTGGGGGTAGATACAGGCATAAGCGCCGACGCTCTCGATCTCAGCGCAGACGTTTCTATGAGTACAAAGGGCGTAACGCTTGACGTCAACGGCAAGCTGCCCAAGACGAGCAAATATAATTCAGACGGAAGTGCTCTGCATGAAGAATACGGCAATTACGAATTGTCGTTTGAGACAGGCACTGAAGCTTATCCGATTTCTTTCGGCACTGTCAAGAACCTTAACGACGCTATAGCCCGCGGCAAAGAAAAGGCGGCTGCTGCAGAGGATAATCTGTATGACGTGGTCTTTGATCTTGCCAATTCAATGCAGGCAAGTGTTACGCTCAACATTTCCAACGAAAAGGGTGAGATAGACGTTTCGTCGATATTGAATAACATCCTGGCTAAAGAAGGCAGTTATATCGGCTTCCCGATAAACCTGACTTTTGACAAGAGCGATGCAGACCTTTATCTTGATATGAAGTGGGATATCCACCTGGATAATCCTTCTGAGACCAAGATATATATTGAATTGCGTTATGAGCAGAAAAAGATTTTGTCTCTCGGCATTCAGGAAGGAGATCTTTATGTGGATCTCGAGGGCCTCGGACTGTTTGAATTCAAGGTCGTAAACAGTGAACTTGCCAACAGTCTGTTCACAATGCTGGACGAAAAAGCAGGAATTCTCAGAGATATGGATCTCGGTGAGATTCTGACAGACCTCATCACAGGTGCAAGCGGTGCTTCTGAAAGCGGAAGCGGAGACGGCACTGATAACGGCGCAGAAGGCGGAGACAGCACAATGGCTATCATTTCCGCAATCCTCGGAGACGTAACAATTTACGGCAACGTCATTCAGGCTAACATTGCCGCTGCCACTTTCGAAACCATTTTCAAAGCGCTTCTCGGCAGCTCTATCGGAGTGGATATCGAGGTTTCAGGCGGTGAAATCGATATTGAGAACGGAGTTATCAGACTTCCGATCTCCATAGACAATACTTTTGCTCTGAACGCTCAACTCGAGCTCAGACCCAGTGAAGACTTTACCGTAACCAGTGATTCCGGCAAAATACTTGATGCGACAGACGGCGAAGCTATGGCGCGCAGCCTGCTCAAGTGCCTGAATATGGACTTCAATCTGGATATTCTCAACAACAATATAGAGAGTACACCAGACAACAGCTATCTGAGAGTAAGAATAAGAAATCTTATAGAGGGAAGCGAAAGCATTACGCTTGACGGAACGTCGACGACAGTTGGTGCCGAAACTCTTGTGATATCCGTTTATCAGCTGGACAGCGACGACGCATTCAACAATACAACGGTAAACGTTTCAGACAAGGCTCTTTTGCACGTAACACTCGATTATTCCGAAGATGCTCTCGGTGCAGACGGCACGGGCAAGAATATGAAGATAGTTCTTGCCGAGGGCAAATTCAAGGTTACGGTTGCAGGAATTATAGACGTTGACCTTGCAAGCATCGTAGGCGATATGCTGGCTTTCCAGATGGATATAGTAAACATGCTTTCGGGCGCTATGCAGAGCATAATAAACTCTTTGGTTTTCACTGAAAGCGGTGTCGAATTCGAAGCTCCCACAGTAGACTCTTCTGCGAGCGCAACTGAGGGCGAAGAAGAGGAAGCTGCCCCCGGACTGTTCGACGATCTGGATATCAACGAGCTTCTGAGCGGAGGAATTGAAATATCTCTCCGTTCGACAGGTACGTTCAATATCAACGTGGGATTGGATCCATATACCTTCAATAAACTTATAGACGATATTATGGGCGGTATGGTATTCGGCGAAAACTCGACGTTAGACTTGTCTCAGCTTGCCCCCGATATGTTCTCGGATCACTATCTGAAGTACGTTACCTGGGACAGACTTAATTATAACGTATTCTGGCAATCGCTCAGAACTCAGCTTATCAATCTGGTCAAGGCTTTGCTTGACAGCCAGGGCTATGGTGGACTGTGGTTTATGATTGAAAGTGCCGTATCAGGTCTTATGGACAACACTGTTTACGGAATAGTCAAGTCATTGTTGCCTTTGCCTGTATATAATGAAATCAACGCAGGCGTAAACCTAGTAGACGGTTCACTGTCCAATATTTATATCGAAGGCTATGACAGAAACGAGGCTGTAGTCAATTCTGACGGGGAAGTGCTGACCTACACTTACGGAAGCACTACGCTGACGTACGACGCAAATCACCGCAGAAATACCTATAAGACCGAGATAAACCTTTACAACTGCTTCGGTTCAGTAGGCGATCCCGACAATACGGTTGACGGCAGCGGCAACGCGGGCGTTATCAACTGGGGCAATATAGAGTTCGACATGACGTTTGAACCGCTTGCTTACGAAAACGACGTTGTAACCAGTGATTACGAGTTTATTCAGCAGTATTTCGTTGGCAAGGTTGCGGTATATCAGCAGGGAACGACAGTAATGAAAGCTCCCGTCAAGTTCTATCTGTGGAACGAAGAAACGAGTTCTTACGGTGAAGAAATCACGCTGGATACCTCTCTCGGATTGCTTAATTACGCCAACAACGAGAATTTTGAAACCGTAACGCTTACGGGTAAGACTGAAGTATCGTTCCCCAACGGCGTATCACGCGAAAGAACGTTTACGATAACGATTCAGCCCAATCTTGAGCCTGAACTTGTCGATACGATAACGCTGCACGCATACGATAATGCTCCTTCTTCGATAACAGTATACTTTGCCAACAGATCGATGCGTCGCGTCGATATGTCTGCGATCGAAAATCTGACGATGCCGTCTCCGACTATAGAGGGCGGAATGTACGAAGCTCAGATCACTTTCAGAAACGGAATGAGCGCAACTCTCGGCATAGAATATCTGAACAGCGTGATAACCACACTGGGAAGCAACGGAGAGAGCGGAGTATACGAACTCGATCTGTATGCGTTTGACGAAACTCTTGACATCATGTCGCAGCTCCCGTCTCAGTTGTTCTTCTCATACGAGGACGGCAAGTACGGTGCGATAGACGTTGAAAGCTGGTCAGTGGATGCTGAAGTTCTGCAGGCGTTCGCAAGCAGAAAGCCCGACGATTTGTCCGGCTTTGAATTCAAGGCGATAGCAACTGTGGGTACGGGCGCTCTCGAGCAGAATCTTGAGCTGACGGTACGCATAAAGGGCAAAGAGGTAACCTCTCTTACTATTAACGGAAAGGAGAATACCGTTACGGTTAATCCGTATGACTATTATCTGTATGCGCTCAGCGCTGTAGAAGGAACCGTATTCTCTCCGTGGCCGACGACCGTGGACGCAAATTATACCTATAACGGAAGCGCCTGGTCTGAAGAAGTAAGCGTCAAGTTTTCGACTCAGTTCGATTTCTCTACGCTCAGCTTCAACAACCCTGGTCAGTATGCTGCCAACGCTACGCTCAGCGGTTCAGATTACTTTACCTGGAGCAAGGACATAACCCTTGACGTTCAGAGCAATGTGATCGAAGGCATTTATTTCGATAAAGCTCTCAGAAGAAATACGATAACGGTTGACGCGCTTGCTTTCAACAATCTGATGGCAGAAGAAAAGTCGGCTTTGTTCCCGACGACGGCATGGGTCAAGTTCACCAACGGTTACGTGCTTGCGATTCCTATACGCTGGACTGACAGAAACGGCTTTGCGCTTAATTTTGAAACCCTTACGTTTGACGCAAGCAACTACGATGTTCAGATGTATGCTGAGATCGGCTATTCTGACGACGCGGCACTCAATGCGGCGTTCTATCAGAGGTGCGCTATGACAGTAAAAGTCAACGGCGCAATCGATTATCTCGGCAGCGGAGTTACCGTTGACCCGTACGGAGAAGCAGGCACTGCACAGTTCCCGTCCACGATAACTGTAGGAAACGGCTCTGTAAGCATTGAGGCTACGGTTACCGAATGGAACGTCAGCGGCGTTGATTTCTCTGCAAAGGGCGGTGAATACCTTGCTGCTGCAAGTTTCGAGTACAACGGCAAGATTTACAGCGTTATCGTTCCCGTTACAGTTACTGCGAAAGAACTGACGGGTATCGCTGAAATAAACGGTGATTTTTATGCTACTTACGATGAGACGGCAAATACCGTTACGGTTGAAATAGGCGGCACTTCTTATGAGGTAGTTGCAAATCCTTCCGCAAACGCTACGCTGACGGTTCAGTTTGCGGACGGTTCTTCCGTCTCGCGTGAGGCAACTCTCGATTTCAGCGCGGTAAAACCCGATGAAAACACCGTATATTACGATTCTTCTCTCGGCACTACGGCTGAGGAGCAGGGCGCTACCGCGTTTACTGCCACCGCAACCGTGAAAGATGCCGCAGGCAACGCATATACGGTTGAAATCAGAATTTATATCAGCATTACCAACAGGATTCAGCCCGAGCCTCCGACAGAACCGGAAGAGCCCGGCACTGATACCGAAACTCCCGTAGACCCTGAAATTCCTGAAAACGGCGAAGATGCCGCTGAAGGAGAGGGCGTTTAAGAGAGAAAGGAGAGAAATATGACAAGAAAAAGATATAATTTAGCGGCTATAATCACTGCGGTGCTTCTGATAATCTGCGTGGCGCTCTGTCTTGTCCTCGGCAATACGGTTGAAAATATCGTACAGGGAGGAAACGGACAATCTGCTTACGCTGCAGAAATTTCCGTAGACGAAGATTATGTTGAAAAAGGCGACGTAGAACAGGGATACAACCCTGCTTCTTACGTGCCGGAAGGATATACCCTTCAGGAGATTACAAGCACTATCGGTTGGAATTCTTATATCGCGGGAAAGGATACAACCAACAAGTATTTTTATCTTAAAAACGATATAAAAATAGAAGAACTCGATAAAATAACTGAATTCAAGGGTATACTTGACGGCGGCGGTCATACGATCGAGATCAACGTAGAAGCCGTTCTGACGACTGCGGACGGTGCTGATCAGGTCGTGGGAGGTCTTTTTAAGAGTATCGCTGGCGGCACTGTCAAGAACCTTAAAATCGTCGTTACGAAATATACTGTAGGCGCTGATAACGTAGGTACAAAGGCAGGTATAATAGCAGGCTCTGCATCTCAGGCTAGTGTTCAGAACGTGCGTGTTGATCTGGATTACGCTTCCAGCGAGGCAATGGATCAGGCTGACGATAAAAACAGGAACGTAACCTATCTATACGATTACAATCAGAGACAAAGCAGCGCTCCCACCTATCTTATACTCGGCGGCGTTATCGGCGACGTTTCAGGCGATACCCTTATAGACGAAACTACCGTATCGGTAAACGCAAATGCAAGCCTGACAACTGAAGAAAAGAAGCAGACTACGACTTCAGGCTTCGGCATAAGCGGTTGGCGTGCGGCAGACGATGCAAACAGATATTATCAGCTTGGCGGTTTTGTAGGGAGAATTGATTCTGGAGTTTTGACGATGACAAACGTCAATCTCGAGGGCGCAGGGAAGATATACAACTACAACGAAAGCGAAGAATATAACTGGGACTGGTCATCTTTTAAAAACAAATACCGTTACAATAATGGTTATGCAGGCGGCTTTGTCGGTGAGGTAGGAGGAAACGGCGGCGGTACGCTTAAAATAAACGGCCTAAATTATCTGTTTACAGGCGTGCTTGAAAAGACTCATATGAATACCTCGAATCCGACCGGAGCAATCGTCGGCAAGGGCGGAACAGACAGCTCAATAACCACTCTTCAGAACATATATTTCGCTTCCACCAGCACTCAAAGAGAAACGTGGGTAATGGGAGAAAACGAAACTTTCAACGGTGGTATCGTTTACGATATTTCCGCGCCCGTGTACGTTAGCGGCGGAAAACTAATAATCCCCTCTCAGCAGTCAACAGTGTGGACTGAAGGAAAGGATGCGTTGTATTCCGTAACAGACAGAGACGGCAACGTATACAATGTAGAAAACTATATGATAGTCTCTGACGAAGCTCAGACAAAAGGCATCTATCTTTCTATGGAGATGTTTGACAACGTAGAATTCACAGCTGAAGGCAATCAGCAGAATTACGGCGCTTTGTATACGCTCAATTACTATACCATGGGCAGCGCAGACATTGCGGACGGATTTGAATATAACGCGGAGACAAACACCTATTCTTTTGCAAAGACTTACGACGGCGCGGCAAACGCTAAAGATATCAGCGTTTATCTCAAAGCAGGAGATAAGAACAAGGCTGTAAACGTGTTCGGCGGCGATAAGGCAAACAGCGGTAATGCAGGAGATTACGTCTTTACGCTTAACAAGGAATTGTACGCTCAGGCAGGCATTGAAGAAACCACGCTTACAGCGGTCGAAGGAAATTACCTTGTCGACAAAGAGAGCGGTATGCTCTGCAGAATGAACGTTGCAGACGGCGCGCAAATCAATATAAACATTGCAAAACTTGCGGTTGAAATAGCTTTTGACGGAGAAGGCAACATCACTTACGCTGACAGCATCGACACCGTAAAGACGAACAACCCCGTAAGCATTGTTTCCGTAGGCGGAGTTGCAACCAACGTTACACCCGACGTTTTCAGCGGTTATACACTCAACGGTTACGCTGAAAAAACAGCGGCAGGCACAGAGGTAACACTCAGCCTCTCTGAAATAATAATGAGCGGAGCTGAAGCAAACTATGAATTCACGCTGGGCAACGTCGTTACCACGGTAAAGCAATATCAGATAACGGGCGCTCTCGCTCAGGATAAATTCACTACTACCGAGATAGATGGCGGAGCGGTCATAACGTTCGTTCCTTCGGCTGAACTTCCGGACGCGCTTGTTTATACTTACGAATATTCTGTCAGCGCAGACGGCGAGTGGAGCGTAGACGCGCCGAAAGATTCGGGCAGATATTATGTAAAAGTTACGTTCGACAACCCCAACTACAACCTTGCGACAAACGTATATACCTATACGATAACCGCAGTCGTTACCGTAAATACAACGGATAAAGTGGTTGACGGCGTGTTTACTACTGAATATTTCAACACCGTAGAAGAACTCAAAAACGCGCTGCGTTCCGCAGTCGATTACGACGCCGAGGTAAAAGAGGAAACGGACTATTTCGTATTCTCGATAGACGGCGTTGAAATAGCAAACGCTCTCGACGTAAGCGAAAGCAATTACAACATAACCGCAACTCTTAAGAGTCAGCGTTACGAAGAGGCAAGCACAACGTTTGCGCTTAAGGTCGTTACCCGCAAGATAAGCGTTTCCGGAGAAACTCCCAACGCAAGCTGGTCTGAGCTTGACAACGGCGTTTACGATGCTCAGAATAAAGAATTCTCGCTGGCAGCAGACGACGAGTTTGACAAAACCTATACAATAACCTGGAGCACTACTGAAGACGGTGAATATACCGCCGTAGACGCGATAAAGAACGCAGGTTATTACAAGGTTGTTGCAACTTCGGCAAACGCAAACTACGAGATAACTGACGGCAACGGAAGTTATTTCGTTGAAAAAGCTACTCCCAGAGTGGATTTCAGCAACGTAAACGTTACGATAGCTTACGGCGTGGAAGCAGTCAGCGGAGATACCGCACCTGTGATCAGCGGCGTATATGATGCAAATACTTACACCGTATCCACGCTGACTAAAAGCGGAGACGTTTATACCGCGGCTTCCGTAAACGCAGGCGGCAAGGTGATAATCACCACCAAGGATTTCGTTATCACTGAAAACGCTGACAACTACAACGACGTTGAGATCGTAGGCAAAGAGGTCGTCGTGGACAAAGCGGTCATAACCGTAGTTACCACAGATAAAAACGTTACTTACGGCGACGAGCTCACTTATGTTGCGACAGATTTCTACAGTGCAGTCAACGGACTTGTGGGAAGCGACGCGGTCAGTGCTGAATATACTACCGACTACGTTGTAAAAACCGCGGCAGGAACGGTATGCGACGTCGTGCTGAACTTCACGTTCACGACAGGAAATGCAGACAACTACGTTATAAACAACGGGGAGGCTGTGGTCAGCAAACTTACCGTGGACAAGAGACTCATCAACGGCACTATGGTTGCGCCTGACGCAACTTATAACGGTATGCCTTACGATAAGGCGTATATACAGAGCGAGAGCATTCTCGAAGGCGACGTTGTCAATTGCACCGTTCAGTATTCTCTCGACAACGTGAATTACATCTCCAACGCGCCTGTAGACGTCGGAACGTATTACGTAGGAATCACGTCTGTAGACAATCCCAACTATCAGATGGGAAGCATCGCGGGCGGCGTTCAGTTCAATATCACCAAGGCTGCAGCTCCTCAGATAACGCTCAGCGTAAAAGAGGGACTTGTTTATGACGGCAACGAGAAGTCTGTCGACGACATCGTAGAAGTCAGCGTAGAAGGACTGTTTGCAGGAGACGAATCTCTGGCAGGACTTGTTCAGAAACTCTGCCTTGAAAAGATACTCAACGCAGGTGAATATACCGTGACGGCAAACCTCAGAGGTCTTGCCAATTACGAAGACGCAGAAGAAGCGTCGGTTAAGGTTGTAATAGAAAAAGCCCCCGTTACCGTAACGCTTAAGGACAACAGCGTGATCTACGGCGATCCGCTCAACGGCAACGAAGTTTACTTCGTCAGCGCAGAAGGACTTATAGGTAAAGATGCGTTCAACGTTACAGGTTACACATACGGGCAGGAATACGTTCCCGGACAGACCGGCGCAGGCTCTTCTATAGAGGTAACCGTTGAATATACTATTGACAATGCCGACAACTATATCGTAAACGGCGGAGAAGCCCTGACCGCTCGTCTGAACGTTCAGAAACGCGTTCTGAGCGGCACTATCAGTGCGGACGATAAAACTTACGACGGCAAGGCTTACGTCGGAGCTAAGGCTTCCTGGGACAATCTCGTAGGCGATGATACGGTAGAGGTCACTTTTGAGTATTCCGTTGACGGCAGAAATTACACCAACATTGCTCCCAAGGACGCAGGAACTTATTACGTAAGGGCGGCAGGCGTTACCGCAAACGGCAATTACGAGGTCAACGCGCTTGCAACCGACGAGTTTACGATAGCAAAGGCACAGGCGCCCGTGATCAACGCATCAGCAAAGAACGTTGTTTACAGCGGCAACATAATCAACCCCGTAGACACCGTTGAATATACGATAAGCGGTTTGTTCGAGGGAGACGAAGCTCTTAAGGATAACGTAAACGTCTTCTGCGGAGAAACGATCCTCGGAGCGGGAGAATACAGCGTGGGAGTAGTCCTCAAAGGTCTTAAGAACTATGAAGACGCTGAATCGGTCGTCGTGGTCGTAAATGTAGCGCGCGCAGACAGAGAGATCAGCGCAACCGCACGTATGGGCTACGGATATATCGAGATATCGGTAAACGAAAGAGCAAACGTTGAATATTCGTTCGACAATCAGACATGGACGGCATTGCCTGAGGACGGCAGAATCGCAGTTGACGTAAACAACGTTATAAGCGTATATCTGCGTTACAAGCAGACTGACAATTACAATCAGAGCGCCGCAGTAAAAGCCGACGCGAATATCACTTACGACGTGCTTGAAGAATACGTCGGCAGAAAGTATCTTACGACTGAGGTAAGTTTTGCAAATGCAAAAGAGATCGCAGGAGTACTCGCATGGCAAGCAGACGCTGTAGGCGAGAAGAGCGACACTTACGACGACGTTGTCGGAGGCTTGCAGAGCAAGTACGACAGCCTGATGAATTCCGCAAAAGAAACCGTGGTTGCGGCTCTTAAAGCGGGAGCAAATATGTCAGGCTATCAGAAGCTTGCCGCTACCGTGATTTCCGTATCCGTAGGCGGTCTGTCTCTGGCAGTAGGCGCTATGGCAATCGGCTCTGTAACAATCAAAAAGCGCAAGGGAGGCTGCAACGATGAAAAATAAGAAAAGAATGATTTTGCTTATCGCGCTTGTCGCGGTAATAACCGTATCGGCGGCGATGCTTACGGCCTGTAATACAGAAGAGAAAATCTACGATCAGATCTTTACTCTTTGCTCAAAGCAGAACAACCTTGCGATAACCGTAAAACAAGGCGACATTACGATTTACACCTATAAAGACGGCGTCGGTTCAAGCGATTTCGAAGACCTGAATATAGACGCAGGCGCTTATATTCAGGCGGCGCAAAACGCAGGAAAGAAACTTTCTCTGACGGACTTTGCAAGCAATGTCGAAAAGTATTACGACGACGTTACGGGCGCTTTTGAAATCAAAGGCGCGCTGGCAGACGCAAACGCGGTGCTGGGGCTGGACGTTACGGCTGAAGTGCATCTCAAAGGCAACTATATCGGCGGCAGCATGGAAGTTTACAGTATTGCCTATCAACACAACGGTTTTGATGTTACGATAACACTCGTATAGAAACAGAGAACCGTTCATCGGCGGCGCGACAGCGCCGCCTTTTTTATGCAACAAGAATGTTAATATAAAAGTAGAGAAATATAAAGAATATATCGGTATCGCTACGGTCAGACCTGCGTTCAGTGTTGTATAAATTTTTCATACATATATGAAAACGAAGAAACAGGGTGATATCCGTATAAATAAAGACATTGTTCCTAACGCATCGTATCTTATCAATAACGATAACGGAACAAATATAAGCGTTAATATCCTATAAAATTCCACACGATTTAATCATAGTTTGTTCAGAAGTTGTCCTGGCTATATATAAAGAAAATCTTATCAATGAAAAAGTGCAACGGATAATTAAAATAACGCCATAATAAAGCAAATAAGCGCGATATAGCCGAGGCGCGCAATTCCCTGTCGGTCAACATTTTACGAGTGCAGAACAGGCGCACGGCGGATTTGAAGCCCATGCCGTAAATTGTATTTTTCAGACGGAATAGCGCATAAAAAAAGCGCGGCAAACGCCGCGCTTATCTGATTTGTGTTTTATCTTTCTTCTCTGAAATAGTTGAGACCAAGTCCTGCAGGACATCCTGAGTTTTTGTTTTTTCTCATCGATGAGATGATAAGCACCAACATTGTAACGATAAACGGCAATGCGTCGAAAACTTCTGTGGGAATAGCCGTCGACCAAGAGAGGATAGAAGGAAACGCACTTGCAAGCGATGGCATTCTGGATTTAAGTGCGAGCAGGAGACCAAATATATAAGATCCCCATATAGCGCGGGCAGAAGACCAGTTCGCAAATATGACCAGTGCGACAGCTATCCAACCATAGCCGGCGATCCAGTCCGTATTCCACAATCCGTTATTGATGAACAAAGCCATATATACGCCGCCGAGGCCCATGATTCCGCTGCCTAAAACAATGTTTTTGTATCTTTCGGCATCGACGTTTATACCTACGCTGTCTGCCGCCGCAGGGTTTTCGCCTGCTGCGCGCATTCTCAGACCTGACTTTGTTTTCGTTATATAGATCCAAACTACAATTGCTATAACTATGGCAATATAAACAAGAACGTTGTAAGAGAACAGCAAAGTACCGATATAAGGTATATCCTTGAGTCCGGGGATACCGCCGCTTGTGATAGCGTTGTAGAAAGAGGTCGTATAGGAAGGGAATTTGCCCGACGACTTCAGAGTTTCGCCAACGAAAAGACACAGACCGCTGCCGAATATGGTTATTGCAAGACCGGTAACGTTTTGATTGGCTTTCAAAGAAATCGTAAGAAAGGCATATATCAGTCCGCAGAACATGCCTCCTATGAAAGCACCGAGGAGAGCCAGGAAAACGCTACTTGTGGTAAGTCCAAGCAAAGCTCCTGTAATCGCGCCGACTGCCATAGTGCCCTCTACTCCCAGGTTCAGAGAACCTGATTTTTCGTTTAGGATTTCGCCTGTCGTACCAAGCAAAAGAGGAGTGCCTCGGCGGATAGCTTCACCGATTGTCAAAATTATAGCCATAACTGCGTTATTCATTGTCGGCACCTCCTTTTTTGTTTGAGTTTGTTTTTCTTGTTGAAGAAGCCTTTACTTTTGTAGTCTTTTTTTCAGATGTTTTCTTCGTGGTAGATTTAGTTCCTTTTGAAGATTTTGCGGTTTTTGCGGCTGAAGCCGAAGACTTCTTTGAAGATGCCTTCTTTGCCGCTGTTTTATTTTTTATTTCACCTTTTTCGGTTTTATCCGCTTTGATATCTTCTTTTTCTGTATCGTTTGTCTGAGCGTTTTTTTCTTCGTCAATAGGAACTGATTCTTCCGTTAATACTGACGGCAGAGTAACGTCGGGAAGAGAAGCTTCCGGCAATGACTCTGATGCTTCTGAAGAAACAGCTTCCGGAATTTCTTCGATATTTTCAGTAACTATATCGACGTGCTCTGAAACCGTTGCTTGTTCTTCACAAGAGAAGTCTGACGAAACGTTTTCTTCTGCAGATTGAACTGATGGAGTTTCTTTCAGAACGTCGCCGTTGTCTTCCGTGGCAATTCCCGGTTTTGCCTTTTTGCGGAAGGATACTTTGTATCCGATAAAGAAGTCGCAGGCAAGGACGGTGAAAAGTATTATACCTTGAAGAACGTCGCTTATTGCAGAGTTCATATTCATAGAAGTGCGGGCAAACTCACAACCTCTTTCAAGAATTGACATCAGCAATGAGGCAATGAAGATTCCTATCGGGTTGAGTTTTGCAAGCCACGCTACGATAATAGATGTCCAACCTACGCCGCCGGTGATATTTGCGCTGAACGTATGACCTGCTGAAGAGCCGCAGAGTTTGAGAGCTCCTGCCATACCTATAATAGCTCCTGAAAGGAACATCGTTCTTACGATTATCCATTTAACTTTCATTCCGGCATATTTTGCGGTGTTGGGGCTGTCTCCTACTACGTTCAGCTCGTAACCCTGTTTAGACTGCTTAAAATATACGAAAAGAATTATTACAAGCGCGATCGCAACGAACAAAGCCGTATCGAAAGAAAATTTACCTATGCTTATTTCTGTAAGCCACAGCGATTCAGCTATTACTTTGAACGAAGGGACGCCCTGTCCTTGTATTGCATAAAAATCGGTTTTGAGCATATATGAAGCCAGGTAAAGCGCAACATAGTTCAGCATAAGCGTCATCAGAGTTTCGTTGGTGTTGTATTTTACCTTAAGCAGTGCTACAAACAAAGCGTAAATTCCGCCTCCGAGAGCGCCAAGAAGTACGATAACTATCGCACCCAGAGGAGAAGGCAGAGAATCGCCTATAAACAGCGAAAAAGTCATTGCAATGATCGCACCTATAATAAACTGACCTTCGGCACCGATATTCCAGAAACGCATTTTGAATGCCAGCGAAACACCAAGAGAAGTGATCAGAAGGGGGATCAGCGTTCTTATAAGCAGCTTAAGATACGAAGCGTTTTTAAAGTTGCCCAGTATGAGTTGAACATAAAACTCAAACGGGTTGTATCCCAGGCAGGCAAGCAGCAACGCTCCAAGCGCCAGAGAAAGAATGATAGCGCCGACGGTAAGCAAAAGTTTATATTGAAGCGCAAGGTTTTGCCTTTTGGATATTTTAACCAATGGATCTTTATTCGTTTTTGTCATTTTGCGCCTCCTCGGTTATGTTGCTGTCTTTTGCTATGCCGTACTGCTTTGCGTTTTCCACCTGAAGGTCAAGAGCGCCCGTCATCATAAGTCCCAATTGTTCTTTGGTGGCTTTTTCCGCGTGAACGACGCCCATCAGTTTGCCGTGGCAAATAACCATGATTTTATCGCACAGAGCCAGCATAACGTCGAGGTCTTCGCCTACAAAGAGTATACCGACGCCTTTTTTCTTCTGTTCGTTAAGGATGTCGTAAATCGCGTATGAAGAGTTTATGTCAAGACCTCTTACGGGATACGCGGTTATAATAACGTTGGGGGAAGATTCTATTTCTCTGCCTACGAGGACTTTCTGTACGTTGCCGCCTGAAAGTCTGCGTACGGGGGTTTCGGTAGACGGGGTAACGATATTGAGCGCTTTTATAAGTTCTTTTGCCTTTTCTCTCGCTTTTTTTCTGTTTACGAAAGGATTGAATCTGCCTTCAGAATATGTTTTGAGCATCATATTGTCCGTGATAGACATAGAAGGCGCGAGACCCATACCCAGTCTGTCCTCAGGTATAAAGCTCATTGAAATGCCCATTTCAATAATCTTTTTCGGGGGAAGCCCTATAAGAGACTGACCCTTATGGTTGATCTCTCCGCTTTCTATTTTTCTGAGGCCTGCGATTGCTTCGCACAGTTCTTTTTGTCCGCAACCTGAAATGCCTGCGACGCCGAGCATTTCGCCGCCGCGAATATAAAAGCTCATATCATCGATAGCAACTGAGCCTTCGTCGTTTTTTACGGTGAGATTGCGGATCTCAAGCAGGGGACGGTCGAAGTCTGTTTCAGGTCTGTCGATATGAAGCTCTACCTTTTCGCCCACCATAAGTTCTGTAAGGCTTTGTTCGTTTGCGTCCTTGGTGTCGACTGTCGTGATGTATTCGCCTTTGCGCATGATTGCGACGCGGTCGCTTATTTCAAGCACCTCGTTGAGCTTGTGGGTTATTATAATGATAGAGCAGCCGCGCTCTTTCATTCTTCTGATGGTGTTGAAAAGTTTTTGAATTTCCTGGGTCGTAAGTACGGCTGTAGGTTCGTCAAGAATAAGTATCTTCGCGCCGTAAAACAAAACCTTTATAATTTCACAGGTCTGTTTTTCGCTTACCGCCATATCGGCTACTTTTTTGCGTGAATCCAGTTCAAATCCGAAATCGTGAGTGATTTTATCTATCAGAGAATAACGCTCTTTTTTTAAAGGCTGACCTTTGATAAAATTACCCAGTCTGTATCTGCTTGCGCTAAGGCGCAATTTTGTTCTGACTTTAAATCTGCGTAGTTTCTGAGCGGCAAGTTCTTTCTTGTCGTTTGAGTCGCAGGGGTTACACTCGTCTGCATAAGAAAGTTTTTCGTCAAGATAAAACGGTTGACTCTCTGTGCCCATCCATATATTGTCGGCTGCAGTAAGAGTGTCGATAAGTTTAAAATGCTGGTGTACCATACCGATACCCAGCTTCTTCGCTTCTTCGGGGGAGTGAATGACGACTTTTCTGCCGTTTATGAATATATCGCCGCTGTCAGGCTGGTAAATACCTGAGAGCATATTCATAAGAGTCGTTTTTCCGCTTCCGTTTTCGCCGAGCAGGGCGAGAATCTCGCCCTGCCGGATATCTAAGCGAACGTTATTGTTCGCAACTACTTCACCGAATGTTTTGGTGAGGTTGCGGATTTCTACGATATTATTCATTTGAAAATCCTTGTTCAGTGTTTTGTGTTAAATTACTTGTTGTGAACTTCTACGCCTGCAACCCAGTAAGGCATGCTGCCGGTTATGTTTGCAACGGTAACGTTGTTGATAGCGTTGCCTTCGTTGTCCATAAGCTGTCTTTCGCTCTTGACCACGGTGTATTTGCCGTCTTCGCCCTTAACGAAAGAAAGAGCAGTATTGGTGAATACGTCCCATTCGGTTGTGCCGGTGGCCATTATGTCTTCGACAAGAGCTACGATTTCAGCAGTGCCTTCGGGGCAATTTTCTGAAAGGGGAGCGAGTTTGTAAAGACCGTTGGTGTAGTCGCCGTAATAATTGCCGAACTTGACCCACTCTTCGTTGCTTACGAAGTTGCCTTCTTCGTCAAAGCACTTCATAGCGGTTTCGATAGCTACTTTGTAGTAAGCGCCCCAGTTCCAGAGAACGGAAGTGAGAACGGAAGGATCTCTTTCAACGCCTTCGTCAGCTACTGCAAGAGCCATATCGCTGTTGTAACCGATGCTGAATACGCCGTGTTCTTTAGCGCTTGCAGAAGGTCCTTCGGTGTCGCAGTGCTGTGTTACTACGTCGCAGTTGTAGCTTTCGATAAGAGTGTCTGCAAAGCCGCGTTCGTTGACGAGGTCGTACCAGCTGTTGAGGATCATGACATGAACTTTAGCGTCGGGGTTTACAGCCTGAACACCGAGGGTGAAAGCGTTTACGCCGCTGGTGCATTCTGCGGTATCGGTACCTCTTGCAACTACATAGCCGATGTTATTCGTCTTGGTGGTGAGACCTGCAACGAGACCTGACAGATATCTTACCTGATAAATTCTGCCGAAGTAGTTGTTCATGTTGTTGTTTTCGCCTTCGCCGAAAGTATCGAGATAACCTGTACCGTGAGAGAAGATGATTTCAGGATACTGCTTAGCGTATGCCTGAAGCTCTTCCATATAGCCGAAAGAAGTGCCGATGATCATATTGCAGCCTTCAGCGATAAGTTCTTCGATAGCTGCGTTGATCTGGTCGGTCTGGTCGTCGGGCAGGTTGTCCTTTATAAGGATCTGAGAGTCGCTGAGACCAAGCTGTTCCTTAGCGTAAAGGATACCTTGCTGATGAGCATAGGTATATCCTGATGTCGACGATACGGGATTGATGTGAAGAACGCCGATTTTAAATCCGCTTGTTTCGTTACATGCGGTAAAAGTTGCCATTACTCCAAGACTCGTAACGATCATTACAAGCACGAGAAGAAGGACAGTGATTTTTTTCTTCATTGTTTGAAACCTCCATATATTTGTTATCTTACGATAACTTGTTTTCAGAAAAGAAAAAGGCGCGCGAAAACTCAGCCGCGCGCGAACACGATATTGCCGTCATCCATACTTTCGACAATCGCAAGACTTTCTATACGTACGCCCTGTGCGCGCAGAATTTTGCCGCCGGGCTGGAAGCTCTTTTCAATCGCTATCGCCGCTCCTGCTAGAGAGGCGTTGGCCTGTTTGACTAGGTCGATAAGACCTGTGAGCGCCGCTCCGTTGGACAGGAAGTCGTCCACGATAAGGATCACGTCGTCCTCTTTTATGTAGTCCTTGCTGACGAGAACTTCGTAATCGCGGTTGTGCGTATAAGAATGAACTGTGGTTTTATATACGTTTTTTGAAATGTTTGAAGACGCGCTCTTTTTTGCAAAGACCATAGGCACGTTGAAGAATTGCGCGCAGATCGCAGCGATCGCAATGCCTGACGCTTCGATGGTCAGGATCTTGGTTATGCCTGCGTCTTTGTACAGGCGGAAGACTTCTTCGCCTATGGCGCGCAGAATATAAGGGTCTATCTGATGATTGAGAAATCCGTCTACTTTGAGAATGTTGCCGGGGTAAACGGTGCCGCGGCTTTTAATGGCTTCTTCCAGCAGTTGCATAAACTCTTCCTCTAAAGAATATAGTTCTATTTTAAAACACGCGCACGTGTCAAGTCAATTGTATTTGTCGGAATTAGGAGAAAAAAGTAGAAACGCGCGGCAAAAACCGTTTGCGCGCGCAGAAGATATTATATATCGGAATAAGTATCCGTGCTTTTACAGAAAAAGTTTTCAGCGGTTTATTCTCAAGCCTTTTGGCAGGTGATTTTTCAGTATGCCGCCGCTCGCTTTTCCCCATCCCAGGGGCAGACCGTTCACGGTGACGAGGGTCCAGCCTTCAAGGCCGCAGGGGAGAGTTTCTCCCATAAGGTACGCAGTCGCTTCGCGGCTGCCTTCTTTTAATTCGAGAACGTTTTTAACTTCTTCGGGTTTAAGCGCAATGGCGAAAGAGTGGGAAGGCTCGAAACGGTCTTTTACGAGTTCTCCCAGCTGAACGCCTGCGCGTAGCACTTTAAGTCTGTTGAGATCGGGACAGCCGCAGGGAGCAGAGTAACCGAAATTGCCGAAGAACAGATTTGCTTCGGGCGTGATATTCAGAAATTGCTTGCAGAATTTTGCAAGCGCTTTGCCGAACGCCTGGTTTTTTTGAGGTTTGAGTTCTTTTACGCGGCATTCCTGAGCAGTTTTTTTCACGAAACGCGCGCAGAAATGTCCTTCGCCGTCCGTAAGGTGCGGCATTATCCTGACAGTGCCTTTTATTACCGCGTCATCGGCGTTCACGTCATAAAGTATCGGCTGAGGGATATCGGTTTCTATAGGATAAAGTTCTACGTACGGGAACTCTTTTAAAATCCTGTCAACGTTTTCTTCGTTTTCTTTCGGGCTGAAAGTGCAGGTGCTGTATACGAGAATGCCGCCTTCTTTGAGCATTCTGAACGCGCTTGACAGAATTTCAAACTGTCTTGCAGCGCATATCTGAGGGGAGTCGGGAGTCCATTCTTCGGCGGCTTCGGGATTTTTGCGGAACATACCTTCGCCCGAACACGGCGCGTCCACAAGTATTTTGTCGAAATATCCTTCAAATCTCTCTTCGAGGTTTCTCGGATCTTCGTTGAGAACTACCGCGTTTTTAACGCCTGCGCGTTCTATATTCTGTGAGAGTACGTTTGCTCTCGATGGCACGATCTCATTGGATACGAGAAGACCGCTTCCGTTCAGAAGCGCCGCGATGTGCGTGGATTTTCCGCCGGGAGCGGCACATAGGTCCAGCACTTTGTCTCCTTCATTTACGTTGAGTGCCGTTGCAGGGAAGGTCGCGCTGGCTTCCTGAATATAAAAAGCTCCCGCAAGGTGAGCGGCTGTCTTGCCGGCTCTGAAAGAAGACGGATAATAATAAGCGTTTTCACACCATTCCACGGGGGTAAATTTTACGTCCTGAAAAATATTTTTGATATCGGCGTTTTTAAGAGCGTTGACTCTTAAAGAGCATACGGACTCCTTCTGATAAGAGGCGATAAAGTCGTCGTAACCCTCTCTCAAAAGAGCTTTCATGTTATTCAGGAATTCAGGTTTAAAATTGATCTGCATATTATTTCAGAAGTATAAATTTTTTCTTACCCGTGTAGGTTATATGCTTTTTATGCGTTCAACTTTACCGCGTGCGGTATATGGTTTTTGTAGACGAAAACGTACTTGAATCCCGACGATACGATAGCCGCTTCAGCTTTTTTGAAATCGGCAGACAGCCTTGACGGCTCGTGTGCGTCCGAGCCGAGGGTGAGAAGTTCTCCGCCCAGCTCTCTGTATCGTTTTATTATCGTCGTGTCGTGGAAAAGGTCGCACTTCGTGCCCTTGGAAGAGGTGTTTACTTCAAGTGCTTTCCCCTTTGCGATTATCGCTTTTAAAATGTCGTCGATAATGTCCTGAAAATCGCTGTAAAGCAGTCTTTTGTCGGGGTAAGTGGAGCAGCGCGCGATATATCCCAGATGCCCTATAGCGTCGTAATCGTAAGGCGCATCCACGCTTTCTCTCATGGCTTTCAGATAAGCGGTATAAGCGTATTTCTTGGTGCGTTCTTCAAAAAATTCTCTGAAGTAGACGTCTACGCCTTCCACGATATGGACTGAATTTATCACATAGTCGGTAGGATAAGTTTTTTCAACGTCAAGATAAAGAGAATTTGCTTCCTGAGCATAGCCGTACTCGAGAGAATCCGCAAGATAGATCTTATCTGCGTATTTTTGCTTAAGCCTGGTCATTTCTTCTTTGCGGGACTCAAGGTCTATCTGTCTTACCCAGCCGAATCCGGGAAGAGCTACGCAGTCCTTGTCGCAGTGGTCGGTTATGGCGAGGTATTTGAAACCGCGCTGTATCGCCGCCTGAACCATGGTTTCCGCAGAGGGTACGCCGTCGTGCGAAAAATTTGAATGAGTGTGAGTGTCAAACATATATTCCATAGCTAAAAGTATAGCGCCCCGAAACGTAAAAGTCAATTGCAACGGGCGTATGCGCGCACTTGACAGTATGCGCGCGCAGGTGCTATCATTTGACTTGCAGGAGGCGCTTATGTCTGATTTGAAAAACAGCTGGGATAAACTGCTTGAACCGCAGTGGCAGAGCGATTATATGGGGCAGCTCAGAGAGTTTCTGCGTGCTCAGTACAAGACGAACATAGTATATCCGCCCAAGAGCAAAATGCTTGCGGCATTTGAAAACACTGCGTACGAAGACGTAAAGGTTGTCATACTCGGGCAGGACCCGTATCACGGAGCGGGACAAGCCAACGGACTGTGTTTTTCAGTGAACAGCGGCGTAAAATGTCCGCCGTCTCTTGTCAATATTTATAAGGCGCTTGAATACGACCTGGGCATTCCTCCCACAGAGGACGGAGATCTGCGCGGCTGGGCAAAGCAGGGTGTGCTTCTTCTCAACAGCGTGCTTACCGTGCGTGCAGGCGAAGCGCAGAGCCACAGCGGCAAGGGATGGGAGCGTTTTACCGACGAAGTCATAGAACTTCTTGACAAATCGCCGTCCCCGATGGTGTTTATGCTTTGGGGCGGATACGCAAAGGCAAAGGGTAAACTGGTGAAAAATCCCGCGCATCTCGTGCTTACAAGCGTGCATCCCAGTCCGCTATCTTTCTATCAGGGATTTTTGCAATGCAGGCATTTTTCAAAAGCCAACGAGTTTCTCATATCCAAAGGAGTCAAACCCATTGACTGGAGCAAGCGTTCTCTGGAAGAATACGAAAGAGGCTGAGTCAGGGCAGGTAATACGGCGGCGGAGACCAGTAGTCTTCTCCGTCGTTTTTGTTTTCAGAAGAAAAGGACGGCGTAAGTTTGCGATTTTCGCAATTTTTACACGATTTACCGTTGTCAGTCTCACTTTTTTTGCAAAAATTTTCGTTTTCTTGCGTTTTGCGTTGCGAAAATTGAGAAAAAATGTCGTTTTTGACAGAATTGCTATCGTTTAAATTGTGATTTTGTGCATTTTTGTTATAGCAGCATTTGTCCGAGTCTGTAAAATCATCGTCATGCTCGTATCTGTCGTTTTCTTGAGGAAAGCTGTTGTTTTCGTGCTTTTCAGGAGAAGGCGTTCCGTTCAGCGCGGCAAGGATATCCGCCTTTGAGCTTTGTCCGTTGTGCGGCATTTGTGAGACGGTTTCTTGAGGCTTGTTTTGTTGAGAAGCTGAATTTTGTCTGAGAAGAGAAGTCATGATTTCAAAAAGAGGGTCTTTTTGCGCTTTTTCGACGCTGTTTTGCATAAAAGAGCCGCTGTGAGCGAATTTTTTCATTTGCCGCTGTCTCCTTGTTCAAAATTATTTCACAAAATAATTGCATATTGATTTTTTATATACTATAATAAATTATGCGCGTACGGTTTTATAATAGCCCTGAATTTTTTAAAAGGCGTTTAAACCTCGGCAAAGACAGTCAATAATCACTACAGGAGTAAGATATGACAAAGACTAAGAAAATAGCTCTGATTCTTGCGGTTGCGCTCGTCATCGGCGCGCTCCTTGCAGGTTGCCAAAGCTATGAGTGGGGTCCGGTAGGTACTACGGACGGCAACGCAGACGTCGTGAACAACGGCTCTCTCGCGGTACAGCAGGGTAAATATATTTACTACGTCAACGGTATGGACAGCACTTCCAACATCACAAAGCCTGAAGACAACTATTTCGGCAAGGCTTCCGTCAAGGGTAGCATTATGAAGAGCGAAGTCGCAGAAGACGGTTCTCTTATCAATACCGAAGTCGTTGTACCCAAAATGTTCTACACCGGATATACCGGCGGCGGCATTTATATTTTCGGAGACTGGATCTACTACGTTACCCCGACGACCAAGACTGACAACAACGGCGTTGTTCAGGTAGATTATCTTGAATATTACCGCACGAAGACTGACGGTACCGAGACTCAGCAGATCACCATGATCGAGGGATCTAAGGTTGAATACGTATTTACCGACGATGCGCTTATCTATTACACGTCAAATACGCTTTACAAGATCGGTTATACTGAGGATAAGGTAGACAAGGATGCTACCGTTATTGCAGAAACCGTATCCGACGTTCTGTTCAACCACGCTTCCACATATAAGAGAGGTCAGAGCAGCATTTCTGATTATGTATATTACACGCAGAGCTATGAGAGCGATTCTCTCCTCAACGGCAACAAGCTGTATGCTACCGACGGCGGAGAGCCCGTTCTTCTTGCTGACAGCAAGACATACGGCACGGACGGCGCTGACGCTCCCAAGGACAAGCAGTTCAGCTATACGCTTGTCAACGTTGCAAATGAAAGCGACGGCGTTGTGGTTTACTACAGCAAGAGCTCAACCGTAAACGGCACAAGCGAGACCGCAGGCACTTTTGCAATGAAGTTCAGCGGTGAAAAGCCCGCTTTCGATGCGGCTAAAGAGGTCAAGGTTTCTCTTGACGCGCTGACTTCAATAACTCATATCGGTCTTGACAACGGCGTACTGGTTGCAAGCGCGGCTGACTCTTATATCTACAAGATGAACGCTGACGGCACTCAGAAGAAGATCAAAATCAAGTTCAGTGCAGCTCCCACTGTTATCAGATCTGAAATCGCAGAGGACGGTATAACCCTTTACTACGTTATCTCCAACAAGCTGATGAAGAAGGTCATTACCGATATCGACTCTATCACTGACGACAACCAGCCCGTTGAAATCAATATGAGCGGTGCTGAAGTCAATGCGACTTGGCTCGCGCCCGCATTCGTAGGCAGCAAGCTGTTCTATATCGACAACACTTACAACTACACCTTTGTCGTAGATCTCAACGACTTCAAGTTCGAGCCCAATGACGTAGTTCTTCTCGAAGGAAAGTTCGCAAGCGGATACGAAAGTTCTGATAAGACTGAAGACGGCACGATACCCAAGTTTATGACAGATGCGGACAAAGAAACTTATATCACCAATAATCCCAAAGAGGAAGAGTGATAAAGATATCAACAAAAATTACGCGGCGGAAACGCCGCGTTTTTTATTTCTGATTTATCATTGGACTGTTATACGTTGCTTTCCGCCGCACGTATTTTAATTTGATTTCAAATGCAACGGGAATGTGAAGACACGGCGTATATCGCATTGATTGTTTCTGAAATACGGTCGGAATTGCGCTTGTTAACAAAGCTGAGTCTTTGTGATATAATCAGTTGTATGGAAGCATTTTGGAATTTATGGCACGGCTGTCATAAGTACAGCGCCGGGTGTAAAAACTGCTATGTATACCGCAGAGACGGGAAGTACGATATCGACAGCGCAAATGTCAGAAAGACCGCAAGTTTTTCTTTGCCCGTAAAGCGCGGAAGAGACGGTGCTTATAAATATCCGTCAGGCACTTGTTTCTGGACCTGCTTTACCTCTGATTTTCTTATCGAAGAAGCGGACGAATGGAGAGAACAGGCGTGGGATATCATAAGGGAAAGGAGCGACTGCGAGTTTATATTCATAACAAAAAGGATATCGAGGTTTGAAAGCTGTCTGCCTGCCGATTGGGGAGAAGGCTGGGACAACGTAAAAATAGGTTGCACCGTAGAAAACAACCTTGAAGCGGCGCGTCGTATGCCCGTTTTCGTAAACGCACCTATAAAGCACAGATTTGTTTGCTGTGAGCCTTTGCTCGAAAATGTGGATTTGTCGCCCTGGCTCGACCCAAGGACAGAAGAGGTGATTGCAGGCGGAGAGTCAGGCACGGACGTCAGGGTATGCGATTACGACTGGGT
The DNA here is from genome assembly GCA_944381325.1 of uncultured Christensenellaceae bacterium. Classification (GTDB taxonomy): domain Bacteria; phylum Bacillota; class Clostridia; order Christensenellales; family UBA3700; genus Ornithoclostridium. Next base: position 241,218 of record CALWKS010000004.1, on the reverse strand, counting down.
GCTCGATCTGCGTCGTCAATGCGTTGAGGCAAACGTAGCGTTCAGATTCAAGCAGACGGGTGCGATTTTCAGAAAAGACGGCAGATATTATTCAGTGCCGAGAGCACTTCAGCACGTTCAGGCAAAAAAGGCAGGTATAGATTTTACGCCTTCTTACGACGAATAACAAATAATATTTTAAAGAAACGGTATGTATTAAAACAAAAAAGCGGCATAGAGCCGCTTTTATTATCTTTTAAGCTAAACTGATAAACTCAATTTTCAGATAGTTTTATTATCAATGCTGTTGTCGTCTTTGTCGTTTTCAGTTGAGTTGTTTTCTGAGCTGACGTCGGAAGAAGGAGATATAAGTTCACATTTTTTTGCGTCGTCGGAGTGTTCTTGCTTTGTATGTATTTTGTTGAACAGCGCTCTTAGCGATTGCAGAACGGGAATGTCTGAAGAACAAAGCCATGCGCCTATAAGCATTACCGCAAGCGCGATAAAGAATGTGTAATGAGGTATATCGGGGAATATCGCAAAAGAGAGAGCCGTGCCAATAAAAGGTGCGATCGCGTAATATGCGCCCGTTCTTGCCGCCCCCAGCTTTCTCTGAGCGTGTACGTAGAAGAATATGCTCAGCCCGTATGCTACGAAGCCTACGGCGAGCACGGCGAAAACGCTCCAGACAACGGTTATTCTTTCGCCCAGGCAAAAACCTATTATCACAGATGCCGAGCCTGAGAAAATGCCTTTTATAAGCACTATCTGCATTGGGTCTTTAGAGGATATCTTACGCGTGCAGTTGTTTTCAAAACCCCAGCATACGCAGGCAAGGAGCACGAAAAGCGCTCCGTAAGAAAACTTTACGCCGCCTGAAAAATCTTCGAAGGAAAGCAGAAGACAAGCCGCGGTAACGGCGATTATGCCTGTCCACAGTCTCGCGCTTATCTTTTCTTTAAATACTATAAGCGCGACAAGTGCGGTTGCGACAATTTCAAAGTTGTTGAGAAGAGATGCGCTTGCGGCAGAAGTGTTTTTCAGACCGTACATCAGAAATATCGGCGCGGCGATATCGAGCACGACCATGGCTACAGTATAAGGCAATTCTGCCTTTGTCAGCTTGCTTTCTGAACGGGTCGTGCCGCGGGCTTTGCGTACGAGAGCTACAGCGCCCATACCTATGCCTGCGCCTATGTAAAGGAAGCCCGCCGTCAGAGTCGGCGGCATGTAATCCAGCAGTAATTTTGAAAGCGGAGAGTTGAGCGCATAGAGCGCGGCGGCCAGGACGGCGAAAAATATCCCCGTCCTGTAGCCTTTTTTCTCCTTATTCAAAGGGGTCATCTTTTTTGTCTGCCTCAATATTATTTTGTTTATCCGTGTTTGTTAAATTAATGTTGTCAGTTTCTTTTTCAAGTGATTCTTCCGCTGTCGGAGGAACGGTCGCTCCGTCTCCTTCGAGAGCGACAGCCTCTTCTTCCTGTTTATTATACAACGCGTCGTGGATTTTCTTCTCGTCCGATTTTTTAATGTTGTAAATGACGAGTACGGAGAGCAGCATTATCGCAAGACCTATCAGAAGGAATAGGACGTAGCCAGTCTTTATGTCTTTCGCCACTTCGTAAGGCTGAGATCCGCCCAGCTCTTTCTGATAACCCAGCCACGCAAGCACGAGAGCGACCAGTGAAGAACCAATGCCCTGAGCCAGCTTGCGGAAGAAGGAATAAAGAGAATATACAGAGCCTTCGTCTCGCTGACCCGTTTTCAGATTCTGATAGTCTATACAGTCCACGACCATCGCCCATACTATTACGCCGAACAAGCCGTTGCCGATATTGGCGATCATAAGCAATACAGTCCATACGACTATAGAAAGCGCGTCTACGCTTGCTCCCGCTTCTGTATATTTGAACGGGAATATCAGCATGCCCAGCGCGCCGATAAGACTTATCGCGCAGGACACTATCACGCAGTTGCGTTTGCCGTAGCGCGCCACCAGCTTGCTGAGTACGAACATAACGGCGACCATAGGCACGTAAGACGCGATGGTTACGACGGTAAGGATGTCGGTATTTCTGAAATAAGACTGGAATACTATCTGATTCATGCTGTTTGCGCCTACGAAGCATATTGCCTGCACCATTGAGGCGATCGTCAGCGCCCAGATAGGCCTGTTTTTGGCAAATGCAAGAAGCACCTGAAAATAGCTTTGTTTCTTTTTTTCAATAGGCTGATTTACGTTCACGCGTTCGGTGGTAAGTTTGTTTACGCCTATCAGCGCGAAGAAAGCAACAATCGAAAAGCCCAGTGCAAGCCATATAAACATTCCGCCTTTCAGGTTTTCGTTGCTGTCATAAACGAAAGAGGGAAGCAGCATTATTATAAGCATCGACACGCCCGCGCCTACGCTTCTGAAAGTTGACAGTGAGGAGCGGTGAACGGGATCGTCGCTTATCGCAGAGTGCAGAGAGCCGTAAGGCACGTTGACCATGGTATAAAATATCGACCATACCATATACGAGAGCAGACACAGCAGTATCTTGACCGTATAGCTTGCCTGCGGCACGGGAAGGAATACCAAAGTCGTGCATATCACAAGCCCTATCGAACCTATAGATATCCATGACTTGTATTTGCTTTTTCCTATTTTAACTCTGTCGGTAAGACCGCCGATAACGGGGTCGTTTATTGCGTCCCACAGCTTGCCTACGATTATTATCCATGCCCAGTCCTTTTCGCTTATCAGCATATACTGCATATAGTACAGCATCATATATGTTGACAGCAAAGTAAAACTGAGGTTGCACGCGAAGTCGCCAAGCGCGTAGCCGATTTTGTCGCGTATCCCGAAAGGGCGCGCGGTGGTTGCGGTATCAGTCATAACTCTCTCTCCCTTATATATAAAAGCAGACCAAGCTTATTTTTTGATCGTCTGCAAGAATCCGTTTACGATATCTGCCGTCTGAGCGTCAATGCCTATGATTTTGAGCAATGTTCTGACTTTAAACGGGCGCAACAGTCTGACGTACCATTTATTCACAGTGTTGCCTGCCGCGAGTTTAAGAAGTCCCTGAGCTTCTTTGTTGTCGAGAAGCGCGCCCACTTTGTCGTTTATCGACAGGCAGTCCTCTTTTATCGTTCCGTCTGTGCCGAACCAGTTGCGCACCAGCGTAGGCACTCCGTCTCCTATGGCATAAGAGTCCGGCAGTTTTTCTACGCCTTTTATGGTGATTTCGTCTTTGCAATCGCCTGCGGAGACCTTGACAAGATTTTCTCCGTCTTTTACGGGGACATCGTCAAACACGAAAACTCTGTTCGCTTTAAGAATTTTTTCGTAGCCGTCTGCGATAAGCGTAACTTCGGGCCTATTGGAATACACCTTGATTTTTGTAGTGCCGACAACTCTGCAAGGGTAGCGCTTTGCGGTTATGTGTACGAATTTTTCGTCGCTCCAGGTAGCCTTGTAAAGATAGAAAGCGTCCTTTCTGATCTTTCTGTCTATCGTTACAAGTCCTTTGTTGTTTCTGCCCCTGACTCCGCCTTCGTTGCGCGCCGCAGAGCCGAAGTCGAACATATTCCATACGTAAGAGCCCCACATCCACTCACGTGCGTTTACGGCGTCGATATAGTGTTCATGATAAATTGCCTGATATCCTTCCGAATAGTCGCCCTGCACGGGATTTTCGCTGTAATAGCCTATGACGGCTTCAGCGCCGTATTCTGAAAGGCAGAGCTTCGCTTGCGGATTGATTTTTCTGAATTCGTCCAGCCATTTGTCAAGAGCGTCGCAAGTCTGCATATACCAGCCGAAGTAATGGTTGTATCCCAGGAGGTCGGTAAGTCTGTTGAGCGGAGAATCGGGCTTTGCCATTGCAACCTGCGCGCAGGTCGTCGGGCGCGAAGGGTCGAGGGTATGAGCAAGCTCGTTAAGACGTGTGATGCCCGATATCAGCTTTTTGTTGCGGTCGCCTGAAAGCGTGATTTCGTTTTCCACACCCCAGCAGAAAATCGATGGGTGGTTTATATTCTGTTTTATCAGTTCTGTCAGCTGAGATTCTGCGTTTTGCTGACGGGCTTTCGAATACATAGTGATTACGGGCACTTCAGCCCATACGAGTAATCCCTTCTTGTCGCAGAGGGTATAGAATTCTTCAGCCTGCTGATAATGAGCAAGACGTACAGAGTTCGCGCCTACGTCGAGTATGAGCGCGATATCTTCTTCATGCTCCTTTATGGTGAGTGCGTTGCCGATATTTTCTCTGTCCTGATGACGGGAGACGCCTTTGAGTTTTATATGTCTGCCGTTGAGGAAACAGCCTTTATCGCTTGAAAATTCGATTTCTCTGAATCCAACGTTGAGCTCTCTTTCGTCGATAGTCTTTGCGTTTTTTACGAGAGAGCAACTTAGAGTGTAAAGATAAGGATCTTTTACTCCGTCCCAGAGATGAGGAGAGGCGATTTCAATGGTTGCGTCGGCGCTTTCGGACGGACGGGTAAGCTCAGCCGCTGTTTTTCCTTTAGCGTCCTTGAGTCGATAAACGCATACCGTATCTTTGTTTGCGTTGGTAACATGGGTATTTATGTCAAGCTGCCATACATCGCCGACTCTTTTCGGGATCGCGGATATGCCGTATCTGCTTTTATCGTCGAGAGAAAAGCGCGTTTCTTCCGCATATATCAGATTTACGTCGCGGTAAAGTCCGCCGTAAAAAGTAAAGTCGGCAGAAGTGGGGAATACGTCGGGAACTACCGTGTTGTCTACGTACACTTCGAGAAGGTTTTCATCTTTCGTGGCAAAGCCGTCTATTCTGAAACGGAACATCGAATATCCGCCTTTATGAGTTCCGACGATCTGCTTGTTTATATAGACTTCGGTTACGCTGTTTGCGCCGTTGAATTCTATATAACACACCCCGTCGGCTCTTGCTATCTTTTTGCGGTAAACGCATTTGCCCTGATAATATCCGTGCTCTCCGTTCTGACCATCCAGCCCGTTCCATGTATGCGGAAGAGAGACGGTGCTTGTTGAGCCTTCTTTTTCAAACTCCCAATCTTGGTTTATGTTTACGGTTTTCAAAACGTACCTCCTTGCAGGCATTCTTTGATTTAATTATAAAATCAATATCTTTTGCGGTCAATACACGTTTTGTGCAGAGTTTGACCGCAATTGATATATTTGCAAAAATGTATATAAATATTCTGACTGTCAGGGCGACGGCTGATAGGACATATTTATAGGATTTTGGCAATCGCGGTTTCTGACAGCGGATTTATTGGCGAAAAATACGTCAGTGCTTGCAATGTAAGTCAGTGTATGCAAAAATATATGTACCGCTTCGGGCAGCGTCAACGCCTGTACGTTCTAAAAGAGGATTATATGGGACTTTTGAAAAAATTCAGGAAGTATATCGGCGGCAAAAGACTTGAGTGGCCTTTACCGTTCAGAGAAGGGTTGACTTTTCAGGATATTACGGTCAGAGACCCCTTCATCGTTAAAGACGGCAGCGGCGGATATATAATGGCGGGTACGATATATCATTACAATTTCAACGACAGTTACGGCACGGTGATTTACAAGTCTGAAGATCTTAAGCTTTGGAGAGGTCCTTTTACGATATTGAAGAAAAGCGCTCTCGAAAAGAAATATGCAGATTTCTGGGCGCCTGAAATACATTTTGCGCAAGGCAAATACAGGTTGTTGATCACATTGTCTCCCGAAGGGGAAAAACGCGGCACTTATATGTTTTCTTGCGATAAGCCTGACGGAGATTATAAGAACGGAGTAAGGCTCACGCCTGAAAAATTTTCATGTCCTGACGGCACGCTTGCCGAAGACAACGGAAGATATTGGTGCATATATTGCAAGGAATATATAGAATGCAACGACGGGGAGATACGCGCCGTAAGGCTCAAAGAGGATCTGTCGGGAACAGAAGAGGAGACGGACGTATTGCTTTTCCGCGCTTCAGACAATATTTACAAACCTGCGAAGACAAGGCAGAAAGTTACGGACGGACCTTTCTGTTATTTTGAAAACGGGGAAAGAAAACTTCTGTGGTCTACAAGGACGTCTGACAGAAAATACGTTCAGCTTACCGCAAGATCTGTTGACGGAAGAGTGAACGGCGAGTGGGTGCAGGAAGGCGCGATCTATACGTCGGACGGCGGGCACGGAATGATATTCACGACCTATGAAGGAGAAAGATATCTGATATTGCACAGCCCCGACGCGCGCACGGCGTTTACGAAGAAGTATGAAAGACCTGTGCTTATTCCTTATCCCGAGACTGATAAGATCAAAAGGTAAAAATGAATTTGCAAAACAAACACGGGTGCGCAAATTTTTGCGCACCCGTGTTTGTTTTTCCATTGTAATAACAAAAAAATCAATCGACGTGAGTATGCTTTACCTTCCACGCAGTCATCTTTACGGGAAGCCACAGCGCATAGATTCCTATAGTGATTATACACAGCAGAAACCATTTAATATATGTGCCGAAGAGCTGAGCACCCGTCCCGTCGAAGACAAGTCTTCTGTTGTCGATAGTCGTATGCTTTATCTCCCATCTGTAGAGCATACACGCCGCCCAGGGATAGCAGATAAATAAGGTGCAGACGGTTATCAGTCCTGCCAGCAGATGAATGCCGATATATCCAAGGACGCCGCCGTCGAATTTTGATTTTGTTTCTATGTTTGCCATAATATTCACCCTCCTGAAGTTTTATACTATTATAATAACGTAAGGTTTTCACTTTGTCAATACCCGATGATAATAATGTGTGTGTAATTAATCGAAAGCAGAAAAGAGGAAATCATAAATAAGGGGAAATTCACATTGAAGTTGTAAAAAGCACTCTGCTATGTTATACTGTAAATATGGCTATAAAGGGCATTATAACAAAGAGATTATACGTTAAATTCACAAGGTGTCGCCGCAGCGCAGGATACGAGGCTTTCGATCCTTCTGCGGCAAAATTCAGCCTTACCGTTCAGCAGAGAATGAAGGAAACCGAAGAGCTTTCTTTGCTTGCGCGTTCGCTTTTTCCGGGCGGAGAGGCTGTCGGAAGTGAAGCGGACGATTATAAAAAACTTACAGAGCTTTCAGACAAGGCACTAAAGTCGATTGCTGAAGGAAAGACCGTTTACGACGGCGTTATTCTGAGCAAGAATTTCAGCTGTGCTTTCGATATCGCAGTTCCTTCGGCAGACGGCGTAAATTTTTATATGGTGAAGTGCGCAAAGTCTCCCACTGAAAACTATATAAGAGAACTTGCTTATCTTGCATACGTTGGAAAGCTGTGCAATTTAAACGTATCCAAGATCTGTCTTATCGTGATAGACCCCAACTACGTAAGAGGAAAGCAGATAAAAGAATCTGCGCTTCTCAGAAAAATGGATATGACAAAGCGCGTGGCGCGCTATGCCGACAAGGTGGTAAAGAACTGTGAAGAACTGTTGTCTTTCGTACAGAAAAACGCTATGCCCGACGCCAGTCTGTGCGCGGAATGCGAAAGACAGTTCGGGTGCGAATATTTCAGCGCCTGTTTCGGGAAGTGGCTGGATAAGCCCTCTCTTTTCACGGTGCACGGAGTGGATTCGGCTACAAGATTCAGGTTGTTTTCTGACGGAATAGTTTCAATAGAGGATTTAAAGAAGAACGTTAATCTTCTCAAACCCAAAGTTGCCAACATAATTAAACTTTACGACGAAAAAGCCGTGCTTACGGATAAAAAGGAGCTTCAGAAGTTTCTTTCGGGACTTTGGTATCCGCTGTGCTTTCTCGATTTTGAGTCTTTGCAGTCGTTTATTCCGCGCTATAAAGGCACAAAGCCGCTTGAGACGGTCGCCTTTCAGTATTCTCTTCACGTTATAGAAAAAGAAGGGGATAAGCCGGTGCATACGGGATATATCGCAGAAGACGGAGAAGACGCAAGAGAGATCATTGCCCGCAGGCTGGCAAAAGAGATACCCGACAACGCGTGTATCCTCGCTTTCGGCAAGTTCCTTGAATGTAATGTGCTCGGACAGCTTGCCCAGATGTTCCCCGATGTGCGCGCCAAGCTGTCAACGGCTAGAAATAACGTGCGCGATATCGGCGCCGTATTTGCGAAAGACACGGTTTATTTCGGAGATTCTCTCGGATCGCGTTCTCTCAAGACTATATACAGATGCGTAGATCCTGAAGGAGCGCACGGTTATGAGGTCAGCGCGGTGCATAACGGCGCGGACGCAATGGCGACTTACCTTATGCTGCCGTATATGCCTGAAAAGGAAAGAGAACAGAGAAGGAAGGCGCTCTGGGAATACTGCAAGCTTGATACTTTATCTATGATAACGATACTCGAGGATATTAAAAAAAGAGTATAATTTTCCTGTCTGTGTAGGTAATACGCATTTTAATGGGGCGAACATGAAATACCTTATTGCTGTAAAAGATAAAGAGCTTTTTAAAAACTATCTGAATGAAGAGCATGAATATTTGTCGTTTGCTTCCTACGAGGATAAAGACAAAGAAGACATTTACGCTCTGCTTCTGAAACAATTTCATAAAGAAAATCCTCAGTATGCCGCCGGGGATAAAATTTTAAAATGGTTTTATGCAAGTGCGGTCGATGAAAACGGAATTTTATATATAATAAACTATATAAACGGAAACTATTCTGAATACGGTACTATTTCTCATTCCCGTTTCAGAAAGGCTGTTTTAAAGCAGAATGATGAAATAAAAAAATACACGCTCAAAGCAAAGGAAATAAAAGATAATTACGCTGAGAACACGATTGTGCGTAAAAGTTCTCTGATACCTTCATATAAAAAGTTTTCTTATTTTGACGCTTGCGAGGGCGTCGAGCTGCCTTTCAGATTCAAAGAATGCAAAGGGAAAGATAAAAAACCGTTGCTTGTTTATCTTCACGGCGCGGGCGCGTCGGGAAGCGACAATTTTATTCAGCTTGCAGAATTCAAGACCGTAGGGTTGAATCTCAAAGAGGATTGTTTTGTTCTGCTGCCTCAATGCGACAATTTTACGGGAGACAACCTCAGCACTATCAACGTTTATACAAGGTCGATAAGATCGCTTATCGAAGATCTGGCGAAGTCTTATCCTATCGATACTGACAGAATATATATTACTGGCATTTCTTACGGCGGTGCGTGCACATGGTATTCTTTGTACAACAATCCCGGATTTTACGCGGCGGCTGTTCCGCTTATGGGGTATTTTCTTGATGCCGATGCCGATGCATTCGATGTAAAAACGTTTAAAAAAGAGAAAATATGGGCAGGGCATGCAAGAGATGACGAAGTTATTTCTGCTGACAGCGATATCGCGCTTTGTAAAAAACTCAAGGACGTATGTGATATTACGCTGGATGTTTACGCAAAGGGCGGACATAAAATGATGAAAGCGTTTTACCGTCGGAATGACTGGAATGAATGGATGTTTTCTCAGAAAAGAGCAGAAGAGAAACAATATTAAACCGATAACCGCATACATAAAAGAGCCGCTCAACAAGCGGCTCTTTTTTTATTTAAAAATATAAAATTCAGAAATCGTTTAAAGCACTTTGGACAAGAATTCTTTAAGTCTCTCGTTCTTGGGATTGCCGAACAGCTCTGCGGGGGGAGCGTCCTCTTTTATCACGCCTTCGTCCACGAAAAGCACGCGTGTTGCGACCTCTCTTGCAAAGCCCATTTCGTGAGTAACGATGACCATTGTCATTCCGTCGTCAGCGAGTTTCTTTATTACCTGAAGAACTTCACCTACCATTTCGGGGTCGAGAGCGGATGTCGGCTCGTCAAAGAGCATTATTCCGGGATTCATTGCCAGGGCGCGCACGATTGCGATACGTTGCTTTTGTCCGCCGGACAGGGTTGAAGGGTAGACGTCTGCCTTGTCCTGAAGACCTACTTTGCCGAGAAGCTCGTAAGCGTGTTTGCGTGCGTTTTCCACGATCTCGAGTCTGTGCGGAAGATTTAAAAGTTCTTTTTTAGCGTTTTCGTCGCCTTTTCTTATTGCCGCTTTAAGCGCTTTCTTGCGCGCTTCGACTTCTTCGAGGCCCGTTTTTATAGGCGCAAGGGTGATGTTGTCCATTACGCTGAGGTTGTTGAAAAGGTTGAAGTGCTGAAAGACCATTCCTGTAATTCTGCGGTGCGCGTCGATCGTCTTGTCCATCTGCGCGATGAATTTTTTATGTTTTTTCTTCGCTTCTGACGTGATTTTCTTCTGCGCGGCGATTTCTTGGCTCATGCTTTGCGTAACGCCGGCGTTAAGAGTGGATTTCACCTCTGCCTTGCGCGTTTTTACGTCTGCTTTCTTCACGCTTATTTCAGCTTTTACCGATGCGATTTCAGACATCGTTTCGCTTATAAGAGTTGCGGTTTTCTTGATTTCTTCTTCTGCGCCTCCGCGTTTTGCCGTAGCTTTGAGCAGTTTTGCATGAGTTTTATGCGCTTTGAGTTCTTTTTTGAGCTCTTTGAGCTTTGATTTCAGCGCGCCGATCTCGAGAAGAGACTGCCTGACCTTGTCGTCGCTTGTTCCGCTTACGTAAGCATGCTTCTTTGCCTTGAGTTCGTCAAGGATTTCTTTCTGTGCGTAATAGTCGCTTTCGTAAATGATTTCGTCGCCGAAGGTTATCTTGCCTGCGGTGGGGATTTCAAGAAGATTGAGACAACGCAGGAAAGTGCTTTTGCCGCTTCCGCTGGGTCCTATTACAGCTACTTTTTCGCCTTCATATATATCCGCGTCAATTCCGCGCAAAACGGTTTTGCCCGAAAACTTTTTTACGAGTCCGCGGGTAGAAATCACGGGTTTTGCGTTGTCGGCGCTCATTTTCAAATTGTTATCTTGCATCGCTTCTTCTGAGCCTCTTTTCTATTTTGCTGAGTCCGAACGACATTATCGCAACCGTAACGTAGTAGACGACTGCCGCGAACAGGTAAGGGGTAAGCACGTTGTAAGTGCTTGCCGTAATCATTTTTATTGCGGTAAAGAATTCGTTTACGCCTATTATAAGGGCGACAGAAGTTTCTTTTACCAGTGAAATCGCTTCATTGCCGAGAGGGGGAATAATATTCTTCGCCGCCTGAGGCAGGATGACGTTCCACATAGTCTTGCCGTAAGAAAGTCCCAGCGCTCTGCCTGCTTCCATCTGTCCTTTGTCGATACTCAGAATGCCTGCACGGATTATTTCCGATACGTAAGCGGCTGAGTTGAGTCCGAATCCTATCACTGCGATGAGATACGCGCTTATTGTCGAGTTTACCAGTACGACTCTCGCAAAAATGACGAAAGAGAAGATAAACAGCTGCACCATAAGAGGCGTGCCGCGGAATACAGACACATAAGCTCCTGCAAACTTGTTGAGGACCTTGGCTACGATGTTAGTCTGCGGTATGACCCTGAACACGGCAAGGAGAGTGCCCAGGATAATTCCTATTATCAGCGCAAAGAATGTAATAAACAAAGTCCAGCCGTACGCTTCCGCCAGCATGGAAAATGTTTTTGCGTTGAAAATTATGCTTAAATCGAGTTTCATAAATACCTTTTACGCCCGTCCGGGCATAATAGCAGGGACGGGCGCACTTATTAATCCTTAATATTATTCTTCAGAACTGCCGAACCACTTCTGGTTGAGTTCAGCGATAGTGCCGTCATCGATAAGTTCCTGATAAGCTTTGTCGATCCACTCTTTGAAAGCGGTGTTGCCTTCGCCGATAGCGAATGCGTATGCGTCGTCGTAAACGCTGGTCTCGAGGATCTTTACCTTTTCGCCGTTTGCGTTGATGCTTGCAACGATAGCTTCAGCGGGAAGCTTGTCGAGGATAACTGCGTCAGCCTTGCCGTCAGCAACCTGCTGAACAGCCATCATGCCGTTGGCGAGTTTGGTAACGCTTGCGGGTGCGCCGAGAATGGGCTTGTCGAGAAGAACGTTGCCATCGTCATCGAATTCGTAAGCGTAATCTTCATCCATATTAGCCAGCCAGTTGCCGATAGTGCCTGCCTGAACGGCAACGGTCTTGCCTGCAAGATCCATAGGTCCGTTGATAGTGGTGTTGTCGGCTTTTACGATGATCATCTGAGAGCTGTCGAAGACGTTTACGCTGAAGTCAACGCTTTCGTCACGTTTGGGGGTGTTGCTAATGCCTGCCATACCCATATGGACTTTGCCTGAAGCGACAGCGGAAAGAACTGCGTCGAATTCCATATTCTGAATTTCGAGTTCAACGCCCAGCTTTTCCGCAAGAGCCTTGGCAACGTCGATATCCCAGCCTACGATCTCACCGTTTTCGAGGTTCTCAAACGGGGGGAAGTCTGCAGAGGTAGCTACTACGAGCTTGCCGTATGCTTTAATATCTTCAGGACCTGCCTTGGACATATCTACTGTGGTGCAGCCTGCCAGCAGAACGCTGAGAGACAGTGCAGCCACGATTGCCATCACGGTAAACAAAACGATTTTCTTTTTCATAAAAATTCTCCTTATGCACTGATATCCCTCGGTGCGTGAATACATTATAGTCTTATCCGCATATTTATGCAACAAATATGCGCAAAAAAATGATAATTTTACATAACTTCTTTATATTTAATAACAAATCGACCTATTTATGCAATTATGCATGCATAGACGTAAAACAATATTCCAAATGTGTAAAAAATTATACAAATGTGGCAGAAAATGTCAAAAATATTTGTTAAAAGTTTGACAAAAATAACGCGTACAATTATAATGAATTTGTTGTCGAATAAAATCGACTGTGTGGATGGAGGTTTTGATTATGAAGTATGCAGTTTTCACCGGCGTTACCGGTGGTCTTGGCGGCGCGTGCGCAAGAGAAATGACTAAAAAAGGCTGGACGGTATTCGCGTTCGGCAGAAACAAGAAAGAGCTGGAAGAGCTGGCGAAAATTGAAAACATGGTCCCGATGTCCGTTGACGTTGTCGTTCAGGAAGATCTGGACAGAGCAAAAGAAGAAATTCTTAAGGTCACAGATAAGCTCGACGCGATCATCAACTTTGCCGGATATCAGAAAATGTGCTCTATGGTCGAAGGCGACTGTGTAGAGCTCATTGAAAAGAGTCTTAAGATAAATATCATGGGTATGGTAAGAGTAAACCGTACTTTTATCGATATGGTTAAAAAGGGCGGCGGCAGAATCGTAAACTGCGGCTCGGAATGCGGATATCTCACTCCTCAGCCTTTCAACGGACCTTATACGATGTCAAAATATGCAGTAGACGCATACTGCGACAGTCTGAGAAGAGAGCTGATGTTCATCGATGTTCCCGTTATTCAGATCGTACCCGGTTCATTTAAGACCCGTATGCATGACAGTGCGTCATCTTCTTTCCAGGCGCTTTATGACGGCACCGAGAATTATAAAGGCATCCTCGGCAAAATGAAGCCTATCATGGAGCATGAGCTCAAGAACGCTCACGATCCCAAGCATCTTGTCAAGGCGACGATGAAGGCTCTCACTTCAAAGCATCCCAAGATACGTTATAAGGTAAAGAACAGCGGCATGCTGAAAATGCTTGAGATTTTCCCCGATAAATTCCTCGATGTCTGCTATAAGATTTTCCTTTCATAGTACATAATAATCAAGAAGATATCAAAAGAAAAACTTTAATACGGATATCATACATCTGAAATACGTAAATACAAAAAGCGGAGGGTAGGCCCCCGCTTTTTTATTTTTTTATATTCACATAATATTGCTGTTATAAAATATGGTTATACAACTGTTGACAAATACAATCAAAGGTGATATTATTGAACTATAATACAATATATAAACTTCTTTATTGACGTTGTGCCTGTCCAGCAAAGAGTGATCGGGACAGTGAAAGGCGCGAACAAAAAAAGATACAGATAAACTGAATCTGAAAAACGCCTGAAAATCGTGCTTATTGACAACTTTATATGTGTATTGTATTATAGTATATATATTATCGCGCATATCGCGCGGTAAGGAGGTAATTGAGATGACGTTCTGGCAAGAATTCGCCCTGGTCTTTTCTGAAATAGGCTGGGCGGCGGCGATTTGTCTTATAGTGGGACTTATATTTATCGTCGTGGAAATATTTCAGCCGGGGTTCGGATTTTTCGGTATCACGGGTTCTGTACTCGTGATTGTCGGCATCGTTATCCGCGTGTATAATCACGGCGGAGGAAACCCGATCATTCAGTTGTTTATACTGCTCGCGGTGGTAATGCTCGTGCTTGTAGCGGCGTTTACTATCATGGTATTTTCAATGAAGCGCGGTTATCTGTCGCGTACGGGTTTTGTAAACAAGGACACTGCGGTGTCGCTCGGTCATACGGCAGGTACAGCAGACTATGAGGATCTCGTAGGCAAAGAGGGCGTTACGCTTTGCGCGCTGCGTCCGGCGGGCAGCGTTAAGATCGACGATAAGATTTACGACGTCGTGTCCAATGCAATGTTTATAGCAAAAGACTGCAAGGTAGTCGTCGATTATGTAGAAGGCGGCAAAATTGTGGTAAAAATAAAAGAATAGTTTGGAGGAAACAAAAATATGTTAACGCTTTTGGCAATGAGCGCGGGCTCGATTACGGCAATCATTATAGCAGTTGTAGTCGTTCTCGTTCTGCTCGCTATCATTATCGGTGTTCTGCCTATAAGAATTTGGTTCAGAGCTCTTGTATCGGGCGTAAAAGTTTCGATGGCAAGACTTATAGGTATGAAATGGAGAGGAGTTAAGGTTGCGACAATAGTCGACGCTTATATCAGCGCTATGAAGGCAGGTCTAGACGTTACGATCGATGAGCTCGAAACGCACGTGCTTGCAAAAGGCGATGCCATCAAGGTGGTCAACGCTCTTATCAGCGCGCACAGTGCAAACATTCAACTCGCTCCTGAAACTGCAAGAGCAATCGACCTCGCAGGCAGAGACGTGCTCAACGCGGTCAAAGTTTCTGTCAATCCCAAGGTCATCGAGACTCCGGGCATATCTGCAATAGCTAAAGACGGTATCGAACTTCGCGTAAAGGCGAGAGTTACCGTTCGCGCAAACATCACCCGTCTTATCGGCGGTGCGGGCGAAGATACGATAATCGCAAGAATCGGCGAAGGTATCGTTACCACGGTAGGCTCTGCAGACAGTCATAAAGACGTCCTTGAAAATCCCGATCAGATTTCAAAGACAGTCCTCAACAAGGGGCTTGACAACGGCACGGCTTTCGAGATCCTGTCAATAGATATAGCAGATATCGACGTAGGCAGAAACATCGGCGCGCAGTTGCAGATGGATCAGGCAGAAGCCGATAAACGTATAGCTGAAGCAAAGGCAGAAGAGCGCCGCGCAATGGCAGTCGCTCTCGAGCAGGAAATGAGAGCTAAATCTCAGGAAATGAGAGCAAACGTTATTGCTGCGGAAGCAGAAGTGCCCAAGGCTATGGCGGCTGCGCTCAGAGAAGGAAAGATCGGCGTGCTGGACTATTACCGTATGCAGAACATACAGGCTGATACCGCTATGAGAAACTCTCTCGTAGGAGGCGCTGAAGCTCCGACTGACGGCAAGAAGAAAAAATGAGATTAGGGACTTTTATACCGATATTTGTCGCGTTTATCGTTGTGCTGTTCGGCACGCTGATAAGCGCGGCGATAAAGTCGGACAAGAAAAAACAGAAAGCTCAGAACGCACGCAGAGACAATGTCAGTGCGCGGTTTGACGGCATAAACAACGAGAGCTTTGTCAGCAGTGATCCTTTCAGACGCGAAGAACCGATCGTTGCGAATGCTCCGCTGAAAAGTTACTTTAAACCGTCGACGAATTTTGAGACGGTCGAAGGCACCGATCTTGTCGAAGTTAAGCCCAAAGTGCATACGTCGGCAGAAGTTGTCGGCGTGACGAAGTCTCATCACGAAGAGCATTGCGCAGTAGAACATGAGGACGAAGACCTTTACATTGTTGAAAAAGTGCCTGTGTCCGGCAGTATCGAAGGCGAAAGCGACGAGGGCTGCGGAGAACACTACAATCTGCGTTTTGTAAAACTTGCTGAGGAAGAGCAGAATAACGTCAAATTCGAATTGACGCATGAGGCTGTCCGCAGGGCTATCATTCTGGGCGAGGTATTAAACGATCCCGCTTATAAAAAATAACGCGTATCAACGCAAAAAGAGAGGACTCCGCAAAGGAGACCTCTTTTTTTTAAGATATTTCTTTGTGATTAATAAAAGTGCCGAGAAAGGCAAAGATAGCTTATTAGGTTATCGGAAATTATCTGTTTCAAACAAAATACCGCCTTTTCAGGGCGGTATTTATTGTAGCCGATTAATAACGCAGCAGTTTATTTCAGGATTATCGTCTTGATTTCCCAAGGTCTGAAAGTGAGGTTGCTTATATCTGTTTCTCCCTTGATATTTTCAAGCATATCGCAGTCGTACGCATTAGTGAACTTTACGCTCGGGGTAAGAGCAACTTTGCAGTCTTTACCCTTGCATTCGTAAATTCTGAGAAGAGTACCTTCGCCGCTTTCTGCAGGTTTTACCGTTTCAACGGTCACGCCGTCATTGTCGGTCTTAACGAAGGTGTCGACCGTCATGTCGGATTTCAGGATATCGATCGGCTGGTTGAAGCAGTATGCGCGCGCCGCAACGTCGCTTTGAGTGAGAGGCTGTTTGTGCGGCAATATCGCATAGCTGAACGTATGAGTGCAGATGTCGCAGGTCGGGTCGGGGAATTCCGGCGAACGGAGCAGGCACAGGCTCAGGAAGCCGTCTTTTGCTCGGTGTCCGTACTTGCAGTCGTTGATAAGTGCAAAGCCGTAGTCTGCGCCGTCGATATTCACATACTTGTGAGCGCAGATCTCGAACTGTGCCCAGTCGACGCTGTTTTCCTGTTTCGTAGTGCGGTTGAATGTGCCGAACTGGATATCGCAGTTTACTTCGTCCGCAAAGAACGCTGGGATAAAGTCTGCTCTCAGCATCTTAAAGCGTTCATCCCAGTCGACCGTGGTGTCGAATCTGACCATATTGTCGTCGACAGTCAGAGAAATTTTCTGTACCAGTGTTGATTTATCGTATTTAAACGTCTGTTCTCTGATTACGCGCGCACCGTCGATGTATGAACGTACTCCGATGAGTTTCATATCCCATTTCTTCATGTCGGGATAGTTGATATTTATATCCCAAGCGTTGTAGTACATGAACGGGTCGCTGTAAATCGTGAACTTGTTGAAGTATTTGCCGACGATTTCTTTGCCGCCTTCTTTGTCATACAGAGAGGTGATCTCGCCTTTTGTGCCGAATACTACGCGTACGCGTGAGTTCTGAAGAGTGTAGTCGTCAAAAGACAGAGAAGAAGAATTTACCTCGGAAGGAGTGGGGAGCGCGCTTACGCTGTAAGGCGCAAGAGAAAGGCGATACCATTTCTCGTCATACTTTACCCATTCTGTTCTTTCAAAGTCTGTCGGGTTGACGGCGCACAGCTTGCAGTCGTCTTTGCCTGAAGATAGAATTTCTTCGGTGAGTTCTTCAAGGCGGTCATAGATTATCTGATATCTTTCAAGGCTTTCGTCGTATACGCGTTTGATCGACGTGCCGGGGAGGATGTCGTGGAACTGGTAAAGAAGGATCTCTTTCCAGATCTTTTCCATTTCGTCAAAGTCGTATTTTCTGCCTCTGAGCTTGGCAATAGCGCCCAGCCATTCCACTTTGTGGAGGAGATATTCTATCTTGCGGTTAAACTTTTTAGAGCGCGCCTGAGAAGTGTAGCTTCCCTGATGGCGTTCATAATACAGTTCTCCTTTATAAGTCGGCATTATCTCACGGTAAGGCTCAAGATCTTTGAAGAGGTCGACAGACTTGCTGACTTTGCAGTTGAAAAGTTTCTTGTGACGCTTTATGTATTCTATATGACCTTCTCCGGGACCGCCGCCGCCGTCTCCGTCGCCGTAGATGAGCAGGGCTTTGGGGATTATGTCCTTTTCGGTATTGCGCGCGTTGCCCTTGAAGATCGCAAGGGGAGACGCTCCTGCGTTGTAGTCGCCGAGAGGCTCCATATGCGCAAGCAGGGTGGTGCCGTCTATGCCTACCCAGTTGAAAGTCTTATAGGGGAACTGGTTTACGGTGTTGCTGATTATTTTTATAGTCATGAAATAATCCATGCCGCAACCTTTGATCACCTGAGGGAGCGAAGCAGGGAAGCCGAAGACATCGGGCAGCCAGCACAGTTTGAGGTCCTGACCAAATTCCTGTTTCCAGAACTTGTCGCCGTAAAGAGACTGTCTTATCCAGCTTTCGCCGCCTGTAAGGTTGGTGTCGCTCTCTACCCACATTTTGCCCTGAAGCTCTATTCTTCCGTCCTTTACCGCCTGTTTAGCTCTTTCGTAAAGATCGGGATAGCCTTCTTTGAGCCACGTCCACATCTGGGGCTGAGATTCTGCAAAGATAAAATCGTCGTACTTTTTGATGTTGCGCAGCTGGTTTGCAAAAGTTCTTGCGACTTTGCGCTTGGTTTCGCGTAAAGGCCACAGCCATGCTAAGTCGATATGAGCATGACCTATGCAGTAATATTCGGTCTGTTTTTCAAATACCGGTTTTTCAAACTGCGGCTTAAGCACCTCTCTCGCCGCGGTAGCGCCGCTCTTTCTGAAAGCTTTGTAAGATTCTTTCAAAGCTTTGTCGATTTCTGCCACGCGCGGATTGGATTTGTCCAGCTTAAGCATGGTGAAGTAGAGATCTATGTAATCGTAATAATACTGATTTACCGCTTCGTTGAGAATGCTTATATCGCAACGGCGCAGTCTTGCCACCAGCTTTTCAAAGCGGAGCTTGCCGTTGAAGCCTGCGTCTACATAAAGTTTGATTTCTTCGTTGCCTTCCGCGCAATCCGCAACGTCAACGACCTGTTTTCCTACGAGAGAGTGGAAGATATCTCCCTTGCTGACTATCTGGGTGATACCCTGAAGGACGATGCCGTCTTCGTTGAAGATGAGACCTTCGCCCTGCAGTTTTATGCGCAGAACCACGTGCGCGCCTTTTGCCGCAGCAGGAACTTTGCCCGTAAAACGAAACCATGCGCAACCGAACTTGTCCGCCCATTTTTCCATTATATGAGCAGGCTTGAATGCGCTTTTGTCCAGGTCTTCGAAGCGTATAGGCTCATCGCTTTTGATGACCTCGGCGCTCAGGTCCGCGATTTTAGTGTAACAACGGCTTTTGATGTTCAGAATATTTACTACGTGTCCGGGTGTTGCAAAAGCTCTTTTTACAAAGGGTTTGTCCATACCCATAAATCTACCTCCGCGCGTACACGCAGATATTTTACGAGCGTGCACACTTCCTGTAAAATTATATCATATAACTTTAAAAGCGTTCAATGGAAAATTTCGTTATTTTATACACAAAACGAGCGAAAAAACTGAGCTTAAAAACAAATTCCGGTTATGAGAAAAACGGGCTTATTCGCCGTAAACTGTCTTGCGGATATAATTTGCGTACGCTTTTGCAACGTTTACGCCGGTAACGGCTTCGATGCCGCCGAAAAACGCGTTGGAGTTGACTTCGCAGAGGAGATAATTTCCGTCTTCGCCTTCAAGCCAGTCTATGCCGCAGTAGTCAAGACCGAGAAGACGGGCAGCCTTTACTGAAAGATTGACGAGTCTTTCTGACGGGGTGATTTTTTCTCCTTTGCCTCCGAGTTCTATATTGGAGCGGAAGTCGCTTTCAGAGCGCCTTTCCATAGCTGCGATCACCTTGTCTCCGATGACGATAACGCGGATATCTTTGCCACAGCTTGAAGCGATGAATTTCTGAAAAAGATGAGGCTTTAGCTTAAGGTCCTTTAGAATTTTGTCCAGCGCATTTCTGTCGTCAATCTTATATACTCCTTTGCCGAGAGAACCGTAACTTTCTTTTGCGATAAGAGGATATCCGAGAGCTTTTTCTATTTTGTCCGCGGTAGCTTTCTGCACCTGCTTTTCAGGCAGATAGCATAAAAGTCCGCTTATCGTTTCGGGCATAGGAATTCCGCTGTCGGCAAGAGTGATGTATGTAGTCATTTTGTCGTCGCAGGCGACAACTGCGTCGTGAGGATTGAAAAGGCGCATACCCGATTTTTCGAGCATCAGAGAGGTGTATTTGTCTTTATCAAGGTATACGCAGAAATCGTAATGCGCGTCAAGGCATACTTTTCCGTCTTTCAGAAGAAGTGGAAGATATCCGTTTTTTACTATATCCGCGCTGATTCCGACAGAGAGAAATTCTTCTTTCAGCCTTTCAGCCTGATTGAGATAAGAGGGGATGTCGTAATATGCGTTGATCAAGATAAGTCCTTTTTTCATAACCTTGTTGCCTTTTTGCAGAAATAACGGTGTCAATCCGTTAATCGCAATTATAACACAAGCGGCGCGTAAAATCAATTGAGAAGTGCAGTCATTGTCCTGCAATTTATTCCGCGAAGATTTATAGGCTGAAAGAAACATCGCTTTCAGAGAGGAGAGGAAGGAGACGTCAAAACGGCAAGAACGCTTGACAGAAGAACTATTTTAATTTATACTGCATATATAAATACAGGCGTTATTCCGTCAAGAGTAGCGCGTTACGCTGAGTGACAGAGAGAAGGGTCGGCGGCTGAAAGCCCTTTACTCAAGGTACGCGTGAAGTGCAGGCGGTAGCTTTGCGGAGGAAATGCCGCGACGGTGAGTCCCGTTAAAGACGTTGAGAGGCAGACGATATGTCTGCAATCAGAGTGGAACCGCGCTAAGGCGTCTTTGAGCATGCAAAGACGTCTTTTTTATTTTTTTACGCACAGTCTGCGTGAAAAGGAGAGATAAATGGGAAAGATAAAAATGGACCTTGAGTTCGCAATGCAGAATGACCCTGCCGCAACCAGCAAATGGACTGTTTTCTGGACTTACGGCGGCTTCAACGCATTGATGAGACACAGGTTTGCACATTGGTTTTATAAACACGGGTGCAAGTTTTTTGCATTCTTGATAGCAAAGGGAACGCGCAAAAAAACGGGCGTCGACATTCACCCTGCGGCGGATATAGCAGGCGGCGTATTCATAGACCACGGTGTTGGCGTAGTCATCGGAGAAACTACAAAGATAGGCTCCCACGTGGTGATATATCAGGGAGTGACGCTCGGCGGTACGGGTAAACAGACTGGCAAGCGTCATCCAACGATTGAGGACAACGTTATGATAAGCTCGGGCGCAAAAGTCCTGGGTGCGATCACGATAGGGCACGACAGCAAGATAGGAGCGGGCAGCGTCGTTCTCAAAGACGTTCCTCCGCACTGCACGGTCGTAGGCGTTCCTGGAAGAGTTGTGAAGCAGTACGACGAAAGAGTGGAAGATCTGGATCAGCAGAAGTTGCCGGACCCGATACTCGAAGAGATAGCAAGGCTCAACAAGCGCATAGCAACGCTTGAGGATATGCTCAAAGTAAAGAGTTGCCGCTATTCTATCACCAACGATAACGAAGACGTAAAAAAAGATTAAAGATTTCCGCATTGCGGAGAGGAGATATTATGCTGAAGATTTACAATACTCTTACCAGAAAAAAAGAGGAATTCAAGCCCATTAAAGAGGGCAAGGTATGCATGTACAGCTGCGGACCTACCGTATACAGCTTTGCGCATATCGGCAACCTGAGAACGTACGTGTTTATGGATTTGTTTCGCCGCGTGCTCAAGTACGACGGCTTCAAGCTCAAGGGAGTAATGAACATTACGGACGTCGGACATCTGACCAGCGACGAGGACGAAGGCGAAGACAAGATGGAAAAGGCTTCCCGCGAACAGAAAAAATCCCCTTATGAGATCGCTGAGTTTTACGCGGGCGTATTCTTCGAAGATCTCAAAAAACTCAATATCGGCAGACCCGAGATAGTTGAGAAGATAACGGATCATATCCCCGAGACGATCGCTTACGTTCAGGAACTTATCGACAAGGGTTACGCATACGAGATAGACGACGGAATTTATTACGACATAAGCAAATTCCCCGGATACGGCAAGCTGTCCCGTCTCAATCTTGACGAGCAGCAGGCAGGCGCGAGAGTTGAGGTCAACAGCCAGAAACGCCACCCCGCAGACTTTGCAGTATGGAAAAAGGCAGAACCCAATCACATCATGCAGTGGAAAAGCCCGTGGGGTATGGGTTACCCCGGTTGGCACATCGAGTGCTCTGCGCTCAGCCGTAAGTACCTCGGCTTCCCGTTCGATATCCATACGGGCGGCGTAGACCACATCCCCGTACACCACGAGAACGAGATCGCTCAGAATGAAGCTATAACGGGCAAGAAGACGGTAAATTATTGGGTACACGGCGACTTTATGCTTGTGGACAACGGCAAGATGAGCAAGAGCCTCGGCAACACATATACGATAAGCGATCTTGAAAAGAGAGGCTACAGCGCTATGGATTTCAGATATTTCTGCCTCAACGCTCATTATCGCAAAAAGCTGAACTTTACGTTTGACGGCATGGACGGAGCAAAAGTGTCGTATGCAAGACTTCTCGGCGCGCTTTATCAGCACAAGACCAGCGCTGCAAAGACTGACGAAAAGGTTATCAAGGCGTATAAGGACGAATTTGTAGAAGCTATCAACGACGACCTCAATATCCCGCGCGCTCTCGGCATTCTGTGGAAGGCGGTAAAAGAACAGAGAAGCCGCGATATATACGACCTTGCTATGGATTTTGACAAGGTGCTGGGACTTTCTCTCGATCAGGCTAAACCCGAAGAACAGCCCAAAGTCGAAGCTCCCGCTGAGGTTGTTGAGCTTGCAGACAAGCGCGCTCAGGCGAAGAAAGAGAAAAATTACGCGCTTGCAGACGAACTGCGCGCAAAGATAACTGCGCTCGGATATACCGTGACGGATACCAAAGAAGGTTACGTTCTGGGTAAAGCCGAATAAGAAAAAGAGAACGATAAAAGCCGTGCGTTTCGCACGGCTTTTTTTGTGCCCGTGTAGATAAAATCCTGATAAACAAGTGACGGTATCTTGCGCTTTACAGATGAAAGCGTAATATATTGTTTTGTCAAAACGCTTTTGCAAAGGCATTTATAATTTTAATATCCTATTGAAAGAGTATTGTCTCGCGTGATATAATTATTGCAAGAGGTGAATTATGGAAGCATCTAAAAAGAAAGTAATAAAAATCACAGCGATTGTCCTTGCGGCAATTATCTTCCTGACAGCGGTGGTGCTTAGCGGCTTGGCGATCGCACATTCCGTAAAGGCAGACAAGGCGGGAGAGTTCGCTTTAAGTTACAACGGTGAAAAGCTCAACGTTATTCTTATGATCGGAGACGGAATGGGCCCCAATCATGTCAAGGCGGCTGAAGCCGAATACGGTGAACTGTTTTTCGCAAACAACGCAGATCAGTCGGGTTACGTAACCACGTATTCCCGCAATGTTTTCGGTCCTACTGACAGCGCGGCTGCCGCAACCGCTCTTGCTACGGGGTATAAGACAGACAACGGATGCGTGGCCCAGTATAAGGGCAAATACCTGATGACGACGGCTGAACTTGCTGTTGCTAAAGGAATGGCGACAGGCATAATTGCTACAGAGGGAGTGGACGGCGCAACGCCTGCGGGCTTTTCTGCGCATACCTCTTCAAGAAACAATCTGGACGAGATTTTAAGCATAGATTTGTTCTTCGGCAGCAACAGTGAAAGATATGAGCCGCTTAAAGCGCAGATAAAAGAAAAATACGCTTATATCGACGCTTTTTCTCAGATCGCCGCGACTCAAGGAAAGATATTCGCCGCTTTTGACGAAATACCTCTAAAAGCAGACGGAGAAAGCAAGCCCACGCTGGCATCTCTTGCGGTCGCTGCGCTGGATATACTCAGCAAGGACGAGGACGGATTTTTCCTTATGATAGAAGAAAGTCATATAGATAAATGCAGTCACAACAACGATCTCAGCGGCGCGCTTGAACACGTTAAGGCGTACGACAACGCGATCAGGGCTGTAGTGGAGTATGCCGAAAGAATAGGCAATACGATCGTCATAGTTACCGCCGATCACGAGACTGGAGGACTTACCTATAACGGAGAAACCGCTTCTCAGCTCAATGACGGTATGTACACAAAGGGCAGTCATACCTCTGCCAACGTGCCTTATTACGTGTTCGGCGATATCGACTACGAGTTTGCGGATATTATCGATAATACTCAGATCGCAAAGCTGTGCCAGGCTGTTATTTCATCGAACAAGTCTCGGTAATGATTTGTAAAATTAAGTCTTGCCGCCCTTGTCGTGTTTGACAAGGGCGGTTTATTTATATATGATATGGTAGCGGTTAACAGGAGGAATGATGAACAAGAAATTTAAACTTATCATCCTTTCGGTTATTGCTGTCGTATTGTTTTCATTCGCATTCGCGGCGTGCGACACTACTGAAGAAAAAACTTTTACCGTATCTTTTATAGCTGACGGCAAAGTCGTGAAAACGGTCGAGACAAAGGGCAACGAAGTAATCGAATTGCTCGAAGCGCCTGAAAAGCAAGGTTATGAATTCGCAGGTTGGTTTCTGGACAGGTGGCAGTGGCAAAAGCCTTTTGATGGCAATAATTTTGCCGATCAGAAGCTTACTGCAGACGTAAAAGTTTACGCATATTATAAAGAAAGTTCTGATGTAAATCCTGATCCTGAAAAGTACGATATAACTTTCTATGCAGACGGCAAGGGCGTTGAAACGGTTAAGAGCGCAGGCAACGAAGCCGTCAGACTCAACTAAGGTGGAAATAAAAGACGGCACCGTAGGAATTGCGGACGGAAATATCACGTCGTCTCAAAGTAAGATCACAGAGGTTATGCTGCCGTCAAGTCTGAAATATATAGGAAAGGATAATTTCAACGGTATGAAAAACCTTACCTCAATAGAAATTCCTGCTAGTCTTGTAAGCATTGGAGATACGGCATTTTCGTGGTGTAGTTCCGTTACTTCGCTGTATATACCTGCAAGCGTCAATCATATCGGCGATTCTGCGTTCAACCAGATGAATTCGGTAACCCTTTATATGGAGATAGAAGAAAAAGACATTCCGTCTGGCTGGGACGAAAACTGGAATGACACTTACGGCAAAGTTCTAGAAATCGTATGGGGAGCAAGCAGGGCCGCATAAAACAGAGTTTGCATTTGCATAGAATAAAAAAAGAGAGACGACGGTCTCTCTTTTTTATGTTGATTGTTTTAAAGGACAAATTTTTGATTTATTTCAGATAACGTTGCTTTTGGACCTGAACGAAGCGGGAGACATGCCCGTTTCGCGTTTGAACAGTTTTGAAAAATGCGTGCGGTCTGTGAAACAAAGACGTTCAGCGATATCTTCAACAGAGGTTTTGCCCGAAGAAAGCATTTTCTTTGCCAGTCCGATCTTGACAGAGAGATAATACTGATACGGCGTTTTGCCGAACTTGCGCTTGAGTACCGCCGTAAGTGCAGGCACTGACATGCCGAAGTGCTCGGCAAATTCGTGCACGTCGAGTTTATCGTACATATGCGAGATTATATATTCTTCGTATTTGTTGCCGGTAAGTCCGCTTTTCCCTCTTCCTGAAGGGGATGTGCTGAGCGAGTTTTTCACGGTAATAAAAAGTTTGTGGATTATAAGCGCAATCGTATCAGCCGCATCCTTAGAGCCGCGCTGAAGAAGTTCTCCTATCTGCAAGAAATAATTCTCCGCGTCGCATGTGGCTACGATAGCTCTCATATTGAGGAAATAACATTTTATCAGAGAATCTATCAGTTCGCCGTTGCAACGCAACCAGTAAACCTCGGGAGGGTTTTTGGGATCGCTTTGCAGTTTGCTGTATCTGCGGGGAGGGAATATTACGCAGTCTCCGCGGTAAAGAGGATATTCGCCTCCGGCAGCGGTCAGTTTTGCCTTGCCGTCTGTAATAAAAAGTATAAGGACGTCCTGAGAGTCTTCTCTGAGAGCTACCCAGGTAGGGTCAGGGGCAACGTGTCCCATAGCCTTTACGAAGCAGACGTTGTTGGGAGATTTATCCGCATTGTTTACTATTTTTTCGTTAAACAAACTCATAATACACCGTAGGTCATCAAGAAGTATAGTTCCCGATCTGAATAAACAGATGCGGTTTTTCAATACTTTAAATGAATACAAATTTTAGCCTATTTATTTCTTGTAATAGTATAACACAATAAATATTAAATACACATTAAATTAAAATTACTATTGTTAAAAAATTAACTTTCTGTTGACAAATTTATACATAACGGGTATTATATAATCAGAAAGACAAAGAGGTGAACTATGCCGCCAAAGCCTAAAGTATCGGGAGAAGACATATTGAATGCAGCGTTTTCGCTTGTAAGGACAAGGGGAGAGGAAGCGCTGACCGCTAAAACTCTGGCAGCGGCGGCGGGCTGTTCTACTCAACCTATCTTCTGGTATTTTTCAGGAATGGCAGAAGTTGAAACCAACGTGTACGCGCGTGCAAGAGAACTTTTTTCTGAAAGGCTCAGGCGTAAGCGTGACGGAGTAAATCCTTTCAAGACCGTAGGTCTGAATTATATAGCTTTCGCAAAAGAGGAAACCAATCTCTTCAAATTGCTATATATGAGCGGAAAGGGGCAGCCCATAAAGCTTCTGGACGATGAAAACGCGCCTTTTGCGATAGACGTGATAGTGCGGGAGAAAGGTATATCCGAAGCCGACGCGAGAAGAGTTTTCAGAGAGCTGTGGCTTTTCTCTCACGGCATAGCGACTATGATTGCGACTGGTACGGCGGATTTTTCTGACGAAGAGATAGAAAGTATGCTCACAGACGTGTACATAGGCGTGCTGGACAGGTTAAGAGCAGAAAAAGAGATAAATAGATAATAAAAGTCAATAATGACATAAAATAAAAAACAAGTTAATAAGGAGGCATAAATGAAAAAGTACGACGCAGTAGTAATCGGCGCAGGAAACGGCGGACTTGTTGCGGCGATAAGGCTTTTGCAGGGCGGAGCAAAAACTCTGCTTGTTGAAAAGCACAATATCCCCGGCGGCTTTGCCACCAGTTTCAGACGCGGCAGATTCGAGTTCGAAGCATCGCTGCACGAGCTCAACGACTTCGGAACGTCCGACAATGCAGGCGACGTAAGAGTATTGTTCGACCAGCTGGGTGTTACGGACAAAATCGATTGGCTTCAGATTCCTGAAGCATACAGAGTTATTTCGCGCGAGGAAAACATTGACGCGACGATGCCTTTCGGCATAAAAGCATTTATCGACAAGATGGAGCAATACGTGCCCGGCAGTCGCAAGTCTATGGAAAAATTCTTTGAGCTGGCGGATGAAGTAAGAGCGGCTCAGGCTTACAGCAATTCCGTAAACGGTCAGACTGATCAGAAGATAATGCTTTCAAAGTACGCCAACTTTGTAAAATGCGGCTCTTATTCAGTCAACGAAGTTCTCGACGCGCTTAAGATGCCCAAGAAGGCAAAGGACATTCTCAATGCGTACTGGTGTTATCTGGGCGCTCACTGCGACGACCTCAGCTTCCTTCATTATTCTTCAATGGTCATCAGATATATCACGCGCGGTGCGGCTATGCCCAAGTCCCGTTCACACGAAATCTCTCTCGCTATGGTTGAGAGAATAAGAGAACTGGGCGGAGACGTATGGTTCAATACCGAAGCCGTGAAGATAAAGACAGGCGCTGACGGCGGCGTAGAAGGCGTTGTTCTCAAAAACGGCGAAGTGATCGAGACCCGTCACGTAATCGCCAACTGTTCTCCGCATGTCGTCTACGGCAAGATGATGGATAAAGTTGACGAGCGTATAGTAAAAGAGACCAACGCGCGCAAGTTTGCGGGCAGAGGATTTACGATGTTCCTCGGTCTCAATAAGTCGGCTGACGAACTGGGAATTACCAATCACAATTATTTCCTTTACGACACCATGGACACTGCTAAGCAGTACGACCTGATGAAGACGATAGAGAGCAACTCGGTTCAGGCGACGGTATGTCTCAACAGAGCATATCCCGATTGTTCGCCGGAAGGAACTTGCATGATGTATTTCACCACGCTGTATATGTCTGACGACTGGGCAAACGTAAAGCCGGAAGATTACTTCAAGGTAAAAGATTATGTTGCCAACAAGATGATAGAGCGTTTTGAACAGGATACCGGTTGCAAGATACGCGACAGCATTGAAGAAATATCCGTTGCTACTCCGATGACTTACGCACGTTACTGCGGTCATCCCGAAGGCGGCATTTACGGTTACGAATCGCAGTATTGGGACGGACTTATGCCCAGACTGCTGATGATGGCAGAAGACCACAAGACCAGAGGCTTGCGTTTTGCAGGCGGTTTCTCGATGAGACTTTCGGGTTACTCCAGCGCGTATTTCTCAGGCGATATTACGGGCAGACAGACCGTAGGCGATATTAAGAGGGAGGGCTGATATATGGCGTTCAAGTTTAAAAAACAGATATTCGGATTTATGGATTTGCTCCGTTTCAAGAAGCTCGTTCCCAACCGTCGCGCGGCATTCGACGCGGCAAGCACGACTCCGCTTCCCAAGACCTATAAGGTCAACGAAACGGCGAAAATATTGCACCCCGGCAATCAGAAGGCAAAGCTCGTCGATATAAAGCTCGAGACGGCAGATACAAAGACTTACACTTTTGAGCTTTCGAGAAAGATGTTTTTCCGCGCAGGTCAGTACGTTGAGCTTACCGCAAACGTGGACGGCTCTGTAGTCAACAGACCTTACGCGATCTCTTCATCGCCGCTAAAGGCGCTCAGAGAGGGCAAGCTTTCCGTTACCGTAAAGAAGGCGGGCTTCTTCAGCAACTGGCTTTTTGACAACGCGAAAGTCGGCGACGAAATGACGATAGGCGATCCGTCAGGTCAGTTCCACTATGAGGGAATAAAGGACGAAGAGGTTGTCATCGGCGTTGCGGGCGGCAGCGGCATAACTCCGTTCTACTCAATGGCTCAGGCGCTCAAAGAGGGCAGCGAAGAATTCAAGCTGATACTGCTTTACGGCGCGCGCACAGAAAAGGATCTTGTATTCAAGAAAGAACTGGACGCACTCGTTTCAGACAAGTTCAAAGTCGTATACGTTCTCAGCGACGAAAAGAGCGCTAAGTATGAAAACGGATTTATATCCAAAGAACTCATTGCAAAATATGCGCCTGAAAAGTATACAGTAATGGCCTGCGGTCCTCAGGCAATGTATGCGTTCCTCGACAAAGAGCTTGCGGCAATGGGCATCGGCGGCAAACGCGTCAAGAAGGAGGCTAACTGCGTAGCTTCAAGAGACGTAAAGAAAACGGAGTACACGCTTACCGTTCATATCAGAGATCAGGTTTACACCGTCAAGGCAGACAGTCGTGAAACCGTGCTTGTAGCTATGGAGAGAGCGGGACTCAAAGTTCCGTCAAAGTGCCGCGCAGGCGGTTGCGGTTTTTGCCACAGCAAACTTGTGTCGGGCAAATTCAGCATTGCGGGCGCGGATAAGAGAAGACTTGCCGACCTCAAGTTCGGATATATCCATCCTTGCTGTTCTTATCCCGATTCAGATATGGAACTTATCGTTCCCGCAGGTCTCGAATAATTTATTGCGGTAAAATGCAAACACAACTATAAAAAAATACGGGGCAGAAAGCCCCGTATTTTTTGAGTTGTATTTTGAAGTGAAATACGCTTAATAAATCAATACTTATCTTAATTTTTAAAGACGGCAATCATTTTTCTTTATCATCGTCAGAGACTTCTCCATCCGCTTTTGTTGTATCTTTGTTTGCTTCGGGAGTTATAAGACAGACGGGCTTTTTCTTGTACTTTTCATTTTTGCTTTTTTCGTATTCATTGATCGCCATGTTGATCACACAGAAGATTATTAAAGTCAATACGGCGATGAAAGTACCGAATTTAAGAGTGTATTCTCTGTCTCTGTATTCTTTTAACTGTGTCGTATTCTCAGAATCGAAAGAGCTCAAATAAAAAGTTCCGTCAGGATTGCTTTTTAGAAAGGCTTTGCTGTATTTTGAGTTGTATACGGTGATTTTTTTGTATTTTTCTATCGCGTCGCCCGTAAGCGGATCTTTTTCGTAATATTTGACCGTCCATACAGGGTACATGATATAAACTGAAAAATATTCGTCGGTAAGATTGCCCGTTATCGTATAATTGATATAGCCGTAAAGGTCGTCTTCATCATATTCGGTCGCCTTGACGTAATACCTGTATTCTTCGTACTGATCGGTAACGCTGGGGACGTAGTTGGCAAACTGATATTTTTCGGGAAGGTCGCTGTGAGTAAGCCTGGTTTCGAGATTTTCAAGATTTTCAACAAAGGCTTTCGAGCCGCCGTAATATTTTTCGGGCAACGGTTGTCTTTTAATGCAAAAATCGAAAACCGCTGCGGATGTGAGAGATATTAAGAAAACACAGATAAATGCAATAATTTTTTTGTTTATATAAGTTTTTTCTTTTACTTCGTAAAATTCAGGATGGTTTATTTTTCTGAATTGCTGCAAAATCAGAATGATAAAGAAGGTGATCACAACGCACGCGATGCCGTAAGCTATATAAAAAGAAAACGACGGATAACTTCCGGTAAGCGGCAGATAATATACCAGCACAAGGACTATAAAGTCGCAGGCGCGCGTTTTTCTCAGGTATATTCTTTTCCTTACAGCCAAAGTTCTTTTATCGACGGGTATGGCAAAGTTGAGCCTGTATTGCACCAGACTCAGTGCAAACAGAGTAGCTATGAGAATAATTGACGGAACAAAAAAGCTCGCAAAAAGATTGTTGAACAGATATGTTACGAAATAAGATATCAGTATCGCCAGAAACGTCGTGAATATCGCAATCGACACGGCTATCTTATGAGAATTATCATACTTTGCCAGCATATTCGCAAATACGGCGGACGCTTCTTTTTCAGCTTTTTCCGCCGCAATCTGAGCCTTATCGTCCTGCGGCTTTTCTTCTTTTGCGGGCAAACGCTTTGCCCTTAAAATCTCGTCGCATGTGACGCCGTATAGTTCTGCCAGGGCAGGTATCATAGATATGTCGGGATAAGAAGAATCCCTTTCCCAACAACTTACGGTCTTGTTGGAAACCCCCAGTTTTTCTGCAACTTCCTGTTGAGTGTAGCCGTTGCTTCTTCTGAGTGCGGACAGGAATTGTCCGATAGTCTGTTTTTCCATAAAACGCTCCTTTTATGCTTTAAGTCTAACAGCAAGAGACATCTTTTTCAATAACATAGACGGTAAAAATGTCTGACAACTTTAGAATTGTCGATTTGTCACAATAAATTCTTCTGAATAGAATTAATAAAACATGAGGCGAAGAATAAACAAAAAAGTAGGAAGAGCAGAGTATATAAAAAGAAAATGCGATAAAAAATACGGGATGAATTCACCCCGTATTTTCAGATCGGATGGCAGAAATTATTGAAGGAAGTTGTGTCAGGAGGCTATCTCTGAACGTTCTCCGCCTTCTCGATCCTCACAAGCCGCTTCGTCGGTTTTTTCTGCGTCCGTGTTGATTTTATTATGCTTTTTAAAGTGGATGCGTACCGCCGCATACGTTATGCCGAGCACAGAGAAGGCTATTGCCGCGGCTACCGCGCCGAAAAGCATCTGCCAGTAATCGTTGCTGTTGTCCAAGGCTACAGAATATGGCGGGGTACTCAGGTCTGTCAGAGTGTGAACTTCATAAGATTTGTCAGATCTGTTTATGCGATAGGACGTCTGATAGTTTTCGTTATAAACGCAGATGCTTTTCGTTCCTGTCTTTTTTTCTCCGCTTTCAGGATCTCTGTATTCATAATCAACGTTCCATACGGGATAAGAAATAACAACTCGTATAGACTGCCCGTTGTCATCTGAGTTTATAGAACGCGTCGGATAAAGCATAAGATCTCTCTCGTTGAAATCGTTGGGGGAGACTTCGTATTCTATTATGTTATTGGTATTGCCTTCAACAATGACTTTGACTTCTTTATAGCAATCGGGAAGAGTTCTTCTTTCAAGAAGTTCAGTCAGTTCGTCCAAACTCTTGCAGATCACGACCTGGTCTTCGCCGTAGACGATCTCATATCTTTTGGGGAGAGTCGTTCCGTATGCGAAAGTGCTTGCAAGAGCGGCGACGAACAATATAACAGACAGCGTGAGCAGGGCTTTTCTTGACTTGACGGGAAGAGGAGAGTAATATTGTGGCTTTTTAACCCGTCTTGAAAGTTCTGCAACCGTTACTATCATACATGCGACGACAGCGAAGGCGACCGAAAACAGATAGTATTTGAAATTGTAGTTAATATAAATACCGTAAGGAAGAAGCGCGGCAAATAAAATAACGAGTGTGTTGAGAGCTTTATTCTTGCGCCTGAACATACGCTTTTTATATTCGAAAGCGCGCTTATCGTCAGACAGAGCGAAATTAAGTCTGTAATTAACTATTATAAGAACGAAACAGGATATAAAGACAACGGGTGCGGCTATTGAAAAAGCCAAAAGTCTTATGCCTGTGTATTGTTCTACAATAAAAGAGATGACGATTGCCGTTAAGGAAGCGAATAATACCGATGAAATTGCGATTTTCTGAGAATTTTCGTAAGACTCGGCTTTGTGTCTGAAAACGGCAGAAGCTTCTTTTTCAGATCTTTCTTCAGAGGAATTGTTGCTTGCTCCTTCAGAAACGACGGCGGAGGGAGAGCGTCTCGCTCTTAAGATTTCGTCGCAGGTAACTCCGTAAATTTCCGCAAGCGCAGGTATTACCGATATGTCGGGAGAATATGCGTCTCTTTCCCAACAGCTGACCGTTTTGTTTGAAACGCCCAGCTTTTCAGCTATATCCTGCTGAGTGAATCCGTTGCTTCTTCTGAGCGCTGAAAGGAATTGTCCGACAGTTTGTTTTTCCATAAAAAAACACTCCTTCTTTTTATTGCAAGACGGCAGAATTGTAAAGACGGAAAATTGTCTTAAACGGAGTATGCTCGTCCTTCTTGCAACTAAATTCTATCAGCGAAAGACATCTTTTTCAACATCTTATTCGGTAAAAGAGTTGCTTATTGCTAGAAAATCAGATAAAAAGGGAGAACATGAAAGCGATTTTTAAAAAATCCGCCGACGTATCGGCGGACGGAAATATTTACAAATCAAGTCGATTTTTTTAAACAGACGTTGTCAGCCGCGGTTTTTGAAAATATCTATGACTTCACGGAGATTTTCGACATAATAATCAGAGTTTTCTTTTACGTAGCCCGAGTATTTTTCAGAAGCTTTGTCATAGACGCCCAGAGTAACGAAGCCCGCAGTTTTCGCGCTGGCTATTCCTATATGACTGTCTTCGGCTACGGTGCAGTCTGACGGCTGTAAACCGAGTTTTTCGGCGGCTTTCAGATAGACCTCGGGGCTGTCCTTTCCGTGCGATACGTCGTCGGTAGAGACAAAATAATCAAACAGCTGATAGATCCCCAGTCTTTTAAGACAAGGCAGAAAGAGATAATACGGCAAAGCGGTCGCAATCGCAAGTTTTATCCCTTTTGAGTGCAGAAAATCCAGAAGCTCTCTTGCGCCGTCTTTGAGAGGGATCTCTTCGAAATACGCTTTTTCGCAATAGCTTCTCCATATTGCAAGCAAAGTCTCTCCGTCGCAGGACAGAGGAGTGTTCTCAAGCGTATATTTTACGCAGTCGTCAAGGCTCATATGGTTGACCTTGATAAGATAGCCTTCGGGGACGTCAATGTCGTATTGTTTGAAGGGAGCAGAATAAACTCTGTCCCATACGGGCATAGAGTCAAGCAGGGTGCCGTCAAGGTCGAATATAAACGCTTTTGCCGTTAAAAGATTGTAAGGTTTCATATCAGAAATATTTTACGTCGGGCGCGAAGATGAGCGGATACCTGCGGTAGCCGGGTACGCGGACGTCGCAAATCCTCGTAGCAGTTTTGCTTTCAAGTCCTTTTGAATTTACGGCGCGTATTTCAACGTCGTAAACTCCAGCCGCTTTTTCGTAGACGGGCAGGACTACCTCTTTGTTGGGGTTGGAAAGTCCCTTGTAGAAGTCGCTGAAATAGTACTGGACTTTTCCGTCGCTGAACTCTACGCGGTAGCTGTGCACGAAGTCTTTGTCTTCTCCTTTTTCAAAAATAAGATAAGCGCGCATACCGATTTTTTCGCTTCTGCCGTAGATAGCGGGCATGACGGGATAATCTTCGTCGGTTGCGTTAGATATATCGAATCTGTCGTCTGTATATACGAATTTGTCTTTTGAGATCTCGGTAGGCAGAGACCAGCGCATATTTTCTTTTTCTTCTGTGCCCGTGCCTGCGTTCATTCTGAGGATATCAATTTTATCTTCATGAAATTTAAGCACATAACCCATAGGCGAAATGTGAGGATTGGGCGGCACTGAGCCGTTGACCTTGCCTTTTTCAAGTTCAACGTAAGAGGTGGACTGAGTGTTTAAAGAGGTGAAATCTCTCTGATGGATAGAGCGTTCGTCCACCATAGGGAAGTGAGTGTGTCCGCCGAAGTTTACTACGCTGGGATATTTCGCAAGCACTTTGCCCAGTTTGATATCTCCGTAAACGTCTGAGCCGTATACGGTATTTTCCGCGTTGTTGTGAGTGGTTACGAATACGGGCTTGTTGCCTGAGTCAGCAACCGCTTCCGCAAGTTCGTTATCCAGCCATTCGAGGACTTCTGAATAGCCGTTGCGCTGTTTGCGGCAGTCGGGAGATACGCCTATAAAGTGATATCCGTTTACGACGTAGTGAGAGTATGGTTTGCATCCGAGGTAGGTCTCGAACATAAAACGCTTTTTCCATTTGGACGTAAACGCGGGGAAGTAATCGTGATTTCCCATTATGATCTGAAGGAGAGGGGGCTTTACGCCGAAAACGAGTTTGAACGCGTTCTTGAATCTGCGGTATGCGTAAAAGTTGGCGATATTGCAGATATCTCCCGCAAATATTATCATATTGCAACCGCTGTTTTTGAGCATCTGAAGAGATTTTATCAGATTGCGCTCAAAAGTACGGTTATTCTTCCAGGAAAAGGGCGAGAGCTGACTGTCGGAGATAACTCCGACTACGGGCGGCTTTATCATCGTAACCGTTTTGTAATCGCAATGGATTTTCATCTTGACACCTCGCTTGCCGTTGTCGCGCTACTGTCTGCATAACTGCTTGCCGCATCAGAAATATTTGCTTCTGCTTCAACGGGAGTTTCACTGTTTTCAGGGCAGGTATCCGCAAGGACAGGCGCAAGAGCGTTTTCTGTAGCAGATTTTCTCTTTGCCAGTTCTTCCTGAATAAACTCCCTTCTCTTTCCAGTATAACTGTTCAGAGCCGCCGGGACAAGAGATATGAAGAAAGAAATTGCAGGAATAAGAGTTACGAGTGCGTACAGACCTGTAATAGTGAGTTCTGACTGCTCGAGAGGTTCGCCCGGAACTACCGGCTGAACGAATTTGAAAACGACAAGTCCGACTGAAAGAAGGATAGCCGCTGCGGCGTTGTTGAATTTGGTTACGAACGAGTTCCAGCTGAAGCATACGCCTTCCATTCTTTTGCCCGTCTTCCACTCAAGGTAGTTCAGGCTGTCGCCGACCATAGGATATGGCAGTGTGTTGTATGCGCCGAGTCCCAGCCCGCCTAGAGTCATGAACGGCATCGCCGCGTAGTAATTTGCTTTGCCTATAAAGAATGCAAGGGCAAGACATACGCCGCCTATTGAGCCGAACAGCAGCGTCGTGCGTTTGAATCCTATGCGTTTGTAAACGGGAGGAGTGAGAAGTATTCCCGCGAACATTCCCGCGCCGACTACCACGTAGAGAAGCACGAGCACCGTGCCCGAACTCATTCCGGGGATTTTGATCACGTAAGTTGAGATATATGCCGCTGACAGCATAAGCAGATAACGGGGAGAAGCCAGCATTGATGTCAGCAACGTCAGCACCATAGGTTTGTTCTGAGCCGCAGTCTTGAACATATCCTTTATCGAGATTTTTTCAGTCTGAGAAGAATATCTTTCTTTTGAATTTTTATAAAGAGACATATATCCCGCAAAGGCGATTATTCCCACGCAGAGAGCGAGGGCGAAGTAAACCCATTTCTCAGGCAGAAAAGACTGGAAGATCGGCAGCAGAAGTATTGTCGCCACAGTGCCGAAAGAGCCCAGCGTAACGTAGAACGAAAGAAGAGAAGATCTTTCTTTGTCATCGGGTGTTGCTATGCTCATAAGCCCCATGAAAGGTACGTCCACAACAGTGTAAGCAGTGTCGAAAGCAAGGTACATAACCGTTGCAAAGACCATCTTCAGAACAGGATTTGCGTCTGAAATAGGCAGGAACATAAACACGGATACGAAAAAAATCAAAAAAGCACCTGCCTTTATATAAGGTCTCATCTTGCCTTGCGGAGTTTTAGTTCTGTCTATCAGGACGCCCATCAGAGGGTCGTTGAGCATATCCCATATTCTCGCAACGGTCATAAGGACTGATACGAAAGCTGTGGATACCAGAAGTATATCCGTGAGGAAATACGAAAGATAGCTTGCTATTACGTTGGCTATCATAAAACTGCCTATTGCGGCGAAACCGTATGAAAATTTCTCTTTACCTTTTACGTATTTTTGCATAAAACACCTTCTTTTTTCGCCAAAAATTATAATATTTCCTCAAAAAGTCTGCCACCGTAAATTTGTACGGATAATGTAAGTTTTTTGCAAGTTTCAGAGATCGGGCGGCAATATAAAAAGCGCGCGCTTTATGCTTGTCTTACTTTGTTTATGCTGTTATACTGGAGTGGCTATGAAAATAAAAGACAGATTTTTACTGAATAAATCGTTCATAATGAGCGCTGTGGCGATAATACTTCCCATTGCGTTGCAGAACGTTATAAATTACGGCGTAAACCTTATGGACTCGGTTATGCTGGGGCAGCTTGGAGACGTTGCGATATCCGCCGCAAACCTCGGAGGTCAGCCTTTCTTCCTGCTCACGATGTTCGGCTTCGGTATTGCCAGCGGTGCAAACGTCATGATTGCGCAGTACTGGGGCAAAAACGATCTTGTTCATATCCGCAGGATAATGGGTCTTGCGATAAGACTTGTTTTCTTTGTCTCTTTACTGTTTACGGCGGTCTGTATTGCCGTTCCGCGTCAGATAATGTCGCTGTTTACGTCAAATCCTGCCACGATAGAAAGCGCGGCGGACTATCTGTGGATAATATCGATAGGATATGTGTTTTACAGCCTTTCCAACTGCTATATGACTTCGCTGAGAGCTGTTGAAAGGGTGGGTGTGTCAATGGTGATCTACGGCATATCCTTCTTTATCAACGTTGCGGTAAACTACGTTTTCATATTCGGCAAATTCGGTGCGCCCGCTCTCGGAGTCAAAGGCGCGGCAATAGGCACGGTCGTTGCCAGAGTAAGTGAATTCGTGATGTCGCTTATCTATATGTACGCTTTCGATAAGAGGTCGGGTTTCAGAATAAAGGACGTGTTCTCAAAGAGCGGAGATATATTGAAGCCGTTTATGAAAACCAGTCTGCCTGTTGTGGGCAATGAGCTTCTCTGGGGCTTTGGCACGGTCATGATAACACTTATAATAAGCAATCTCAGCAACGACTTTATTGCGGCGGGAAGCATCGCAACCGTCGTCAATCAGCTTGCTCTTGTCGGCATTATGGGCGTATCCAATGCCGCCGCCGTGCTTACGGGTAAGACGGTCGGTGAAGGTGACAAAGAGAGAGTGCAGAAGGTTGCAGACACTATGTTGCTTTTCTCTGTCGCGGTAGGTATTTTCGGCAGCGCGCTTTTGTTTGCGCTGAGAGGGACTATTCTTTCGATATACGATATATCGGCAGGAGCAAAAGAAATTACTTCTCAGCTTATTATAATTCTTGCTTCGCTCCAGCTTGTCCTTGCTGTGGACATCACTTGCATCGTGGGAGTTCTGAGAGGAGGCGGAGATACCCGCTTTGCCTTTATCCTTGACGTGGGCACTGTTTATCTTTTAGCGTTGCCGCTTGGGGCGATCGCGGGATTCGTGCTCAATTTTCCTGCGTGGGCGGTATATTTGATACTCAGATGCGATACTTTCGTAAAGGCTGTGCTCGGGCTTATCCGCGTAGCGCGAGGAAAGTGGCAGAGGGATGTAACGGTAGGAGAGAAAGAAGAAGCCGTTGTGCCTCAGGAACAGGCTTGATCGAACAGCATTGGGAAAAGTTTTTGCGCGCTCTGCACAAGCGCGCTTTTGTTATTTTTCAATCAAAATGTGTGCTTTTGCTCACCATACATACAATGCGCGGTATTTTAATTTCAGCCGGATTATGTTATAATGACAAATGCGGAGGGATATTATGAAAAAGAGAATAGCAATTGTTTTATGTTTTCTATTTATTGCCGCTTTTCTTACGGCAACATTGAGTTCGTGCTCTGACGCTCTTAAAATACCTGAAGAAAAAACTCTTGATAAAGTTCTTCAAGAGGGCGGCTATAAGCTGGTATTCGAGGACGACTTCAACGGCGATTCTATAGATTACACAAAGTGGAAGACCGGCTACAAAACGCCCAATCGCCGCGCAGGATACTATGAGGACAGTGCAGACACGTTGTTTGTTTCAGACGGCAACCTGACTATCCGCACTCTTTATAAGAACGGTCAGTTCGGCGAAGGGTGGTATACGTCGTGGGTGGAAACCGCTACTAAGGACGATTCCGCAGCAGTGAAGAGAAGCGAAGATTATCAGGGCTTTTCTTCTACTTACGGATACTTCGAGGCAAGGTGTATCGCTCCTCCTTGCGAAGGTATATGGTCTGCTTTCTGGCTTATGCCTGACGAAGGTACGGGAATGAGCAAGGATGACGTTATCGGCACAGGCTCTGACGGCGTTGAAATCGACGTTATGGAATCTCCGTGGAAAGCTTTTAATACAGACAAAGAAGCGAATATGCATGTGCTCCACGGCGATGGATATTCTGCCACAAAGAGTGAAAAATCTCCCAAATACCGTGTGCCCGATATGTATTCTGAATTCCATACGTACGGAGTGCTTTGGACGGAAGATGAATACGTATTCTACATTGACGGTGCTGAAACATGGCGCACAAAGCATACGGTAAACGGAGAGACCCTAGGCGTATCAAAAGTAAACGAGTATATCCTTCTCACCGTTGAAGTTGCAGGTTACACCGCAGAGGACGGCACTCTTGTTCCCGGAAAGAACGAGGACGGCACGCCGTACTGGTGCGGAGATCCGATGAAAAACGATAAGAGCAAATATTACGACTTTATAATAGACTACGTAAGAGTTTATTGCAAATGACGGAATGAAAGAGAATTAAGCATAAAAATACCGCGCCCGTGTTTACGAGCGCGGTATTATTTTGTAATGGAGAAACCGATGAACGGCGTTATGCGGTTTTTTGATCGGAGCTCTTTTTGTCCTTTCTCAAAGCTATCGGCAGATATACGCATAAGGTAAGGACGCCTGCGGCGCAGGTAACCAATGCCGCGGTAAAATCTGTTGAAGCGTAGGTACGTTCAGACGCATAGACGTAATCCAGCGGCGAGACTATTCTGTAATTGCCGTCAGACGTGTCGACGTACGACATATAAAGATATTGCGGTGCCGTTAAGGCAATATTTTCTATTACTGTTTCGGTCGTATCGTCGGAGACAGTTTTGCTTCTTATCGTTCTTACGTTGTAGATCATATACAGTTTGTCGCAGTCTTTTAAACGATACAAAGTGTATTCAGTGTAAGGATCGAGCATTTCAGAGATATTCGCTTCTTTGGGGAAGGTATATACGCATGCGACGCGGTGATCTTCGGGAGTAAGAAAAGTTTTTGTCAGAGCATACTTTTCGAGAGGGTCGAATTTGAGAGCTTTGACAAGTTCGTCGTAGCTTTCGTAAGTAGTGTTGGTCGATTCGAGAAGTTCTTTGTTGTCTACGTATTTATATTCGTAGATTACGGGCAGACATACGGTGAGCGCGCATAGCGTTACGGCAACTACGGCTGCAGAGGCAATCAGGTTTCTCTTCGACTTGTTGTCGCGGACGTAAAGGTCATTGTTACAATATCTGATTATGTTGTCTACAAGGAGCAGCGGCACTACCGTGAGCAGGGCGAATCCTATGCAGAAAAGCGCCGTGTTGACTGCGTTGTCAGAGCTGAACATTATCGGCAGAAGCACGAACGGCGAAGCGACTTCGGCGAGTAATGCGCCGCGCGTTATGTTCAGTATCTTTCTCCTGAGCAATATAAATTCTTTGCCGTTAAGTCTCAGAGTGTAATACGTCGTGAAATATCCTGTAAGGGTTATTGCAAGCGCTATTGCGGTAAACGGCAGGGACAAAACGTAGGCGGTTCCGCCATGTCCGCTTAGTAATACGGATGTGATATATCCGCCGACGAGGAAAAGAGAAGCAATCACAGTCCATGCAATGGCGTTCATTGTTTTCTGCGCGCTGTATGTAGAAATAAACAGTCTTGAAGAGACTTTGTCCGTACGCAGATCGTAGGGAATGGGAGAATCCTTTCTCCCTTTCAGTATTTCGTCGCATGATACTCCGTAAAGCTCTGCGAGAAGAGGAATAAAGTTTGCGTCGGGGATGGCGACGTCTCTTTCCCAGCCGCTTACGGTTTTGTTGGATACGTTCAGCGCGTCGGCGACGTTCTGCTGAGTATAACCTTTTGATTTTCTGAGCGAGGACAAAAACTGTCCGATAGTAGTGTCGTTCATAAGCGCACCTCTCTTTGTTTTCTGATTTGAGTTTAGCATGTGCGTCGCTTCTATGCAATCCGCGTAAGGTTAAATTTGTCTTAGAATGGCAGAAAAAAGAGTAAAAGCGAGTCGTTATTCCTTTTTTTGAAATATTTTTTCATTTAATAATCAGGATTTAACGCTCTGAAAAAGCTTATTGTTTTAAAAATATCAATTTTCATAAATAATATTAAATTAATATTAAAAAATTTGACTGGATAAATTGTTTTTTGCTATAATGATTTTAAATCAAATTCAGGGGAGATTATTATGAGCGACAAGAAAACCGCTAAAGAGTTCTTTGTCGATATCTGGACAAAACTCAAAGTATTCTGGAAGACGCCTCCCAAGGGCAGATATATGAATCTCAAAGAGATCGTATGCTTCGGCGGCAGTGCATTCGGC
The DNA here is from genome assembly GCA_944381325.1 of uncultured Christensenellaceae bacterium. Classification (GTDB taxonomy): domain Bacteria; phylum Bacillota; class Clostridia; order Christensenellales; family UBA3700; genus Ornithoclostridium. The sequence continues at coordinate 200,085 of CALWKS010000004.1, read as the reverse complement.
GTAAGTACTATGGTTACCGTTGTTTCGGGACTTATTACCGCAACGCAGATTCCCGGTATTTACGATATCGACGTTATTCACGGTGCGTACATATGCCTTATTGCAAGCGTTCTGGGATTGATAATTCAGCCGTTTTTCGGCAAACTTCTGCAAAATACCAATACTAAATTCGGCAGATATAAGCCTTTTATTCTCGGTCTTGCTCCGATATTTGCGGTTTTCGCAATCGCGGCTACGTGGCAACCGCAGAATTTGTCTGAGCAAGCAAGGACATTGTATGCTTATCTCGTTTGTTCTCCGACATTGATTATCTGGAACCTTTTCCAGAATACATTCTATATGATGCCGGGTGTCGTAACTCCCAATCAGCAGGAAAGAACGGATATATGGGCACCTATCGGTCTTGTTATAGGTTTCTCTCCCACGGTAATGAACGTGCTGGGCGGTCTTATCAAGGCTTATTTCAATAAGCAGGGTATGGAATATATGGCATACAGATATCTCGGATTTATTTATGCCATCGTAGGTTTCGTCCTCGTGCTTTGTCTTTTCCTTGTTAAGGAAAGAGTTATCGTTACAAACGAAAACAAAGAAAAAGTCGGATTGTTCGAAGGTCTCGGAATGATTATGAAGAACAAACCGCTCCTTATATTCACTCTTGCGCTTATCCTCGGTTCTTGCCGTACGATGGTAGAAGTCGACGCAGAAGTTATCGGCAGATTGCGTTATGCAACCGACATTGACAAGGGTCTTACGATTTTCTCTACTCTGACAATGATTACGGGTTTTGCGGTTACGCCCAATATGATATTGCTTCCGCTGATGACGAGAAAACTCAACAACCGCGACATAATTATGATATGGATGGCATGCAATACGATCGGCTATCTCGTACTCGGTATTGTCGGACTTGAAGCCATTCCGCAGGGCGCATGGAGTGCGGTCATCATTACGGCACTCAGATTTATATCGCTGTTCAACGCAATCGCTTCGTTGCAGCCGCTTATGATGGCAGAGATCTGCGACTATCAGCAGCTGAAAACAGGTAAGCGTCTTGAAGGTTTCATTCAGATGTTTATGTATGCGCTTGTTCTCGTATTTACAAATATAGGTCTTGTCGTTGCGGCATACGTAAAGCAGGGTATGAATTATCAGCCGTCCAACTTCTACGGCGGTGCAGATATTCCTACCCAGGAAGAAATCGCTGCGGCACTGCGTTATTTCAGAGTTGCGTTTATCGTTTCTGCTGTATCTGCGGCATTGATGTTTATCGTTATGCTTTTCTATAAACTCGGCAAGAAGGAACACGCAGAGATAGTTGAAAAGCTCAGAGAACTTGGACTTAAGCAGGGCAATGAACAGGTTGCTGCTGAAGAGGTCGGCATCGCTGAGACATCCAAGCAGATAGAAGAAGAACAGGCTCAGGCTGAACAGGGAGAAAACGTTGTTTCAGATTCTGATGCAAGTGAAAATCAGGATAAACCTGAAGAAGGAAAGGATGGCGGAGACAATTCCGACGACCTGAAATTCTGAAATAAGAAAGAATAGAAAGCGGGCTTGAAAGCCCGCTTTTTTATATGGTATAATAAGAACGCAAGTGCGCTTATGCGTTTTATATACTCAAGCGTTTTGCTTACTGAAAGGAGGATGTTTTGAAAAGAAGAATAATTCTGATAGCCGCTACAGCGGTTGCAATCATAGCTTTGACGGCTTTTACTGCTTGTGTGAATACCGATCTGTCGGGCTACGGTTTTCCTGACGGGTTTGAAGACGCCTTGGCGTCGTTCGACTTTACGAGAAGCGAGAATGCGGACGTCAGAGTTATGTCGTTCAACGTGCTGGTGAGCATTGAGAGCTGGGGCGGGACGCCTGTGCCGCCGCGCGCAAAAATGTTTCTTGAAATTCTCGACAAGGTAAAGCCGGATATTATCGGCGCTCAGGAAGTATGCGGAGACTGGCACAAGGTGCTTGAAGACAATCTCGGGGAAGAATATAAAATCACTCATCCCGACATTAACGTTTTTAAGGAGAACAAAAGTCCTGTCATATACAACAGTGAGACGATGGAACTTATCGAGAGCGGTTATCAGGCTTACAGCGAAGGAGACGACAACGGTTGCCGTGCGGTTACGTGGGGCGTTTTCAAAATAAGGGAAACAGGAAAGAACGTTATCGTTACCAATACACACCTCGATCTTATAAGACCAGGCAAAGAAAGTCAGGAGCTGGAGATAATGAATAAGCAGGCGGACGAACTGCTTGCAAAAATCGACGCTCTTTACGACAAATATTCCTGCCCAGTCATATCATGCGGAGACTACAACAGTATGGAAAGCGCTGAGACGCCTGATTATTACGGCAAGCCTCAGGGAATTTTTGCGGCAGAGTCCATATATAAAAAACTTGCAGATTCTCTTGACGATCTGAAATACGGAGAAAACACAAACGTCATATGTTCGGATGAAAACAAAGCATTTGTTTCAACCTGGGATCATATCTTCGCAAGGGGAGGGGCTGAAGCAGAAAAGTTCTGGATTCTTGACGGAGACGCATTTGAAAACGTAAGCGATCACTTTGCAATATTCGCAGACGTAAATCTGAAGTAAACCCGTTTTTTATTGCTTACCGTAAAAACATAATATATCGAAAAGCCCCGTCGCAATGACGGGGCTTTTTTCATTATTCAGATATTAGTATTTCAGTCGTCGAAATCTTCGTATTCGCCGTAAGTGTAAACGTATCTGTACGGGTCTTCTTCAGTGCCCGCGCCTTCGACTGTGATAAAAACTTCTATCATTCTGCCGTCTTTCACGACTTCAGCTTCGATATAGTCTTTGCCGTTTCTGGTCTTCTTTTCATACTTGCACTGGAAAACCTGACCGTTTTCATAGCTCTTCATTTCGATTTCCTGCTTATTGTTTTCGGTTTCGAATTCCAGTTCGAAGCGCTTTACCAGTTCACGGTTGTTGTATATCTTGTATTCGTACTGCTGTTCGCTTTCGCCGTCTTCCTCTTCATAGGACTGTTCGAATATAATATATTCTCCGTTTTCGCCGCGCACAGTCATGGTGTAAGAGGTTTCACTTTCGGTTTCCAGACCCTCTGTTTCAGTCTCGACCTGTTTTTTGCCGTTCATGGTGTAAACGTTTTCGCCTGAAATAACAATGCCTTCGAGGGTGAAATTCTGCTCGGTTTCGTACTCCCACTTGTTTTCGTCCTTGTGACCATCTTTATCTACGCTTTCGTGATTGGGTTTTTCGGTCTGATTGAAATACATAGTGTAATTCTGAGTTTCGCCTTCAAGATTTTTTGTCGAAACAGTCATCTTGATCTCGTATACGCCGTAATACTCGTCGTCTTCTGCAGGTGCGGACTGTTCGACTTTGATAGCGTTCTCGCCCATATAGTTTTCAAGTACCGCAAGCTGAGCTTTTACTTCTTCGATCTCTTCTTCAGTCAGCTGCTGACCTTCGAGGGAATTGTCTTTGTTCAGCACTGCCGCTAAAGCGGTATTCTTCTGCATTTCGTCAAGTATAAGAGCAGACGAGGTGGCGCTCATAGCCACAAGGTCTGAATTGCTGGTGTAATTGCCTATCGTGCCGCCGTTTCCCGCAGGATTATCTGTAAGGCACGCGGTAAGAGTTGCACTGAGCGCTATGATCAGCGTCAGAACCACTGCAATTGCGATGTTTTTCTTTTTCATAATCTTGTCCTCCTGAAAGGTTTCTTCGTCTATAAAACAAACCAAAAAAGATTTTTGCCAAACTTTTTCAGAAATTTATAAAAATTTTTATATTGTCTTGATATTGAGGCGTCATAGTGTTGCTCTTATATAATGTGCGCGTTGACCGTAAATATCCTATATGATAAAATATTATAAGAGGTGAGAGCGTGGACAACAAAGATCTGCTTGAATATTGTCTTGAAAAGAAAGGCGCATATCTCGATTTTCCTTTCGGGAATTGGTATGCAGTCGTAAAAATCAGAACTTCAGAAAAACGACACGGATATATTTTTGCTGAATTCTTTGAGCAGAACGGAGAAGAGAAGTTCACCTTTTCAACTTCTGCTGAAGACGCAGAATATTTAAGAGAGGCATTTCCTTCGACAATCGTGCGCGGCTGGCATTGTCCGCCTGTGCAGGCAAAATACAAGAGCACGGCAACCGTGTCTCAGATCGAAGAAAATTTGTTGAAAAAATTTGCGGACGTATCTTATGACCGTGCATATTCAAAACTTACCGCAAAAGAAAGAGAAGCGCTCTGAAAATTTCAAAGCGCTTTTTTCATTCTGAAATTGGTGAGATATTCTCCGCGTCTGAAGACGCTTTGTTTTTCGATCACCGTATATCCGAGTTTTTCAAAAAACGGCTTTGCGGTAAGCGACGCTTCGACGGTAGAAACAGGATTGTCATGAGATTTTTCCGCATCGGCGACCAGCGCCGCTCCTATGCCTTTAAACGCGAATTCAGGCGAGACGTAGAGTCTGTCTATATGTCCGTTGCTTTCGCAGTCGCAGAAGCCTGCTATTCGCCCGTCTGCAACGGCGACAGTCGTGTGTCTTTCAATAAACTCTTTGTTCCAGCGCTCTTTGTCTGCGCCTGAGATCCAGGCTTTTATCTGAGAAGAAGAGTAGTCGTTACAGCAAAGAGATTTTACCGACTGCCCGAAGACCTGCAATATCCCCTCGATATCGGAGGGGATGTAAGCGCGGTATACAATATCAGGATTAGCCGTCTTTGCTTGAATATCAGTCGTCATCGTCTTCAAAGAGATCTTCGAGAAATTCTTGCCAGAAATCGTCATCGTCTTCATCGGGATCGACGATGTTTTCATAGTAATTCTGCAAAAAATCAGCTATGATTTCCTTTTTGTCTTCAAGGTCCTTTTTTTCGAGCGCGGAGCGGACCGTTGCAGTGAATTTGTCTGTCTCTGCTTGCGTTTTGCCGTCTTCTTTCAGCTTGCTCTGAAGGCAGGAGTAGAATTCGTTTTCTGCTTCTGTCCACCACGTATCGATAAAAGCTCTCAGCGCCGTTCTGTCTTCTCTTCCGAGTTGAGTTAGCTCCGCTTCTTTTTCTTTTGCGGCTCTTTCCGCTTCATCTTCGCTTATGCCGCTCAGAACGAGTTTTATTTCGTATAGGTCAATATAATATTCGAGTTCTTCTTCCAGCTCTTCGCCGAGGGGTTTAAGGTTTTCTTCTTTCCATTTATCAATTATGTCTTCCATAGTGTCGTCGTCAAATCCTGCCTTTTCAAGTTCTTCTTCCCACAGGTCTTCCAGTTTATCCAGTTCCTGTTCTTTGGTTACGTCGTATTGTTTGAGAATGCGGTGAAGTTCGAGCACCGTCTTTTCGTCAAGTCCTGCGGTAGTACCGTATGCGGCTATTATCTCGTCTATGAGTTTCTGTTTTGCCGCTTCGCCGTCAGTTCCCACCACCGTTCCGCCGCTTGCGGTTACGATGCCGTTTACGCTTCCGGTAAGGAGTGAAATATATTCGCTGCTTATCGAAGAATCCTCGTTGTAAGCTGCAATATTTACCTGCCCGTGTTTGTTATTTACATATCCGAGGTTGATCGAGGTTTTTACTATATCGGTGCAGACCTGATCGACAGGCTTTCCCGTATAGTCTTTTCCGAGAAGGACTATCCTTGCGTCGCTGTTTACGCCGGTTACTGATTTAACCAGACCGTCCTTATCGGCTACTATCTCGAAAGACGGGTTTATGTCTATAAGGACGAGGGTGTCTGAATTGGTGCCGGCGCTTATAGGCGGATTATCCCCTGTAGGGACAGAGAATATAACGCCGAGAGCTATGGCTATGACGAGGACGCAGGCGACTGCTGACATGGCTACGGCAATCCCTCTCTTGCTTTTCGCTCGTTTAGGCTCAGAGGAGGGGAAAAGCCTGGATTTTATATTCTCTTTGAGTTGTTCGTCGGGGAGCAGTTTGTCCGCGTCTTTTTTCAAGTCTTTGGATATTCTGTTCATTTTGTCCCTCCTTTGACGTGTTTTGCCAGCACGTCCAGCGATTGCTTGAGTCTGTAAGATACCGTGGATATCGGTATGTTCAGCGCTTTTGCCGCTTCACGTCTTCTGTATCCTGCGATCGAGCACATAACGACTATTTTATAATCGGTTTCGCTGAGCAGGTTTTTAGCCGCAGAAATAAGCCCGAAGCTGTCTTCGTCAGGCATAGAGAACGCTCCCTCGCGGTAACCGTCTTCCTGAGAGAAGTCAGTCGTTGTCTGCCTTTTGTTGCGGTTGTATTCGTTGAGCGCGTTGTTTCTGGCAATAGTAGTTATCCACGCCGTGAAGTTGTCAGATGCGTATGCGTCGATATTTGATACAGCCTTTAGGTAGGTATCCTGAACTACGTCCTCAGCGGCGTGCTTGTTGCCAAGTATGCGGAAGGCAACGAAGAACACTACCTTATAGGTCTTATCGTAGATATAATCGAACGCGCGGCTGTCGCCTGATTTTAGCTTCAGCACGGCTTTTTCGAGCGCTTTGTCTGACATTCTTTACCTATATAACAATCCGACTTTTATTTTTGCCAAGATTTTTTATAATTTTATGATAATTTATCGCAAGGCATAAGTCAAGGGGATTGTTTCGGCGCGAGAAACGGCGCTTTGCAGAAAAGGTTTATAATAAAAAGAGCGCCATGGTCAGGCGCTCACGAGTATAGGTGTTTTAATTTTTATCGGATTAACCGTTTATAGCCTCGTCAGGTTTGTCATTTTTGTTAAGTTTCGACTTTATCAGCGCGATAAGATCGAGGTCTTTTACTGTGAAATAAGTCGAAAGTATCGGTACGGCGAGGAAAATCGCTCCCATGATCGTACCCAGCGCGTATATCAGATATTGCAGCCAGCCTGTGCCGAAGATGTCCTGGAAAGAGTAACATATATCGCGCACCATCTCGTCGATAAAGGCGGGGAAGGTCGCGCCTGCGGCTATCGGGATGCACAGTATGAACGCAAGAAAGAGGGGAATCGTGAGTATGGTGCTGTAAGTGCATACAACGATAGAAAATACGTTCTTTACCTTGCCTTTGAATGTGCCTGCCGCGGCACTCATAAGCATGATGCCTGCCGCCATGGTTATTACTACGATCACGTATCTCGCAATGAGATTGGGAATATTGCTGATATACGTAAGACCTACGTCAGCGCCCGTTGTCTGAGCTAGAGTCAGCAGTCCCCATACGTTTAGACCTGCCGCAACGGTTATCATAACCGCCTGAACGATTTTCTTTTTGTTTTCTGCCGTCATAAAACTTCTCCCTTATCTGCGTTGCCGCATTTATATTTTAATTATACATTACGCAAGAGCACATAGCAATGTCAGATTTAAAAATAATGATTTTTGTTAAAAAAACGACGGTTCAGCGCATTTTTAATACTCTTATTTCATTTGAAAGAGGATTTATTTTTTTTGATTGAGGCAGAGAGTCAGTTTATAAAAATAATTTTTCGCCTGCCTTTCGCTTTGCGAATACGGTGATCTGAACGCGATAAGCAGGGCGGCGGTATAAGCAATAAAAAAGCCCCGCCTTGCGGCAGGGCATTTTGCATCGGTTGACGAATTACAGCTTTTTATCGGCTTTGTAAGTCGTGTGCAGGATCTCGTGCGCTTTGTGGCTGTTGGGGAATCCGAGGAATTCGTCATACAGCACATCCATGACGGGAGAGTCTGCGGAACGGCGCAGTTCGTTGTGCACGTCGCTTGAATACAGAGCTTTTGCGCGCGCGTCTTTGAGTTCTACGCTGTTGCGTACGCTGTCAGAAAGAGTTGGCTGTCCGCCGCCGTTTACACAGCCGCCCGGGCAAGCCATTATCTCTATGAAATCGTATTTCTTTGCACCTGATTTTATTGATTCGAGCAGCGTGCGTGCGTTTTCGAGACCTGATGTTACCGCAACGCGCAGGGTATGTCCCGCCACGAGATAGGTAGCTTCTTTGATCGGCTGAGTGCCGCGTACCGCGAAGAAGTCGAGGACTTCGAAATTGCCGTCCAGCATATGTGCCGCAGTTCTCAGAGCCGCTTCCATAACGCCGCCCGTAGCGCCGAATATCGCGCCCGCGCCCGTCGCTGTTGCGAACGGATTGTCAAATTCTTCGTCGGGCAGTTCGTTGAACTTGATGCCTGCAGTTTTTATCATACGCGCAAGTTCACGCGTAGTGATAGCCGCGTCGACGTCGCCTTTCATCTGTTCGCGTTTGCATTCTGCTTTCTTTGCGGTGCAGGGAATTACGCTGACTACAAAGAGGTTTTCTTTGGGGATGCCGTGTTTTTCGCACCAATAACTCTTGAGCAGAGCGCCGAACATCTGCTGCGGAGATTTGCACGATGAGATATTGGGGATAAACTCGGGATATGTCTGTTCAACGAACTTTATCCAAGCGGGACAGCAGGACGTGAACATAGGCATAGGCTTGTTGGTCTTTATGCGGTTGATGAGTTCGCTGGCTTCTTCCATTATGGTAAGGTCTGCGGTTACGTCCATATTGAATACAGCGTAAGGATTGAGTCTTCTTATCGCCGCGACCATTTTGCCTTCAACGTTTGTGCCGATAGGCATATCGAACGCTTCGCCCAGCGTTGCGCGTACTGACGGAGCGGTGAAGAATACTACCTTTTTAGTGCTGTCGCCGAGGGCGTCCCATACTTCGTCTACGTTGGATTTTTCGCTGAGTGCGCCTACGGGGCAGGCTACGATACACTGACCGCAACCTACGCAGGGTGAGTCTGAAAGAGGACGGTCGAACGCGCTTCCTATATGCACGTTGAAGCCTCTTCCGATAGGACCAATAGCGTTTACGTGCTGTTTACGGCAAGCCGCAACGCAGCGCATACAGTTGATACATTTATCGTTGTCGCGCACTACGTAAGGCGTTGACAGGTCGATAGGCAGGACAAAGTCTTCGCCCTTGAAACGGTCTTCGTCCACGCTGTAACCCAAGGAAAGTTTCTGCAATTCGCAGTTGTGGTTGCGCTCGCACGAAAGGCATTTTTTCTTGTGTTTGCTGAGGAATAACTCGAGCGTCATTTTGCGTGAACGGCGGCACTTTTCTGTATTCGTTCTTACTTCCATGCCTTCCGCTACGGGGTATACGCATGCGGCAACAAGACCGCGCGCGCCCGTCGCTTCGACCACGCACATACGGCATGATCCTACGCAGCTTACGTCTTTGAGAAAGCAGAGAGTAGGAATTTCTATATGCGCCTTTCTCGCCGCCTGAAGTATCGTCGTTCCTTCGGGGACTGATACCGATATTCCGTTTATCTTAAGATTGACCATTTTTTCCATAATTTCCACCTCACTTTCTCTCTATCGCGCCGAATTTGCAGTTTGCGATACACAGTCCGCACTTTACGCACTTTGACGTGTCGATGACGTGCGGCTTCTTGACTTCGCCGCTGATAGCCTTGACAGGGCAGTTTCTCGCGCACAGCGTACAGCCCTTGCACTTGTCGGGGATGATATGGTATGTAAACAGCGCTTTACAAACCCCGGCAGGACAAATTTTGTCAACGATGTGAGCTTCGTACTCTTTTCTGAAATAGCGCAGAGTAGACAGTACCGGGTTGGGAGCTGACTGACCCAATGCGCACAAAGAGGATTGTTTCATATGGTTGGCAAGTTCGTCTATCTTGACCAGGTCTTCGGGTTCGCCCTTGCCTTCGGTTATCTTGGTGAGAAGCTGAAGCAGACGTTTTGTACCTATACGGCATGGCGTGCATTTTCCGCACGATTCGTCTGCGGTGAATTCAAGGTAGAACTTTGAAATGTCCACCATACAGGTGTCTTCGTCGAGGATTATCATACCGCCGCTGCCCATCATAGAGCCAATCGCAAGAAGGCTGTCGTAATCTATCGGAGTGTCGATGCATTCCGCAGGTATACAGCCGCCCGAAGGTCCGCCTGTCTGCGCCGCTTTGAACTTTTTGCCTCCTGGAATTCCGCCTCCTATTTCTTCGACGATTTCTCTGAGGGTAGTACCCATCGGGACTTCAACGAGACCTACGTTGGTGATCTTTCCGCCGAGAGCAAAAACTTTTGTGCCAGAAGAGGTGGGAGTGCCTATAGATGAAAACCATGCTGCACCGTTCATTATTATCGGGTTGATGTTCGCCCAGGTCTCAACGTTGTTGAGAATTGTCGGTTTGCCGAACAAGCCTTTTACGGCAGGGAACGGGGGACGGGGACGAGGCTCGCCGCGGTGTCCTTCGATACTTGTCATTAGTGCGGTTTCTTCTCCGCATACGAATGCGCCTGCACCGAGGCGGATCTCAATGTCGAAGTCGAAGCCCGAGCCTAATATGTTCTTGCCGAGCAAGCCGTATTCGCGCGCCTGTGCGATCGCTATTTTAAGACGCTGTACCGCAACGGGGTATTCTGCACGCACGTAAATGAAACCGTGATTCGAGCCTATTGCATAACCCGCGATAGCCATAGCTTCGAGTACGCAGTGCGGGTCGCCTTCGAGCACGGAGCGGTCCATGAACGCGCCCGGGTCGCCTTCGTCTGCGTTGCAACACACGTATTTGACGTCAGATACAGAAGCTTTGGCAAAAGACCATTTTCTGCCGGTCGGGAATCCTGCGCCTCCGCGGCCTCTGAGTCCGCTGGCAAGCATTTCGTTGATTACGTCGTCGGGAGTCATCTCCTTAAGGACTTTCTCAAGCGCCGCATAGTCGCCTGCGCCGATAGCTTCTTCTATGTCTTCGGGAGCGATAACGCCGCAGTTTCTCAGCGCTATTCTCATCTGCTTTTTATAGAACGGAGTTTCTGAGAAGGGGATAATGCTGCCGTCTTTTGCGACAGTGCCCTGATAGAGAAGTTCTTTTACTATTTCGCCGCCCTTTACGAGGTGCTTTTCAGCCACCGTCTTGACGTGTTCGGGCGTCATCTGTGCGTAAAACGCGCCTTCGGGGTATACGATCATTATAGGCCCAAGCGCGCACAGACCGAAACAGCCTGTCTTTACTATAAGTATATCGTCAATATTCAGTTCTTTCAGCGATTGTTCGAGCTGAGCGATTACCTGCATCGAGTGAGAAGAGGTGCAACCTGTACCGCCGCATACCAGCACTTGCTTGCGGTAGCCTGTCTTAGCGGCGAGTTTTTCGCCTTCTTCCTTGATTACGCGGCGAACGCGTATCAAATCCTTTTTCTTTTCGCGTATTGCGTCGAGCTGAGCGTTCGTCATTTCTGCGCCTCCCTGTATTTGTTGAGAATGTCTTTGACCATTTCGGGTTTGAGTCTGCCGTAAACTTCTTCGTCGATCATCATGACGGGAGCGAGGCCGCACGCGCCTACACAGCGGCAACTGTCGATCGAGAAAAGACCGTCTTCAGTACATTCGCCGCATTTAATACCCAATATTTTTTCAACTTCGGCAAGAATTTTGTCTGAGCCTTTGACATAACAAGCCGTACCCAGGCACACGCTTATGCGGTGCTTGCCCTTCGGCTTCAAAGAGAACTGAGAGTAGAAAGTGGCAACGCCGTAAACCTCGGAAAGAGAAATTTCCAATCCTTCGGCAATCATCGTCTGAACTTCTATGGGCAGGTAGCCGTAAATGCCTTGAGCTTCCTGCAGAACGTGCATCAGACAGCCCGGAGTAGAGCGGGATTCTTCGATAACCGCCATAAGCCGCGCTTTCTGTTCGGCAGTGCCGTGAAACGCAGAATTTTTATTCATATTTCCTCCTTATCCCCGAAAACAGCAAAAAAAACGACTGATAACATCGGGTAACATATTTCTATTGTAACATATGTTAAAAAAATATCAAATACCTTTTTTAAATTTTTATTAAACGTACAAAAACAACCTCATTTTGGATAAAAGAAGGGAAGAGGTTAAATTTTATATTGTTTTGGCATGTTTTGCAAACAAAATTGCCGATATCACTACGATTTCAAAAAGAAAAAGCAACCCTTACGGATTGCTTTTTGTGGAGCTGCTAACCGGACTTGTAAGGAGCGCGTATCGGCACGACGGAATAGCGAACAATGTGAGCGTCACAATTTCAATCTGAGGTTGGCACGAAAAAAACAGGCACTGTCCGTAAGAACAGTGCCGTAAATGGAGCTGCTAACCGGACTTGAACCGGTGACCTCGTCCTTACCAAGGACGTGCTCTACCTGCTGAGCCATAGCAGCATATTTAAATCGTTTTTACGCGATGTCTAATATATAATAACTGATTAAAAATCAATTGTCAATATTTTTAAAGCCAAAAAGTTGGCAATTATAAGCGATAAGCCTTTTAATAATATTTTCTGATTTTTAATCTTATTTATCGATTACCAAATATTATTGCTTCTTCCAATGAGATATTCGACAGAGCAGTCAAAGTGATCTGCAAGTATGATAAGACTGTCAAGTTCAGGAGAACAATTCCCGTTTTGCCAGCGGTAAAGAATACTGGAATGCAAGTTTGTTTCTTTGGCAATACGGTATTTGTTTGTTTTAAATTGTTGCAGGAGAAATGGAAAACGTTCTTTAAAAGGTTTTGCGTCTTGGGGGTTAAAATTGCAGTTGCTGTCAGTTCTCCCCAGAAGGTAGTCGATACTGCACCCGAAATAATCTGACAAAAGCATAGCCATTTTAAGGTTTGGCATCTGAGCACCGCGAGCGTAGCGGCACAGAGTGTTTTTAGGAATGTTAAGTTTTAAGGCAAGGACTGACGGCTTGAGATTATGTTCTGCAAGCAATTCGTTGAATCTGTCTTTTAAAGAGTTTAAAGTTTCCATAGTTATTCCTCAACAAAAATATATTGAAATGCAGTTACTTTTTGTTGAAAGTAACTGAAATGCGATATATAATATTTCCATGCACTAAAATTACATAAGGAGAAAATTATGAGAAAAGAAATAAAAACTGAAATTTTAAATAGTGAAATCTATTCAGAGGATGAGATTTTAAATGGGCTATTGTTTTTACTCAGAGAATACTATATCGGAGCGTTTGAAGTTAATGAAAAAGAGTTGCACCTGGCTTTTGATAACGGACAATGTTTTGTTTTAAGCGTTAAAGAAGTATAAGTTTTTTATTAATAAAAAAATTATAGATTTTAGCAACATGATTTATAAGGCTTTACCTTGCCGTTCCCATAAGAAATGCAGTTGAAGCAAGATAAAAGTCTCTTAACTGTGACATGATATAGTAGGGCATTACGATTGATGAAATAAATCTGACAATACCAAATACGCATAAGCAGAACAATCCGATTGCGCCTATTACGTCTGACTGCACGCGGATGCGTATCCTTTTTCCTTCATCTGCGGTTATCGGTGATTTGTTCGATACAAAGTTTTTGCTCAGGAAATAGCCTATAAGTACTGCCGCAGATGTTCGCATCACGACGTCTAAGACTGACTTTTCATTTTCTTTAGGCACAGGGAAAAATATGCATAGCACAATGTATATCACGTGGATCAAGAAATATATCATCAGCCATATATCATTGAAGCGAATGTGCTTTTTGATCAGATTTTCCATTTTATTTCCTTTTAAATATGCTGTTTCAATATATGAAAAAAACGAGAGTATTGTCCGCATGATAGTGCATCACGTTTTCTCTGACATAACATCCTGATTAAAGCAAATGCTAAAAGTATGAAAAAATTGGTTGTTTGTTTAATAGCCGCGGTATGCGGAGCGTTTTGCGGGAGCACAGTCTCAAGTGCGATCGATATGTGCAAAGAAGAGATCATATGTCAGATAAACGCTGTGCTTGACGACAGCGGAGAAGAGCAGACCGTGACGGTTTTAGGTGTCAGATTTGCGCCTGATTCTTCATATTTTACCGACATTAAAATAAGAGTTTCAGACGGCAGAGAGATAGTTCCTGAGACAAACGAGGGATACGGAGCAGGAGTTGCTGCATTCGATTTCAAAGGCGAAGGATATTGTCAGCTGTTTTATTTTGCGAGCAGCGGCGGTAGCGGCGGATACGGTTATTTTTACGTCTTCGATTGCTCTGAGACGCAGACGCTTACACTTTTTGACTATCAGAAATTCGTCAACGTTTATACAGCCGAATATGCCGACAACTATCAGCTCAAGGTCTTTGCAGAGGGTAAATTATTCGTTACTTATAACGTTTACGGATATCGGAACGAAAGGGATTTATGGGATAAAAACGGGGTGCTTGCAAGCGATGAAAAACCATATGTTACAGAATTGAATTTTGTCGAGCCCGTGTTTGTTTACAGCCAAAATCGCTATCGTCTCAACATATGGCAGAACGTCATAGGAAAAGTGCAGGTTGACGTCATCGGACATATAATAACCGTTATCGATTTTATTGAAGGGCGCTTGTCTTATTCAGCAATTATTGGCGAAAGCTGAAACAAATTTAAGTTGACGTTTTTCAAACCGATATCGTTGAATTCAGATTGTGAATAAAACGATAACGATTATATTTAAATGCGCGGGAAATATATTTTATTTATATTATGTTGCACATATAAAAAGCGTGTGATATAATAACTTTTATAAAATACTTATAGTGAAGGAAAATATGAACATTAAATTTTCACCCCCCGATATCAGTCAGGCAGAAATCGACGAAGTTGTCGATTCGTTGCGTTCAGGCTGGATTACCACCGGACCTAAAACAAAAGAATTCGAGAGAAGAATAGCGGCTTTTTGCGGTACGTCCAAAGCCGTCTGTCTTAATTCCGCAACAGCGGGACTTGAACTTATTCTCAGGATTTTCGGAATAGGCAATGGAGACGAAGTGATAACCAGTGCATACACCTATACTGCAAGCGCAAGCGTCATAGAACACGTCGGCGCTAAGATCGTGCTTTGCGACCTTGAGGGTGATGGTTATGAAATGGATTATGCGAAGCTTGAAAATCTTATCACTGCAAGGACAAAAGCTGTTATTCTCGTCGACATAGCCGGCAAGATATGCGATTACGACAGAGTGAGAAAAATGCTTGAAAAGAGAAGCTCGGAGTTTGCGGCTTCCAACGATATGCAGGCAAAACTCGGAAGGATCCTGCTTGTTGCGGATGCGGCTCACAGCTTCGGTGCAGTTAAGGACGGAAAGAGAAGCGGTATGCACGCTGACTTTACTTCTTTCAGTTTTCACGCAGTTAAAAATCTGACTACGGCAGAAGGCGGCGCGGTGGTCTGGAAGGATATAGACGGTGTTGACAACGATGCGCTTTATCACGAGTTTATGCTGTGGTCTCTGCACGGACAAAGCAAGGATGCACTCGCGAAAAATCAGCTCGGGGCGTGGGAGTACGACATAAAAATGTGCGGTCAGAAATGCAATATGACAGACATTATGGCTTCAATCGGACTTGCTCAGCTTAAAAGATACGAAGGGCTTCTCGATCGCAGAAGGGAGATAATAAGCAGATACGATGCTGCACTGAAAGAATACGGCGAGACAGTCGTTCATTACGGTGAAAATTTCTCTTCGAGCGGGCATCTTTATCTTATCAGAGTCAGCGGTATCGATGAGAAACAAAGAAATGCCATAATCGTAAAAATGGCTGAAAAAGGCGTTGCGACCAACGTGCATTATAAGCCGCTCCCTATGCATACGGCATATAAAAACCTTGGCTTTGACATAAAGGATTATCCTGTGGCATACGCGAAGTACAGCAACGAGATTACTTTGCCGTTGCACACTTTGCTTACTGACGAAGAGGTTGATTATGTGATCGATTCGTTCAGAAAATCGGTGCAAGAGGTTGTTTATGGAAAATGAAGGAATAAATAACGAAACCGTTCAGACAACTGAAAAGCAAAATATTGTCGACTTTGACGCTCTGCTTAAGAAAAAGAGGTTTTCTCTATTCCTGAAGAGATGCTTTGACATAACTGCTTCAGCGCTGGGACTTCTGTTTCTTCTGATACCTTTTCTGATAATCGCAATAATCATTAAGGCGACTTCAAAAGGACCGGTGTTTTTCAGACAGGTAAGAGTGGGCAAAGACGGCAAGGAATTTCGCATATACAAATTCCGCACAATGGTAGTTGACGCGGAGAAAAAAGGTATGCAGATAACCGTCGGCGCAGACAGCCGTATAACGGGAATAGGCAAGTTTCTTCGCAAGACAAAGGTGGACGAACTGCCTCAGCTGATAAACGTTTTGATCGGACAGATGAGTTTTGTCGGTCCTCGTCCCGAAGTTCCGAGATATGTAGCTCTTTATGACGATTATCAGAGGAATATTCTCAGAATAAAGCCCGGAATAACAGAACTTGCTTCTATTGTTTACAGAGACGAAAACGAAGTGCTTGCAAAAAGCGAAAATCCGGAAGAGACATATATAAACGAAATAATGCCAAAGAAAATCGCGCTTAATATCGAGTATATGCAAAAGCTCGGTTTCTGGTATGATATCAAACTTATATTCATGACCTTTGCGGCAATATTGAAATAGCAATACTAAAAGGAATTTTATTAGACATATGGCTGAAATTAATGAAAATACTGAAAGTAAAAAAACAATTTGGATCATAAACCATTATGCACTTACGCCTGCACAAGGAGGATTGTGCAGACATTTCTATTTTGCTAAAGAACTTGCAGAGAGAGGATATAACGTAAGAATTTTTACTTCAAGCGCTATTCATAATACAGAAATAAATATGATTTCTGAAAAAGAGGGACTTTTTAAAGAAGTGCCTTACGAAGGAGTAAAATACACGTATATTAAATCTTCTCAGTATAAAGGCAATGGTATAGGCAGAATTAAAAATATGCTGGGGTTTGCATTTGACATAAAGAAAATCTGGGAAAGATATTCTTATGAAAATCCACAAGTGATATATACTTCTTCTCCTGATTTGTTTACGGCATGGAAAGCGGAAGCGTTTGCAAAAAAACATAAAATTCCTTGTGTTGTGGAAATCAGGGATCTATGGCCTTTGTCTATTGTCGAATATAAAAATATTTCGGCGAAAAATCCAGCCATAATCGCGTTGTTTATGCTTGAGAAATACATTTATAAGAATGCGGATTCTCTGGTTTTTACTATGCCCGGAGGAAAAGATTATATCTGTGACAAGAAATGGGAAAAGAAAGTAAACCCGGATAAGATATTCAACGTAAATAACGGATTGGATATAGATTTGCAGGACAGACAGAGAAAAGAAGATGTTTACAACGACGGAGAGCTTGACGATAAAAAAGTTTTCAAAGTTGTTTATGCAGGATCGGTACGAGAGGCAAATCATGTAGGTTTGCTTGTTGAAGCTGCAAAATATATAAAAAACAAAGGGTATTCTGATATTAAATTCTTGATATTCGGAGACGGCACTGAGAAAAAAATATTAGAAAAAAAATGCATTGAAGAAAAAATAGATAATGTGTTTTTTAAGGGGAGGATAGATAAAAAGTTTATGCCGTCCGTATGCGCAAAATCTGATTTGAATATGATAAGCGTTCAACAAACGGGAGTGTCGAAATACGGAGTAAGCTGGAATAAATTGTTCGATTATATGAATGCGGGTAAACCGATCGTATCGACTACAGAAGTAGCTTATGATCTGATTAAGAAGTATGAATGCGGAATAGTTTGCGAAAATCAGGATATTGAAACAATAGCGAATGCAATAATAAAAATCTATAATATGCCAGATTGCGATTATTCCGTTATGTGTAGGAATGCAAAAAATGGAGCAAAAGATTTTGATTATAAAGTCCTTACAGACAAACTTGAAGAAGCAATAGATTACGCATTAAAATCAAAAGAGAGGAAATAAAATGCAGTTTATCGATTTAAAAAAGCAATATGAGGTATTAAAAGAACAAATTGACAAGAACGTGATAACTGTTATGACGGAAGGACGTTTTATCGGCGGCATAGAGGTAAAACAGTTGCAAACCGAACTTGCAGATTATTGCGGAGTGAAGCATTGCCTTACATGCGCTAACGGCACAGACGCATTAACGATTGCGCTCAGATGTCTCGGAGTAGGAAAAGGAGATGCCGTTTTTGTGCCTACTTTTACTTTCTTTGCGAGTGCAGAAACCGTAGCGCTTGAAGGAGCTACTTGTATTTTTGTAGACGTGGACGAGAGAACCTTCAACATAGACGCAGTAAAGTTGGAAAAAACAGTCAAGGCAGTAATAAAAGAGGGAAAACTGAATCCCAAGTGTGTCGTCGCAGTTGATTTGTTCGGACAGCCTGCTGATTTTCCCGCTATCAGAAAAGTAACAGACAAATACGGGTTGAAGATCATTGAGGACGGAGCACAAGGTTTCGGAGGAAGCATCAACGGGAAAAAAGCCTGTTCGTTCGGAGATATAGCTACAACCTCTTTCTTCCCCGCAAAACCGCTCGGATGTTATGGCGACGGCGGAGCGATTTTTACTGACAATGACGAGTATTATGAACTCATGTCTTCATTGGCAGTTCACGGAAAAGGCAGTTATAAATACGACAACGTAAGAATCGGTTACAATTCCAGACTCGATACGGTTCAGGCTGCGGTGTTATTGCCGAAACTCGACGCGTTCAGAAAATACGAACTAAAAGACAGAAACATTGCTGCGGCAAAGTATACTGAAGCGCTTAAAAACAAGTTTGTTACTCCTTTTGTTCCTGATGGATTTGAAAGCAGTTGGGCGCAATACACACTTATATTGGAAAGCGAGCAGCAGAGGGATATGATCCAGGCTTCATTAAAGGAAAAAGGAATACCGACAATGGTTTATTATCCTATACCTATGCATAAACAGACTGCTTTTAAAGGTTACGATTTCAATCTTGACGATCTTAAAGTCGCAGAAAGTCTGTGCGGCAGAGTTATGAGTATCCCTATGCATCCTTATCTTGACGACAATACAATCGAAACCGTTGTCAAGGCGTTAAATGAATGTATTTGAAAGGCAGTTTAATATGGAAAAAGATTTTTTCGTACATGAATCCAGTTATGTGGATGAACCTTGTAATATAGGCAAAGGAACAAAAATATGGCATTTTTGTCATATTATGAAAGATTGCGAGATAGGGAAAAATTGCAATATCGGACAAAACGTGGTTATTTCTCCCGGCGTAATTTTAGGGAACAACGTAAAAATACAGAATAACGTTTCTGTATATACAGGTGTCAAATGTGAAGACGACGTTTTTCTCGGACCGAGCTGTGTTTTTACGAACGTAATAAATCCGAGAAGCCATGTTAGCAGAAAAAGCGAATACAGAGATACGATTCTCGGTAAAGGATGCAGTATAGGTGCGAACAGCACTATAGTTTGCGGTCATAATATCGGTAAGTATGCATTGGTCGGGGCAGGCAGTGTAGTTACAAAGGACGTGCCTGACTATGCGTTGGTAAAAGGCAATCCTGCCAGAGTAAGCGGATACGTTTGCAATTGCGGAGAAAAACTCAAATTCTTAAACGGACAAGCCGTTTGTAAATGTGGAAGGAAATATATAAACAAAAACGATATAATTGAGGAGATTTGAATTTATGTCAATGAAAGAAGAACTTTTGAAGAAGATCAAAGAGAAATCTATAGTCGTAGGTGTATGCGGTTTGGGTTATGTCGGATTGCCGCTTGCAGTTGAAAAGGCAAAAGCGGGATTTAAGACTATAGGTTTCGATGTTCAGGCAAGCAAAGTCAAGATGGTCAACGAAGGACATAACTATATCGGCGACGTTGTAGATGAAGATCTTGCAAAACTTGTAAAAGACGGTATGCTTATGGCTACAAGCGATTTTTCATTTGTTAGCAAGGTGGATTTTATTGCTATATGCGTGCCTACGCCTCTCGATATTCACCAACAGCCTGATATCAGTTATGTAAGAGATAGCGCTATCGCGATTTCCAAGCATCTGAAGAAGGGAACGATGGTCGTTCTTGAATCGACAACATATCCCGGTACTACAGAAGAACTTCTCAAACCGATACTTGAAGAAGGCAGCGGACTCAAATGCGGCGAAGATTTTTATCTCGGTTTCAGTCCTGAAAGAGTTGATCCGGGCAATTTGATTTATAAAACTAAAAATACTCCTAAAGTTGTAGGAGCTATCGGCGATGATGCAAGAGAAGTGATTGCCACCATGTACCGTGCAGTGCTTCAGAGCGATATTCACGAAGTATCTTCCCCTGCCGTTGCCGAAATGGAGAAAATTCTCGAAAACACATACAGAAACATCAATATAGGACTTATAAACGAACTTGCACAGCTTTGCCATAAGATGAAGATAAGCATCTGGGAGGTTATCGAGGCGGCGAAGTCAAAGCCGTACGGCTTCCAGGCGTTTTATCCTGGTCCCGGTCTCGGCGGACACTGTATTCCTCTCGATCCTTATTACTTGTCATGGAAAGCACGTGAATACGGTTTCCACACTTCGATGATCGAGGCTTCTATGATGATAAACGATAAGATGCCTGAATATACCGTCGAAAGAACGTCTGATATTCTCAACCGTTTCAAAAAATCTATGAACGGAGCAAAAGTATTGCAGATAGGCGTTGCTTATAAGCAAGATATTGACGATTATCGTGAAAGCCCTGCGCTTGTAGTAGGTGATTTGTTAAGAAAAGAAGGCTGCGACGTAACTTATTATGATCCGTATATTCCTAAGTACAGATATAAGGGACAGTGGTATGAGGGCATTAAGGAAATTTCTCCTGAAATAGTATCAAAGTTCGATATTGTAATAGTTACCAGCGGACATACTACGATCGATTACGATATGGTAGCAAAATACGCTCCTGTAGTCTTCGACACAAAGAATGCAATGAAGAATGTAAAATACAGAGAAAAAATAGAATTACTTTGATAACAGGGAGTTAATTAAATGAAATACGCATTGATCGGTTGTGGAAGAATATCTACCAACCATATTAAAGCAGCGGTAAACAATAAACTTGAAATCGTAGCGGTATGCGATGTAGTACCTGAACATATGGAGAATGTTCTTGCTAAGCACGGTCTGCAGGAAGACAAAACGATCGCAAGATATACCGATTATAAAAAAATGATAGCTGAACATCCTGAATTGCAGCTGTGCTCTATTGCCACAGAGAGCGGTATCCATGCCGAAATTGCTCTTTACTGCATTGACAAGGGTATTAACGTTATTATAGAGAAGCCGATGGCAATGAGTATTGCCGATGCTGAAGAAATAATTAAATGCAGCGAAGAAAAGGGTGTAAAGGTGTCAGCTTGCCATCAGAACAGATTCAATATCGCTGTTCAGCAGATGAGAAGAGCTCTTGAAGAAGGAAGATTCGGTAAAATATCTCATGGTTCTATTCATGTGCGTTGGAACAGAAATAAAGATTATTACGATCAGGCTAAGTGGAGAGGAACGTGGGCTCAGGACGGCGGCGCTCTGATGAATCAGTGTATTCACGGCATCGATCTTCTTCGTTGGATGATGGGTGACGAAGTGGAAGAGGTTTACGGCGTTACAAAACAACAGTTCCACGATTATCTTGAATGCGAGGATATAGGTATGGCAGTGGTTAAGTTCAAGAACGGAGCTGTCGGAACTATAGAAGGTACAACAAATGTCTATCCTAAGAATCTTGAAGAAACGCTATACTTGTTCGGAGAAACAGGTACGGTTAAGCTTGGTGGTAAATCTACAAACGCTATAGATGTCTGGGATTTTGCGGACGAACAGGCTCACGATGCTGATAATAAGGGATTTTTTGAAGAGACATCTAACGTGTACGGCAACGGACATACCAGTCTTTTTGCTGATGTTATAGACGCAATAAATAACGATCGAAAGCCTTATGTGGATGCAGTTGCAGGAAGAAACGCATTGGAAATGATATTGGCTATATATAAATCTTCATTCAGCGGAAAACCTGTAAAATTGCCGCTTGACAAATGTGCGTCGATTGATTTTGTCGGAGGATTTGATAAGAAATGAAAATCGCTTTGGTATCTGCTGCAAACAGTATTCATACCAGAAGATGGGCTAATGCTTTGGCTGAAAGAGGTCATGAAGTACATGTAATTTATTGCAGTAATCATGATTTTGCTTTTGATTGCGATGAAGGAAAAAAGATTATATGCAAACGATTGAGTTTTCCTGCACCTTTAGGCTATTATCTGAATGCCATGCAGTTGAAGAATTACATTATGCAGCAGAAATTCGACATCGTAAACATTCATTATGCAAGTGGATATGGGACATTAGGTCGACTGGCAGGACAAAAACACGCTTTGTTGAGTATATGGGGAAGTGATGTTTACGATTTTCCTTACCAAAGTAAATTCAACTTAAAAACTGTAAAAAAGAATTTGAAGTATTACAATTATCTAGCGTCTACAAGTCAATGTATGGCAGAACAGACTCGTAAAATAGATGAAATAAAAAAAGAAATATTTATCACGCCTTTCGGAGTAGATGTAAAAAGATTCAGGCCCGCCAATGTTGAAAGGAAAACAGGATATGTAATCGGCACAGTGAAAACCCTTTCGTATAAATATGGTATTGACGTTTCAATAAAGGCATTTGCAGAAATGTTAAAAATGCTGAAGGAAAACGGAAAAAATGAAATTGCCGATAACATATCTTATGAAATTTATGGAAAAGGCGAAGAAAAAGATAATCTTATTGCATTAATTCAAGAGCTTGGCTTAAAAGAAAAAGTACGTCTCATGGGCTATGTAGAAAACAGTAGATTGCCGGAGATAATAAACGGGTTCGACGTTTTTTGTTGTACAAGCAGGTATGATAGTGAATCTTTTGGAGTTGCAGTCGTTGAAGCAATGGCTTGTGCTGTTCCTGCCGTTACCAGTGACGTAGACGGATTCAGAGAGGTAATGGAAAACGGTAAAACCGGTTATGTAGTTCGTCGAAACGATCATATTGCAACCGCAAAGGCATTATACCGTTTAATTACTGAAAAAGATGAACGTTTATTGTTTGGCGAAAACGGAAGAAAACGTGTAATTGAACTTTACGATTGGGAAAATAGCGTAGATAAAATGGAAAGTATCTATGATACTATGCTAAAGACAGAATAAACTGAAGGTAGTATTAGTCGTGGCAGAAATAATATTGTTAACAATTTTATTCGGAATTGAGGTGTGCTTGATAACTATTATCGAGTATAAGCGCTTTAATACCTTTTTATCTCCTGCCACACTGTTAAGCGTTCCGCTTTATGTTGTAGTTTTGATTTCTGTAATTTTTGGGAAGAAATTAGGGTTTATTTCAATAGGATTCAATGCGATGCTGTTGATGATGGCAGGTGTTTTGATATTTTTCATTTTCGGATGTTTAAGTTCTGCAATAATTAAAAAACCTGTTAATTCATCATTAAATGGAACAGAATTGCAATGCAAGCGTTATCGATACAACGTTGAGACTTCGTTAAATACTTCGATAGTATGTAGCGTATTGATTATATTATTGATAGGATTTTATTTTGTGCTGAACAGAGAATTGCTTTCACTTCTCGGTAGTTCTGATTTCGGAGATAAAGTGTCGAATGGTATAATAGGCCATTTGCAGATCTTTGCAAATATATTTTGTATATTGCTTATTGCTACTATTACTAAAAAGAAATGGTATGCATTGATTCCTATTGCAATAATATTTGCTTATAACGCTATAGTCGGAGTAAAATACAATCTCATTCTGGTTTTTCTCGGCGGTTTAATGCTGAGAGTATATATCGGCAAACTTAGAATTTCGCTTGTATATTTGGCTATTACGGCAATTCTTGCATTTGCAATGGGAGTATGCGTTTATCTGGTAGAATTCAGATTTAACGGTACGAAAATTACCAACGACATAGTTGTCCAGGTAATCCAGCACTTGATGAAATATTTGTTCTCAGGAGTTTTGGCTTTAGAAGAGTCTTTAAAGCATGTTGTACCGACAAATAATTTGATGATATTATTCCAGCCTATCATAACGATAATCAACATGGTTACGTTAAATTCTCTTAAAATTCCGTATCCTTCTGTTAACAACACTTGGGATGGGTGGGTGAATATAGGATTAAACGGAGATATGCCTGTAAATGTAGATACTTTTTTCGGGGCTATTTATAGTTATGTAGGGTTTGGCGGAATGATAGTAGCTTTATTGATATTCGCTTTTATCTTTTATTGGATGTTTATAAAAACTAAAAACAGTGAAAATATTTGGTTCAAGGCGGCGTATGTGGCAGCTGTTTCTCCTTTGGTTTTATCCTGGTTTAGTTATTATTATAATCTGCTGACTTTTTATGAAATGCCGATTATTCTTGTTATAATTGGATTAATATCTAAAATTAAAAATAAAACGGAAAAGGTGTGAACTATGAAAAAAACAGCTATAATAATGCTTAATTGGAATGGTCTTGACGATACAGTGGCGGCTTTGAATTCAATAAAAGAGTTTGCTGTCAAAGAAGATATTTATCTTGTGGATAATGCATCAAAAGATAATGAATACGATTTACTTATAAATAGTGCCAGACAGATTTTCGGAGAAGAGAAAGTTTTAACTTATAATTTAGAAGAGCTTGAAAAATATAGAGAAATCGTTGCTTTTAGCGATGAGGAAAGGATTTGTATTATCCAAAG
Organism: uncultured Christensenellaceae bacterium; assembly: GCA_944381325.1. Lineage (GTDB taxonomy): Bacteria > Bacillota > Clostridia > Christensenellales > UBA3700 > Ornithoclostridium. Next base: position 175,546 of record CALWKS010000004.1, on the reverse strand, counting down.
CGAGAACAATCTGGGCTTTGCAGGCGCAAATAACTTTGTTTCATCCTTAATATGCCATCATTATGAAACTATTACTTTGCTGAATAACGATGTTGAGTTGACTGGGGATGTTTTTGACTCAATGTATAAAGTTATGAAAGCTGAAAACTGTACTGCGATAACTTGTGATATAAGATATTATTTTGATAAAAAAACGCTTTGGAATGCAGGCGGATCTTTCAGATGGTATGGAGACAGAAAATATTTTTCGCAAAATGAGATAGACAAACTTAAAGCAAAAGGAATAAGTTTTATTTTTGCTGATTTCGTTACGGGATGTTGTTTGATGATAGACTCGTCTTATATAAAAGATAACGGATTATTTACAGATAAGTTTTTCCATGGCGAAGAAGATTTCAATTTTTGCAAAAGACTGAAAAACAAGGGGTTGAAATGCGGAGTTGTTCTTGACGCAATAATCTATCATAAAGTAGGCAGATCTTTGAATTTTTCGAAGAACGATAAAAGAAATCTGAATAAAATCGTTGTACATTATACAAATCGTATAATTGACATGAAATCTTTTTATGGGAAAGTAAGATGGAATTTGTGGTATCGTTTTTATATATTTATGTTTAGTATAAAAGCAATATTAAGAAAACAGAGTCTGTCAGAAGTGGCGTATATTGCAAAACAAACAAAAAAATATGCAAATAAAAACGACGTGAAAGCTGAAACCTATCAGGAGATTATGAACGATAATGTGTAAATTTTCAATAATAATTCCGGTGTACAATACTGAGAAATATTTAAGAGAATGTCTGGATTCTGTTAAATCGCAGACTTTTCCGGATTTTGAAGTGCTTTTAATAGATGACGGTTCTACGGATTTAAGCGGAAAGATATGCGATGATTACGCAAAAAACGACGAACGTTTTATTGTATACCACAAAGTTAACGGCGGCGTTTCGGAAGCCAGAAATTTTGCTCTTGATAAAATACGAGGAGAATATGTCAAATTTGTTGATGGAGATGATTTGTTGGATAAGGATTGTCTTCAGGAGCTTGCCGAATATATTAAGCAATATCAATGGGATGTAATAGAACATTCCTGGTATACTTTTTTCGATGACGGGAAAAGAGAATTTGAAAACTGGTTTGAAGCAGATTATACGGTTAAAAAGGGAGAAAACAAGTCTTATTTGTATAGATTATTATTTGATTCATACAGAATGGGATCTATGTGTAAGAAAGCTGTTAAGGCAGACTTTTTCAACGGAACAAAAGCAAAGATCAGATTTGATAAGGAAATGGTTTTTGCCGAAGATCAGATGGTTGCTGTTGAAATTTTTGACAAATGTGAATCTGTTAAATTTATAAACAAGCCGTATTACGGATACAGAAAAGGTTTGCAAAGCGCTACAGGTAAATTCAACATAAAGAAAAAAGACAATATAAAAATGCTTTTAAAGTATCTTGATTCGTTATGGGAAAAAATATATCATGACAAGGATGCGATAAACAGTTATAACGCAAGAAAGCTGGATAATATCGTAAGCGATATAGGTTATTTACCTGCTTATAAAAATGTCGGGAAGAAGGAAAAGAAAGAATATATATCAAGTTATGTAAATGACGATTACTTTTATAAAGTATTGAATGAAAATATAAGAAATTTAAGTAAGAAGAAGGCTTTGTTGAAGTACTTATTAAAGAAAAAAGCGGTGAATGCAGTATACATGCTGCTGTGTGTTCAAAATAAATTGAAATAATAACGGAGATATTTATGAAAATCATTGCGATGAATTTACCCCAATTTCATGTGATTCCTGAAAATAACGAGTGGTGGGGTGAAGGGTTTACAGAATGGACTAAAATTAAGAATCCGAATAAATATTGCGGTCATATAAAACCGCAGAATAATAATTATTATAATTATTTGGATAAAGGAACTATGCAATGGCAGGCAGAGCTTTGCAAGAAGTATGGAATATACGGCATGAGTTACTATCATTATTATTTTCAAGGAAAATTGTTGCTTGAAAAACCTGTCGAAAATTTGCTTAAATGGAAAGATATTGATCAAAAATTTTGCTTTACTTGGGCAAACCATACTTGGTTCAGAAGCTGGCAGGGGAAGAAAGATGTTCTTATAGAGCAAACTTACGGAGAAGAGAAAGATTGGGAAAAACATTTTTCATATCTTGAGAAGTTTTTTTTAGATGAAAGATATATAAAGATAGACAACAAACCCCTTTTCATGTTGTTTAACGTCAATGTGCCATGTATTGACGATATGATTTCTTTATTTGATAAAAAGTGTAAAGAAATCGGTTTTGACGGTATTTATTTTGTGCAGAGTATATCTGTTAAAGAACAGCTTGTTCAAGCGTCAGATAAAGCAGATGCTTTGATGATAAGAGAACCGAGTTTTTCTTTGCAAAGATACGTGTTGGACAAATATAAAAATCCGTTTTTTCATTTAAATGAAAAACTAAAGTCTGAATTGAATAAGATGTTGCATTTAAAGACATTGATAAAGCAATATGAAGGTGATGATCTGATGGAATTTTGTATAAATGATATGCATAATCATCCTACAGATAAAAAGTATTTCCGAGGAGCTTTTTCAATGTGGGATAATACCTATAGACATGAATGGAGAGGTTATAAAATCAGTAGACCTTCGAAATCGGTATTTGAAAAATATTTGCGGGCATTAAAAGAAGACTGTAAAGAAAGAGGTACGGAATATGTTTTTTTCAATGCTTGGAATGAATGGGCAGAAGGTATGATACTTGAGCCTGAAGAAGGATTTGGAGACTATTTTTTGGATTGTATCAGGAAGGTATTAAGAGAAGGGGAATAACTATCAAAGGAGAAGAATATGAACGAAAAATTATTATCGATTTGTATACCGACTTACAACAGGAGATCTTTTTTGGAAGAGGCGGTACAAAGCGCTTTGAAAATATACAGACCGCAGGTGGAAATAATAATCAGTGACAACTGTTCTTCTGACGACACCGAGGAATACTGTTCGCAACTTGTCAATAAATATCCGTTTATTAAGTATAACAGGAACGAAAAGAATCTCGGCCCTGACGGGAATTTTTTGTGGCTTTTGCAAAATGCAACAGGAAAATATATTCAGATTTTATCGGACGACGATTCAGTTGACTGTAAGGATATTGATAAGTTTCTGGATTTTTTGGATAAAAACGATTTTTGCTTGGGTGACATTGATTCTAATCCCAAAGGGAATTATCCTTTTGGAAGATTTCCGGAAATAACAGGAAACTGTGTATTTGAAGATAGGGAAATAAATCGCTTTGTTGAGATGAATGGAATTATGTTGACATTCGTAAGTTCTTTGCTTTTCAGAAAGAAGTACTTCAATATGATTGAAAAGCCACAGAAATATATGAATACCAATTTATTGCAGACGCATCTGGCGTTCGCAATGTTGAAATACAATAAAAGAACAGCGATAATAAAAGATTATTATTGCTTTTCGACTCCAAACCTATCGGGAAATTATAATATTTACGAAGTTTTTATAAAAAATTGGAAAGAGGTTCTTATGAAAACCGGTGTGGAATCCGGGCTAGATAAGAATATGCTTTGCAACGAATTTGAAAAGAGTTTGAAGTTCGTGTTCGGTTATCAGGTGGAAGAAAAATTAAAAGGCATTAATTTCAGGACGGACAATAAATTAAAGTTTATGAAATATGCGATAAATAATAAATATTTTTGGACTCACTTTTTGCCGACTTATTTTATTCCTGGCAGAATATTAAAAAAAACACTCAGCATAAAAGACAGATACAGAAGAAAATATTATACTCGCCATATGCAAAAAATATGGAGAAATATGAATAAAAACAACATGACTACTTTGAGTCATGATAGTATAAATTTTCCTGCTTTTTGTAAAAATGTTAAAATCGGAGATAAAACTTACGGAGAATTGAATATAAAATCTTATAATGTCTTGCAGGAGTCGTTGAAAATCGGAAACAGATGTTCTATAGCGGGAGATGTAAAGTTTATTTTGAGCGGAGAACATAAATACGGATGTATTACATCGTATCCTTATAAGACACTTGATTTCGGTATGGGACCTGAGGCTACGAGCAAGGGCCCTATAGTAGTCGAGGACGATGTATGGATAGGCTATGGAGTAACGATTGTTTCAGGAGTGAAAATTGGTCAAGGAGCTGTTATCGCGGCAGGAAGCGTGGTGGTCAAAGATATCCCTCCTTATGCGGTAGCAGGCGGAAATCCGGCAAAGGTAATAAAATACAGGTTTTCTGAAGAAGTGATAAAAAAACTGATTGATATTGATTTGTCATCGCTGGAAATTAAACCGGAGAACATGAATTTAATTTACAAAAATGTAACTGATGAAAATATTGACGATATTTTGACAAAGCTTAAAGCACAGTCTAAAGTGAAGCCTTAATATTGATATTATATTTTCTATATGATATAATAATATATATAAAATGAGAGGTACTTTATGAAAGTTGTATTGCTTGCGGGCGGATACGGCACGAGAATAAGCGAAGAAAGCCATCTTAAGCCAAAGCCGATGATAGAGATTGATGGTATGCCTATACTTTGGCATATCATGAAATATTTTTCTTATTACGGTCATAACGATTTTATAATCTGTTGCGGCTATAAAGGTTATGTAATAAAAGAGTATTTTGCTGATTATTATCTGCATCGTTGCGACGTTACTTTCGACTTTACGCAAAATAATAAAATGATTGTTCACAGTAATGCCTCTGAACCTTGGAAAGTAACGCTTGTGGACACAGGCTTAAATACTATGACCGGCGGAAGAATAAAGCGTATACAGAAATACGTCGGAAACGAGCCTTTCCTCATGACATACGGTGACGGATTATGCGATCTCGATGTGAATCAACTTATAGATTTTCATAACAAAGGAGGAAAGATTGCAACGTTGACTTCAGTTCAGCCGGAAGGCAGATTCGGTGTAATCAAAACTGACGTTGACGGGGTGATTACCGAGTTTGCAGAAAAGCGAAAAGAAGACGGTGGCTGGATAAACGGCGGATATTTCGTGCTTGAACCTGCGATATTTGATTATCTGGAAGGGGATAAGACTGTGTTCGAAAGAGAACCTCTTGAAGCCCTCGCTGCACAAAAAGAACTGACAGCCTACAAGTATCGTGGATTCTGGCAATGCATGGATACTATGAGGGATAAAAAATATCTCGAAGATTTGATAAACGAAGGAAAAGCTCCGTGGATAAAATGGTAAATATAGATTTTTATAAAGGAAAGAAAGTATTAGTTACAGGAAATACAGGCTTTAAAGGAAGCTGGCTTTGTCGCACTCTTTTGCTGGCAGGAGCGGATGTTTACGGATATGCCCTTGAACCGGATACGAAACCTAATTTATATGAAATACTTGGGTTGAACAGCTTAGTTAAAACGGAATTCGGTGATATAAGAGATTTTGAAAAACTTTCTGATTTTGTCAAAAAAATCAAACCGCAGATAGTTTTTCATCTGGCTGCTCAACCGCTTGTGAGAGAATCTTATGCGAATCCGAGATATACCTACGAAACTAACGTTATGGGAACTGTCAATATTCTGGAAGCATGCAGGGAAGTCGAAAGTATTGAAAGTATAGTTAACGTAACCACCGATAAGGTTTATGAGAATAAAGAATGGGAGTGGGGCTATCGCGAAAATGAAAATCTATGCGGTTACGATCCTTACAGTAACAGCAAGTCATGTTCAGAACTTGTAACATATAGCTATAAAAACAGTTTTTATGATTCTGAAAGCTCGCCCGCATTATCAACAGGCAGATCAGGCAATGTGATAGGCGGAGGAGACTTCAGTGCAGACAGAATTATTCCTGATTGCGTAAGAGCAACTGTTGAAGAAAAAACAATTATAGTAAGAAATCCGTATTCTACAAGACCTTATCAGCATGTACTGGACTGTCTCAACGGTTATTTAACCCTTGCGGCTGAACAGGTTATAGAAAGGAAAAAAGAAGGTAATTACAATTTTGGACCTGATGAATCCGATTGCGTAAGCACAGGAGATCTTGCGGACAAGTTTTGTTCAAGATGGAAAGGAGCAAAATGGGAAAATCGCTATGACGGAGGACCTCATGAAGCTAATTTTCTTAAACTTGATTGTTCAAAAGCAAAAAAAATACTGGGTTGGAAGCCGGTTTGGAATATTGATACAGCGTTGAATAAGACAGTTGAATGGTATCGTTTCTGGAATGAAAAAAAAGATTTAAAAGAAATAACCGACAGACAAATAAAGGAGTTTCTTAAAGATGCAACAAGATAAGGATAAACAACAAATTTTAGATTTGGTAAAAGAGTATTATAATAAATACCATGCAAAAAAAGAATATAAAGACGGTGACAGGATCACTTATGCCGCTAGAGTATATGATGATAAAGAAATGGTTAATCTTGTCGACAGCGCATTGGAATTTTGGTTGACGTCTGGAAGATATACCAATGAATTTGAAAAAAAACTTGCAGAATTTATAGGGGTCAAATACTGTGCATTGGTTAACAGCGGTTCCTCAGCGAATCTGCTTGCATTTATGACGCTTACTTCGCCGTTGCTTGGAGAAAGAAGGATAAAACCTGGAGACGAAGTCATTACAGTTGCGGCAGGTTTCCCTACAACTGTAGCACCTATAATACAATACGGCGCCGTACCTGTTTTTGTTGATGTAACTCTCGATCAGTATAATATTGACTGTGAACAGTTGGAGACTGCATTAAGTGAAAAGACAAAGGCGGTAATGATCGCACATACTCTCGGTAATCCTTTTGATCTTAACAGGGTCAAGGATTTTTGCGATAAACACGGACTTTGGCTTGTGGAAGATAACTGCGATGCTCTTGGCAGCAGCTACTGCTACAAAGGTGAGTGGAAGAATACGGGAAGTATCGGTGATTTGGGAACATCGAGTTTTTATCCTCCGCATCATATGACGATGGGAGAAGGCGGCGCAGTCTATACTTCAAACCCGTTGCTTAATAAGATCATGAAATCAATGAGAGATTGGGGAAGAGATTGTGTATGTCCTTCAGGCAAAGACAATATGTGCGGACACAGATTTGACGGTCAATACGGTTTATTGCCTCGCGGATACGATCATAAATATGTTTATTCGCATTTCGGTTATAATCTGAAGGCTACAGATCTGCAGGCAGCGATAGGATGCGCTCAGTTGGATAAGTTGCCGGAGTTTGTAAGAAGAAGAAGAGAAAATTTCGAATATCTTAAAGAGAACCTTAAAGATATTTCTGACAAAGTGTATTTGCCTAGCGAAGTTAATAACAGTGAACCGAGCTGGTTCGGTTTCCTTATTACCGTTAAAGAAGGCGTTAACAGAGAAAAACTTGTTAGATTTATTGAAAGCAACAATATTCAAACAAGAATGCTTTTTGCAGGTAATCTGACAAAGCATCCGTGTTTTGATTATATAAGAGGCGATTTTACTAAATATAGAGTTGTCGGGGAATTGAAAAATACCGATTATATTATGAATAATACTTTCTGGGTAGGAGTCTATCCGGGAATGAGTAAAAAAATGCTTGATAAAATGGCAACTGTTATTAAGGAAGGTTTGCAATGAAAAAGAAAGTTTCGGATATAATAGCTGATTTTCTTGTCGAGCACGGAGTTAAGGATATGTTCAGCGTTACGGATGGAGGTGCTATGCATCTCAATGATTCGTTCGGGCATCATCCAAAATTACGCGTAATTTATAATCATCACGAGCAGGCATGTGCTATTGCGTGTGAAGGTTATGTTAGAACGAGCGGCAATCCATGCGCAATTTGCGTAACTAGCGGTCCAGGCGGAACGAACGCTATTACCGGGGTTATGGGCAGTTGGTTGGATTCCATTCCGATATTCGTTTTTTCTGGACAAGTTAAATATTCGACTACAATAAAGAGTTGCCCGAATTTGAAACTCAGGCAGTTAGGGGATCAGGAGTTTAATATCGTAGATGCTGTTGCATGTATGACGAAATATGCTTTTATGATCGTTGAACCGAATGAGATACTTTATCATTTGCAGAAGGCGTGGTATTTAATGCAGGAAGGAAGACCTGGACCTGTCTGGCTCGATATCCCTTTGAACGTTCAGGCTGCGGTAGTTGAAACAGACGGATTGAAAGAATATTTTCCAGATGAAACAGAAGGATTGAAATATGACAAGTTTTCGGTAAAAGACAGAGCAGAGTTACTTGACGAAATAAAAAAGGCTAAAAGACCTGTGATTATGGCAGGTACTGCGATTGACAATACGGGCTATGTGAGACAATTCCGCAAGTTTGCAGAAAGGTTGAATATACCTGTGGTAACGACATGGAATGCGCATGACATTATGCCCGATGCACATCCGCTTTATTGCGGAAGACCTGGGATAATGGGTAGAAGAGGAGGTAATTTTGTAGTTCAGGATTCGGATTTATTGTTGGTTATCGGAAGTCAGTTGAGTATAAGGCAAGTTAGTTATAATTGGGAAAATTTTGCTAAAAATGCAAAAGTAATATACGTAAATTTTGATGCGGACGAACATAAGAAACCTACGATTCATGTGGAAAAGAGTTATGTCTGCGATTTGAGGGAATTAATAGACGTATGTCTTGAAGACGAAAATTTTTACGATGATAATCATAGAGAATGGCTCAAATTTGCAAAAGAATTAGATGCTCGCTATCCTGCGAATAAAGGTAATTATCCGAAAAAAACGGGCTAATAAATCTGTACGAGTTTTTTGATAGATTCAGTCGTACTGTTGAAGACGATACGGCAATTATATGTGCAAACGGAAGCGCGTGCGTGATTACTTTTCAGGCATGGTGTTTTAAAGAAAACCAAAGATTATTTCATAATTCAGGATGCGCAAGCATGGGTTATGGACTTCCTGCCGCAATTGGAGCAGCGGTATCAAAGGCTTATGACAAAGTTATTTGTCTAGAAGGAGATGGTAGTTTGCAAATGAATATTCAGGAGCTTGCTACGATGCATTACAATCAGATGAATATAAAAATGGTTTATCTTAATAATAGCTGCTATCATTCGATAAGACAAACGCAGAGTAATATTTTTAAAGGCAGAGAACTCTGCGGTATAGATGCAGAATGTGGAATAGAATTTCCAGACATGGAACTTATTGCAAAAGCATATAAGATACCTTATATGAAGTTGGATAACCCTGACGATATAGAAAATATGGCTAAGAGGTTTTTTTCAGAAAAGGGTAACGTTATTCTCGAGGTAATGTTAGATAAAACTCAGTATTTTGAGCCGAAATTGTCATCCAAGATTTTGCCTGACGGAACTATGGTTTCTCCGTCTCTTGAAGATATGTACCCGTTTTTACCAGAAAAGAATTGCAGAGAGGTATAATAAAATGCTGATTTCCAATATATTAACACAACGCGTCAGACAGGACGTGCTTGAAATGATATTTAATGCAAAAGCGTCTCATATAGGTTCTGCCTTTTCTATAGCAGATATTGTCAGTGTATTATATGCTGACGTAATGAAATACGATAAAAACAATTATAAGAGAGAAGACAGAGACGTATTTATTCTCAGTAAAGGACATGCAGGAAGTGCGGTTTATGCTGTTTTATACGAATTGGGAATATTAACAAAAGACGAAATAAATTCCTATTGTAAAAATGGTAGTAATCTCAGCGGGCACGTTTCTTCAAAAGGAGTAGAAGGAGTGGAATTCTCCACCGGATCTCTGGGACACGGGATCAGCGTTGCATGCGGTATGGCTTTTGCAAGAAAACGAGATGCTAAAAAAGGAAACGTATATGTCCTTGTCGGAGACGGTGAATGCAACGAGGGCAGCGTATGGGAAGCTGCAATGTTTGCAAATCAACACGGGCTGGATAATTTGTGCGTTATAGTTGATTGCAATAAGATGCAGGCGATGGGCAACAGCAAAGATATTATCGATTTGCCGGAGATATCAAAGATATGGAGTGCATTCGGATGGAACACGGTGGAGATTAACGGACATGACTGTGAACAGATTTACAAAGCACTTACAATGCCGCACAAAGGCAAACCTTTGTGTGTGATAGCAAATACGATAAAAGGAAAAGGTGTATCCTTTATGGAAGGAAATATTCTGTGGCATTACAGGAATCCTGACGGAGAAGCTTACAATAAAGCGAAAAAGGAGTTGACTGACTGATGAGAAACGCTTTTATTGAAAAACTCTACAATGCAGCGAAATCAGATAAAAACATAATGTTGGTCACGGGAGACTTAGGGTTCGGCGTGTTGGATAAGTTCGCTCGTGAACTGCCGCAGCAATTTGTAAATGCCGGAATAAGCGAGCAGAATATGATGGGTATGGCTGCGGGAATGGCAAAGGAAGGTAAAAAAGTTTTCATTTATTCAATTGCGAATTTCCCTACGATGAGATGTCTGGAGCAAATAAGAAATGATTGCGCTTACAATGATCTCAATGTAAAAATCATATCTGTAGGAGCAGGTTTCAGTTACGGTTATCTCGGAATGAGTCATCATATTACAGAGGATATTGCAGTTATGTCAGCTCTTCCGGGAGTTGACGTATATTCACCTGCAGATAAAGCCGAAGCGGAAAAGTCGTTTGACGCTATGTTAAATAAACAAGGCGTAGCTTATGTAAGGTTGGGTAAGGGTAAAGAAAATGACATTCATCCCGAAGGGACAGAATTTGACATCAGCAAACCCTGTCTTATTAAAGATGGGGACAAAGAATTGGTTTTGACAACAGGTGCAATTATAGAAGAAGCGATTTCTGCCAGAGAAAAATTAGGCGGGGATTTGAAGGTGTATTCTGTTTGCAGATTAAAACCGATAGATAAAGAAGCTATACTTGATATATTGAAGGGATACAAAAGGGTATTTACTCTTGAGGAACATTCTGTTATAGGCGGTTTAGGCAGCATAGTCGGAAACATTATAGCTGAAGAAGGTTTGCCTGTAAAGGTTGTCAAACTTGGCTTAAAAGATATATATTCAAGCAAAGTCGGAGATCAGAAATATTTGAGAAAGCTTTACGGAATGGATTCTGATGCCTTAGTGACGGAGGTTCTGAAAAAATGAGGATTGTCATCACCGGCGCTTCGGGAATGATAGGAAGTGAGCTTGCCAGGATTAGTGCCGAACAGGGAAAGGAAGTTATTGCAGTTGTAAGAAAAAACAGCGCTAAGATCACGAATTTACCTGAAAACAATAACATTCATATTGTTGAATGCGATTTGAACGAAATTGAAAAACTACCTGAAAAGATAAATTGCAAGTGTGATATTTTTTATCATTTTGCATGGATGGGAGTTTACGGAGAATCAAGAAACGACACGTTATTGCAGACGTCAAATATAGAGGCAATGTTGAAAGCCGTAAAGGCAGCAAAAGAAATTGGGTGTTATAAGTTTGTTGGCGCCGGTTCTCAAGCAGAATACGGGAAGCAAGATTGTAATTTAACTTCAGGAACACCTGTTAACCCTGCTATGGGATACGGCGTTGCGAAATATTGTGCCGGCAGACTGGGCGCTATAGAAGCAAAGCGTCAGGGGATCAGTTTTAATTGGGGCAGAATCATAAGCGTTTACGGAGAAAAAGATAATGCTTATACATTGGTCGGAAGCGCAATTAGGGCTTTTTTAAAAGGAGAAAGCGTAAAATTTTCTCAGTGTACGCAAATTTGGGATTATTTGTATCAAAGCGATGCCGCTAGAGCTTTCGAGGCTATCGGTGAAAGAGGAAAGGACGCAAAAACGTACGTTGTCGGAAGCGGACAAGGATTGCCTTTGAAAGAATATGTTAAAATGATTTATGACACAGTAGGAAACAAAAATGCAAAAATGCTTTTTGGTGCAATACCGAATAACGAGCAGGCAATCACTTATCTGTGTGCTGACTTGACAGAACTTAATGAGGATACGGGATTTGTCCCTTTAATTAGTTTTAAAGAAGGGATAAAAAAGACTTGCAGCGTAATTAAGGATAAAGAATAAATGGATAACAGATTTGTAAACTTAATCAAAACATATGTAAATAAGGACACTTTTGCAACGCTTGCCAATAATGTCTTATCTCTGATCAAGGGTCCTATTATAATGCTTTTGATTGCGGCGTATCTGAGCGAGAATGCGCAAGGATATTGGTATGCTTTCGGCAGTTTGGCTGCATTGTCAACGCTTGCCGATTTGGGATTCGGCACGTTGGTAGGGCAATTTTCTGCACACGAATTTGCAAAACTCAGATTTGATTCTCAGATGCGGTTTGAAGGTGAAGAACAGCAAATCGAGAAAATGTCCAGCCTTTTCAAATACGTAATAAAATGGGCAGTAAGCGTAACCTGCATAGCTTATCCGTTAATAATGGTTATAGGATTTATTGTCCTTAACACTCACGGCGGAATTGAAATCTGGGGTATTCCGTGGACTATTTACATCCTGAACAGCGGTATTAGTTTTATTGTAAGCATAATACTGGCGTTTTTTGAGGGATGTGCATTAATAAATAAGATACAGTTTAACAAACTCGTTTCGGTTGTAGTAATAAGTATTACCAGTATAGTGTTTCTCGTGTTGAAATGGGAACTCTATGCTATGGTTATTCCATACGTTCTGGGAAATATTGCCAATATTATTCTATTGTTAATAGTGTTCTATAGACCAATAGCGCAATTGTCAAAGATTGAACCAAAACAAAAATACAATTGGAAACACAATTTCTTATCTTTGATCTGGAAATATGCTTTAAGCTGGGCAAGTGGGTATTTGATTTTTCAGATTTACACGCCATTGGCATATTTGGTTTACGATCCTGCTTTAGCAGGAAAAGTAGGTATAACTATGACGTTATGTCAGGCATGTTATACAATTGCAAATACCTTTAATTATGTTTTTGTTCCGAGAATTAATATTTCTATTTCTGAAAGAAAATTTACAAGAGCACAAAGCTTTATGAAAAAGGGATTGGTTGTTTCTATGGGATTATTTGTTGTAGGAGCATCAATTATACTTTTTGTAGTCGGCTTTTTAGTTAAATACATCAGCTTGTTTGAAAGGTTTTTAGGCCCGATAGCTGCAGCATGGTTACTTCTGGCATGGTTTATACAGTTGCCTGTTAATGTAATAGCTACGTATGCCAGGGCGTATAAGCAAGAACCTTATATGGTTTATTCTATAATTTCAGCAGTAATATCTGCAACAATAACATTAATAACAGTGTTTACTTTGCCGATAGATTATTTGTTTATGGGATTTGCAATTACTAATGTGTTGTTTGTATATTTATTTTACCGTAAATATAAGAAAAACAAAGAAAAATGGGCAGCTGATTTTATATGCAGGCAAGATAAAGAATTGGAAGCGGAGGTTATTAATGAGGAAACATTAATTGCTTTGAAGCAAAACGAAGAAGATTCGGATAACAATATAAAAGATAACAATACGGAGAAGAATAATGAAAATAATTGATACAAAATTAAGAGGAGTCAAAATAGTTGAGCCGGTTGCTTACGGCGATAACAGGGGCTGGTTTATGGAGACGTACAACGAGGGCGTTTTCCATAAGAATAATCTTTATTACAATTTCGTGCAGGACAATCAGAGTTTTTCCGCGCAGAAAGGGATATTGAGAGGATTGCATTTTCAGAATAATCCGTGTGCGCAGGCAAAACTGGTAAGATGTACGCAGGGCGCGATACTCGACGTTGCGGTAGATATAAGAAAGGGCAGCGATACTTATCTGCAATACGTTGCGGTTGAACTCAGTGCCGAGAATAAAAAGCAGCTTCTTATTCCCAGAGGGTTCGCGCACGGATTTGCAACCCTTACGGATAACGTAATGGTGCAATATAAAGTCGACAATCTTTACAGCAAGGAGCATGACAGAGGAATTCAGTATTGCGATCCGTCTATAGGAGTGGAATGGGGACTCAAAGATCCGATTTTGTCCGTAAAGGATACCACAAGTCCTATGCTTAAAGACAGTGATGCCAACTTTACTATAAAGGTGCTCGTTACCGGTGTAAACGGTCAGTTGGGACATGACCTTGTAAAGAAGCTGAATGCTGAAGGATTTGAATGCAAGGGCACCGATATAAACGATTTCGACATCACAGACGAAGAGTCTACGCGCGACTTTATAGTAAGATACAATCCTGACGTTGTCGTTCATTGCGCCGCATATACTGCAGTCGACAGAGCAGAAGCAGACGTTGAGACCTGCACAAAAGTAAATGTAACGGGAAGCGAGAATATAGCCAAAGCGTGCAAGCTTATCGATGCAAAGATGGTCTATATCTCCACTGATTACGTATACAACGGCAAAGGGGACAAGCCTTTTAAAACAACTGACGAAATTGCGCCGTTGAGCGTTTACGGAAAAACGAAGTATCAGGGAGAAGAAGCGTGCAGAAAGCATCTTGACAAGTTGTTTGTCGTAAGAACTTCCTGGGTGTTCGGCAAAAACGGAAACAACTTTGTAAAGACTATGCTGAGACTGGCAGGGGAAAGAGGTTCTCTTTCTGTCGTAAGCGATCAGATAGGATCTCCCACATATACTGTTGACCTTGCGGATTTTCTTTTCTATATCATACAGACGGATAAATACGGCACATATCATTGCTCAAATGAAGACTTCTGTTCCTGGAACGAATTTGCAAAAGAAATTTTCCGCTTGTCAGGAATAAATATCGAAGTAAAAGAAGTTCTTACAAAAGATTATAAGTCCGCTGCGGTAAGACCGCTCAACAGCAGACTTGACAAAAAATGCCTTGAAGACTGCGGATACGGTAAAATGCCAAGTTGGAAAGACGCATTAAAGAGATATCTGGAGGAATTGAAACAATGAAAATTCTCATAACAGGAGGCGCAGGTTTCATAGGCGCGAACTTCGTATATCATATGCTGGAGAAATATCCGGATTACGATATAGTCTGTCTGGACAAGCTGACTTATGCGGGGAATCTTTCCACGCTTGAAAAAGCGCTGAAAAATCCGAAATTCAAATTTGTCAGAGGCGATATCGCAGACAAGCAATTCGTCGACAAGTTGTTTGAAGAAGAAAAGTTTGACGCTTGCGTGAATTTTGCGGCTGAAAGCCACGTCGACAGAAGTATCGAAGATCCGCAGATATTCCTTATCACCAATATTATAGGCACTCAGGTGCTTATGGACGCATGCCGCGCAAACGGCAACGTAAGATTCCATCAGGTGTCGACCGACGAGGTCTACGGTGATTTACCGCTTGACAGACCTGACTTGCTTTTTACTGAAAACACGCCTATCCATACGTCAAGCCCATACAGTTCGAGTAAGGCGGGGGCAGATCTCCTCGTGCTCGCGTATTACCGCACTTACGGTCTGCCTGTAACCATATCGCGTTGCAGCAACAATTACGGTCCTTATCATTTCCCCGAGAAGCTCATACCCCTAATGATTTCAAGGGCGCTTGCGGACGAAAGCCTTCCCGTTTACGGCGACGGCAAAAACGTGAGAGACTGGCTTTACGTAGAGGATCATTGTCGCGCCATCGACCTTATTCTGCACAAAGGAAGAATAGGAGAAGTTTATAACGTTGGCGGACACAACGAAATGGCTAATATAGATATAGTAAAACTCATACTCAAGAAGCTGGGTAAACCTGAATCGCTTATTACTTACGTAAAAGACCGCAAAGGACACGATCTGAGGTATGCGATAGATCCCACCAAGATACACAACGAGTTGGGTTGGCTGCCTGAAACCAAATTTGCGGACGGCATTGAAAAGACGATAAAATGGTATCTTGAAAACAAAAAATGGTGGCAGGATATAATAAGTGGAGAATACCGCAATTATTACGAAAAAATGTATTCTGACAGATAAGGAGAAAAGTTATGAAAGGCATTATTCTTGCAGGTGGCAGCGGCACGAGATTGTATCCGTTGACAAAAAACGCGTCAAAGCAATCTTTGCCGGTTTATGATAAACCAATGATATATTATCCTCTCTCCACGCTGATGCTTGCCGGGATAAGGGAGATATTGGTCATATCCACTCCTCGGGATTTGCCTGTTTTCAGACAGATGCTGGGAGACGGAAGCAAGTTCGGTATCAGCTTGTCTTACGCCGAACAGCCTTCTCCGGACGGACTAGCTCAGGCTTTTCTGATTGGCGAAAAGTTTATAAACGGCGATAGCTGTACAATGATTCTCGGCGATAATATTTATTACGGCAACGGGCTTTCAAAGTTGCTTAAAGAAGCGGTTGCGCAAAAAGAAGGCGCTACCGTTTTCGGATATTACGTCGAAGATCCCGAGAGATTCGGCGTGGTTGAATTCGATGAAAACGACAACGTTATCTCAATCGAAGAAAAACCCAAAGAGCCCAAGTCGAATTATGCGGTAACAGGCCTTTACGTTTATGACAACAGGGTAGTCGAGTTTGCTAAACAGGTCAAGCCCAGTGCAAGAGGAGAGCTTGAGATCACAGACCTCAACAAGATGTATCTAAAAGACAAGTCGCTCAACGTCAAACTACTCGGCAGAGGTTATGCGTGGCTCGATACAGGCACAATAGACAGTCTGCTGGATGCGGCAAACTTTATGAGTCTTCTTGAAAAGAGACAGGGAATAAAGGTTTGCGTGCCTGAAGAGATAGCTTACGTAAACGGCTGGATAGACGATGAAAATCTTCAGAAGACCATAGAAGAGTACGGCAAGAGCAGTTATGCAACTTACCTTAAGAAAGTCAAAGATAAAAGAATTAAATATTGATTCGATTTTATAATAAAGAGCCGGGCAAATGTCCCGGCTTTTTTATGTCTTGTTTTAAATCGCCGTATGTTCTGAATTGCGTTTTATAGCTTGAATAAAGTAAGGCTCATTTAGCGATTTAAGACGTTTTATATGCGTTTTCAGACCTCCCGCAACTGACGGTTGACAAATTGAGTGGTCTGGTAGGTGGTAAGAAACTGTAAAACATGCTATAATATAACCCGAGATAAGAGGCGTGGTCTCTTGACAAGGAGGAGAATAATGACGTTTGCAGACAAACTTATCAGGCTTCGAAGGAAAAACGGAATGTCGCAGGAAGAACTTGCCGAGAAACTTGGGGTCTCAAGACAGGCAATTTCAAAATGGGAAGGGTTGCTCAGCGTACCTGACTTGCAGAACGTGCTGAAGATAAGCGAGCTTTTCAACGTTTCTACGGATTATCTTCTTAAGGATTCTATAGAAGACAGTGAGGACAGTGCTGCCGAGATGAAGGCATCTGCAGTTAAAGAAGAAAATGAACAAGAAAAGCCTTTGTTTGAAGATTTTGATATATTTGTAGAAAAGGAAGACAAGAGGAAGATAAATAAGGAAATATCAGAAGAAGAGCGGACAAAAAACAGAATAGATATGAGTAATAAATTCTTTGTTGTCGCCGGAATATTTATGCTGGTAAACGGTCTTGTTAGTCTGGTTGGTCTTATTACTGCCATGATCACTCATTTAACAATTCCTACTATGACTTTTGTCAGCATAGCTTTTTCGGTTGTGTCAGGTATATTGATGGTGCTGACTAAAAGCAACAGATATTGTGCGGCTATAGCAATATGCCTGATGACGGTAAACGCAATAATAAGCACTATAAACACAGCTATGAATGCGGTAAGAATATCCAGCCAGGCATTTTATCTTATGGCGGATCTGATTGATATTGCGTTTTTCATAATGGCGATAATCGAATTTTTCACTGACAAGAAAGGAACTGCGGTTGTCAGAATAATGACTGTTTTGCCTGCAGTAAGCTCGATAATATGCTCTGTAATTTATCTCGCCTATGCCGATTGGAGCGGTGCAAGCGGGCAGACTTTTCCCTACATGGTGTGTTATATTGTAGAGATATTCATAGCTACTGCGCTTTATAAAGAACGCATAGACGCAAGGATGGAAAAGGAAAATATCGGAATAGCGGGAATTACGTTGATTGTGTTGGGCATAGTGTTCAATATAGTTGTTTTCAGTATTTTCTGGAGGGATTTCAGGAAAGAATCTGTAGTTACCATATATATTATAGTATGCGCGGTGCTGAATATAGGCGGATATTTCTTCACTCCGTGGTTTGCGAATTACATCCCCAAAAAGTCTACGGGCAGCGAGTGCAAGGAAAACGGATTCTTTGAACTGTTTGCGCATATTATCCTGACAGGCATTTTAGCCTATATATATCATTGGATATGGGTATACAGAACGACAAAGACCGTACGCGGATACAATGCTGGGAAAAAAGCTTCAGCAACGGCGTCGATTATACTTTACATATTTATCCCGTTCTACCACATTTATTGGTTTTATAAACACGGAGCGCTTATTTTTGAGGAGGAAAAAAGACTTGGCATAGCTGAAGAGAAAGAAAGTAAGACAGCCCAATTGTTTGCGATACTGACACCTTTTGTCGGAAGCGCCGTGATTCAGAACCGCATAAACGCTGTTGCATTGGCAAAGTGCGATACGGCTGAAGAGGAGCGTCAGACGCAGCAGATCGTCGAAGCATAACGCTGCAATTTTTAAAAGACTTATATAAACTCCTTAATCAAGATATTGAATGAAAACAACCGCCGCTTCAGACGACGGTTGTTTTTATTTGAGAAATATCGGAATTTAAATACGGTATTTCAATTCTGTTCAGAGTTTTCGCACGTTTTTCTGATAGTGATCGTTCTGACTTCAAAAGGCGCAAGGCTTACGCTTAAAGAAAGTGCGTCCGCACTTACGATTTCTTTTTTAAGCCTTGGACGACTTACGTCAGAAAGCCATTGCGCTTCTTCAGGAAGAAGCGGTTCGACTGCACCCATTCTTGCAAATTCGTCGTATGCGCTGCCGTGTTTCTGATTTACGTAGACAGAAGTAATTGAAAACGTGCCTGAAAGAGTGGGGAACTCGAAGCGGAACAGTTTTCCTGCTTTTGTGGGGAAGATAGAATACCTGTCGGTATACGATGTGTAGATGCCCACTTCTTTTGTGTATGCGTCGCTGAAATGGTGATAGTTGTACAGCGCGATCACGATCTCCTCGTCTCCGTTGGCTGTTATAAAATATCCGTCGCCTTTGCACACAAATCGTTTTCCCAGGTGAGAAAGCATGGAATATACATAATAAGAGGGCTTTGCTATTCCGTTCCATGTAAAAAGCCCCATGCCGCCGTGAAAAAGTTTTTCGCTCATTCTGAGTTCGTTGTGGCTGTCGCTGAGAAGCCAGTAACCCATACCTTCCAGTCGGTCATAGTTTTCAAGTACGTTCTTTGCGATATAAGCACTTTTGAAACAGGTATCGTTGAGAAGGTCGCGGTGAGATACCGTAGAATTCCATTCTGTCAGATATACGGGAAGATCGTCGAATCCTTCCTGCTTCAGTCTGTCTTTGAGATTGTTTACAAACTTTGTAAAAGAGTCGGGATCTGCGCTGAGGAATATATCTGTCCAGTCGTCATTGTCGTTGGGATTCTGGATAGCGTAAGTCAGGTCAATGTCGTAATAATGTATATTGATAAAATCAGGGCGCACGCCCGCGCGCGTAGAAGCGTGTAAAAAGTCGAATAGCCAGTCCTCGCTTTTGCCCATTGCGGAGAAAGAAGCCGGACCGCCGAACTGAAGATCGGTGCAGACTGATTTTACTGCGCGGTATGAATTTTCATACAGCTTTATAAAAGTGTCTTTATCCTTAAAACCGAACATCTTGTTGGAGGAAGAAGGCTCGTTCCATACGCAGAACAGCCATCTTTGAACTTCATCTTTTCCGTAGCGGTCGATCAGGTGTTCTGTGAGTCGTTTAAGAAGCTGAGACCATTTATGCATATTCTTGGGCTCGCTTGTGATCGTCTTGCAGTAAAAAGTGGTTTTTGAAGCAGACGAGGCGAGAGCCGAGGGCATAAAAGAGAACTGAACGAGAGGTCTCAGTCTTATCGACAGGAGGAAATCGAACACTTCGTCGATAAGATTGAAGTTGTATTCCGCTGCTCCTTTCGGTCCTTCTGAATAGACCATCATATCGTCGTCGAGAAGACTGTGCATCTTGATATATCTGAAAGGCGCGTTCTTCTGCAGACGGCGCAGATTTTCTCTAATCTTTTCTTCGAGAAGTTCGTGCGCGCGGCTTACGCCGATGAAAGCCCTGCAATTATTGCTGAGTACAGCGCCGTTCTTGTCGGGAATAACGGTTACGGCGTCGGAAACCACAGATACTCCGGGTGCGGCGGTTACGCCGGCAGGCGCGGAATTTTCGTGAATGAAATCAGAAATGTAGCTGCGCGTGATATGCGGGTCGCAGTTGATATAGTTTACGGTCTGTTCCTGCCTCACGAAATCGAACGGAGCTTGCGGCGTGCGCTTGCGCCATGTGCTGGGAAGCTCTCCGTATTCTTCTTTGAATGCGGATACGAATGCGCGCGTATTGGGAAAGCCGTTTTCTTCTGCAATTCTGTCTATGGATTTGCCGGGGGAGAGCAGGTCGTTTGCCGCATGATAAAGTCTGGTCGTGCGGATATATCTGCTTATAGTAACGCCCATGCAGCTTTTAAAAAACTTTGAAAGGTAAGGGACTGTCAGATAAACTTCGCCTGCGATCGTTTCAAGACTGAGATCTTCGGCATATCTGTCGTTGATTATGGAAAGAATACTGCTGAGCCTGTCGAGTTTTCTTGCCTCTTCTTCTCCGCGTCTGACGGTATCGCTCGCAAAAGAGGTGTAAAGCTCGTAGACCAGTCTGTAACAAAGTGAGAGGTTGAGTACGTCTATGCATTGACCGCCCTGAAGGTTTACCTTGAGAAGGTCAGCGACGACAGATTTAAGCGTATTGAATTTTTCTGGATTGTCGGCGGTTGTGCTCAGACAGTCGTAATATGCCTGACGTATGCTTTCGGGAAGACCGGGAAGAAGTTCAAGCTTAAGGTGAACGGTAACAAGGGTGGCGTCTTCGCTGTGAAGTTCGTGAATGCCGTTGGGGTTTATCAGAATCACGTCGCCTACCGAAATCGTAAAAGAGCTGTCTGAAAGTTTTACGTTTACGTCGCCGTTGACTACGAAAACTATTTCTAGCGACTGATGCCAGTGTCTGCCTACGCTTCCGAGGCGGTTTATCGACAGATTTAAAGGCACGTTCTTGGGAAAAGAGATGATTTCGTGGTTGAATTTCATACGCTGTACCTCAAAAATTTAATATTCTATATGTTAATATTAGTAAATTTTTAACCATAAATCAATGTTTTTTCGGAAAATACGAAAATTTTACAAAAAACCAGTTAAAAATTTACTTTATACGGCTATGATTATGACGTTTAAATTTAACTTAGCCTATGCTATACTGAGCTTGCGAGGGAAGGGAATTATGGAAAAAACTTTATTCATTCAAACGGTCGGACTGACCAAAAAATTCGGCGACGTAGTTGCCGTAGACAACGTCGATATGGACGTATTCAAGGGCGAAATTCGCGGACTGATAGGTGAAAACGGTTCGGGAAAGTCGACCATTTCCTCAATGATCAGCGGAATACACAGCATCACATCTGGCAAGATCTTGCTTGACGGTAAAGAATTCAGACCGTCGGGCGCTCTTGACGCGCGCAATCACAAGATCTCTATGATCGTGCAGGAGATGGGCACTATCGACAATCTTACCGTTGCCGAAAACATTTTCCTCGGAGAGGAAGGCAAGTTCGGCAAGGCAGGGTTTGTAAACCGAGTGAAGATGAATGCAGAAGCCGCAAAGGCGCTTGCCGCGATCGGTCTTCAAAGGATAAAGCCTGATGACAATATAAACGCTTATTCCTTCGAGGACAGAAAGCTTGTCGAAATAGCGCGCGCAGTATATTATGATCCTGAGCTGTTCATAGTCGACGAGACGACGACGGCTTTGTCCCAGGACGGCAGAGAACTCATACATTCTCTTATGCGTGAAATGAGAGACGCGGGCAAGGCGGTGCTTTTCATATCTCACGATCTGCCTGAACTCATGGAGACCTGCGATGCTCTCACCGTACTGAGAGACGGCAAGCTGATCGCAACGATCGAAAGAAAAGACTTTGACGAAGACAAGATAAAGCAGACTATGGTCGGCAGAGTGATCGAAGGCAACTATTACAGAAGCGATTACGATTATTCCTGTTCAGACGAAGTCAGACTTGAGGTAAAAGACGTAGAGGCAGGAATGCTCAAAGGCGTAAATATCACGGTACACGCAGGTGAGATCGTAGGTATCGGCGGTCTTTCGGGCGGCGGTATGCACGACGTGGGCAAAGTAATGTTCGGTATGCTGAAACTGAAAAAAGGAGAGGTTACCGCATACGCTCCCGCAAGGTATACGTTTAAGGAAAGAATGCAGAAGTCGCTTTCGGCGCTTACTAAAAAACCTTTTGACGCAGAAAAACCCATAGTTCCTTACAATATAAGATCGATAAAGAACGCGCTCAGGGCGAATATCGGATATATAAGCAAGGACAGAGATAAAGAAACCCTCATCTTGCAGGCTTCCATAAAGGACAATCTTACGCTTTCGGCGCTGGACGAGCTGTCTGTATGCGGAATAATAACGCCGCGGGCAGAAAAGAAATTTGCCAAAGAGCAGGTGGACGGTCTGAGAATCAAATGTTCTTCAATGCGTCAGCCGGTAAAAGAGCTAAGCGGCGGCAACAAACAGAAAGTATCCTTCGGAAAGTGGATAGGAAAGGACAGTAAGATACTCGTGTTCGACAGCCCGACAAGAGGCGTCGACGTGGGTGTAAAGACCACGATGTATCAGCTGCTTTACAGACTTAAGCAGGAAGGTTACGCGATCGTCATCATATCCGAAGAGCTTCCCGAGCTTATCGGTATGAGCGACAGGATGCTGATAGTGAAGGACGGAGAGATCAAAAAAGAATTCACCCGTTCGCCTCAGCTCAAAGAAAGCGACATCATCGGATATATGATTTAGGAGGACTTATGAAGACGGAGAAGGAAAAGAGAGTAATGGTCCCTGCGGAAGCGCCCGTTGAAGAGACCTCTGAAACCCCGAAGAAGAGAAAGATAAGCGGCGCGGACGTCTGGCAGTTTGCAAAATCGCAGAAGAACTCGCTGATAAGATACGGAGCGTTCGTTCTCGTGCTTATCGTCTTTGCGATAACTACAGGCGGCAAGCTGTTTTCTACTTACAACCTCAAGACGATTGTCAGTCAGGTAACGCCTCTTCTGATAATGTCGGCAGGACTTATCTTCGTGTTCGCTCACGGCGGCATGGATATCTCGGTCGGCGCAGTCGTAGGCTTGTGTTCTTTGCTGTCAGTATATGTGTTAAACGACACGGGCTCGGTATTTTTAGTACTTCTTACCTGTATAGCTGTGGCTGTTGCCTGCTATGTGATAAACGGCGGATCTTCGATCCTGTTCAAGATAATGAGCACGATATCTTCGCTTGCGATAATGTTCGCGGCGCGCGGTATAGTAACTTACAACGTATCCCGTACCGATGAGACGATAAGGTTTACCAACAGCTCTCTCGTCAAGATGTTCTCAGACAATTACGGATTCATGGTTGCTTCGTGCGTGATCATAGTGCTTATCTGCAAGGTGCTTTTCGATTATACGAAGCTTGGCAAACAGGCTAAGGCTATCGGCGACAATCCGCTTGGCGCGGCGCAGAGCGGTGCGAACGTGAATCTTATAAAGATGCTCTGTTACATCGTCGCAGGCGTCTGCGTGGGTATAGCTTCGGTATTCGCTATCGCCCGTGTGGGAAGCGTTTCAGAGAACATGGGCAGCGGCAGAGAAATGGACGTGCTCATCGCGCTTATTCTCGGAGGTATGTCTCTGTCGGGCGGCACCAAGTCAAAGCTCAGCGCGGCGGTTATCGGCAGCATTACCTACGTGCTTCTGTCCAACGGACTTTCGATAAGCGGCGTACCCACCAACTATATTTCGCTTGTAAAGGGAATACTCTTCCTTGTAATAGTACTGCTTACTCTGAGACAGTCCAAAAACATCAGGGAGCTGCCCAGATAATATAAGAATCAATTTAAGGATCTCAAGCCGCAAGGCGGCAAACAAATAAACAGGAGGAAAAACAATGAAAAAGAGGATCATCGGCATAATGCTCATAGTAGCGCTCGTAGTATCGCTCGCGGTAACGGTTGCCGCCTGCAACAATACTCAGAAAACCAAGATAGGCGTTATGCTTTACAAC
Source organism: uncultured Christensenellaceae bacterium (assembly GCA_944381325.1). GTDB lineage: Bacteria > Bacillota > Clostridia > Christensenellales > UBA3700 > Ornithoclostridium. Next base: position 151,324 of record CALWKS010000004.1, on the reverse strand, counting down.
TTTACCGATATTCAGGGTACTGAAATCAAGTCGTACTGCGAATATCTTGAAGACAACTTCGACGTAGAATTCGTATATGAAGCCGTAGGCTCGAACGACGAAGCGCACATCAGCGGTCTGCAGAACCTGCTCAGCCAGGGCTGTAACGCGGTAATCAGCGGTTATGACACCGCACTCAGCAGAAGTATTGCTATGTGTGAAGAAGCAGGCGCTTATTACGCGGTATTGCTGGGCGAAGTTTCAAAGTACGAATACCTTGAAGAAAACGGCTATCAGCCCACTCTCGTTGAGGGTATGGACAGCAAGTACTTCCTCGGCGGCGTAACTCAGTTCGGCGGCAATCCCGAGACCGTAGGCGTTGCATACGCTCAGGCTGCTTACAACGCAGGACTTAAGAAGATCGGCGCTATCTCTTTCCCTGAATTTACGTTCAAGGACGGCAAGACGATTTACGACACCTTCAAGGCTGAACTTGCAAAGCTCGATCCTACCGCTGAAGTTTACGAACTGCAGACATTTATGTACACTCAGGAACTCTGCGAAGCGGAAGTTACGAAACTTCTGACCAATCACCCCGACGTTGAAGCCGTACTCGGTCTCGGCAGCGGTCTCGATTATATCTATCCCGCATTGCAGAACAACAACAGAAGCGATGTAAAACTGCTTGCTCTCGGATATAACAACACGGTCGAAAGTCTCCTTTCCGGAAGCCTTCTGACTGCAGGCACCAACAACTACACTCAGTGCGTTGCAAGCGTGTTCGTACGCATCTGGGACGCTATGAACGGAAAGTCATTCGCTGACCAGGGTGAAGACGACATCAACGGCGTAGCAGGTTATCCGATAATCACTTCTCAGGCAGAACTGGAAGATTTCAAGACCTATATTATTCCTGCAGACAAATCTAACGGCTCTATAACTGCAGAAGAACTCAAGAACGCTATGGTAACTTACAACGAAAACGCTACCTGGGCGGGACTCAATGAACTCACCGGCAGAACGCTCGAGGAGATCAAAGAGGCAAGAGCGGCTTAATACCGCAAAAATACCTTCCGGCGGCGGCATTACCGCCGTCGGAATAAAGAGGCAAGAGGGTAAGGATTATGAAAACCAAATTGTTAAAGACGGGAGCAGGACTTCTCAAATCGTTGATTTTCCCGATAGGCATGTATCTGTTATTTCTGATAATAACGCTGGCGTCGGGCAAGAGCGGATATTTTTCTTCAAACGCTTTCAACTATATTTTCAGCCAGAGCGTGCTTTCCACCGTCGTCGCACTTGCGATAGCAATACCGCTCAGCGGCGGAAGATGGGACTTCGCTACGGGTACGATAGCGGTGCTCGGCGGTATCATCGGTACAAACCTCGGCATAGCTATGGGACTCAATTCGATAGGCGTGCTTGCGCTTATGATAATTGTCTGCGTTGCTCTTGCTGTGATTGAAGGTCTGCTTTATATCTTCACCAGAGTATCCACGATAATCGTTTCGCTGGGAGTGGTAATGATCTACGAAGCGCTGACCAACGTGCTCTTCGACGGTCAAGGCGCACAGCTGTACACTCATCCCGACCTTATCGTCATAGCTCAGGCCCCCTGGAGTTATATAATCCTCGTCATAGTAATGGTGCTGGTTTACTTCTTCCTCGGACATACCAGATTCGGTTACGATACCCGTTCGCTGGGCTCAAACGCGAGACTTGCGATCAACAACGGCGTAAACGAAAAGAAAAACATTCTGCTGACCTACGTGATGGTCGGCGCGCTGCTCGGCGTTGCGGCAATGCTTAACGCCGCGAAAGGAAACATTGCTCCCGCAAGCAACCTCAGCTCCACTTCGCTGATGTTCTCGTCAATGGGACCCGTGCTTATCGGACTTTTCCTTTCAAGATATTCCAATTTGCCCGTAGGCGTCTTTATGGGCGCGATAGGTATGACTTCGATGTCTTACGGCATGGTCATACTGGGCATAGACAGTTCTATACAGACTATCGTGCTGGGAGTGATAATAGTGCTTATCATGGCTTACACCTCCAACAGCGACAAACTGAGCGCGGCATTCGCGTCTCTCAAAGCTCGTCTTTTCGTTAAGAAGACGGCAGAAGAAAAATAAAAGACTATGGACTACAGTATTTTTTCACGCAAACCGTTCAATCTGAGCGGAGAACAAATTGAAAAGATAAAGAATATATATTCCTCTATGGACGAGGACGACAAGATAGGGCAGTTGTTCTTCGTCGTAGGTTACAGACAGGACGAGGAATTTCTCAAAGACGTTGCAGGAAGGCTGCGCGTAGGCGGACTTATGTGCCGCAGCATGAGCGCAGAGCAGGTTACTGGAACGGTAGCAATTCTTCAGAAAAACGCAAAGATACCTCTTCTTATTGCGGCAAATCTCGAAGCGGGCGCGAACGGCATAGTGTCCGAAGGCACAAAGGTGGCTTCTCAGATGGCTGTCGCGGCAACCGGCAATCCTGACAATGCTTACGAGCTGGGCAGGATATGTGCAGAAGAAGGCGCGGCTGTGGGTGCGAATTACGCTTTTGCTCCTGTTTGCGACATAGACCTGAATTTCCGCAATCCTATAACCAATACCAGAACGTACGGCAGCGATCCAGCTTTCGTCGCGGAATGCGCAAGCGCATACGCTAAGGCGTGCAGAAAACGCAATATGTGTTATTCTGTAAAGCATTTCCCCGGCGACGGCGTTGACGAAAGAGATCAGCATCTTGTAACTTCGATAAATTCGCTCTCTGTAGAAGAGTGGGACAGAACTTACGGAGCGATATACAAGAGACTTATAGAAGAAGGTGCTCCTACGGTGATGGTGGGACATATCGCGCTTCCTTCGTACGAAAAGGATATATGCCCGACGATCGCTGATGAGGATATCCTGCCTGCATCTCTTTCTGAAAATCTGCTTTGCGGACTTTTGCGCAAGAAGCTGGGCTTCAACGGACTGATAATAACCGACGCTACGACAATGGCGGGCTTCAATATTGCGATGAGCCGAGACAAGGCGGTGCCGGGCGCTATAGCCGCAGGCTGCGATATGTTCCTGTTTACGAAAAATATGCAGGAAGACTTCGAGTTTATGAAAGAGGGCATAAGAGACGGCGTCCTTACTCCTCAGAGACTGGAAGAAGCGGTAATGCGCGTTCTGGCATTGAAGGAAAGCATGGGACTCTTTGAGAAGGACAACGTTCCTTCGCTCGGGAAAGCGCTTTCACAACTGGGTACGGACGACAACAAGAAAACGGCGCGTCGTATCGCAGACGAGTCTATGACCCTTGTCAAATGCGAAAAGAACGTGCTTCCTATAGATAAAAGCAAAGTCAGGAAGATAACCGTTTACGGTATCGAGGGCGGAGCAAACGCCCTGGGCTACGCCCGAGAGAACGGACTTTTGCCCAAATTCTGCGATTTGCTGAGAAAGGAAGGATTCGAGGTGAGCGTATTCGAAGCGGGCGGAGTTTACGAAGGACTTCAGTCTTCATACAAAAGCGTAAAGGAAAGCGCAGATATGATGATCTACCTTTGCAATCTTGCCACGAAATCCAATCAGACTACGGTAAGAATAGAATGGATGAATCCGATGGGAGTAAACGTTCCTATATATACAAAGAGCATTCCGACGGTATTCATATCTCTTGAAAATCCTTATCACCTGTTGGACGTGCCCAGGGTAAGAACATATATAAACACTTACGGAGTAAACGATTTTACGCTTGAACTGCTCGTTGAAAAACTTACGGGCAAATCAGAATTCAAAGGCAAATCTCCCGTGGACGCTTTTTGCGGAAAGTGGGATGCGAGACTGAGCTAAGGAGGATATTGTATGAAATGTTTTACTGTCGTTATTGACGACGTGGCAGAGCTTGACGCATATATACTTGACAGCGGAGATTATCCCAGACAGGACGAAAAACGTCCAGCGGCGGTGATATGTCCCGGCGGCGGATACGCTTTCGTGTCCAAGGATGAAGGAGAACCCGTAGCGCTGGCTTTCGCAAAAGAAGGATATCACACATTTGTGCTCAGATATTCTACAGGCATAGAGAATCCTTTCCCGACGGCGCTCAGACAGCTCGCAAAATCAATTAAATACATCAGAGACAAGGCAGAAGAATATGCGTTGGTGAAAGACGATATCACAGTCGTCGGATTTTCGGCAGGCGGCAATCTCGCTCTTTCTTCGGCAGTTTACTGCGAAGACAAAGTAATGCTTGACGGCATAGGTTCGACTGCCGACGTGAGACCTGACAGGGTTGTGCTGGGATATCCCGCAATAAGCCTTATACCCGTGCCGAGAAAAACCGAGTGCAAGATAGATCCTGAGCTTCTCAAACGCTTTGCGGGACCCAACATAAGGCAGATATTGCTGGGCAAGACAGATTGCACAGAAGAAGAATACGCTTCTTTGAATCTTCTGAACAAATTGCACAAAAATATGCCGCCCGTGTTCGTATGGGGTACATACGACGATCAGATAATTCCTGTGGACGATCTTACAGGGCTTGCTTCAGGGCTGAAAAAACTGGGCGTTCCCTGCGAACTGCATCTCTTCGAAAGGGGCGGACACGGCATGTCTCTTGCTACGACCGTAGTAAAGAGCGAAAAAGAAATAAGAGGTACGCACGTCGTAAAGTGGTTTGCGCTTGCGCTCGACTGGCTTAAAGAGCAGAGGAGTTAATAATAAGGATATGAAATACGAAGGAATAATTTTCGATCTTGACGGTGTTATCTGTTCTACCGACGAGTATCATTATCTTGCATGGAAAATGCTTGCGGAAAAACTTGGCATAAACGATTTCACGAAAAAAGACAATGAAAGACAGCGCGGAGTTTCGCGTATGGAAAGTCTTGAGGTCGTCCTCGAAAAGACAGACCGCAAGTTTACGGCAGAAGAAAAACTCGCGCTTGCAACGGAAAAGAACGAATATTATAAAAAACTGCTTTCACAAATGAGCGAAAAGGATTTGTCCGATGAGGTAAAGGACACTTTAAACGCGATCAAAGCGGCAGGTATAAAAATCGCAATCGGCTCGTCTTCTAAAAACGCCAAGTTTATATTGACCAGAATAGGGCTGATAAACAGCTTTGACGCAATATCTGACGGAGAAAATATCACGCGCACAAAGCCTGATCCTCAGGTGTTTACCATGGCGGCGGAATTTCTCGGACTTGAGCCTGGGCGTTGTCTTGTAGTGGAAGACGCAGAGGCGGGCATAAAGGCAGGACATGACGGCGGATTCGACACCGCGGCTATCGGAAGCGCTACGAAGAGCGCTCTCGCAACGTACAGACTTAAAACTTTTTCAGATCTTAAGGCAATCGTTTTATAACAATTGCTTTAAAGTTACCCCCTTCCTGGACAGCCGCGGCGCGCCGCGGCTGTCTGTTTTATCCGATTTAACGGTTTTAAAATTTTACATTGCAAGACTGTCTGTTATATTAATGTGTAAATAATCAACATATGAATATTAAATTATGTGCAAATGTAAAATATGGAAAACCAATTTGTGCATAATGCTTGCTATTTTGTCGGTTTGTGTTATACTGTAGGTGGAAGAGTTGTCTTAGGGCGGCTTCGATTGCTGATGCCAAAATGAGGCAACTTTGTTAAAAAATGAGCAAATCAGTCGGTTTTTACCGACAAAAAGGTTAACGATATCTTTAAGGAGGATATTATGAAAAAGGTAGTATTGGCAATTCTGGTTGTAACCATTATCGGAGCGATGTGCTTTGCTGCTGTAGCTTGTGTTAAGAACGAGCCTACAGTAGTTACTTGCGAAGAGCTTACGATGCTCATGGAAGGCAACTATTATGTCGGCACGGAGGGCACTGTTGATCTCTCAGTTGCTCTTCCCGGAAGCGATTATTCTATAACCGCGACCAACGCAACTCTCGATGGTACGACGCTTACCGTGAACGGTGCAGGCGATTTTACTCTCGTTTATAAGCCCACTGACACAGAAGCTGAGAATATTCAGGCTGACGGTACCGTTACTCTTAAGGTACATGCTGTAGAAGGCGTGAACGTTACCGACTGGGCTAGCCTTTCTTCAAACGTTAAGGCAGGCAAGACCGTAGTTATGCAGTGCAACATCACTTCTGAAGGCAAAGAGACCGTTCAGATCAAGGACGTTTCCTCAACTATTTACGGCAACGCTAAAGAGCTTTATCTCAACTCTATCATGAGCGGTACCGTTAAGAACAGAGGCAACAGCGCATTCGACGTTGTCGGCAACGGTAAGGCAACTTTCCAGGACGTATATTTCTACGGATATAAGTATGCTGAAGGCGAACAGGTAGTTCTCGAAACCTGCGAAGGTTACGGTCAGTTCATCAATGCAAACAATGATGACAGCAGCGTTCGTCCTGAAGTTACCATCAAGCACTGCATTCTTGAAAACTCTCACAAGATGGTTTACATCAAGGGTGCTGACTGCACGGTTGAAGGCACTGTTATGAGAAACGGTTCTGACGCGCTTCTCGCTGCAGAGACCGCCGGAGTTAAAGGCGCTGTCCTCAACGTTAAGAACTCTGTATTTGCAAACTCTGTTGTCTGCGGTATCATTCTCTGCGGCTGGACTTCTGCAAACGAAGACAGCTACTGCACGCTCAACCTCGATGGTTTTGTAGATATCTACAACTGGAAGAGCAGAACGACCGCTAAGCTTATGCCCAAGACTGAAGGCGAATTCCTTTACAACCTCGTAAACGGTCTTGTAGCAAGCGAACTTAAGAAGTCTGAATACAACAGCTACTTCACCAAGGGTGCTGACGGCGAAGATTACGTTCACTTCGGTATCGTTGTTCTCGCAACCGGCGACCTCAAGGCAAACAAGTCAACTATCAACGGCAATGACGGTCAGGGTATTCAGCTGGTTAAGAAGAACTTCCCGCTCCCCAGTGCTGCAAGTGCAATTGCTAAGACCTGCGATCTGTACTGCATCGACAACAACAACATCACCATTCAGCCGACGGCTACTCTCGATGACAACAAGTCTCTGAGCTATGAGCTTATCCACGGCAGAAATTTCAAATAAACCGATAATCAATCAAAATCAAAAGACGGTCGTTCAGACCGTCTTTTTTTATGCGTTTCAACTTGATTAAATAGTCTGACATTTAAGATATAAATTTTCTGGTAAAAAAACGAAACAAAACTAAAATTTTTATAGTGTAAAAAAGAACACGATTATTATTGCATTTAAAGCAACGGGATAAAGGTTTTTAGTAAAAAAGCCTTGTAAAACGTTGTTTAAAGCGTTAAAATAGCGTGATTTTTTGCAAAATATCGGGGTTGTAACGTGCGGCGGAAAAATACCAATTGTATTGTCAACGCGTAAAATATTTGTTATAATATATCTGTTGAGTTTTGTGTCAGGGTTTGGAAACAGGACGCTCAGTCCTTATTTTTCGGGGCATTATGCCTTAGGTCGTACAAGGAGTAGTTTATGGATCAGGAAAATCAGACAATTACAGCTGAGGTCTCTGAACGCAAAGAGGTTGAAATAACTCTTGAGAGCAGCAGTGCGGTCAGCTATTATCAGATTCAGAATGATACCAGTCCGATAAAAAGACTGTACGTTAAGAATACGAGCGGAGCGGATATTGAAAATCTGCAGGTCAGAATATCCTCTCAGCCCGACTTTTTGTTGCCTTGCACCATAGAGCAGAACGTATTGCCAAGGCGCACTACCGCGAAATTCGAGACAACGGCAAAACTTTCGCCGCTGTATATGGTCGCTGTTGACAGCGATATAGAAGGGGAAATCACGGTTGAGGCGCTTATCGGCGACAGAGTCGTAGATTCGGCGGTTGCCAAAGTTACGGTTACGGCGTTTGACAAATGCAATTTCGGCGCTAATCCCGAAGTTCTTGCTACGTTCGTCAGACGCACCGCTCAGATAAATACGCTTATTACGCAGGTCAACAATAAACTAAAGGACTGGAAATTGTCTCACGTTGCAGGATATAACGGCAATCGCAACGGAGTCAGAAACTATTTTGCCGCATGTTACAGCACTATAGGCGACGAGCACTTCGACAACGTAGAACCCAAGCAGGAAGACAGCGAAGTCATTCAGTCTCATAAGGATCTGTTTGCGTCAAAGCTTGCCACACCGCTTGAGATGGCGCTGGTTTACGCTTCGCTGATAGAGGCTAACGGTCAGAACGCCGTTATTTGCAGAGCGGCAGGAAAGTGGTATGTAGGCGTATTCCTCAGCGACGAATGTTCTCAGGACGCAGTTGCGGACGACGTAGACGCTCTCGTGAAGAAAGCAGAAAAAGGCGTCAACGAATTTACTATGATATGCATAAGCGACCTTTTTGACGGAGTCGCTTTCGAAAGGGCAGAAAAGAATGCCGTTACAGCGCTAAAACGCGCATACGGAGTCGATTTTGCCGTAGATATAAAGCGTGCGCGCATAATGCACGTTTTCCCGCTTCCTGAAAGAGTGTACGGTCCTAAGGGATACGACCTCGTTCAGAGTTCTGATTATATGACGAGCGTCGCGCCCAAGCAGTTTAAGGAATACAAGGGCGAGATAGGCGGTCAGAAAGAGGTCAACCGCGTTACGCAGTGGGAGCGCAGGCTTCTCGATATGGATATGCGCAACGCGCTTCTCAACTTCAAAGTTTCGCGTACGGCGGTAAAACTTCTCGTGCCTTCGCTTGAAGACTTCATTGGCGCGATGACAGAAAACAAGTCGTTTACTCTCGATCCTCGTCCGTCTGACGGCGTGCAGAACACGGACAAGCTCAACGAAGGATTCGAGAGAAGTTCTTACCTCAAGCCCTTTGTGGATTATGTTTCTTACGAATACAAAAACAAGCGTCTTCTGACGGTTTACGATCAGAAAAACCATGACGCTACCGTTCAGAGGCTTATAAAGAAAGAGACTTCCATTCAGGAAGAAACGGGCACGTCCACGTTGTACGTCGCGGCAGGCTTCCTGAAATGGAAAGAGAACGAGAATGCTGACGACAAGTTTGCTCCGCTTCTGCTTTGCCCGGTAACGCTCAGCAAAAAAGGCGTTGCAGCTCCGGTTTATACCGTCGATGTGAATACCGAAGACGTGCGCTTAAACAGTACGCTTCTTGAATTTTTGTATCAGGAATTCAATCAGGATATAAGAGGACTCAGCGAAGTCGCGCTGGATACTCAGCAGAACGTGCTTTCGGTAATCGCGCGTCTTAAAAAAGAGGTGGTAGGCAGAAAGGGCTGGGAAGTTTATCCCAACGTGTTTATCGCAAGTCTTTCTTTTGCCAACTATCAGCTGTGGTATGACGTCAAGTATAAGTCAGACCGATTCAGAGAACATCCGATCATAAGTTCTCTCATCAATAATAAACTTGAACTTCCCGAGGGTGCGTTCGATCTGTCGTCGAGAAGCAGCGACGAGGCATATACGGCAGAGGAGAGAATGTACCTGCCGATATCCGCAGACTCGTCTCAGTACAGCGCTATTTATGACAGCTTGTCAAAGAGCTTCGTCCTTCACGGACCTCCGGGAACGGGTAAATCACAGACAATTACCAACATTATCGCCAACAATATCGTGCGCGGTCGTCGCGTGCTGTTCGTCGCAGAAAAGATGGCGGCGCTCTCTGTCGTACACAACAGACTGCAGCAGATAGGACTGGGAGATTTCTGCTTAGAGCTTCACAGCAACAAGACGAATAAAAACGCTGTTCTTTCTCAGATAGTCAAAACAATGTCTCTGACAGAACAGAAAGAGACGGGCGATATAGACGAAAAACTGCAGGAAATCAACACCTGCGTGGATAAATTGCAGAAAGAACTCGATGCAATGCACAGCAAGAGATACCTCGGAGTTTCGCTGTATCAGGCGATCATGGGTTATTTCGAGAACAAGGATTCGAGAGACTGCTTGCACATAGACAGTATGTTCTATGAAAAACTCGTTGAATCCACTTTCCAGAAATATATAGAAATACTCACAGAGCTTGCTCTGCGCGCAAAAGAGTGCGGAGATATAGAAAAATCGCCTTTTAGACATATAGGAAGTTTTACTTTCGATGAGAAGTGGAACGAAGAAGGCTCTGCGATCCTCGAAGTGTTCGAGCAGGAACTCAGACATCTCAGACAGTATGCGCGTATGCTTACGCCTTTGTTCAATATGCGCACCGTAGCGCTGACTACGCCCAAGCTCAAGGCGCTTTACAGAATATGCAAGGCGCTTGAAAGCGAAAGCGTAAGAAAGTATTTTGCGGCGGCGGCAAAGGGACATAATCCGCGCGGAATAGTCGATTCTTATATCGAAGCACGCTCCAAGTCTGACAGCATGGTGGCTGAATTCACTTCGCGTTACGGCAATTATCCGTCAGGTCTCGATATGGGAGAAATCGCGGACGCGGCCAAGACGGGAGTATTTTCACGCGCGCTCAAGAGAGTTACTCCTCCTGAACTGGACAAGAGAGAACGCACCGTGTTTGCTGAATATCTGCTCAAATGCGAGCAGACGCGCGACGTATACGAGCGCCGCTCTCAGGAGCTTTCCGAGATATTCGGCATCAAGAGCGGAGACAGAGTCGCGCTTGACGATTACGCAAATCAGATATCTGCGCTTTACGAAAACGGCAAACAGCTTTATGCAGAATTCAACGGCGACGTCTTTGACGACAGCTGTGCTAAACTCACCAAGTACGGCGTAAACAGCTATACGAAATTCTATATGTATGCGTACGAGAGTTGCGCGCGTGCCGAAGCGGCATTCTGCCGCGTCTTCAATACTGGCGGTTACAGCGGCGGCAACGACCTCAACGCAAAGGTGGAATACGTAGGAAGTCTGCAGAAAAACTTCGGATTTATACCCAACTGGTGCAAATATCAGGAAATGGTTGAAAAGTGCAGAAAGAGCGGTCTTGACTTTGTTCTCGAGCCGCTTGCCGACGGCGAAATTTCTGCGATGGAAGTGCTCAGTTGCTTTAAGAAATGCGTTTATTACAACTTTATCAGAAGCGAACTGCTTCTTGACGACGTGCTTTGCCAGTTCTCGGGTCTCAACCTGGAAGAGGTGGCGGCGCGTTTTAAGGAGCTCAGCGAAGAGTACGAGCGTCAGACAAGAAAGCTGCTTTACGAAAAACTTGTGGCAAACGTGCCCAAGCCCGATACAGAAGGAGAGCACAATCTTGAAAGAGTTATCCTTTTAAGAGCTGAAAAATCCAATATGAAGGGTACGACGCTTCGCGGACTGTTTGCCAAGATCCCGCATATATTGGCAACGTGTTGCCCGTGTATGCTGATGAGCCCGACGTCTGTTACTCAGTTTTTGGATATAGACATGGATAAGTTCGACCTCGTCATATTCGACGAAGCGTCTCAGTTGCCCACCTGCAAAGCTGTCGGCTGTATAGCGCGCGGCAAGAACGTCATAATCGTCGGCGACCCAAAACAGTTGCCGCCTACTACGTTCTTCAACGTGGATTACAAGGACGACGAGCATTACGAAGTGGAAGACCTTGACAGCATTCTGGACGACTGTCTTGCGCTGGGTATGCCTGAAAATCATCTTCTCTGGCACTACCGCTCATTGCACGAAAGTCTTATCGCATTCTCCAACGCGATGTATTACGGCAACACGCTGCTCACGTTCCCGTCGCCCAATGAGCTCAACAGCAAGGTTTCGTTCCGCTATGTCGACGGTATTTACGAAAGAGGCGGACAGAAGTGCAATAAAAAAGAGGGCGATGAACTGGTGTCTGAAGTCATCAGAAGGCTTAAAGACCCCAATGAACGCAAGTACAGCATAGGTATCGTTACTTTCAATATCGCTCAGCAGAATTATATTGAAAACGAACTTACAAAGCGTATTCACGAGAACGGACTTGACGCTGTGGCGTACGACAGAGAAGAGCCCGTATTCGTCAAAAACCTTGAAAACGTACAGGGTGACGAAAGAGACCTGATATTGTTCAGCGTGGGCTATGCTCCTGACAAGAACGGAAAGCTGTCTCTCAACTTCGGTCCTATCAACCAGAGCGGCGGTTACAAGCGTCTAAACGTTGCGGTAACCAGAGCAAGAAACGAGATGGTCGTATTCAGCGGCATTTCAGGACATATGATAGACCTTTCGCGCACCAACAGCAAGGGCGTTGAAGGACTTAAGGCATTCCTTGAATATGCTGAAAGAGGCAGAGATATGCTGGCGATCAACTCAAAGGATATTGCTGAGAGAGGTTGCGGCATAGGAGAACTTCTTGCAAACGAACTCAAGGACAGAGGCATCGTATGCGATTACAATCTTGGTGTTTCTGACTTCAAAATCGACGTTGCGGTTGTCGATCCCAAGAATAAGAACAGATACGTTCTGGCTATTCTTGCAGACAGCGAAAACAGCTGTAAACTTCGCGGCGTAAAAGACAGAGTTACGATGCAGACAAAGATATTGCGTAAGCTTGGCTGGAATGTATATCAGCTGTGGACGGTCAATTATTACAATAATCCGCGCCGCGAGATTACCAAGATCAAGGATTACGTAACCGCGCTTACTCAGAAGAAAGTGCTCAGCAAAAAGGCTGTCAAAGAGGCTATGTCCAAGTATCGCACGCCGTATAAGTCGTTCACGGTAAAACCTCTGGCAAAGCCCGGTACGGATTTTGTAATGGATATTGCCAGCGAGGACAAGATAAAAGAACGCATCCGCGCTATCATAGACAGAGAGTCTCCGATAGAGGAAAGATATCTTCTCGATAAGCTGACCGCGATGTACAACATTCCAGGCACGGCAAAGAAGGCGATAGCTCAGCTGACAGAATATATCGGCGCGTTCGACGGCTTCAGAAAAGAAGTTGACGGAAAGGTGTTCTACGTCGATAAGCCGGTTGAAACGTTCCGTCCTTCAGACGAAAAGATAAAGCGCGACATTACGAAGATCTATCCTGAGGAGATACTTGCCGCAGTCAAGTGCGCGATAGAGACCAACATAGGCATGACGCGCGACGGAGTTGTGAAAGAAGTTGTCGCTCTGTTCAACTACGGCAAGAAGACAAAGGCTGTTGCAGAATGGATTGACAAAGCGATTGAAACCGCTCTTGACGAAAAACAGCTCATGATCACCGTAGACGGCGTTATAACGACCTGACGGAGAAACAGTAAAATAATCGAATACTTATCCGTATTTTTGCGGGTAAGTATTTTTTTATGACATTGAAAACGCGCCGATATCGGCGCGTATCGATAATGATTTTCAGCTTAAGACCGCAAAGTTCTATTTGCTATTAAATCCTTTTTATAGTTATAAAATATTTTACTAAAGTCAGATCGGGTTAGCCACCTTAACGTTTTACTTTTCCCATAAGACAGCGCGTAGGCTCTTTTTCAATTACGAGTCCGCAACAGTTGCACATAATGCACTGGCTTTTTGTCGCAGTTCCGTCTTTGAGCTTTTTTGCGAAATTGGGCTCGCAGATAAAAGGTCTGCACATTGCAACTGCGGCGATGCCTTCGTTGATAAGATTTTGCATGTCTTTTATATCCGTTATTCCGCCCACTACTATCAGGTCGGTTTTTACTGCCTTTTTAAGCTCTATGGCGGCAGGCACGTTGTAAAGTTCTAATGGCTTCGGTTGGGGGATAAGAGGATTGAACAGTTTCGCCGCCGCGAGAAAAACTTTGTTGATAAAGCGCGGCATGCTCGCAAGCGGCTCTCTGTAAGCGAATATCGCGTCCATAGGAAAGCGTTTTGAGCGCATCGTGTTCATTCCGTCCTGTACGCTTCCGCAAGATACTTCGATAGCGTCCACGCCGTATTCTTCGAGAAGCTTTGCAACTTTTACAGAATAAGGTATGCGCATGCCTTTGCTGCGCTTGTCAGTCGCCGACAGCTTGACCCATATAGGAAAGTCTCCGACTTTTTCGCGCGCGCCTTTGAGAATTTCTTTTACGATGCGCATGCGGTTTTCAAGAGAGCCGCCGTGTTCGTCCTTTCGTTTGTTTCCGTTTTCTGATATAAAGTCGTGAAGAAGGTAACCGTGCGCCAGGTGCAGCTGTACGCCGTCATAGCCGTATTCTTTTGCGTGCTCGATTGCCGTTATAAAGTCGTTTTCAACGCGCAGTATGTCTTCTTTCGTCATTGCGCGCGCTTTGTCGGGATAGAGCAGATGTCGCTTTGCCGTAGGCGCGATTTTCTTTACGCCTATCGCTTTGCTTGAGGTCTGCCTGCCGCAGTGTGCTATCTGCGCGACTATTACTCCGCCTGCGTCGTGAACTGCGGCGGTGAGTTTTTTATAGCTTTCAGCCGCTTTCGGGTTGTAAAATCCCAGGCAACGCGGATAGTTGGATTTTCCGTCAGGGCTTACTATGGCATAGCCCTGAATAATGCACCCCACATCGTTTTTTGCGAGATAAACGTATTTGCGTATGAGTTCTTCAGACGCTCCGTCGGTTGCGGGATCGGTTAAGCCGTCGTGTGTTGCGCTTCTGATTATGCGGTTTTTCATCGGTATTTTTCCGACGATGCAATCTTTGAAAATTTCCATATTAGCCTCTTATCTGCCGTATTTGCTTAAAAGTAAGTCGTATTCTTCGTCTGTGATCCACAGTACGCTGCCGTGCCTTGGTGAAAAGCTGAAATCGTAGTAAGACGGATTGACGCGTTTGAAGTCAGTCATATTCTCTGTCTGTTGCATTACGAATTTGCCTTTGCTGTAGCAGTCAAGCATCATTACATAGCTGTCTGTGCCGTTTATGTTGTATATGAAATTGCCTTCGACGTTTGTATAAAAGACGCTTACGACGGGATCTGTCGGCTCGGTATAAGGACCGCAGGGCTTGTCAGATGTGGCATAGCAGATTTTGCTTTCGTTTTCGTCTTTGTAGTACATATAATAAACGCCGTCTTTTTCTATAATGTCAGCGTCTATTGCATCCTTTCCGCTTTTTGGAGCAAAGAGGATCTCAGGCTGAGTCGTCAGCGTTTTGAAATCAGTAGTGTATGCGTACCACATTACGGTGCCGCTCCAGCCTTTGTCTGCGCTGTTTTCGCAATTTGCCCAATAGAGCATATATGCGTTCTCGTTTTCGTCCCATATTGCCTGCGGCGCCCATGCACGTACAGTGTCGGGCAGACCGTATTCTTTCATGTCTATAAGTCCTGTTTCGGTCCAGTCGGTGAGGTTGTCGCTGTGCCATACGATAAGGCGATGATTCGAAGACCAGCCGTCCTCGCTTCTCATGTCTGTAGCAAGGATATAAAAGCTGCCGTCTTCGGCTCTGAAAAGATACGGGTCGCGTGCGCTTTTCGTGCCGAGAGTCTGAGTGATCACGGGATGATTGCCGTTAAGCGGAGTGAATGAATAACCGTCTTCGCTTACCGCAAAGCATATTCTTTCCTGTTCAGGCGCATTGCCCGTAAAGTACGCCATCAGGTATTTACCTTCTTTGCTTTCAGCTTTTGACGCGTAGTCGATTATGCCCGTCAAGAACAACGTCAAAGGCAAAGCCACCGCTATAAGCACTATTATTATGATCGCAGTTGCAACTATGACTGCTTTTCCAGTTTTGCTCATATTACTATAAATTTTCATGCCCGTGTTTATAATTAAACAAATTGAAGAAGCCGATTTAATTGAAAGCTTCTTTGAGAGCGTTGAATTCGCTGTCAGTTACAGACAGCACGGCACCGTGTCTCGGAGAGAAATCGAAACTGTAATCCTGAGGGTTGACGCGCTTGAAGTTTACAAGGTCAGTCGTCTGTTGCAGATAGAAACAGCCGAACTTGTAACTGTCCATAAGCATCAGGTATGTGTCGCTGCCTATCAGTTTGTAAACAAAACTGCCTTCGATGCCCTGATAGCGCACGTTGACAATATTGTTTTCGGGTGCTACGTAACCGCCGTTGAGTGTGTCGGATACGGCATAGCAGATATTGTCAAGTCCCTGATCTTTATAATACAGATAGAACTTACCGTCCTTTTTGACTATATCGCCGTCAATACAGTCTGCGCCGCTTGAAGTGGTGAAGAGTATCTGCGGCTGAGTTTCGAATCTTGTGAAATCTTTTGTATAAGCGTACCACAGGCAAGTCTGTGTAGAAGTTCCTGCCGCTTCGTCCAGCCATTGGCTGGAAGAGTAGTAAACCATATACATTTCTTTTTCAGCGTCCCATATTGCCTGAGGCGCCCAAGCGCGGTTGGTGCCTTCAACGTAGTCCTTCAGGTCGATTATGGTTTCGTTTTCCCAGTGTATAAGATCTGTAGAAGACCATGTTACTATTGAATGGTTGCTTGTCCAGCCCAGTTCGCTTCTCATATCGGTTGCAACCATATAAAATTTGCCGTCTCTGCCGCGCGTGATATGCGGGTCGCGCGCGCAGCCTGTGCCGAGATTCTGTTTTATAACGGGATTGTTGCCGTTGAGAGGAGAAAAGTTGTAGCCGTCTTCGCTGAGAGCAAAGCGGATAGTTTCGTTTTCAGGCTCGTTGCCGCCGAAATAGACAAGAAGATATCCTCCTTTATCTGAAGGGTCGGGATCTGCATAATCTATGTAACCGAGAGAAAAAAGAACAACGGGCACGGTAACTGCCGCGGCTAAAAACACCAGTGCAACGCACGTGGCAATTATTTTCAAAGTTTTACTCATAAACACACCTCTCATTTATATTGTAAAATAAATTGCGCGCGCGGTCAACGGTTTTGTTTTTAGCAGAAAAACATGAGAATAAACGGTTTTTTAAAATTCACATTTAAGTTTATTAATCGCAATAAAATTTTAAAGGTTATTATTGCAAAAGTAATTTTAGTGTGATAAAATAATCTTATGTTATGAAACATGACTCGGAATACGGAGGATATTATGAACGACGACGATTTTATGAAAATGTATGCAGAGGCGGTAAGCGAGGTTGAATCTCTCGGCGGAGTTTTTGAAAAAGAAATGCAGACATTCAAAAAGGATTTCAGCAAAGAGTATTTTTGCTGGATGTTTGAAATCATGTTGCAATACTCGTTGCTTGAAATTGCATGGGTGGACGGAAAGGTCGATCCCAGGGAAATATTGATCACAAATAAAATTACAAAATATGCGGATTTCCTTTCCCTCGTCAATTCGATGCTGAAGACGGATTATCATTGGGAAGATCTTATCGAGGCTGATCCTGAAGAAGTGCGCAATATGCTTAAGTCTGTGAAAAAATACCTTGTCCCTATGCAGTCGGATTTTGTTACCCAGTTTGCGGTATTCGATAAGAACTCAGTGGGAGATTCTCTTGACAAAGTAGTGAAAGGCGTTACGGCGCTCTTCGTTATGTTTATGAACATAGACGAAGATTCTACCGACGAAGAGAAAGAAGCGGTAAAAGAAACATTTATGATTGAAACGCTCATGCTCATACATTTCGTTATGAACGATAAAGAAAAAAAATGACAATCAAGCCGCGGGGGCAATCGCCCCCCGTGTTTTTATCGGTATCGATTGAAATAAAAAGGTTAATCATTAAAAAATTTTCAATTTGGCAAAAAAATAATAGACAAAATAAAACTCTTATGCTACTATAATAATACTTTGGCTCTGTGGTCCAGCGGTTAAGACTCAGCCCTCTCACGGCTGCTACTGGGGTTCGATTCCCCACAGAGTCACCAGATAACACACAACAAAACGCAATCCGTAAAAGGGTTGCGTTTTGTTATGTAAGAAGGAAGAAGGGACTCTCACCCCAGTGCGTATGCTCGCAAGGCTCACATCCGCGACCGGCTGCACGCGATTGTCCGCTACGCGGATACCGTAACCGCAATCGCTGAAAGGCGATTCCCCCGAGAAGTCACCAGATAACACATAACAAAACGCAATCCGTAAAAGGGTTGCGTTTTGTTATTTCTTTTCATTTAAAATAATCTAATTACGATCATCTGATATACATACAATTAGAATCGTATTCAGATGCTTAACAACAGGTCTGTAAAACTTTAACAAAACTTATATTATTTTAAGTCAAATAAAAGATTGCCAGATGTTGGCAGAGTGATTTTGCTATATTCGAATAGCAGTTTACAGGGGAAGAGGCAGGCTTGCTTTTTTGATTTTTCATATACTTTATCGCGCGGAGAACCTCGGTTTCTGTTGATTGCAAACAAGTACTCAGGGGAAAGCTTTGCGTTTTTGCGCAACGATTGCGCGATAAGGAATAAATACAACCGCGTTTATTCCGTATCGGGTATATCGGGTTTAACAGTGCGATGCTACAATGAAATCACCGGGAATAAAATCGGATTGCGCAATTCTTCAAAGGAAGAAAATGAATAAAACAATAACCGCACTGTATCTTATCTGGCTACTGTGTACTCAAGGCTATTTTCAAAAAGAAAAAGCAATGTCTTTCAACGAGATATCTCAGCGGACGTTCTGCCGCGCTATAGCCGAAATAAAAATATTTCTGATCGAATACAACATTCCGAAAGAACTGGTCTACGAAAAGAAGACCGCACGCTATGTCCTTAAAGATATCAGCTGTTGACAGAATAAGCCTTTACGAACGCGTCGTAAGGGCTTTCTTTCACCCCTGTATAGCCCATTGAATCGCAGATAATCTTTATGAATGGGGCATAGTCGTCAAAATAATTTTTATAGACGTAGGACACGTATTCGTCTCCCCATTCCTGCGTATCGTCGTAATAGTAAGACGCATATGCGTAAAGCGAAAGCTTCTGAGCGGCAGCCTGAGCTTGAATAAGTGTATCGGCAAGTTCTGCCAATTCAGGTATTCCCTCGGCTATTTCTGCGGCTTCGCTCAGATAAGCGCAGATATACAGGGAATAATATCTTACGTTAAATTCTTCGTCTTCATAAAGAGTTGTCTTGTCAAAGCACTTGTATATCGAAGATGCGGTATCGAATTGCTGGAATAAAGAAAACTCATCGTAAGGGGAGCAGAAAAGCGTGCGGAAATATTCGTAATAGCCGAACAGTTTTTCAAATTCAGCTTCTATCTTCAAGAACAGATCAGATATTTTTGCAGCGCTTTCTCCGTAAACGCGTTCGTCAAGCCAGATCGGTTGCCAGATCGCGTAAATTGTCTTGTCAGATGTGATTTTTATATTGCCGTACAGATATTCTCCTGATCCGTCCGCAGCGGTGTTCCAGCCTTTGAAGACGTAGCCGCTCTTAAGGGGAGAGGAAAGAGTGAAGTAATCGTTGTTGGCGATGTCGCTCGTTGTTGTCTTGTTTTCTGCAAAGTCATCGATTAGTGTCAGCGTATAAATAGTGTTTGTTTCTTTTACCAGATCTTCGTATTTTGACGCTACGTCTTCGTATTTGGATGCAACGTCTTCATATTTCGCCGCGACATCTTCGTAATCAGACGACATATCTTCGTATCTGGACAAAAGGTCGTTGTATTTTGCCATAGCGTCTTTATTTTCAGCCACCTGCGCTTCGTATTTGCTTTTGTAATCAAGAAGAGAAGTGTTCTGAGTGATCATCACCGTGCTGAGTACAATGAATGCGATAAGAAAACAGCTTATCAACGCGGTTGCAGTTTTCCATCGCTTGAGCGATCTCCATATTCTTGTCGTTTTGGCGTTTGTTACCGTTCCCGTAACGACGTGAGTGGACATATCGGCTTTCAGAGAGAAGAGTTCTGTTGGCGTGACAGCGTAAAGCACGCAAAGATCTTTGAGCGCATTCAGGTCAGGGAGTAGTTTTCCGTTTTCCCATTTTGCGACTGTGCTTTGATTGACGTAAAGCTGTTTCGCAACTTCGCTTTGTGTCAGTTTGCATCTTGCGCGCAAAGATGCAAGAAAGGTGCAAAATTTATTTGTGTCGAAGTCAGATGAAAGCGGAGATGCCCCGTCGTCTTTGCCTGTGATCAACAAGCCCACGCTTACATTAAGCGCACGCGAAAGAGCGGGCAGTTTGTCTGCAGTCGGAAGACTGTCTCCTCGCTCCCATTTCCCTACAGATTGAAAAGAGATATTGCATTCTGATGCGATATCCTGTTGAGTTTTGTTCAGTTCTTTTCTTTTTAAGCGGATAAGTTGATTGAATTCCATAGTTTGTCCCCCGTATGAAAGTTTAACTTAAAAACATAAACCTGTCAACAAAGGGGATACGAGTTGCCGGACGGCTTGACAAGAAAAAACTTATAAAAACCGAATGAATAATAATGTTTGCCACAAGCTGGCATTAAGCGTTTGTTATAATCTGATAGATCATTTCAGATATAAATAAATATTTGAAAACTGTCTCAAAAGGAAGAAGACATACGGAGGTATTTATGAAAGAAAAAACTGTTGCAAAAGTAATAAAAGTCTTAGCTAATATTTATGCTATCGGCGGATTTCTCGGGTCTGTCATCGGAGGCATTGTTATGATGACGGGCGGAGATATTATGGTGCTTATGGGATTTATCGTAATATTAGGCGGTGCGTTAATATCTTTGACGATAAGTTGTCTGTTGCAAGGTGCTGCGATACTTATAGAAAATTCACGTGTAAAAAATGACTATGGTAGCATTGCGACTGAGAAAAAGAGCGTTAACATTTCATCGTTCGACACGCCTTACGACAACAACTGATGCAACGTGAGAATAAAGGGGATATTGTATGCTTTACGATAAGATGAATACTAAAAAATCTTTAATCATAGGGGCGATTGTCGGAAGTATAATGCTTGTGATAATGTCGGTGATTTTTTCAATCGTTTTCGAAAATGCAGGTGTCGCTATATTTACGGGGATAATTTTCGGCGTGTTTTACGGAGCATTTACAGGTATTATGCCATACGTTATATATAAAATATTGCTTAAAACCTTGACAAGACAAATGTCAGATTTAAGACGGGAAGTAGCAAAAAAACGCAAAATTCTCGGTGAAGGAATGGCAAAGAGCAGAGGAAATATCGGATGGCTTATCGTTACCGAACATACGCTTGAATTCTACGGGTATGCGACGGATAAAGAACCTTTTAGGAAACTCATTCTTAAAGAAGATGTGAGCAGTTGTCAGCGCTCTGAAAAAGGATTGAATATCGAGTCCGGTGCGGAAAATACTGAATTTATTTTGTATGACAGTACCTTTGTCCTATATATTTTAAACGAATTGACAAACAAGTCAAAAACGGTTACGGCAGAGAACAACTGAAAATCTGTTTTATGGAAAAAATCGCGTTCATATAAAAGAACGCGATTTTTTGCTGTCACTTTGTTGACAATAAATATAACCAATGGTATAATTCAAATATAACCAATAATTGTATTATCGGAGGTTAGTGATTTGGGAAACATTGTGTCAGATTCAGGGGTTAAAGAGCTTGTAAGCGCAAAAGTTGTGGTTGACGGTGTTGCTTTCATTCTGAAAGACGGTGTGATTACTTCTTGCAGCGGAGATACCGTGGGTGAGCTTGTTTTGCCTGAACAAGCCGTTGCGATAGAAGACGACGTTTTTAAAGGGAAGAAGTTCAGCTCAGTAAAATTACCGGACAAACTCTTGTGGATAGGCAAGCGTGCTTTTAAAGACTGTATTAATCTGAAGAAACTTGAGTTGCCGTCAAGCGTGCTGTATTCAGGGGAGCAGGCTTTCTGCGGGTGTAAATCGCTTAAAAGCGCAGATCTGGGCTCGCTGGAAGACCCGGGAACGGAGATGTTCAAAGACTGCAGCACGCTTGAAAGTGTGAAACTCCCCGATTCGCTTATGGTAGTGCAGAAGGGGATGTTTGAAAACTGTACTGCATTAAAAAGCGTAATTTTGCCTGCGAGCGCAGAGGTGATAGCTGACAATGCTTTTGCAGGATGTAAGGCTCTTGAAAAAATAAAATTGCCGTCGGGGATAGAGAGAATTGATGGCGGTGCGTTTAAGGGGTGCGATTCGCTTAAAACAATACTTTTGCCAGACAATATTAAATACATAGGCGCGCACGCATTCGAAAGATGCGTTTCGCTCAAAGAAATAACTCTGCCTTCGTTGGTCAGAAGGATAAACCGTAAAACTTTTTACGGTTGCACTTGTCTTAAAAAGGTAGTTCTGGGCGCTGAAGTCAACAAGATCGACGACAGCGCTTTTGCGCACTGTGAAAATCTCAAAAGCGTAAATTTGCCTGAAGGTCTCTTTTCTGTCGGGGAAAACGCATTTTATCTTTGCCGCAATCTTAAAAAAATAACTTTGCCTGACAGCGTCGTAGAGATCGACGACAGCGCTTTTTGCAGGTGTGCCGGACTTCAGAGTGTTGATATCGGACAGGGCGTAAAGAGGATAGGAGACTACGCATTTGCGCTTTGCATCAAGCTTTCAGCGTTCAATATTCCTTGCGGAGCGGAGTATCTGGGGAAAAGCGCCTTTGCAGGTTGCAGAGATTTAAAAAAGATCACTTTCGGCGACGGGTTGAAAGAGATAGGAGAAAGGGCTTTCAACGGGATAAAGGCAAAAGAAATAACGTTGCCTGACAGCGTGATCAGAACGGGCGACGCTTTGTTTGAAGGGTGCAGAGAACTGATAAAGGTGAAAATGAGCAAGGGTATAACAGAGATAAGCGCAGGAATGTTCGCAGGTTGCAATAAACTGGTCAGCGTATTTATTCCTGAAGGGCTCAAGTTTATTAGGGAAGGAGCTTTCGACGGGTGCGGTTCTCTCGAAGAACTGACATTGCTTTCTGAACTGGAGAAGTTCGGTAAATAAGTTCAAAAACAAACGCTTCTTCTGTCTTAAGTAATTTGACGGAAGAAGCGGAAATTTGCAGATGTATCGCTATATACACGTTTAACGAACACGGGCAGGTGAAAATCAGAATCTGAATTTTCTCAGATCGTCGCCTAACAGTTCACGTGTTACTGAATAAGTCTTGTCTGTCATACGGGATACGGTGCGTTCACCGTAACGCAGCATCAGTTCTTCGAGATTAAGGTTGGACGTTATCATTGTCTTTTTGCCGCTGACTACGCGTGAATCGACAACGTTGTAGAGATATTCTTTGGTAACGCTTTTAAGAACAGGCTCAGTGCCGAGGTCGTCGATAATAAGCATGTCGCAATCAAGAAGAAACTCCATATACTGCGCTCTTGCCGCCACATTTGTAGTGTGATAGCGGAGCATAAGGTTGTTGAATTCGAATGCTGTAAGGAAACAAACCGAAACGCCCTTTTCAAGCAGCGCGTTGGCGATCGCATAGGCGAGAGTGGTTTTTCCTACGCCGGACTGCCCAGTAAGAAGAATGAATTTCACGCGCGTATCGCGGAAGCGGTCGCAGAATTCTTTCATCTTGTCATACAGCACGGTGAGCTGTTTGCTTTGCGCGCAGTCGGTGTCAGCAACGCGGTTGTCGTCAAAGGTTACTTTGGGGATGCGGCTTATACCGCTGTCTTCCTTGACCATTGCAAGGTAAAGCGGCATAGCGCAAGAGCAGAGTTTTTCGCCGACGAATCCCGTATCTCCGCACTTTTTGCAGTGGACGTGAAGAGAAAGATCGTATCCTTTTTCTTTTAAGATGCGGTCGACTACAGCTTTTGCATCGTTATATGCGCGTTCTTCGTCAGAATAATCTTCTTTTAAAACTTTGGCGCGTGCGAAGGTTATAGATGCGTCGGTATAGACCTTTTCCGCCTCAGCGAATTCAGGATCTTTGCGTGCGACGGCGCAACGCTTCTGCTGATCGCGTTCTTCTCTTTCTCTGAGCGCGGCGTAACGCGCCGATATAAGCCTTGTGTATTTTTTAGGATATCTCATACTAAATCTCTATATCGTCGTAATTCTGCAGATCGCCGAACAACGAGCCCATTTCCTCTTTTGTATAACGGCGTTCGAGTTTGCCGCTCTGTTCCTGCTTTTCAGTTTTTGAAGGAGAGCAAGAGAGCAGTTCTTTGACCTTGGCAAGATCGAAGACTTTAGCTTCTTTGCAACGCGTAAGCAGTTTTGTAATATTGCCGGTAGCCTGAGGTTTGCCCTGCGACGCATTGGCGCAATATAGTATTACTTCGTCGTCAAAGCCCCAGTCTGTCCACAGCGTGTAAGCGTCGCGGTCGCTCTGGGTCACCATACGACTGCTTGCCGCGGCTTCGAGCACTGCCTTGATCTTCTTTTCGCGTTCGACGAGCTGACCGATATATTCGTTTATGCTTTCAACGTTTACGCAGCCCTGCTTGTAAAACCTGGATATCATCATATTCATACCGCTGAGAGAGCGGATAGAGTTTTCAAAGCAGTATTCGGCAACGAGCAGCACCGCATCGTTGTCAAAGCCCTGAGACAGCCACACGCAGATGTAATGGGTAATGACAGTGTCGAGGTTTTCGTATCTTACGCCGATAATGCGCGTTACGTCCTTTGCGAGATCAAACATATTCTGTTTTTCGTCGCTGTAAGCCTGCATATCGGTTGCGGTAAGGCAGTTGCGCGTGAAATATTCGTCGAGCACTTTGTCCAATCTTTCCATTCCGCCGCGTTTTTTGCATTGCTTTGCGGCGAAGAGTATACCGCTGAGGTCGAAGCCCCAGCTCTGGGTCCACTTTATGTAAAGCTGTCTGTCGTCAAGGTCGATTTCAGATTTCTTGCCCAGAGTCTTTGCGATAAGGCGCAGAGCTTCTGTCGAAGATTCCTGCTGAGATATAAACGCTTCTGCGTCCTGAACGGTGCGCACGCCGCCTTCGTGCCATGCCTGAGCGACGGTGAGGATATATTTTTCGCGTATATCCGAGCCCTTGTAATTCACGCAGTATCTCGCTATCATCAGCATGACTTCCTGCGGCATATGAGTGCTTTCAATAAAGTCGTAATATTTCAGATAATCCGATTCGGTAAGCACTCTGTCGGGGAAGATCTCGTTGAGCTGAGCGTTGAATTCTTTATATTTGGAAGGCTTGTAATAACGCATTTTTTCTTCGAGACCGCGCACGGAGTTGTAACGCACTTCGAGAGGGTCGAGGGAAATCACGGTAACCAGTCCTTCTTTTTTCCAGTATTCGAAAGCAGAGGAAAGCTGTTCCTGAGAGATAGAAAGCGTATTGCAGAAATTCTGAGCGGAGTTGTCGGGGGAATCGGGTTTCGAGCAGAGCGAAAGTCCGAGAAGATAAACTTTTATCTGAACTTCGTCCGCTTCAGGCATATAGTCTGAAACAAACTTGTTGTCAAGTATAAGACAGCCGCTTCTGATGCCTTCTTCGGACATACGGCAAAGACCCATTTCTCCCTCCTTTGCACAAATTTCAATTCGATATTGAAAAAAGTATATATTTATGCTAAACTATTATGGTAAAATCTATAATAACATATCCGCAAACGTTTTGCAATTGCCGCGGCTAAAAAATAACGCCGTCGCATAAAATTGACTTTGCGTGTGCAACAATAAAAAGGAAAGGAGAGAAATGGAAGAATTTTCCGAACTCGTAAAAGCCGCTCAGCCTGAGGTCCGCTCAGAAGCGAAACCTGAGACAAAGGCGGAAAACTACGAAATAAAAGAGCCTTATCTCAGCATCAAGCACGTATCCAAGGTGTTCAGGAAAGGAATCTCGCGCCTTACGAAAAAGGGGGACGGAATAACCGCGCTCGACGACGTGTCGCTCGATATAGGCAAGGGCGAAATTTTCGGCATACTCGGACCCAACGGAGCGGGAAAATCGACTCTGATAAAGGCGGTTACAGGTCTGGTTGTTCCTGACAGCGGAGAAGTAAAACTCGGCGGTCTCGACTGCAAGAAAGACAAAGAAGCTTTTATGGCTAAAATCGGCGCGCAGATAGAAACCCCCGTGTTTTTCAACAAGCGTACGGGGTGGTGGAATCTGAATTATCTTGCCCGTTTGCAGGGCGGACTGCCTGAGCAGAGAATAAGGGATATCGTAGATATCGTTGGACTCACGGACAGAATAAATACCCGCGTCGGAACTTATTCTATGGGCATGCGTCAGAGACTGGGTATAGCGCAGGCGATAATGCACAAGCCCGAGCTTCTGATACTCGACGAGCCGATAAACGGACTCGATCCCGACGGCATAGTTCAGGTGAGAGAGCTGATCAGAAAGCTGAGGGACGAATACGGCACCACCGTGCTTTTCTCATCTCATATACTCGGGGAGATGCAGACCCTGTGCGACAGAGTGGCTTTTATTGCGCGCGGCAGACTGGTCGCAGTCAAGACGAAGAAGGAGATAGAGCAGGGATTGGGCGACACTTCGATACTTGCGATAGTATGCGACGAGCCCAACCGTGCAGGAGCGCTTGTCGGTGAAAAATTCGGCTTCCGCACAAAGGTGCAGGGCACGACTCTTTACGTAGAGGTAAAGGGCGGCAATATAGCCGAGATAAACAAGACTCTTATCGAGAACGGAATCTCGGTCATGAGTTTCAACGTCAAGACGCGCACTCTTGAAGAGATGTATAAGGAGCTGACCAAATGAAAGGATTTTTTACGGTATTTTCTCTGGAATGCAAAAAGGTATTCTCTTCAAAGGGTTTCTGGATCTTTGCAATAGTGATACTCGCGCTCTGTCTTATCATAACAGCTACGTTCAGCTGGCTGGGAGAAGCTCTTGAAGGTATGGACGATAGCGTTCTCGGCGATACTACAGTAGAGCTGAGTCCGGGAGAGATGGCAGAGGCTTACAGACTTCAGCTGAACGAATATCTGGCGCTTGTAGAGAGCGGTCAGGTTGAGGTGAAACCGGGCGATACCACTGAGACGGAACTCAGAAACATGATCGCGATATGCGAATATTGCCAAGAGCACGGAGTTGATATAAACAAGCTGATAACGCTCGGCTCTCTCGGTTCTCTTAATATGAGTTCCAGCGATTACGTAACCACGATGATGCAGGTTGCTTTCTCATTTGTGATTATAATGGCGATCGTGCTCGCGGCACGCTGTTTTGCGGGAGAACTCGAAGACGGAACAATGCGTATGCAGCTTACCCGTCCCGTAAAAAGGGGAGTGCTTCTGAGTGCAAAATACACCGCGACGTTTGTCAGCAGTATGACTCTCGGCATCGTATTTACGGTGCTGTTTATGGTGATCGGCGCGATAGCGTTCAACGGTACGACTTATGACGTCGTGCTGGTCGACGCTTATCAGAATGTGGCTGTAATCAACCCATACGCGGCAATTTGTCTTCTTGTTCTGTTCAATGCCGTTGCCCTTGCGGTGGTAATACAGTTCACGGTTTTCGTGGGCACGTTCTTTACGAAGACGGGATCTTTGGCGATACCTTTGGTGCTGTACCTTTTTGCAGAC
This sequence comes from uncultured Christensenellaceae bacterium, assembly GCA_944381325.1. Classification (GTDB taxonomy): domain Bacteria; phylum Bacillota; class Clostridia; order Christensenellales; family UBA3700; genus Ornithoclostridium. Next base: position 124,151 of record CALWKS010000004.1, on the reverse strand, counting down.
ACGGTTGCCGCTCTTCTTTACAACACGGGCATTCCTTTCGTGGGACTGTTCACCAATCTCAACTGGGCGGCAGGTCTTACGCCGACGGGCGCGCCTATACGCGGCATGAGCATATATTCTATGATTGCGGTCACAACGGTATGGTTCGCGGCAATGACGGCAATCAATCACATAGCATTCGAAAAGAGGGATCTTAAATGAAAAAAGTTATACTTATTATCACGGCAATCGCACTTATCGTTACGTCTGCACTGTGCATGACGGCTTGTTCTTCCTCAGGCGGATTGTGGAAGGCAAGCAATATAGATACAGACAGCGTATCTAAAATCGAACTTGTGAACGCGGCAGGAACGATTAAGGTTCTTGAGGGCGACACGCTTGCGAAATTTATGGATGAACTGGGGAAGCTTCCCGTAGAGAAAAACGACGACGGATATCCCGACGCTTCTTACGATTATTGCCTGAGGATTTACATTTCGGGCAAAGAAGGATATATCCGTTACTATCTGGGACAGGAGCTTGCAAAGGTTGACATCAAAAGCGGCGCAAAAGAAAGTTTTTATGTTTTCAACGACTATGACGCCGCGAGAGATCTGGTTGCGAAATATTTCTACGCTCAGTAAAAGCCGATAAAAAATTGCAGAAACCCCGCGCGGTTTCTGCAAATCATTCTCTGCAATCCTCTATGACGAGAAGGTCTGCGCCCAGGTCGTCCACGAAATCGTCGGGCTTGAACCGCGTGTTGTGGAAGTGCGCAAAATTCTTGTAATGGGCGGGCAGTATCACGGGCGTTGACAAGTCAAGCGTCCTGCATATTTCCGCTACCCACAGACGGTAATTGTCGTACCGCATCGGGAGCGGATTTTCGTATATCGTCTCACGGACGATTTTGTCGCCTGAGACAGTCCTTGCCCATATCTTCATAACGCATTTATTGTACCTGAGCCGGGCGGCTTTGTCAAACACATTATTTTGGAAAAATAATTGACAATCAACGGTTTATTATATAAAATATAGTATGTTTATACTCTTAATACGGGAGGCGTGATTATGGGAAACAAGGTAATTTCCGAAGCGGTTGTAAAGCGCTTGCCGCGCTATTACCGCTATCTTGAGCATCTTGAACAGGAAGGCGTTATGAAGGTATCTTCGGGCAAGCTCGCTCAGCTTCTCGGGGTAACCGCGTCTCAGGTCAGACAGGATTTTTGCAATTTCGGCGGTTTCGGTCAGCACGGTTACGGCTATGACGTCGCCAACCTCAAGAAAAATCTCGCTGAAATTCTCGGTCTCAACAAGAATTACAATATGATAATCATCGGCGCGGGCAACATCGGCAGAGCGCTGGCAGGTTATAAGAATTTTGCAGGCGAAGGTTTTCACGTCTGCGCGCTTTTCGACATCGAAGTCAGGGATAAGGAAATCGGCGGCATCCCCGTTTACAGCATGGAAAAGCTGGCAGACTATATTAAAGACAAAGGCTGCGATATCGCGGTGATTGCAACTCAGAAGGGCGTTGCGGCGGACATAGCTGACAGACTGGTCGCTCTCGGCGTCAAGAGTATCTGGAACTTTGCTCCGATAGACCTCGATCTTCCTGAAGACGTCGCGGTCGAAAATATCGCTATGAGCGAAAGTCTTTACGTTCTGAGCTACAGAATGAAAAACAAAAACAACGAGAATAACTCTCAATAATGAGGAGGAAATCATAAATGGCAAAAGAATTTTACGTCACGGCCGAAGGGCTTGCAGAACTTCAGGAAAAACTCGACTATCTCAAAAACGTAAGAAGACCCGAGGCTTCGGAAAGAATTAAGCAGGCACGTGAATACGGCGATTTGTCCGAGAACGCGGAATATGACGCGGCTAAGGAAGATCAGGGCATTATCGAGGCGGAGATTCGCACCCTTGAGGCGCAGATTGAAAACGCTGTCGTTATCGAAGACGCCAAGGCAAAGGGCAACAAAATCATGATCGGCAGTACGGTTACCCTTCACGATATCGATATGAACGAGGATCTCGTTTACCGTATCGTCGGTTCGACCGAAGCTGACATCAGCGAAGGTCTGATAAGCAACGAAAGCCCTCTCGCAATTGCCATCATCGGCAGAAAGAAGGGCGAGACCGTCAGTGTAAAAGACAACGAAGGAGACAGCTACGAAGTCAAGATCGTAGACGTCAAGTAAAAGGAATTTATGGAAGAAAGAGAACAGAATACAGCCGAAGTTATACAGGTAAGACGCGATAAACTGAACAAGCTCATTGAAGAGGGCAAGAACCCTTACGAGGTTGTCAGATACGAGAAAGACGCTTACGCGCAGGTCATTAAGGACAATTATTCCGACTACGAGGGCAAAGAAGTTTCTCTCGCAGGCAGAATGGTTTCAAAGAGAATCATGGGCAAGGCAAGCTTTGCTCATCTTCTCGACTCTACGGGAAGCATTCAGCTTTACGTGAGCCGCGACGACCTCGGCGAAGAGAATTACGCCGCTTTCAAAAAGACGGATATCGGCGATATCATCGGCGTGAAGGGCATCGTTTTCACCACAAAGATGGGCGAGATCTCAGTGCATTGCAAGAGCGTTGAGCTGCTCAGCAAGTCGCTGCTGCCTCTTCCCGAAAAATATCACGGTCTTAAGGATACCGACCTCAGATACCGTCAGAGATACGTTGACCTTATCGCAAATCCCGAAGTCAAGAAGACTTTTGTTATGCGCAGCCGCATAATCAGCGCGATCCGCGCGTTCCTCGACGCTAAGGGATTTATCGAAGTGGAGACCCCGATACTCAACACTATCGCGGGCGGAGCTTCCGCGCGTCCGTTCATAACTCACCACAACACTCTCGATATCGATATGTATATGCGTATCGCGCCCGAACTTTATCTTAAGAGACTTATCGTAGGCGGCTTCGAGAAAGTTTACGAACTGGGCAGAATGTTCCGCAACGAGGGCATGGACACACGTCATAATCCCGAGTTTACGATGATAGAGATGTATCAGGCTTACACCGATTTCCACGGTATGATGGATCTTACAGAAAGCATATTCGGACATATCGCTGACACCGTTATCGGCTCGAGAAAGATAACCTACCAGGGTGAGGAAATAAACCTTGAATCGCCGTGGAAGAGAATAACCATGATCGACGCGGTAAAAGAGTACGTCGGTATAGATTTCGAAGCGACCGAAGATATGAACGAGCTCAAGGCTCAGGCTAAAAAGGCGGGCGTCGAATTCGACGACGACATCACCTGGGGCAAGTTGCTTTACGAGTGCTTCGATCAGAAGGTCGAAGACAAGCTTATGCAGCCGACTTTCGTTTACGATTATCCTGTCGAGGTTTCTCCTCTCGCAAAGAGAAAGCCCACAGACAAGAGAATGACAGAAAGATTTGAGTTCTTCATCACCTGCAAGGAGTTCGGCAACGCGTTCAGCGAGCTCAACGACCCCATCGACCAGAAAGAGAGATTTATGGCTCAGGTCAAGCAGAGAGAAAAGGGCGATGACGAAGCGCAGATGATGGACGAAGATTACGTCAACGCGCTGATGTACGGTATGCCTCCGACAGGCGGTCTGGGAATAGGCGTTGACCGCGCGGTTATGTTGTTCACCGATTCGGCGAGCATACGCGACGTGCTTTTGTTCCCGACGATGAAGCCCATCGAAAAACAATAAAAAAAAGGAGAAAGCAGTCGCAAGACTGCTTTTTTTGAAAATGGAAAAACTTGACGCACCTCTCTATAATGCTGTACAGCAAGCCGCAAAAGCGCAGACACGCTTTTGTATGCCTTCGCACGCAGGCGCGGCGCAAGGCAGTCTTTATGCTTCGTGCGGCTTCGATTATACAGAGGTGGAGGGGCTTGACAATCTCGCTTGCCCGTCGGGCGTGATTTTGGAAGCGGAGAATCTTGCGGCAAAAGCTCAGGGGTGCGCTCATACGCTGTTTGTTACAGAAGGAAGCACCGCCTGCATGCATATCGCGCTGTCGCTTGCGAAAGAGCGCGGCGCAGTGGGTTGTATCGGCGATATGCACAAGAGTTTTTACGGCGGTTGCGCCCTTCTCGGGATAGAGCCGCAGTGCTACGGTACGATAGAAGAATTTTTGTCAAAACCTTTAAAAAACGCAGACGTGTCCGCAATTTTCTATACGTCGCCCGATTATTTCGGCAACGTAGCGGACGACTTCAGACTGCTTGATGAGTGTAAAAGAGCAGGAATACTCACTGTGGCTGACGCGGCGCACGGCGCGCATTTTCCTTACAGCGGGCTGCTCCCCGAGGCGGCGGCAGGAAGAGCTGATATTTCGTTCTGCAGTATGCATAAGACTATGGGAGCTTATACCGGTGGCGCGCTTTTCAACCTGAAAGACTCAGCCCTTTACGACAGAGCGGTGTACTACAGACAGCTGTGGCATACGACCTCTCCGTCTTATCTTGTTATGTCAAGCATGGATTATACGCGCGCGGACTGGAGTGTGAACGGAGAGAGATATTATAAAAACATCGCAGAAAAGCGAAGAGAATTTGAGATAAACGCACAGGGAGCTTTATATGCCGTAGAAAAGAGCGACGATTTGTCAAGACTTGTGCTGAGGTTCGATGGCTTTGACGCGGCGGAAGCGAGTTCTTATCTTTTGTCGGAGTGTATTTACGTCGAAGCCGCAATCAGGGATAAGCTGATACTTATAATAAATCCTTTCAATGCGGATAAGCTTCATGAAGTGTCGCGTGCTCTCAGCGGTTTTAAGCCGTCTGTAAAGCTTAAAGAATATCCGCATATAGAAAGAGAACAAAGGGCTTCGTCAGGCAAAGTCTGTTTTGTTGCTCCGTCTGAGGCTGAGGGCAGAGTGTGTATGAACGAGGTCGGATTCTATCCTCCCGGTACTCCTTTTATAAAAAGAGGAGAAGTGATCACGAAAGAGGACGTAAAGATCATAACTGAAAACGCGGGTTGCACGTTTGGACTTGTAAACGGCAAACTCGTTGTGTTACAATAATAATGCGCGTGGATGCGCAAAAGAGGAATTATGAAAGGCAGTTTTATCACGTTTGAAGGTTGCGAAGGTGTAGGAAAGACCACGCAGGTAGAAAGACTTAAACGATATCTGGAAGAGAGCGGTCAGCGCGCTATGTTTCTGCGCGAGCCTGGCGGTACGGTCATATCGGAAAAGATTAGAGAAATGCTTCTAAGCAAAGAAAACGACAAGATGAACGGCAAGTGCGAAGCGCTTTTATACAGCGCGGCGCGCGCTCAGCTTCTGGGCGAGGTTGTAGCGCCTGCTCTTGAAGAGGGCACTATCGTCATATGCGACAGATTTACTGACTCGACTTTTGCTTATCAGGGCGCGGCGAGAGGGCTCGGAATGGATTTTATAGATCAGCTAAACAAGCTCACTTGCGGTGAAATCGTGCCTGACGTTACGATATTCCTCGATATGCCTCCGCGTAAGGCTTTTGAAAGAAAGGGCGGAGCGGACAAGAACGACCGCCTCGAATGTCAGGGCGTAGAGTTTCACGAAAAGGTTTACGAAGGCTACAAAGAAGTTGCAAGAAGATATCCTGAAAGATTCGTATGTGTGGACGCGTCAAAGGACGTGGGCGGCGTATGGCAGGACGTTATAGAAGTGCTAAGGAAGAGAACTTCGGTGAAGTGATATGACAGAAACTGAAAGATTGCTGAAAACTTCAAAGCCGTATCTTACGGTGTTGACCGATAAGAAAAACGGCGCGCTCAATCACTGTTATCTGATACTGTCGGACGACGATATCGCGCGCAGAACGCTTTGCCGTATGGCGGCAAAAGTCGCGCTTTGTCCTCACGGCGGTTGCGACAACTGCGAGGTCTGCGAAAAGATAAACGACGGGGCGTACGTCGCGCTGAGGATAAACGAAAGCGAGAAGATATCGGTAGACGACGTAACCGAGCTTATCGAGGACAGCTATTTCACGGGCTTTGACGGAGATAAGAAAGTTTATGTCATAAGCAATCTTCAGGGTATGAACGAAAAGGCTCAGAACAAGTTTCTGAAGACTCTCGAAGAGCCGCCCGAAGACGTCGTTTTTATACTGGGAGCCAGTCAGCAGACGGCAGTGCTTGCGACCATACTTTCGCGTTGTAAAAAGCTGTATTTCGAGGGCTTTACCGCGGCGCAGATCTACAGCGTTCTTATAGACGATACAGAGGAGTCTGACGACGAAACGATGCGTATGGCAACGCGCGCTTCGGTGTGCGGATTCGGCAATCTGACGCGTGCGGAAAAGCTGTATAACGACAGCGCTTTCGTAGAGAAATTTTCCCTGCTCGTGTCTGTTATACGCGATTTATCCTCAACAAAAAAACTGGATGAGCAGCTCTCGAAACTCAAGATCGACAAAAGCAATCTCGACGGATATCTGGATATAACGGAGACCGTGTTCAGACTTATGCTTGCTTCAAAAAGAGGAGCGGTCGAGAAGGGTTTCGAAGAGCTGGACGGACTGAGCGGAGAATACGATTATCCTACGCTTGTCAATATACTGGAACTGATACTCAAGTGTAAGCGCATGAGCGAAAGCAACTGCAATCCGCAGTCTATCGCAGACGCGCTGTTTATAGGAATTTTGGAGGTAAAATATCTATGCCGGAAATAGTTGAGATAAAATTTCCGTCTAATCCCAAGACGTATTATTTCGACCCCAAAGGGATACAATTCGAGACGGGAGACAACGCAATAGTTGAGACTGTAAGGGGGCAGGAATACGGCAAAGTCGTCGCTCCCAACAGAATGGTCGAGGAAGAAGCGATAAAAGGTCAGCTCAAGCCCGTCATCCGCAAGGCAACGCCCGATGACGACAAGAGAGCGCAGGAAAACATTGAAATGAAGCCTGCCGCCATGGAGCTTTGCAACAAGAAGATAGCCAAGCACGGGCTGAAAATGAAGCTGGTCGACGCTGAATACACCTTTGACCGCTCAAAGATAGTCTTCAGCTTTACCGCAGACGGAAGAGTAGACTTCAGAGAACTTGTCAAGGACATCGCCAGCGTTATGCATATGAGAATAGAACTCAGGCAGATATACGAGCGCGACGACATCAAGATGAGAGGAGCGCTTGCTATGTGCGGCAGACCGTGCTGTTGTATCACGCACCTTTCCGACTATGAAAAAGTAACCGTAAAAATGGCGAAAAACCAGAACATATCGTTAAATCCGACAAAGGTAAGCGGTATGTGCGGCAAACTTATGTGTTGTCTGAGGTACGAAAACGACTATTACGTAGAGACGGCGAAACTTCTTCCCAAGGTGGGCAGTCTAGTATCTACAGAAAAGGGCAACGGCAGAGTGGAAGAGACGGATATGCTAAAGCGCAGAATAAAAGTAGCTATTCAGAACGAGGACGGCATAATCAACGAGTATTTCGAAGTCGGACAGTTCGAGGTCATCGGCGCTCCGCAGAAGCAGAAAGTCAACAAGGAAGAAGAGCAGTACGAAAAAGAGTTGAAAAAGCTGGAAGAGTAAACAGATTGTCGGCTTGAAAAGGCTAAATGCCTGCACGGTAAACGACGAGTTAGACGCCCCTAACCAAAACGCAAACCCAAATTTTTCAAAAAGGTTTACATCGCACGGGGGGTATGATATAATCAAATCACAAAATCTAAAAAGGAGATTTACGAATATGGCATACGTTATCGGAGATGGATGCATTAAGTGCGGTAACTGCGCAGCTAACTGCCCCGTTGAAGCAATTTCTGAGGGCGACGACAAGTACGTTATCGACGCTGACACCTGCATCAGCTGTGGAACTTGCGCTGCGGGCTGCCCCGTTGAAGTAATCAGCGAGGAGTAATTCCATTAAGCAAAACTACTAATGAATTCAGAGAAAGGCGCGGTCGTAAGACTTGCGCTTTTTTTCTGCGCAGAAAAGGACAGGCTTTTACGCAAAGCGGTAAATTCTGAAGATTTATATGAAAAATTTGAGCTTTGCCGGCGCGCACGAACTTTTCAAATAATTTACGCTTGCGCGCGTAAATTTTTTTAAGTAGGTCAAAGCCCTTTATTTTTGCGCGCATATATGATAAAATTATCAAGATAAAGAATTTTTAATACTTTCGGAGGAAAAATGAAAAAGGACTTCTTGTGTATGGAAGGCGTAAGCGCAGAAACGCTGACAAAGCTTCTCGATGACGCCGTAGAAATGAAGAAGATCGTTTTGTCAGGGAATAAGAATACGGATATTCTCAAGGGCAAGACCGTGGCAACCCTCTTTTATGAAAACAGTACCAGAACGCGTTGTTCTTTCGAGGACGCCTGCAAGTATCTCGGCGCGACGGTAACAGTCGTCGACGTCTCCACTTCAAGCGTTCAGAAAGGAGAGAGCATTCTGGACACGGGCAGAACTATTGAAGCTATGGGCACTGACGCGATAGTCATACGTCATTCGTCGTCATGGGCTCCCAAATATCTTGCGGACAACGTCAGGTGCAGCGTGATAAACGCGGGCGACGGTCTGCACGCGCATCCGACGCAGGCGCTTCTCGATCTGTTCACGATACGTGAGAAATTCGGAAAAGTCGAAGGACTTACCGTAACCATCATAGGCGATGTAAAGCACAGCCGCGTGGCGAGAAGCAATATCGTTTCTCTCACGACTATGGGCGCAAAGGTCAGGATTTTCGGACCTCCGACAATGATCCCCGTTGACGCTGAAAGACTCGGCTGCGAGGTCTGTAGTTCGATCGAAGACGCGTTCAGAGGAAGCGACGTCATTATGGGACTCAGAATTCAGCTTGAACGTCAGCAGAAAGGACTTTTCCCCAGCTACGGAGAATATGCGCGTTTCTTCGGCATTACCCCTGAGAGAATGAAGCTTGCCAACAAGGGCGCGATAGCTATGCACCCGGGACCCGTAAACAGAGGAGTCGAATTCTCTTATCCGCTCTGCGAGGACGAATGCTGTTACAAAGATATACAGGTAACCAACGGCGTGGCAACGCGTATGGCGCTTCTCAAATGGATACTGGAGGACTGATATGAAAAAACTGCTTATAAAATCCGCTATGGTCGGCGGCAAGAAAAAGGACATACTTATCAGCGGAGACAGAATAGAGAAGATCGCTGAAAATATCGCGGCTGACGGCTGTCAGGTCATAGAGGCTGACGGGCTTACGGCGCTTCCCGCATTCGTGGATATGCACGTTCATCTGCGCGAGCCGGGATTCGAATACAAAGAAGATATCGAGAGCGGCACGAGAGCGGCTGTCGCAGGCGGTTTTTCAGCCGTATGCTGTATGCCCAACACAAAGCCGGTAACGGACAATAAATACATCGTCAGATATATAAAAGACAGGGCGAGAGAAGTAGACCGTGCAAAGGTTTATCCGATAGCGGCGGTAAGCGTAGGCGAAAAGGGCGAAACGATCACCGAGATGGGCAAGCTCAAAGAAGCGGGCGCGGTCGCTTTTTCAGACGACGGCAGACCTGTAGAAAGCGCTCAGCTTATGCGTATAGCTCTTGAATATGCAGGCGGCTTCGATATGCTTGTCATAAGCCACTGCGAAGACCTGTCGCTTGTCAACGACGGCGTTATGAACGAAGGATATATATCCACGCTCACAGGACTTAAAGGTATCACGAGAGCAAGCGAAGAAGTCATGGTCGCGCGCGATATCGTGCTTGCAGAAACTCTCGGTGCGCGCGTGCATATCGCGCATATAAGCACTAAGGGAAGCGCTCAGCTTATCAGAGAAGCCAAGGCGCGCGGAGTAAAAGTTACCTGCGAGACCTGCCCGCACTACTTCGCGGCTACCGACGAGCTGTGCAGATACAACGACGCCAACGCAAAGGTAAATCCTCCTCTCAGAGAGGAAAGCGACAGACTGGCGATGATCGAAGCGATTAAGGACGGCACGGTCGACGCGATAGTTACAGACCACGCTCCTCACGCAAAGCACGAGAAAGAGGGCGGTTTCATCGGTGCGGCAAACGGAATAAGCGGTATAGAAACGTCTTTCGCTCTTTCTTATACCACGCTGGTAAAGAGCGGCGAGATAACCCTTGAAAAGCTCAGCGAACTTATGACGGCAAACCCCGCTTCGCTTGTGAACGTCGAATGCGGAAAGCTTGAAGAGGGCGCGCTGGCTGACGTTACGCTTGCCAATCTCGACGAAAAGTATACGATAGACAAAAACAAATTCTTCTCCAAAGGCAAGAACACTCCCTTCCACGGCAGAGAGGTTTACGGCAAAGTTTACTACACTCTCGTGGACGGAAAGATAAAATACAAGGCGGTGTAATATGATAATCGACAAACTCATCGACGCAATAAAGAGGACGGACAACCCGTCCGTAATAGGTCTGGACACCTGCGTGGACTACCTTCCCGACGAGATGAAGGAAAAGTGCCTGACCCTCGACGACGCGGCAAACTATATCACGAAGTTCAACTTCGATCTTATCGACGTGCTCAAGGACGTCATTCCTGCGGTAAAAGTGCAGGTTGCTTACTACGAGATGTACGGCGTTGCAGGTATGCGCGCATTCAAAGACACTCTCGCTTACGCGCGCGCCAACGGTCTTATGGCAATTGCGGATATAAAGCGCAACGACATAGGCAGCACCGCGGCGGCTTACAGCAAGGCATACATCGGTGCGACTGAGCTTGCAAACGGCGTGAAAGTTACGCCTTTCGAGAGCGATTTCGTTACCGTAAACGGATATCTCGGCAGCGACGGCATAAAGCCCTTTGTTGCTGACTGCGAGAAAAACGACAAGGGTATATTCGTTCTCGTCAAGACGTCCAATCCTGCGAGCGGCGAGCTTCAGGACAAGGCTCTCGGCGATAAAGCAACACTTTACGACGCTATGGCAGACCTTGTAGACGACTGGGGCAAAAACCTTATCGGCAAATACGGATATTCTTCTGTCGGCGCTGTAGTAGGCGCTACGCACAAAGAGCAGGCTGCAAGAATAAGAGCCGCTCATCCGCATCTGTTCTTCCTGATTCCGGGATACGGCGCTCAGGGCGGCAAGGCTGAAGATCTTGCGGTATGCTTCAAGGACGGCATCGGCGGCATCGTCAACTCGTCCCGCGGCATACTGTGCGCATACAAGAAAGAGCAGTATGCAGGTCTCAATTACAAGGACGCGGCGCTTAAGGCGGCTATAGATATGCAGAAGGATTTGACAAGGTATATCAGATGAAAGACAGAATTGCAACCGTAGTTAAAAACGTACCCGTCGCGGACGGAATATGGTCTATGACGATTGCCTTCGACGATATCGAAGAGATAAAGGGCGCGCAGTTTCTCGATATAAAACTGCCCGATCCCAGCAAGGTGCTGAGACGCCCGTTCTGTATCTGCGATTTCGATAAAGAGAATAAGACGGCAGACGTCTGCTACGCGGTAGTGGGCGAGGGAACAAAGGTGCTTTCAGGCGTAAAGGCAGGCGAAAAGCTGAACGTGCTTTTACCTCTGGGCAACGGTTACGTGCCCAAGGGCAACAAGATCATGCTTATTGGCGGAGGTATGGGCACGGCGGTGCTTCCCGCAGTCGTAACGGCAAATCCGGGCAAAGAATTTCACGCTTTCATAGGTTTTGCCAACAAGGGCAAAGTCGTGCTTGAAAAGGAACTCGGAGAAAAGTGCGCTTCGGTTACCGTGGCTACAGACGACGGCAGTTACGGCAAAAAAGGCTTCGTAACGACAGTTGCGAGAGAAGCGGCGGACGTGTTGAAACCTGACGAGATTCTTGTATGCGGACCTGAAGTGATGTATAAGGCTATAAGAAAGTGCTTCGACGGCAGCGGCATTCCCGTTTACGTTTCGCTTGAACAGCGCATGGGTTGCGGCATAGGCGCTTGCCTCGTGTGCAACTGCAAGGTAAAGCGCGCAGACGGAGAGGGCTATGTGAGAGTGTGCAAGGACGGCCCCGTATTTCTTCTTGACGAGGTGGTATTATGAGCAATCTCAAAGTAAACATTGCAGGCGTAGAATTCAAAAATCCTATAATTACCGCGAGCGGAACGTTCGGCTTCGGTAAAGAATACGGTGAATTTTATCCGCTTTCCGCACTGGGCGGCATATGCACCAAGGGACTTACGCTCAAAAAGAGAGAGGGCAATCCTCCTCCCAGAGTTGCAGAAACTTACGGAGGAATGCTCAACAGCGTAGGATTGCAGAACCCGGGTATTGAGCATTATCTCGCTGAAGACGACAAGAGACTCGCAAAAGAGGATGTCGTGGTCATCGCAAACATTGCAGGCTCTACGCTTGACGATTACATAGCGATAGGCGAGAGGATAAACGACAGCAACGCGGATATGGTGGAGCTGAATATCAGCTGTCCCAACGTTAAGCAGGGCGGTATGGCTTTCGGCGTGCTTCCCAAGAATGTCGAAGAAGTAACGCGCGCAGTAAAGAACGTGTGCAGAAAACCCGTCATAACAAAGCTGTCTCCCAACGTAAGCTGTATAGCCGACAACGCGAGAGCGGCTGAAGCGGGTGGAGCTGACGCCGTATCGCTTATAAACACCTTATCGGGTATGGCGGTCAACTATAAGACGAGACGTCCCGTACTTGCAAATAACAACGGCGGACTTTCAGGTCCTTGCGTAAAGCCCGTTGCGCTCAAGATGGTATGGGAATGCTTCAATGCAGTGAAGATTCCGATCATTGGACTTGGCGGCATAACGAAATATACCGACGTGCTCGAGTTCATGATATGCGGAGCGCGCGCGGTGCAGGTGGGTACAGCCAACTTCACAGATCCCACTGCGGCTTACGATATAGCAAGGGATCTTGAAAAGTACGTTGAAGAAAACGGTATGGATATAAATGACCTTGTCGGCACGCTGATACTAAATTAGTTTTAACGACACGGGCAGGAAAAAATAATACAAACATAAACATAAATCGGAGGATTACTTATATGATGACTACACAGCAGGCACTTGAAGTTTACCGCAGCACAGGCGCGATACTCAAAGGGCATTTCAGACTTACGTCCGGCAGACATTCGGACACTTATATGCAGAGCGCAAAGGTTTTCGTCGATCCCAAGGCGAGCGAAACTCTCTGCAAGGCGCTTGCAGAAAAACTTACCGAAGCGGGCGTTGAGGTCGACGTGGTCATATCTCCCGCGATCGGCGGCATCCTTATGGGATACGAAGTCGCAAGACAGCTTGGCAAACCCAACATCTTTGCCGAGCGCGAAAACGGCGTTATGACTCTGCGCCGCGGCTTTACCATTGAAAAGGGCACGAAGTTCGTGGTATGCGAAGACGTCGTTACTACCGGCGGCTCTGTAAAAGAGGTCATCGCTCTCGTCAAGGAAGCGGGCGGCGAAGTAATCGCGGTTGCTTCTCTCGTTGACAGAAGCAACGGCAAGGTGGACTTCGGCGTTAAGTTCGTAAACCTTATCAGCATGGATATTATTTCTTACGAGCCTGACGATTGTCCGCTGTGCAAAGAGGGCAAGATCGAACTTGTAAAGCCGGGTTCGAGAGTCTTTACCAAGTGAGACGCTTATGTGGAAGAGAATAGAAAGAGCGTACGCCAGCCTGCGCAACAGAGTTGACTTCAAGCCTCAGATAGGTCTTGTCCTCGGCAGCGGACTTGGCGATATCGCCGAAAACATCGAGAGCGTTTACAGCGTGCCTTTTGAAAACATTCAGGGCATGCCCACCTCTACGGTTGATGGACACAGCGGCAGATTCGTATTCGGATACATCAACCGCGTTCCCGTCGTTATAATGCAGGGCAGAGTGCATTATTATGAAGGCTACACCCCTCAGGAAGCGGTAATGCCTATAAGACTGATGATACGCATGGGCGTAAAAGCGCTTGTGCTTACAAACGCCGCAGGCGGAATAAGAGAAGACCTGAATACGGGCGACATAATGATGATATCCGATCATATCTCTCTTGTGCCCAATCCGCTTATCGGCAGGAACGATCCTTCTTACGGCGACAGATTCCCCGATATGAGCGAAGCGTACGACCCCACTCTGAGAGAGATGGCGCGCGTTGCGGCTGAAAAGGTGGGTCTCGATCTCAAAGAGGGCGTATATATCCAGTTTACGGGTCCCAGCTTCGAAACTCCTGCGGAAATACGCATGGCAAGAGCAATGGGCGCAGACGCCGTGGGCATGAGTACGGCGATTGAGACGATCGCGGCTGTGCATATGGGCATAAAAGTTCTGGGACTTTCGTTTATCAGCAACAAGGCGGCAGGTCTCGGCAATGAAAAACTCAGCCACCTCGACGTTCAGGCAGAAAGCCGCGCAGTCGTCGGTAAGATGAGCAGCCTGATAAGAGAATTCGTAGAACTGGCTTCAAACAAGTAAAACGCTCTTAACGCACACATACGGCAAAAATTAAATCCGATGCGCCGCTTAAAACACGGCGCAGAGGATATTTATTTCAAAGCATCGGTGAAATATGAAACTCAGGATTTATAACGCTAAAATACTGACAAAAGACGGAATAATCGACGGAGAACTTCGTACAGAAGGCGACAGGATAGTGTATCTTTCACCCGTATCCACGCTTGACTGGCAGGACTGGGACAGAGAGATCGACCTTCACGGCAATCTCTTGGTGCCGTCTTTCAAAAACGCGCATACTCATTCGCCGATGACCTTTTTGCGTTCGCGCGCGGAAAATATGCTGCTTAAAGACTGGCTTTATAAACAGGTCTTTCCCGCAGAAGGTAGGTTGACGGACGAAGATTGTTATTACTTCACCCGCCTTGCGGTCGCAGAGTATTACATGGGCGGCACGACATTCTGTTGTGAGATGTACGGGCATACAGAAGCCGTGGCTCAGGCTTTCGAAGATACGGGCTTCGGCGCGTATATCGGCAGCGGCATATTCGATTTTGATGGCGGTTACGACGATATAACCCGCCGTGCGGAAGAGCTCAAATCAAAAATCGACAAGATGAGCAGGGTGAAATACGCTCTTGCGATGCACGCACAGTATACCTGCGGAGACGAGACGCTGAGAGCCGTTTCCGACTTGTCAAAGAAATTTTCCCTTCCGGTAATGACTCATCTTTCGGAGACGGCTGAAGAGGTCGCTTCCTGCAAAGAGCAGTACGGCGTATCTCCCGTCAAGTATCTGGCGGAAAAGGGAATATTCGATCTCGGTGGCACGGGCTTCCATTGCGTTCACGTGGACGACGAGGATATAAGGATAATGAAAAAACTGGGGGTCGGCGCGGTAAGCTGTCCGTGCAGCAATCTCAAGCTTGCCAGCGGAATCGCTCCACTGAAAAAAATTCTGGACGGAGGCGTAGAGCTGAGCATAGGCACTGACGGAGCGGCAAGCAATAACGCTCTCGATATGTTCAGAGAAACCTATCTTGCAACCGTGCTTCAGAAATATCTCCTCAGCGACGCGGTAGCCGTCAGCGCAGAGAGAATGTACGACTGCGCGGTAAGCGGCAAGGCTTTCGGTCTTGAAAAAGCGGACGGACTTTATATCGGCGCGCTTGCGGATATGGCGGTTATCGATATGAGCGCTCCAAATATGCAGCCTGTCACGGATATACGCTCAAACCTGGTATACGCAGGCGGCAGACAGAACGTTGTCATGACGAT
Source organism: uncultured Christensenellaceae bacterium (assembly GCA_944381325.1). Classification (GTDB taxonomy): domain Bacteria; phylum Bacillota; class Clostridia; order Christensenellales; family UBA3700; genus Ornithoclostridium. The sequence continues at coordinate 108,574 of CALWKS010000004.1, read as the reverse complement.
TTCAGGCGGCAGGATCGTATACGAAAACGGAGAACTGACTTACGGAGAAGAATACGGTGCATTGCTTGAAAAGTGCAATGCCGCGGCAGAGAGGATAAAAAATGAAATCTGAACAGAGATCGGCGGCCGAGCTGGCTGTAAAGAAAAAGAAAAGACTTCGCTTTGCAGGGCTTGTCGTGCTTACGGTGCTTGTTATCGCCGCAGTGATAATCACCGCGCTTTGCGTGAAGAGCTGTGAAGAAAAGGTAAATCTGGATATAGGACAGCCTTACGACGCGGGCAAAGCAGTTGTTACGGTCAAAGACATAAAGATAGAGAGACTTGCGGCTATGGAAAACGTCTACGCGATAATAACTCTCGAAGTACAGGCAGAAAAGGATTTTACTCTCGATCCTTTTGACTTCGAGCTTGACGGAGTTTCTCCTTTGACGCTGAGGACATCGGATGATACGACGATAGACACTGAAAAGAAAGAAATCGCTGCGGGTACGACTGAAGAGGTGAAACTGGCTTTCTTTGTGCCCAGAAGCATGAATGTAAGTTTTCTGACTTATAAAAAAGCCGTAATAAGACTCGGCAGTATGATTGAAAGTGAAAATAACCTTTAAGAGGAGACAAAATGATACAGGTAACGGATTTATTTTTGCAGTTCGGCGGAAGAAAACTCTTTGAGGACGTAAACCTCAAATTTACCGACGGAAACTGCTACGGCGTGATCGGCGCAAACGGAGCGGGAAAGTCGACTTTCCTCAAAGTGCTTTCAGGAGAACTGGAGCCCACGCGCGGAACGGTTTCTATCGGCAAGGGACAGCGTATAAGCGTCCTTCATCAGAATCAGAACGACTTTGACGACTGCACGGTAATGCGCACGGTGCTTCTCGGACACAAGCGCCTCGTCGACATAATGGATGAAAAAGACGCGCTTTACAGCAAAGAGGATTTTACCGAAGCTGACGGAATCCGCGCTTCAGAGCTTGAAAACGAATTCGCGGAACTCGGCGGCTGGGAAGCTGAAAGCGAAGCGGCTTCTTTGCTCAACGAGCTGAAATTCGGAGAAGAATATCACGACAAGCTTATGAGTGAACTGGACGGCAAGCAGAAAGTCAAGATATTGCTTGCTCAGGCACTTTTCGGCAATCCCGATATACTTATCCTCGACGAGCCTACCAACAACCTTGACGCAAAGAGCATAATGTGGCTAGAAAAATTCCTTATGGAATTCAAGAATACGCTCATCATCGTTTCGCACAACCGTCACTTCCTGAACAAGGTCTGCACGCATATCTGCGACGTGGATTACGGTCAGATAAATATGTACGTGGGCAACTACGATTTCTGGTACGAGACCAACCAGTTGCTTGCGCGTCAGGCAAAGGAAGCCAACAAGAAGGCAGAGGCGAGAGCCAAGGAGTTGCAGGAATTCATAGCGCGCTTCTCAGCCAACGCTTCCAAGTCCAGACAAGCTACGTCAAGAAAGAAAGAGCTTGAAAAACTCACTCTCGAAGACATAAAGCCGTCAATGAGAAAATATCCTTATATCAACTTTGAAATGGATCAGGATCTCGGCAAAGAGATACTCAAGGTCGAGGGACTTACCAAGAAAGGATTTTTCGAGAACGTAACTTTCACCGTGCAGAAAGGAGAGAAAATCGCGTTCCTTTCAGACAAATCAACGTCAGTATCCATGCTTTTCGATATTCTCAACGGCATCGAAGAGCCTGACGCAGGCAAGTTCGAATGGGGCAGGACGGTAAAACTCAGCTACGTTCCGCAGAATTTCGATGAATTCTTCGACGGTTGCAACCTCAATCTCGTAGAGTGGATAAACAGATTTTCCAAGGACCATACCGAGAGTTATCTGAGAAGCTGGCTGGGCAGAATGCTTTTCTCGGGCGACGAAGTGAAGAAGAGCGCGAAAGTCCTCAGCGGAGGAGAAAAGGTGCGCTGTATGATGGCGCGCGCAATGCTTATCGCGGGCAACGTGCTCATTCTCGACGAGCCAACCAACCATCTCGACCTCGAGGCGATCACGGCGCTCAACAAGGGTATGATAAACTTCAAGGGCTGCTGCCTTTTCGCAACCCACGACCAGGAGCTTATGCAGACTGTCGCAAACAGAATAATAGAAATCAACGGCACGAAGACGTTCGATAAACTTACGACGTACGAAGAATATCTTGAAACAATTTAAGAGGTGCATTATGGATAAGAAAGACAAGCAGATCATCGCGTTGCTTCGTGAAGACAGCCGCTTTACCACGGCGCAGATCGCCGCCATGAGCGGACTTGACGAAGCTGAAGTAAAAACCAGGATCGCAGCTATGGAACAGGACGGCGTGATAGCAAAATACACCGTGCTTTGCAATACCGAGAAGCTGGATTCAGACGCCGTTACCGCGCTTATCGAGGTAAAGGTTACGCCGCAGATGCGCGACGGTTTCGACGCTATCGCGCGCGATATCTATAAGTTTGAAGAGGTAAAGGACGTATACCTTATGAGCGGAAGCTACGATCTTACCGTTATCGTTGAGGGTAAGAACCTGAGAGAGGTCTCCCGTTTCGTTACAGAGAGACTATCCGTGCTTAAGGACGTTACTTCCACCGCTACGCACTTTATCCTTAAAAAATACAAGGCTGAAGGCGTTGTGCTTGAAAAACACGACGAGATAAAGAGAGAAGAGATAGTATGAATTACGACAATTACGTCAGCGACGTCGTAAAGAATATCAAGCCTTCGGGCATAAGAAAGTTCTTTGACGTTGCGGCTATGTACAAGGACGTTATTTCTCTCGGCGTGGGCGAGCCTGATTTCGTTACGCCGTGGGAAGCGAGAGAAGCGGCTGTACAGAGTATAAGAAAGGGCATTACCCAATATACCTCCAACAGCGGACTGCTTCAGCTGAGAGAAGCGGTTTCAAAGTATATCAGATTGCAGTTCGGCGTAGAGTACGACCCCAAGGACGAGATAGTCATGACAGTCGGCGCAAGCGAAGCGATATATCTTGCCGTGCGCACTCTTGCAAACGCAGGCGACGAGGTGATAATACCTGAGCCGTCTTACGTATCTTACGCTCCCGGAGTCGCGCTTTGCGACGCCGTGCCCGTCGGCGCGCCCTGCAGAGCTGAAGACAATTTCGTACTCACTCCTGAAGCGCTTGAAAAGGTCATTACTCCGCGCACGAAAGCGCTGATACTGCCTTTCCCCAACAATCCGACCGGCGCGATTATGACAAAGCCTCAGTTGGAAGAGATTGCAAAAGTAGTCAAAAAGCACGATATAATCGTTATATCCGATGAGATATACGCTGAACTTACTTACGGCGGTCTGCGCCATGTTTCGATAGCTTCTCTCGACGGTATGAGAGAGCGCACCGTGCTGATAAACGGCTTCAGCAAGGCATTTGCAATGACGGGCTGGAGACTGGGATATTTCTGCGCGCCGAGAGAACTTGAAAAGCAGATGCTCAAGATCCATCAGTACGTTATAATGTGCGCGCCTACAGCCGCGCAGTATGCGGCGCTCAACGCGCTCAACACGGCTTTTGAAGACAACTTTGCGGCTGTCGAGGAGATGAGAAGTCAGTATGACGTAAGACGCAGATTTCTTGTTAAGAGACTAAACGATATGAAACTGACCTGCTTCGAACCTAAGGGCGCGTTTTACGTATTTCCCAGCGTGGAGATAACGGGGCTTGACGGAGAGCAGTTTGCGGAAGAACTGCTTGCTGATCAGAAAGTAGCGGTAGTCCCCGGGGGCGCATTCGGAGAATCAGGGAAGAACTTCATAAGAATAAGCTATGCGTATTCTCTTGAAAATCTTAAGAAGGCGACTGACAGAATCGAAGTTTTCCTGAAAAAAAGAGGAGTGCTTTGAAATAATCGTGGAATAATCCCCGAAAAGCGCTTTTATGAGGTTTTCCAGTGTTAAAATGTGCATATTTTTAATACTATTTTAATAAATCGCATAAAAAAAGAGCGGCATTTTTACCGATAAAAAAATTTTTAAAAAAGTTGTAAAAAACTGTTGACAAAATTTTAAGACGGTGATAAAATGCAAACTGTAAATAAAAGAGCTCATAATTTTCCCCCTTATCATATAATAAAAGGAAGGGAGGTATCCGAGAATTCGGATACCTCCCTTTCTTTTTTCCGCTTTTTTGGTTTTTAGCCCGAGAATGATGAGCCGTTTTGTCCATAAACCGTATTTTAACCGTTTTTTGTGCTTAAATATGCGGTTTATAAGCGTTTCAGCGGATATTTGACGGATATTTATTCAATTATTCCGTCAGTTCGCCTTAAAATGCGTCAGTCGTTCTGATGCTGACCGCTTTCATTGCAGCATTTGCCGCCGCACATCTTGCCGCAGTTCTTGGTCTGCTGAGCGCGACCGGCTTTCTGCTTTGCCTGATTAGCTTTCTTCATCACTTTAACCTCCTTTTTAGGCTACTTGTATTATGTTACGAAGGCAGTGTTTTATCCGTAGCGGCGCTGTAAATATTTACCTTATGCGTTTTGCGTTGCCGAGAATAAAATTAAGATCAAAAATAAAGGCGGCTTTTTGCCGCCCTGAATTTTTAAATACGCGTTGTCTTGTATCAGCCGTAAGGAGAAATCATAAAAGAGCTTTTCAGCATGCTTCCCAGTCCTTCGGAATATTCGTTGAGAGAATCAAACAGGTCATCGGGCATTGCGAAAGAGCCTGAGTTGCGTTTTGCGTAAAGAGAAAGCGCTTCGCAAAATTTTTCGGCTGTTACGCTGTCAGCGGCAACGTTTACGGCAACGGTTGCCTTGCAGTATACGGTAATGTAGTAATCTGTGAAATCTCTGTAGTCCGTCGTGCTTCTCATAACATTACAGAGCGCGTTTTCTCCCAGTTCTCTCTGAGTTCTTACGTAGTTGACGTATTCAGACTGAAGACCGTTCAGTAAAGACTCCGCATATGTGCTCATTCCGCGTTTTTGAAAGTAAAGAAGAGCAGACCATTGCGCAAGCGCTTCGTCCTGCCACGGGGAAGAGACCTGATCGCTTCCTACGAGGTTGTACCACCATTGGTGCGCCGCTTCGTGAACGACGATTTTTTCAACGTCGGTAAAAGACAGCGATGAAGAAATAAGGGCGGCATTGCTGAATTCTGCTCCGCCTGTCATAAACGGGGTGAAGACCAGAGAATAGTTTTTATGCGGCAATTCGCAGAATGACTCTGAGAAGATCGAGAGAGCGTCCGCGGCGTATTGCGCTGCGTATGAGAAAGAGCCGTCGTGAATTACGTTTACGGTATATCCGTTTGCTGATACCGTAGTGCTTTCTGCTTCGGGAGCGATAAACAGCGCTAAGTCTCTCAGAGAGCTTGCAGAATAAGAGCGGACATTATTTGAATTGTCTGTTTCTCGGGCAGAGCAAGCGATCTGCCAGTCTGCGGGGCAGTCGAGTTTCAGAGAATAATCCGCTACGTCAAAGACAAAAGGGTCTCCCGTAGACAGATAGTCGTAAAATACGAAGTCTTGAGTGTTTTTATCGTATCTGCACAGCTGAGGGTAAAAGAAGGAAAGATTTATTGAAAAGTCGTTATACCCGTAGCGCGCGTTGCACAGAGGAAGAGTGAGGTCGTAAGAAAAAGTTACCTTTGTGCTTTCCCCTAGCGAGAGAGGATTTCTGAGCGTTATCTGAATTTTGCATGGCGTTTCGCATATCGACGCGCTTTTTACGTTTTCTCCGCCTGACTGCATAAAGACGTATCCGCCCGCGTTTATCCCGTGAGGATAAGCGGCGTGCATCATAGAAGCGTCTACGGGGGGAGGATTTTTAAGCGTGAAAGCGTCGGGGTAAAACGCAAAGACGAGTGTATCCAGTCCGTCTTTGAACGTGTTGATCACAGTTGCAGTCATATCCACGCTGACTTTGTTTTCGGCGCCGTCAACATAGACGGAAAGATCGTAAATCGCGTTGGTCTGCTGAGCTTGGGCGCTTTCGCATGATACCAACATCAGAAGAGGAGATAGCAGAAGCAGAGAAAAAACCGCCGCATACAATACTTTAAATTTCATCGCTTTCATATTATTTAATATTGCCGCGGCACACGCGTTATGCCGTCGCGCGATTAAAAACAACCTTGACAACGCGCGCGCGTATCTCTATAATATAATCAAAAGGTTAAATCACGGCTTATGCCGTCAGGAGGATAATATGGGATTAGGAGATTTTCTTAAAAGACAATTCCGTAAAGTAATTCAATGGGAAACAGACGATAAAAACGCTATCGTCTGGAAATATCCGCTTGAGCGCAAAGAAGAGATCATGCGCAAGTCCACTCTGGTAGTCAGAGAAGGACAGAAAGCAATATTCATAAAGGAAGGCAAACTGTGCGACGTGTTCGGACCTGGCACATACGAGCTTGACGATATAAAGAACATTCCTTTGCTTACCGCGCTTTATCACTGGAAGACGGCGTGGGAAAGTCCTTATACGGGCGACCTTTACTTTGTGTCTACGAAGCAGTTTATAGACAATAAGTGGGGCACGTCCAATCCCGTTATGATGAAGGATAAGGATTTCGGAATGGTGCGCGTGCGCGGTTACGGCGTATATTCTTTCGCAATAGGCGTGCCGACTTACGCAATGAACGAGTTGTTCGGCTCGACGGGCGGACTTACCGTGTCCGACGTGGACAATTATTTCAAGAAGATTATCGTGAGCGTTCTGACCAATTCGATTGCTGAAAGCGGAGCAAGCGCGCTTGAGCTCGCGGCTAATTACGACGATATCGCAGAAATTGCTCTCGGTAAGATGAGAGAAGACTTCGGCAGAATGGGCATAGAGATAAAGGGACTTTACATAGAAAACCTTTCAGTGCCCGAAGAGGTCGAAAAGATGATAGACAAGCGCACATCCGTAGGCGTTATGGGCGACGCAATGGGCGGATATGCTCAGATGGAATCCCTCGGCGCTATGCGCGACGCGGCTAAAAATCCCGGTATGGGCGGACTGGCAGGCGCAGGCGTAGGCCTCGGCGCAGGTCTCGGGATCGGCAAGATGTTTGCAGAAGGCATGTCGGGCGCGGTCGAGAGCGGAGAGAAATGTCCGCATTGCGGCGCGTCTGCAAAGAAAGGGGCAAAGTTCTGCCCTGAATGCGGCAAGCCGATGAAGGTAGTCAAAATCAAATGCCCTTCTTGCGGCAAAGAGGTTGACGAAGGCACGAAGTTCTGTCCCGAATGCGGAGAGAGTCTCGCGCCAAAAGTATGTCCCAAGTGCGGCGTGAAAGTCAAGGCGGGCGCAAAGTTCTGCCCCGAGTGCGGTGCAAAGATAAAGTAAGGTAAAGAGAAGTCTTAAAGAGAGGAGTTATGGGTAAAAACGCTGAAACAGAAGTGAATTCTGCCGTAGACGTAAACTCTGCAAAAGAGGTCGAAAGCGACACTTTCAAATGTCCGGGGTGCGGCAACTTTCTCAAGTACGATCCCGATTCGGGCAAGATGAAATGCGACTATTGCGGCTGCGAACGCGACGTTCCTGCGCCCAAGCCGCCTATGGAGCTGTATTACACCTCGCTTTCAGAGCAGGGTTACAGCGGCTGGGGGGAAGTCAAGTGCATACAGTGTCCCGTCTGCGGAGCAAAGACTCTGCTTGAAAAATATCAGACGGTTACGGTGTGTCCTTTCTGCGGCGCGCCCAATCTCGTCGAGAGCGACGAAGTGCCCGGGCTTAAACCCAACGCGGTGCTTCCGTTCCTGATAGGAGAACCCAAGGCGCACGAAAGCCTGAAGAAGTGGATGGGCAAAAAGTTCTTAGCTCCGTCCAATCTGAAAAAGCTCGCCAAAACCTCCAAAATGAGAGGCATATACATACCTTCCTGGACGTTTGATTCAAACGTTTATGCGACTTACGACGCAAGGCTGGGAAAGACCTATACCGTAACGGTGGGAACGGGCAAGAACAGGCGTACGGAAACGCGCGTAAGATGGTACAACGTGTCAGGCTCGATAAATTCATACTTCGACGACGTTCTGGTGGGAGCAAGCGACAGATTGCAGCAAAAACAGCTGACGAAGATGGGCGGTTTCGATACCAAGAATTCGATCCAGTTCGAGGAAGAATATCTTTCAGGCTATTCTGCAGAGCGCTATTCGAAGGGACTTGACGACAGCTGGGACGTAGCGAAAAATCTCATGATAGATAACGTGAAGTCTCAGATAAGAAACAGATATCCCGATGCCGACAGGGTGGATTATATCAATGTTCGCCCCGTTTTCAGCGAGACTAAATACAAGTACGTGCTTGCGCCGGTGTGGGCAAGTTCTTACCGCTACAAGGGCAAGGATTACGGTTTCGTGGTCAACGGCAGAAACGGCAGAACAGTGGGCAAAGCTCCGCTGTCTCCGATAAAGACCTTCTTCTTTGCGTTGTTCTGCGCAGGAGTCGGCGCGCTTCTGATATGGATGATATATATGCTTTTCTTTGCGTAAAGATGCAAATCGCTTGCAATATCGGTTACGATTGACTAAAATAATATTGCAAAAGGGCGGCTTGGCAGCCGCATATATAATATTGATAAAATAAATAATAATATATAAGGGCTTCAAGCTCTGACGGAGGTAAATATGATAACCAAGGATATGCTTATAGCAGACGCGCTCAAAGAGGGCGACGTAGACGCAATAGCAAACGTACTTTTCAGTGTAGGCATGCACTGCCTGGGATGCGCTCTCGCTCACAACGAAACGGTTGAGGACGCGGCTAACGCACACGGCGTTGACGTTGACGAACTGGTAGAGAAGCTCAACGAAGCTGCAAAGGGCTGAAACGGTCATGAATGAGAGACGCGCTCCGTTGATGCGGGGCGCGTTTTTACAACCTTTTATTATGAAAATGAATAAAAAAGGCTGCAAAAATACGATTTTACATAAATTTTACATTTCATTTTAAAATTTCTTATTTCATTTATTTGACTAATAATTCCTATACCTATATAATTCCTTGTGCACCGCGAAAAACGGGATGAAGCGGGAGGTTACTGCAAATGCAGAGAATTTCCGCGGACAAGAGTCCGACAATCGGGCGACTAACGGAAGGCGAACTGCGCGCCTTTTATAAATGGAGCGGTGTGAAACACACGGGCACGTGAATATGTAAGTTAGGAAAAAGGAGTAAAAGAAAATGGCAGGACAAATCATCAGAATAAGACTCAGAGCTTATGATCACAACCTTATCGACGAAGCTGCAAGCAAGATCGTCGACACGGTAACCAGATGCGGCGTTAAGGTCAGCGGACCTATCCCGCTCCCCACGGAGAAGGAAGTAGTTACCATTCTTCGCGCGGTACACAAATATAAGGACAGCCGCGAGCAGTTCGAACTCAGAACTCACAAGAGACTTATCGACATCTACAATCCCTCTGCTAAGGCAATGGAATCACTCATGAAGCTGACTCTGCCTGCAGGCGTAGATATCAAGATCAAGCTCTGATACGGCAACACAAACAAGACAACAATACGGTTCCGCGTTGACCCAAAAAGCGCGGACGAAATAAATACGGAGGTGAACTTTATCTATGAATAAAGCAATCATTGGAAAGAAATTGGGAATGAGCCAGATCTTCACCGAGGACGGCACCGTAATACCAGTAACGGTAGTTGAGGCAGGTCCGTGCCCCGTAGTTCAGAAGAAGACTCAGGAAAAAGACGGTTACAGCGCAATTCAGGTAGCGTTCGGCGAAATCAAGGCAAAGAACGTAACCAAGCCCGTCAAAGGCCACTTCGAAAAGGCAGGCGTAGCGCCCAAGAGACATCTCAGAGAGCTCAAGGTCGACAACGCTGAAAGCATCGAGGTAGGCAGCAACATTACCTGCGACGTATTCGCAGTCGGCGACAAGGTCGACGTTGTGGGCGTCTCCAAAGGTAAGGGCTTTACCGGTGCGATCAAGAGATGGAATCAGCACTGCGGCCCTATGGCACACGGTTCAGGTTACCACAGAGGCGTAGGTTCCTTGAGCGCAAACTCCACTCCTTCAAGAGTTTTCAAGAACAAGAAGATGTCAGGACACTGGGGTAACGAAAAGGTTACCGTTCAGAATCTGACCGTCGTCAGAGTGGACAAAGAGCGCAACCTGCTGCTCATCAAGGGCGCGATCCCCGGCAACAAGGGCGGACTCGTTACCGTGAAGACCAGCTACAAGGCACAATAAGGAGAAGCGAAATGAAAGTAGACGTTTTTAATATAAGTGCGAAGAAAGTGGGCACGATGGAGCTGTCCGACGCGGTATTCGCTCAGGAATACAACGAGCCGCTCGTACACCAGGTAGTCGTAGCTCAGATGGCAAATAAGAGACAGGGCAACAAGAGCACGCTCACCCGCAGCGAAGTAAGAGGCGGCGGTATCAAGCCCTGGAGACAGAAGGGCACGGGTCGTGCGAGACAGGGCTCTATCCGCAGTCCTCAGTGGACAGGCGGCGGCGTGGTTTTCGCTCCCAAGCAGAGAGACTTCTCTCAGAAGATCAACAAGAAGATGAAGTATGCAGCTACCGTAAGCGCTCTCAGCGCAAAAGTAGCAGACGGCGATTTCATCGTACTGGACGAGCTGAAGCTCAAGGAAGCTAAGACCAAGTTGATGGCAACCGTTCTCAAGAACTTCAACATCGACAGCAAGGTTCTTCTGGTAGTTTCCGAAAACGACGAAACAATCCTCAGAGCAAGCGCTAATATCGAAAATCTTACGGTAATCAACGCTGACCTCGTAAACGTATACGACCTGGCGGCAAACGCTAAATGCATCGTTACCAAAGCGGCGGTCGAAAAGCTCGAGAAGGCTTACAACTACGAGGAGGTAGCTGAGTAATGAACAAGTACGACATTATCATCAGCCCGTTGATGAGTGAAAAGAGCTTCGACGGAATTCAGTCCAAGAAGTACACTTTCAAGGTCGACAAAAGGGCGACGAAAACGCAGATAAAGGTAGCAATCGAGGATATCTTCGGCGTCAAGGTTGAAAAGGTCAACACCTCCAACTACGACGGCAAGACCAAGAGAATGGGCAGAAACGAGGGAAAGACCGCAGCTTTCAAGAAAGCTATCGTTCAGCTCAAGGCAGACAGCAAACCCATCGAGTTCTTCGAGAGTTTGACCTGATAGGAGGACAAAGGATATGATAAAAAGATATAAACCTACTTCTCCCGCGCGTCGTTTTATGACGACTTCCGCTTTCAGCGAAATCACGACGACGACTCCCGAAAGAAGCTTGCTCGAGAGCAAGAACAAGACGGGCGGCAGAAACGCGAACGGCAGAATCACGGTAAGACATATCGGCGGCGGAAACCGCAACAAATACCGTATCATCGACTTCAAGCGCAATAAGGACAACGTTCCCGCAAAGGTAGCTTCGATAGAATACGATCCTAACCGCAGCGCAAACATCGCGCTCCTGCACTACGCAGACGGCGAAAAGAGATACATCCTCGCTCCCGTAGGCCTCAACAAAGGCGACGTAGTAGTAAGCGGCGAAGACGCGGACATCAAGACCGGCAACAGCTTGCCCCTTGAGAAGATCCCCGTAGGTACGATGATCCACAACATCGAGATGCACCCCGGCAAGGGCGGCCAGATAGCAAGAGCTGCAGGCAACGCTGCACAGCTTATGGCTAAGGAAGGCAAGTATGCGATCCTCAGAATGCCCAGCGGCGAGATGAGATACATTTCCATCAAGTGCAAAGCGACTATCGGTCAGGTAGGCAATCTCGATCACGAGATCGTAAGCATCGGTAAGGCAGGACGTAAACGTCACATGGGCGTTAAGCCGACCGTAAGAGGTGTGGTAATGAACCCCTGCGACCACCCGCACGGCGGTGGTGAAGGCAAGTCGCCTATCGGTATGCCCAGTCCTGTTACCCCGTGGGGCGTTCCCACTCTGGGTTACAAGACCAGAAAGAAGAACAAGAGCAACAAGTTCATTATCAAGCGTATCAACTAACGGAGGATTGAAAGATGAGTAGATCGGTAAAGAAAGGACCTTTCGTAGAAGAAAGGCTTATCAAAAGAATCGTCGCTATGAACGAGAAGAACGAGAAGAAAGTCGTTAAGACCTGGTCACGTTCCTCCACAATCTTCCCCGATATGGTTGGTCATACGATTGCAGTTCACGACGGCAGAAAACACGTTCCCGTATACGTTACGGAAGATATGGTAGGTTGCAAGCTCGGCGAATTCGCTCCGACCCGCACGTTCAAGGGTCACGCCGGCGAGAAGACCACCGGAAAGAAGTAAGAGGAGGCAGACAGAAATGGCAAAAAGAATTAGAGAAAAGGCTGCTTTCCGTCAGGAAAACGCAGATAAGCGTCCCAGAGCGATTGCGAAGTACGTCAGAATCTCTCCCGATAAGGTAAGAATAGTTCTTGACATTATCCGCGGCGCTAAATACACTGACGCGGTCGCTATCCTCAAGAACACGCAAAAGGCGGCTTGCGAGCCTCTGCTCAAGGTGCTCAATTCCGCAGCTGCGAACGCAGAGAACAACCTCAGCCTCAGCAAGAGCGACCTTTACGTCGCAGAGTGCTACGCAAATGCGGGTCCGATACTCAAGAGAATCAGACCGAGAGCTAAGGGCAGCGCGGCAAGAATCAACAAACGCACCAGCCACATCACCGTCGTTCTCGACGTGATGGCTAAGTAAGAAAGGAGGTCAAAACAATGGGTCAGAAAGTCAGTCCCAACGGAATGAGAGTAGGCGTTATCAAAGAGTGGGAAGCTCAGTGGTACGCAGATAAGAAGAATTTCGCTGATTATCTTATTGAAGATAACAAGATCAGAAACTTCATCAAGAAGCAGTATTACACCTGTTCGATCTCCAAGGTTACGATTTCAAGAGTTCGCTCTTCCAAGACGGAAATCATCACCGTCAACATCTATACCGGCAAGCCCGGCGTGCTCATCGGCAAGCAGGGTACAGGCGTAGAGCAGATCGTAAAAGAGCTCAACTCAGTCGTAAAGGGTAAGGAAATCAACGTCAACGTTTACGAAGTAAAGAGACCGGATACAGACGCACAGCTCGTTGCTGAAAGCATCGCGGCTCAGCTTGAAAAGCGTATGTCTTACAAGCGCGTTATGAAGCAGGCTATCACCCGTGCCATCAAAGCCGGAGCTAAGGGTGTCAAGGCTATGGCAAGCGGCAGACTCGACGGCGTTGAAATCGCAAAGAGCGAGCAGTATCATGAGGGTTCAATTCCTCTTCAGACGCTCAGAGCTGATATCGATTACGGCTTCGCAGAAGCTCACACCACTTTCGGTATCATCGGTATCAAAGTATGGGTTTACAAGGGCGAGGTCATCGGAAAGACCGGCGCAGGAAATAACGAAGGAGGTAACGCGTAATGTTAATGCCTAAAAGAGTAAAGAGACGTCGCGTACATCGCGGCAGACTCAGCGGCAAGGCTAACAAGGGTAACAAAATCGCTTACGGCGAATACGGACTCGTAGCTCTTGAGCCGAGCTGGATTACCTCCAATCAGATCGAAGCGGCTCGTATCGCTATGACGAGATACATCAAGAGAGGCGGTCAGGTGTGGATAGACATATTCCCCCACAAGCCTGTTACTAAGAAGCCCGCTGAGACCAGAATGGGTAGCGGTAAAGGTAGCGTAGAATACTGGGTAGCTGTTGTCAAACCGGGCAGAGTTATGTTCGAGATGGCAGGCGTAACAGAAGAGATTGCGAGAGAGGCACTGCGTCTTGCATCGCATAAACTCCCGATAAAGTGCAAATTCGTCAAGAAGGGCGAAGAAAGCGGAGAAGAGGTGAACGAAGATGAAAGCAACTAATTTTATGGAAATGACCAACGAAGAGCTTCAGGTTAAGCTCGTCAGCCTCAAGCAGGATTTGCTCAACCTTCGCTTCAAGCACAAGAGCGGCAACCTTGAGAACAACAGCCAGATCAGGACTTGCAGAAAGGATATCGCAAAGTGCATGACGATCATCCGTCAGAGAGAGCTGGGCATATCCGCAGAGCCGACCAAGGCTACCAAGTCCAAGAAGGCGGCTAAGTGAGGAGGACAAACGACATGGAAAGAAATTTGAGAAAAAGCAGAGTCGGCATAGTAGTAAGCGACAAGATGGACAAGACGGTCGTCGTTGCCATCAAAGAGCGTGTTAAGCATCCTCTTTACGGCAAAATCGTCAACAGAACGAAGAAGCTCAAGGCTCACGACGAAACCAACACCTGCGGCATCGGCGACAAAGTTCTCGTAGCTGAGACCAGACCGATCAGCAAGGATAAGTGCTGGAGAGTCGTCGAAATCATCGAAAAGGCGAAGTAATAGGAGGCACCACAATGATACAACCGGAAAGCAGATTAAACGTAGCGGATAACTCCGGAGCTAAGGAAATCAAGTGCATCAGAGTACTGGGCGGATCTTTCCGCAGAAGCGGCAATATCGGCGACGTAATCGTTGCGGCAGTACAGAGCGCTATTCCCGGAGGCACCGTCAAGAAGGGTGAAGTGGTAAAGGCAGTTATCGTCAGAACCAGCAAGGGCGTCAGAAGAAAGGACGGTTCTTACATCAGATTCGACGACAACGCAGCGGTAATCATAGATAATCAGAAGCAACCCAGAGGTACGCGTATCTTCGGACCTATCGCGAGAGAGCTTCGTGACAAGAACTATATGAAGATTATCTCCCTCGCACCCGAGGTTATTTGAGGAGGACAGCGAAATGAGTATGAACGTAAAGAAAGGCGACGCGGTAAAGATTATCGCGGGTTGCGATAAGGGTAAGACGGGTCAGATCGACAACGTCGACACCAAGTCCGGCAGAGTAGTCGTCAAAGGCGAAGGACTCAAGACCGAGAAACATTTCGTCAAGCCGCGCAACGCGCAGGAAAAGGGCGGTATCGTCGAGAGAGAAAGAGCTATCGACGCATCCAACGTCATGATCATCTGCCCCGTATGCGGCAAGACCACCAAGGTTGCTCACAAAGTTGAAAAGGACGAAAACGGCAAGACCGTTAAAGAGCGCATCTGCAAGAAGTGCGGCGCGAGCCTTGACAACGTAAGCAAGAGCAAGGCTAAAGCAACGGCTAAGAAGGGCGCTAAGACTGCAAAGAAGGCGACCAAGAAAGTTGACAAAGCGGCAGACGCCGAGAACAAATAACGGAGGACAAGGCTGTGGCAGAAGAGAAAAGAGTTTACAGAATTGCCGAACTTTATAAGAACGAGGTAGTACCCGCTCTTGTCAAGAAGTTCGAGTACAAGAATATCAACGAAGTTCCCCGCCTCGACAAGATCGTCCTCAATATGGGACTCGGAGACGTTAAGGACAACAGCAAGAGCCTCCAGCTGGCAGTAGAAGAGCTCAAGGCAATCGCAGGTCAGACACCCGTTCTGACCAAGGCTAAGAAGAGCGTTGCAAACTTCAAAGTCAGAGAAGGCATGGTTATCGGAGCCAAGGTTACTCTGAGAGGTGCAAAGATGTATGACTTTATGGATAAGCTCATCTCCGTAGCTCTCCCCAGAGTAAGAGACTTCAAGGGTGTTCCCGCTGATTCGTTCGACGGACGCGGCAACTACGCTATGGGCGTTAAGGAACAGCTTATCTTCCCTGAAATCCAGTACGACAAGATCGAAAAGATCAGGGGATTCGACGTATGTTTCGTAACGACCGCAAAGACGGATGCTGAAGCAAAAGAACTTCTTACGCTTCTCGGCATACCCTTTGTAAAGTAAGGAGGACACAATAATGGCAAAGAAAGCTATGATAAACAAACAGCAAAAGGCTCCCAAGTTCTCGACCAGAGCATACACGAGATGCAAGATTTGCGGAAGACCGCACGCTGTGTTGAGAAAGTACGGCATTTGCAGAATTTGCTTCAGAGAGCTCGCTTACAAGGGCGAAATCCCCGGAGTTAAGAAATCCAGCTGGTAATCGGAGGAATACAGACTATGATGATAACTGATCCTATCGCAGACATGCTCACCCGTATCCGCAACGGTCTCGTTGCGAGACACGACAGCGTCGAAGTTCCCTATTCCAAAATCAAGAAGTCTATCGCTGACATTCTGGTTAAGGAAGGCTACCTCGAGAGCGTTGAGCTTGTTGAAAGCGGTGTTCAAAGTGTTATGAAAGTGAATCTTAAATACGGCGCGAAGAAGGAACGCGTAATCACCGGTATCAAGAGAATATCCAAGCCCGGTCTGCGTGTATACGCTTCTTCAGACAAGCTCCCCAAAGTTCTGGGCGGCTTGGGCATAGCAATCGTTTCCACTTCAAAGGGCGTTATGACCGATAAGGAAGCGAGAGCTCAACACGTCGGCGGCGAAGTGCTGGCGTACGTCTGGTAAGGAGGAATAAGAGATGTCGAGAATTGGTAGACTTCCCGTTGTAATTCCTCAGGGCGTAGAGGTTACGGTTTCTCCCGAGAACCTCGTTACCGTCAAAGGACCTAAGGGAACGCTCTCTAGACAGGTAAACAAGGCAATCACCGTTAAGGTTGAAAACGGCCACGTTGTCTGCTCAAGAGCAAGCGAAGAAAAAGAAATCAAATCTATGCACGGTCTGTACCGCAAACTCATCTTCAACATGGTTGAAGGCGTTACCAAGGGCTTCCAGAAAGGTCTTGTTGTAAACGGCGTCGGTTACAGAGTCGTAAAACAGGGCAACAAAGTAGTTCTGAGCATCGGTTACTCCCACAATATCGAAGTAGCTGAAGAAGATGGCATCACCCTCGAAGTTCCGTCTGAAAGAGACATCGTCGTAAAGGGTATCGACAATGAAAAGGTCGGTCAGTTCGCTGCCAACATCAGATCGCTTCGTAAACCCGATCCCTATCACGCTTACGGTATCCGTTACAGCGATGAAGTGATCGCACGCAAGGAAGGCAAGAAGGGTACGAAGTAATAAGGAGTAGGATATGATAAAGAATATTGATAAAAACGCTATCAGACAAAAAAGACATACGAGAATCCGCGCCAAGATCAGCGGCACTGCGGAAAGACCGCGTTTCAACGTGTACAGAAGCACGAACAATATCTCCGTACAGATTATCGACGACGTTAAGGGCAACACCCTCGTTTCCTGCTCCACTCTGGACAAGGACGTAGTCAAAGAGGTAGAAAAGCTCACCAAGTGCGAGGCGGCTAAGTACGTCGGCGGCAAGGTGGCAGAAAAGGCTCTCGCTGCAGGCATCACCGAAGTCGTATTCGACAGAGGCGGTTACCTCTATACGGGACGCGTCAAGATGGTTGCGGACGGCGCTAGAGAAGCCGGTCTCAAATTCTAATCGGAGGAACGAAAATGGCTAAGAAAGAGAATAAATTCCAGAATAGCGAAAGAGACGAAATGCTCAATAAGCTGATTGCGGTCAGACGCGTTACCAAGGTCGTTAAAGGCGGCAGAACGATGAGACTCGCAGCGCTTATGGTAGTGGGCGACGGCAAGGGTATGCTGGGTATCGGCACCGGTAAGGCTACCGAAATCCCCGAAGCAATCCGCAAGGCAACCGCTGACGCAAAGCGCAACATGGTTCAGGTATCGCTGGTGGGAACGACCATTCCTCACGAGGCGATCGGTGAATTCGGAAGTTCAAAAGTTATCATTATGCCGGCAAGCGAAGGTACCGGAGTTATCGCGGGCGGTCCCGTCCGTGCTATCCTCGAGGTATCCGGCATTAAGGATATCCGCACCAAGTCACTTGGTAGCAACAACCCCATCAACTGCGTAAAAGCTACGATGGACGCGCTCAGAAAGCTCAGGACGGTTGAAGAAGTTGCGGCTCTCCGCGGCAAGACCGTTGAGGAAATTCTGGGCTGAGGAGGGTAAAAAGATGGCAAATATCAAAGTAACTCTCGTAAAGAGCACTATAAGCTGCACTGAAAAGCAGAAGGCAACCGTTGAAGCGCTCGGACTCAAGAAAGTCGGCACTTCCAACGTTGTTCCCGACAACGGCTGCACGAAGGGCATGATCAAAGTGGTCAGCCACCTCGTAAAAGTCGAAGAGGCATAAGGAGACAGGCTATGAAATTACACGATATGGCGCCCGCACAGGGAGCAAAGAAAGAGTCCAGAAGACTTGGCAGAGGTATCGGTTCCGGCCTCGGAAAGACCTCCGGTAAGGGTCACAAAGGACAGTGGGCTAGAAGCGGCGGCGGTGTCAGACCCGGTTTCGAAGGCGGTCAGATGCCCCTCGTAAGAAGAATCCCCAAAAGAGGCTTCAACAATTATTTCAAGAAAGAGTACTCTATCGTCAATGTCTGCGATCTCGAAAGATTCAACGACGGCGACGTTGTCGACGCAGAAGTTCTTCTCTCCAGCGGCGTTCTCAGCAAAGTACTGCCTTACGGCGTTAAGGTACTTGGCAAAGGCGAGCTGACCAAGAAGATCACAGTCCGCGCAAACAAATTCACAAAGTCGGCTGCAGAGGCAATTGAAAAAGCAGGTGGCAAAGTAGAGGTGCTATAATGTGGCAAACGCTGGTTAACGCTTTCAAAGACAGAAGTTTAAGAATTAAGATATTCATTACGCTGGGACTTCTCCTGGTGTACAGAATAGGCTGTTACATTCCCGTCCCCGGACTCGATTTTGAATCGGTCCGTCAGGCGGTTACGGGTGACAACAACACGTTGTTGCAGATTATGAACGTCGTATCGGGCGGTTCTCTCGGAAGCGGTACGCTGTTTGCACTAGGCATCCTGCCTTTCATCAACAGCTTCATTATTATGCAGCTGCTGACACTGATAATCCCTCCGTTGGAGAGGATGAGCAAAGAAGGTGACGAAGGTCGCGCAAAGATCACCCAGATCACGAGATTTGTAGCTATCGCGCTTGCAATCGTTCAGGGTATCGGTATCGTCGTTACTTTCCACAACTCGGGCGCTATCGAGCCTACGTTCGGAAGCGAAGCGGTAAGCGGAGCGATCATCATTCTGCTTCTTACCGCAGGTTCTACCTTCGTAATGTGGCTCAGCGAGAGAATTACCGAATACGGTATCGGCAACGGTTCTTCTATGATAATCTTTATCGGTATCGTTTCATCTTTCGCAACTTCGCTTGTAGGTGCGTTCAGCACTCTCGGCGCTCAGCCCGACAATATATGGTATATCCTCGGATATCTGCTTCTCGTTCTCGTTATGTTCCTTCTTATCGTATTTATCGACGGAAGCGAACGCAGAATCAAGGTCAACTACGCTAAGCAGGTCAAGGGCAACAAGATGTACGGCGGTCAGTCCACCTACATTCCCATGAAGGTCAACGCAAGCGGCGTTATGCCCATCATCTTCGCTTCGGCGTTCCTGATGTTCCCGCAGATGATCCTTTCGTTCTTCCCCGCGGATAACTCGGTTGTAGTGTTCTATACCAAGTACCTCGGAGCGGGCACGGCAGTATACTATATATTCACGTTTATCTTCATAATCTTCTTCGCTTACTTCTACGCGCAGATTCAGTTCAACCCCGTAGACGTTGCGAGAAATCTTCAGCAGTACGGCGGCACGATCCAGGGTGTAAGACCGGGTAAGCCGACCAGCGAATATCTTGCGAAGATCAACAGCCGTATAACTCTGTTCGGCGCACTCTTCCTCGCGTTCATAGCTATCGTTCCTACGTTCGGCTTCAACGCACTGGGACAGACGATAGGTATGACCAACGCGTTCAGCGCAACAGGTATGCTGATTATCGTAAGCGTAGCGCTCGAGCTTGACAAACAGCTTGAATCGCAGATAATGATGAAGCATTACAAAGGATTCTTGAAGTAATATGAAAAATCTCGTATTTCTGGGCGCGCCCGGCGCAGGCAAGGGCACGCAGGCAAAGAGAATATCCGAAAAGTATGACATCCCGCACATCTCTACGGGAGACATACTCAGAGCGAATATCAAGGCGGGAACAGAGCTTGGCAAGCTGGCTAAAAGCTATATAGACAAAGGCGCGCTTGTTCCCGACGAGGTAATCATAAAGGTTATGGAAGCGAGACTTGCCGAGGCTGACTGCAAAAACGGTTATCTCCTCGACGGTTTCCCCAGAACAATCGAGCAGGCGAAAGCGCTTGACAAGATCACAAAAGTTTCGCTCGCGGTAAATATCGTAGTGGATAACGACGCGGTGGTTGCCCGCATAGCAGGCAGACGCATGTGCGTATGCGGAGAGAGCTATCACGTTTCCACTCATCCTTCCGACGTTTGCGACAAGTGCGGCGCAAAGCTGTACCAGAGAGATGACGACAAGGAAGAAACGGTCAAATCCAGACTTGAAGTTTATGAAAAACAGACCGCTCCGCTCATCGAATATTATTCTGAAAAGGGCGTGCTGAAAGACGTAGACGGAATGAAAGACGTCGCGGAAGTGACTGAAGAGATAATTAAGGTAATAGATGGTAACTGTTAAGACTGCGCAGGAAATCGAGCTGATGCGCAAAGCAAATCAGATTGTAAGGGATACGCTCAACCTTCTGGAAGAGAAGATAAAACCCGGCATGACGACAAAGCAGCTTGATAAAATCGCGCATGACTATATAACAAGTTGCGACGCAGTGCCTTCGTTCCTGGGATACAGCGGTTATCCCGCGTCGATATGCGTGTCTATAGACGACGAGGTCGTTCACGGCATTCCTTCGTCTGACAGACATATCGAAGAAGGTCAGATAGTGAGCGTCGATATAGGCTCTATATATAAAGGATACAACGGCGATGCGGCAAGAACGTTTGCGATCGGCAGAATATCTTCAGAAAAGCAGAGACTCATCGACGTAACCAGACAGAGCTTCTTTGAAGGAGTAAAGATACTCAGAGAGGGAGTCAGACTGGGAGATCTGGGACACGCGATACAGTCTTACGTGGAGTCGAACGGCTTTTCAGTCGTAAGAGCACTGGTCGGACACGGTATAGGAACGGATATGCACGAAGATCCCGAAGTACCCAATTACGGAAAGGCGGGACACGGCCTGAGGCTCAAGGCGAATATGACTATTGCGATAGAGCCCATGGTCAATGCGGGGACGTACGACGTCGTTATGTTGGACGACGGCTGGACGGTAGTAACGGCAGACGGCAAGCCGTCGGCGCATTACGAAAATACCGTTGCGATAACCGAGGACGGAGTTGAAATCCTGTCGCTGTGATATGAAAGACAAAAACTTAAAAGCGGGCGACGTAGCAATATCGAGAGCGGGACACGACGCGGGAAGAGTTTATCTGATAGTCAAAATCGTTGGCGAAGATTTTTGCTTAGCGGTTGACGGAAAGATAAGAAAGCTCGACAATCCCAAAGTCAAGAGATTCAAGCATCTCGATAAGATAGACGAAAGAGCAGATCTGGCTGAGTCGCTCGATAAAGCCAAAATTACAGACAAAGCGGTTTCCGCAGAGCTGAAAAATTATTCAAAACAGGGGAGGTAACAATGTCGAAGGAAGATTGCATCGAAGCTGAAGGCGTAGTAACCGAAGTACTGCCCAACACCAATTTCAGAGTCAGGTTGACGAACAATCACGAGATTGTAGCATACCTGTCCGGCAAGCTCAGAAAGAATTACATCAAAATTCTTGAAGGCGACACCGTGAAAGTCGAACTAAGTCCGTACGATTTGACCAAAGGTCGTATCGTCTGGCGTAATAAGAATTAAGTGATCGGAGGATAAAAAAATGAAAGTCAGACCTTCTGTTAAGCCTATGTGCGACAAATGCAGAGTAATCAAGAGAGACGGAAAAGTCATGATTATCTGCTCCAAATACAAGAAGCATAAGCAGAGACAGGGCTAATTACCCTTAATAATAGCGAAAAGAATGCGGCGTAGGAAGAAAAATTCTTTCTGCGCGCGTCTTTGTCTTAAAAAAGTAGCAATTTTTGTTTGCTATTTTAATATTTTGTATGCTATAATACCATAGCAAAATTATGTGATTATTCGTGAGGGGAGCGGCTGGACAGGCACGTCACACTTCAAAACCTGTCTTCCTCAAATCGTCTAATATACAACAAACACTTTGGAGGTAGTTTAATGGCTCGTATTGCCGGCGTGGACTTACCGCGCGAAAAAAGAGTGGAAATCGGTCTCACCTATATCTACGGTATAGGCAGAGTTACATCCAACCTGGTTCTCCAAGCTACGGGTATCAATCCCGACACCAGAGTTAAGGATCTTACCGAAGACGAAGTTAGCAAAATACGTGAATACATCGACCACAATCTTACCGTTGAGGGCGAGTTGAAGCGTGAAGTTAAACTCAACATCAAAAGACTTACTGAAATCGGTTGCTACAGAGGTATCCGTCACCGCAAGGGTCTGCCCGTAAGAGGTCAGAATACTAAGCAGAACGCTCGTACCCGCAAAGGACCGAAGAAGACGGTCAGCCGCAAGAAGAAGTAAGGAGGTAAAGAAAAATGGCAGTTGCTAAAAAGGCCGCTACTAAGAAGCGTGCCGTCAACAAGCGTCGTGTAGAAAAGGGCGCAGCACATATTCATGCTTCCTTCAACAACACGATTGTTACTATCACGGACCTTCAGGGAAACGCTATTTCCTGGTCCAGCAGTGGTAAACTCAATTTGAGAGGCTCCAAGAAGTCCACCGCTTTCGCAGCGCAGATGGTCAGCGAGGATGCCGCTAAAGTCGCTTACGAAAGCGGTCTCAGAAGCGTAGAAGTCTACGTTAAGGGCCCGGGTACGGGTCGTGAATCCGCTATCAGAGCGCTCCAGGTAGCAGGTCTGGAAGTTACGATGATCAAAGACGTATCTCCCATTCCTCACAACGGTTGCCGTCCGCCCAAGCGCAGAAGGCTGTAATCAGGAGGTACGAATAATATGGCTAAATATACAGGACCCGATTGTCGTCAGTGCAGACGCGAGGGCGTAAAGTTGTTCCTCAAAGGCGCAAAGTGCGTTTCTGAGAAGTGCCCGCTTGCTAAGCGTCCTACCGCTCCCGGTCAGCACGGCACAGCTAGAAAGAAGGCTTCCGGCTATTCTATCCAGCTGAGAGAAAAACAGAAAACCAAGAGAATCTACGGACTTTGCGAGAAGCAGTTCAAGGGTTACTTCGACAAGGCTGAAACCATGAGAGGTATCACCGGTGACAATATGCTCATTCTTCTCGAAAGAAGACTCGACAACGTAGTTTTCCGTCTCAGTCTCGCTTCAAGCAGAGCTCAGGCAAGACAGATCGTCAACCACGGTCTCATCACCGTCAACGGCGAAAGCGTAAACATTCCTTCTTACCTCATCAAGAAGGGCGACGTTATCGCAGTTAAGGAAAACAAGAAGGACAAGAAGATTTTTGAAGAGCTCAAGGCAGCTAATTCCATCGGTCTTCCGAAGTGGCTCGAGTTCGACAACGCAACCCTCACCGGTAAAGTTGTAGAACTGCCCGAAAGAAGCGACGTGGAGCAGAAGATCGAAGAGCATCTTATCGTCGAGTTGTATTCCAAATAATCGACGGCGCATAGCAGGAGGTATATATGATAGAAATTCAGAAACCGAGAATCGAGTGCGTAGAGACAAACGAAGGCAGAGAAATGCAGTTTATCGTCGAGCCGCTCGAACGCGGATTCGGTACCACTTTGGGCAACTGCCTGAGAAGAATCCTTCTCAGTGCGCTCCCCGGTGCAGCACCCGTCGGTATCAAGATCGAGGGCGTAAGGCACGAATTCAGCTCTATTCCCGGAGTTAAAGAGGACGTAACCGAAATCATTCTCAATATAAAGGGACTTGCTGTAAAAGCTCATACCGAAGACAAGGATTTCAGACAGGTCGTTACCATTGAAAAGAACACCGCAGGCGTTGTTACCGCAGGCGATATACAGCACGGTTCCGAGATCGAAATTCTCAACCCCGATATGTATATCTGCTCTCTGGACGAAGGTGCGGATCTTAAGATGGAAATCACGATCGGCGTAGGCAGAGGTTACGTTTCAGCAAACGAAAACAAGGACGAAACCCAGCCCCTCGGATATATCCCCGTCGACTCAATCTTCACCCCTGTGGAGAGTGCGAGTTACGCAGTCGAGAGCACTCGTCTGGGACAGAACATCAACTATGACAAGCTGACGATCAACGTTACCACCAACGGTACGTTCACTCCGAGAGAGGTTATCAGCCTTTCCGCGAAGATCATGGAAGATCACGTCAACTTGTTCGTAAACCTCGTCGATACGATGAAGGGAAGAGAAATCCTCATCTCTCAGGACGACGAGAAAACTCACAAGAAACTTGAAACAAGCATCGAGGATCTGGATTTGTCCGTACGTTCCTACAATTGCTTGAAGAGAGCGGGCATCCACACCGTTCAGGATCTTACCAAGAAGACTGAAGACGAAATGCTCAAGGTCAGAAACCTCGGCAAGAAGTCTCTCGACGAGGTCATCAAGAAGATCCGAGAACTGGGATTTGACCTGCGCAGTAAGGACGAATAAGGAGATATAGAGCAATGAGAAAATTGGGAAGAACCAGCGAACAGAGAATGGCTATGATTCGCAGTCAGGCTTCAGAGCTTCTTTGGTACGGACGTCTCGAAACGACCGTCGGCAGAGCAAAGGAAGTTCAGAAATACGCTGAAAAAATGATCACGCTTGCTATCAACACCTATGAAGACGTGGCGGTAGTAAAGAAAGATAAGGTAAACGCTAAGGGCGAGACCGTTGCTGTCGAGGAGACCGTTGACGGCGTAAGAAAGCTCGCTGCAAGACGTACCATGATGGCTAAACTCAGAGAGATGAAGCCGCTTCAGGCTGAAAAGGAAAGCAAGGGCGATTACAATAAGCGTCTTGCTGCAGTAAAGCATCCTCTCGTTGAGAAGCTGTTCAGAGAGTACGCACCTTTCTACGCAAAGCGTGCTAACGACTGCGGACAGAAGGGCGGTTACACCAGAGTTATTAAGCTCGGTACGAGACGCGGCGACGGCGCTCAGACAGCTGTTGTCGAACTCGTAAAAGAGACCCCCGCAAAGAAGTAATCGTTTATCCGATCAACAAACAATTCGCGCTTCACATAAGTGAGGCGCGATTTTTTTGCAACAACTGTTTCAAATTATAATATTCTTATGTTGAAACCGACTGATAGTAACCGATTTATCGATATGCGCATATTGCAATAATGACACAAACGTGGTATAATTTATAACGGAGGTGCAAAGTGAGCGACAATAAACTTGTAAAGAAGAGAAGGAAAAAGGGCATTGTTCCTGCGCTTATGAAAATAGGTTTCTTTACCGTATTTGTTCTGTTGGGATGGACGGTCGTTATTCCTTACATAGCCGCGCTGATAATTTATAATTCGGTCTTCGGCACCCGCGTTACTCCTATGTGCAATACGGTTACGTACGACGATTATAAGGACGTTATGAACCGTCAGCGTATGGACTTTTATTCAGGGAAAAACAAACTGGGAGCTTACCTCTATACAAATAAGGAAGGCAAAAAGGGCAAGGCTCTGGTGCTTGTATGCCACGGCATAGGCTGCAATATGGACGGCTACCTCAACCGCACTCAGTATTTCGTACGTAAGGGTTATGACGTGTTCACATTCGATATGACAGGCACGTGCACTAGCGAAGGCAAGAATATAGTAGGACTCAATCAGTCGAAAATAGACTTGCATAACGCGCTTGAATTCATTAAGTCTCAGTCGCGTTTCAAAGATATGCCCGTGCTCGTATACGGTCACAGCTGGTCGGGCTATGCAAGCGCCAACGTGCTTAATTACGGACACGACGATTTGGCGGGCGTTGCAACGCTGAGCGGTTTCAACAATACCTGGGATACGATGTATTTCCATGCGCAGAGATACGTCGGAAAACTGGCTCTTTTGTACAAGCCGTGGAATACGCTTGTGGAAAAGGTCAAGTTTGGTAAATACGCGGGCGGTACGGGCGTGTCGGGCATCAACAGATACAAGGGACCCGTTCTTATATCTCACAGCAAGGACGATCCCACGGTGCCATATTCATGCTCGGTAATAGCGCATGCAAAAGAGATAACCAATCCTAAGGCTGAATTTCTGCTGTTTGAGGACAGAGGACATACTATGAGCCGTCCTAGGGAAGACGAAAAAAAGATTGCAGAAAGCCTTAAGGGAAAGAAGAGCAATATTGCAAAGTCGTCCAAGTATAATACCTTCCAGTACAACGTCGATATAAGATACGAATACAGCGATAAAGCCACGGTTTTTGCAATTGACGAAGAATTTATGGATGCGGTCAACGACTTTTTCGAAAGATGTCTTGCCGCGCGTTGAAAAACGTGATTTTACTTTACCCCTTATTTAAAAAGTAAGGGGTAAATTTTTTAAATGAGTATTGATAGGGATTTCCGCTTATGGTATAATAAAAACAGCAACAAAAGGCAGATAAGTGAATACTTATCGTCAGATTTTCAGAGGAATTTCAAAGAATGTTAAAAAGATCGAGCGGTATTTTACTAAACATTTCCTCTTTGCCGTCTGCGTACGGAATAGGCGGACTGGGCAAAGAGATAGACGACTTTTGCGATTTTTCGCTTGCGTGCGGTTTTCATTACTGGCAGATACTTCCTGTTACCACGATAGGGCTGGGCAATTCTCCGTATTCCGGAGTAAGCGCGTTCGCAGGCAATTATTTGTATATCGATCCGACTACGCTGGCAAGAGAAGGCTATATATCTGAAGAGGACAGGCGCGCGTGTGAGGAGAGCAATCCTTACGCTGTGGATTACGGCAAGTGTATCGCGGCAAAGCGCAATATGCTTGAAAAGGCTTATAAGAACGTAAAGGACAGAATAAAGGATAAACTCATTGACTTTGAGAAAAGCGCGCACTGGGTAAGGGAATACGCATTGTTTATGAGCCTTAAAAAGGCGTATAACGGTGCTCCTTGGTGGAATTGGCAGGATTGCCATAAGCGCATGGACGAGGGCTCTAAACGCGGCTATATCGCGGACAACGAGGACGATTATTATTTCTTTGTCTTTGAACAGTATTTGTTTGACGGGCAGTGGAGAGACGCTAAAAAGCGCGTGAACGGCAAGGGCATGAAGTTTATAGGCGATATGCCGATGTACGTGAGCATGGACAGCGCTGACGTATGGGGAGAGCCTTCCGCTTTTCTTCTTGACGAAAACCTTATGCCTAAAAAAGTTGCAGGAGTTCCGCCTGATTATTTCAGTGAAGAAGGACAGCTTTGGGGCAATCCGCTATATGACTACGATCATATGAGAAAGGACGGTTTTTCGTGGTGGATGAAGCGCTTTGACCGCATGGCAGAGCTTTATGACATACTGCGTATAGACCATTTCAGAGCGTTCTCTGAATATTGGGCAGTCGATTACGGTGAGACCACCGCGAAGAACGGGAAATGGTGTGAAGGCGTAGGCAAAGAACTGTTTAAGAAGGTGTTCAAAAAGCACGACAAGGACGGTTTTATCGCTGAAGATCTGGGCATTATTGACGAAAAAGTCAATCAGCTTCTCGCTGATCTCGGACTTCCTTGCATGCGCGTAATGCAGTTCGGTTTCGAAGACGGGGACAGTATTCATCTGCCTCACAATTTCAGCCGTAATTGCGTGGGATATACTGCTACGCACGACAACAACACGACGCTCGGCTGGATGTACGGTCTCAAAGAAAACATACTCGACTATATGCTGAGATATATAGAGTGCGATCGCAGAGATTTCGGCGGAGGCGGCTATGACTGCAAGGCGACTAAAATATTTATCAGACGTCTTATTTCGAGCTGCTGCAGACTGGCTGTAGTGCCTTTTCAGGACCTTTGCGGTTACGGCGCGGATTGCAGAATGAACACTCCCGGCGTTGCTGAGGGCAATTGGACTTTCAGAGCTACGCGAGATGCGATGAACAGTGTCGACAAAGGATATTTCCATTATATAAACTGTCTGTACGGCAGAAACAACGAATTATGCTGATATTCTTTTCGGACACGTGTGCAGATTCACAGGAACTGGCAGAGAGAGCAGATAAGGCGCTTAGCGTTATAGGCAAGCCGTTGATAGGCAAGATAACGAAAAAAGAGAACGGAGCGCCGTTGTGTAGCAACTGGAATATGTCTATAACGCACACGGACGGCATAATTCTTCTTGCTTTGTCGTCAAAGCCCGTGGGAATAGATATTGAAAGAGAAGACAGAGAAGTCCCCTCTTCAATGGTCGATATGAAGAACTGGACGGCATATGAAGCTTATCGCAAAAAGACGGGAGAAGGGATAAAACTATCTGAGGTCAGAGAAGGCGGCGATTATACCCGTGAAGCTGAGTTTCATTACTTTATTGACGGGTATATTCTTGCGGTAGCGGGCGGTGAAGGCGCGTTGTTTACGATATGCGTATAACACTGTTGCAAAAATCGCTACATTTTGCGGCGCGTTCGTAGCGTTATCGCGGCTGAGAGTTTAAAGTTGTTGCAAATATTGAAAAAAAGCGTTATACTAAACAGGTAATAAAAATAAGGCGATATGACGAAAAAGTCGTATTTTACGCAATATACGGAGGTAAATTTAATGGTACTCGAAAAGGTGAAACAAATTATCGCGGGCAAGATGAGCATATCTGAAGACGAAATCACCGTTGACACCAAACTCAAAGAGGATTTGCAGGCAGATTCTCTCGACATGGTTGAACTCGTTATGGCTGCTGAAGAAGAATTCGGCGTTGAAATAGAAGAAGATGCGGTGCGTGAATTCGTTACCGTCGGCGACGTTGTGGCTTATATTGAGAAAAATCAGAAATAATGAAATAAAGAAGCTGAAAGGCTTCTTTTTGTTTTATCAGACAATTCTGTTGCATAAGATAATTTGACACGTTTAACGGCTTGAAAGCCTTTGAATTGCGGATAAACGCAGTAAAAGGCTCAGGATATACGGAGCGTGAGAGGAGAGAGAAAAGGCGGGGCTTTTGCCCCGTCTTTTGCTGTCTTAAATGTTGCGAATGTTTCTGCTGTTTTTACGTACAGGTGTTCATTAAAGCTTCATCGCAACGTCCCATGCGCGCCATATTACCGTGCGCAGGTTGCCTACGCCGTTCGCGTCTCCGACTACTGAAACACGTTTTGACTTGCCGGCTACGGGTGCAGGAGTGTATCCTACAGAAACTATTACGCTGTCAGCTTTAAGCGTTGTCTTTTTGCCTTCCTTATCCGTTACGGTAACGCTTCCGTCTCCTATTTCCGCAACCTTGCTTTCAAGATATACGGGGACTTTCTTATAATTGAAGAAGTCTCTGAGGTAAGAAGAGTTGGCAAGACATACGCCGCGTACCGCGATCAGGTCGTTTTTCATTTCTACGATCGTGGGATTTTTACCTTTGAGGAACAAGTCGTAAGCTATTTCACAGCCTGTAAGTCCGCCGCCGATAACGGTAACGTCTTGTCCTACGTTTGCACCGCTTAAATAATCCACGGCTTCGATCGCGCGTTCGATGCCTTTAATGTTCATCTTGCGGGCTACAGCACCCGTTGCAACTACGATTTCGTCTTCTTTGAGAGAGTTTACGTCTTTGATTTCGCAATTGAACTTAACGGGGATTTTGAGATCTTCGATCTGCTTTATATACCATTTGATCAGCAGTTTGTCTTTTTCTTTGAAGTCCGGCGCGGCAGCCGCAATAAACACGCCGCCCAGTTTGTCTGACTTTTCGTATATCGTTACTTTATGCCCGCGAAGAGTTGCGATTCTCGCAGTTTCCATACCGCCTATGCCGCCGCCGATCACTGCTACGG
The DNA here is from genome assembly GCA_944381325.1 of uncultured Christensenellaceae bacterium. Classification (GTDB taxonomy): domain Bacteria; phylum Bacillota; class Clostridia; order Christensenellales; family UBA3700; genus Ornithoclostridium. The sequence goes on along the minus strand of CALWKS010000004.1, from coordinate 78,927 downwards.
TTTTGGGCTTTCTGGCAGGGATAATGTCGTATTTGTGTCCCTGCATCGTTTGCGGATTGAGAGCGCATCTCGCCATGTGGGAAGCGTCGTCGAAGGCTTCGTCGTTGGCAACGCCTTTATAGTGCGCCATGGCGAAGCAGGCGTTGTGACAGCATATGCACGGACGTATGTCGTTGAGGCGGTCTTCTTTGAGCTTCGTTACCCATTCTCCGTCTGCAAGGAACTGGCGCGCAACGCCCATAGCGTCTATTCTGCCGTCCTCTATGGCTTTTGCGGCAACGTCAGGCTCCATTCTTCCTGCGCAGACAACAGGTATGTCTACGAATTTTCTTATGTGAGCCACGTCGTCGAGGTTGCAGTTCTGCGGCATGTATGCAGGCGGGTGAGCCCAGTACCATGCATCGTAAGTGCCGTTGTCCGCATTGAGCATATCGTATCCTGCATCCTGCAGATATTTTGCGGCGATCTCGCTTTCTTTCATATCTCTTCCGATTTCGTCATAAACTTCGCCCGGCATTGCGCCTACGCAGAAATCTTTGGTCTTGCTCAGGACAGAGTAGCGCAAAGATACGGGATAATTTTCACCGCACGCTTTTTTTATAGCCTTTACGACTTCTACGGCGAAACGGTAACGGTTTTCAAAACTTCCTCCGTATTCGTCCGTACGCTTATTGGTGTACGGCAGAGTAAACTGGTCGAGGAGATAGCCTTCGTGTACCGCATGCACCTCTACGCCATCCACTCCCGCTTCTTTGCAAAGACGGGCTGTTTCTGCAAAAGCGTATATCATATGTTCGATTTCTTTTTTAGTCAGAGCACGGCATTTCACGTCTTCAGCCCATCGAGAGGGCAGTTCTGACGGTGAAGCGCAGATATATTGAATGTCGATAAATGGTTTCGCCAGAGTGCCGAGTACCTTGTTTTTCAGCATAGGCACAAGCGCGTCTGTCACCGCAAACGACCTGCCGAATCCGGCGGTGAGCTGTATAAACATTTTTGCTCCCGTCTTATGAAACTCGACCATATAGTCTTTTAGCTGACGGAACATCTTTTTGTTCTGATACAGCCATCTGCCGCCCATAAGGTCTCTCAGCGGAGCAATGCCGGGAATAATCAGTCCGACATCGTGTTTTGCGCGTTCCATAAAGAAATCCGCGGCGACTTTGTCAAAGTGATTGGGCTCCATCCAGCCGAACAGAGAAGTGCCGCCCATAGGACAAAGCACAACGCGGTTTTTAATTTCGACGTCGCGTATTTTCCATGGCGTAAACAGAGCTTTGTATTTATCCTGCATAGTTTTCCCTCCTTGATTTCTGTCTTTATTATAAAATATTAAATCTGTCAGGTCAATACCGCTTTTGATTTTGTATCAGTAAGCAAGAGGTAACTATTCTGCTGTAGTTATTCTGTATAAGGCGTTAAGTGTGACTGTTTTATATCAAAATATGGCTTGTGAGACAAATTGTGCATATAATTTATTAAGCAGCAATATGTTAGCAATGGCTAACAATATAATATGTTTTAGCCGATGTGCTAATATATATGTTGCAGAAAGTGAAGGCAAAGAACAATTTAAGCACTTGCGGCGAAGGTTTTGCGGATAAAAGCAAGAAAAATCTGCAAATATTCTGCCTTTATTTTATCTGATACGGTTAGCAATTGCTAACCAAGGAGAAAACGTATGCAACAGAACGACCTTAATACGGTCAGGTTTATGATCGAGCTTTATTGTAGAAGAAAGCACAAGACGAAAAAAGGCGAGTTGTGCGGAGAGTGTCAGCAACTTTGGGAATACGTTCAGTTCAGACGCGCAAAGTGTCCTTTCGGAGAGAATAAACCGTTTTGCTCAAATTGCAGGATACATTGTTACAAGCCTGAGATGAGAGAGAAGATAAAAGAAGTGATGCGTTATTCGGGACCCAGAATGATGTTTTACAATCCCCGTGTGGCATGGGCGCACGTGTCTGAGACTCTGAAGAGAAAGCGTCGCGAGAAAAAAATAAATAAATCGCTAAAGAAAACTCAAAACGACAAATCTGAATAAAGGAGAATGTTATGAAAAAGGTTGCTGTATTAACAGCTGTAGTCGCGATTGTAGCGGTGCTTGTATTTGCGCTTGCGGCGTGCGGCAAAGCCGAAGAAGACAATTTCAGCGGCAAAGACGTTTACGACAGAGACTTAGGCGGGATATACGATATAGATTCTGAAGAAACGGGTGTGTTCAGACTGCCTTACGAGATAGGCGACACTTCTGTAATGGGGAAGACAATGATATCGTCAAACTGTGCCGATTACGTTCAGGTTGAGAAGACTGCTCAGGGATACAGGCTTACATATTATTGCAAGGAAGGTATGCTGGGAGCGGTAAAAATCATAACTGCAGACGGAGAGAAAAGCGGAACTGAGAGTGAAGACGGCTCTTATCAGGGATTTACTTTTGAAGTGTCAAAAGAGGATCTAGAAAACAAAATAAATCTCAGTTGCGTCGTTACGGTGATGAACAAGACGGTGGAATATTCGATAAAACCCGATTTAACAAAGGCAAAACTTGTCGGTTAAGACAAAAAGAAGGAAGATTATATGTTGGACAAAGATTTATTCAGACTGGCAAAAGGGAGCGGAAAATATATCGCGGCGGCGGTTGTGTTGTCTGTCGTTGCGATGCTGCTCAATATGGGCATAACCGCTTGCATTTGCTGGATAATCGCACTGGCGGCAAACGGGGCTGATGCTCAGGAATATATTTTGCCTGCACTGTTTGCCGTTGCAGGGGTAGTGATCAGAGTGCCTCTCGGCATATCGGCAAACAGACTGAAAGCGCGTCTCGGAGCAAAGGTAAAGAGAGAGCTCAGAGAAAAGACTTATGACAAGATAATAACTCTCGGCGTGCGTACGACCGAAGAGATGAGCATGGCAGGACTTACTCAGGTGAGTATGGAAGGCATAGAGCAGCTCGACCTCTATTATTCAAGCTATCTGCCTCAGTTCTTTTTCTCGGTTATAGCTCCGTTTATATTGTTTGCGGTATGCGTATTCGTAGACTGGAGAACCTCTCTCGTTCTGCTTGCTTGCGTGCCGCTTATTCCGCTTTCTATTGTAGCGGTGAGCAAGTATGCAAAGAAAATATTTGCAAAATACTGGGGCAAGTACACCGCGATGGGGGACAGCTTCCTTGACAGCGTTCAGGGACTCAAAGAGCTTAAGATATTCAGGGCTGATGCGCGTTATCACGACAGAATGAACGAAAAAGCTGAAGAATTCCGCAAGATCACGATGAAAGTTCTGGTAATGCAGCTGGCAAGCACGACGATAATGGACTTTGTCGCTTTCGGCGGAGCGGGCGCTGGCATTGCGCTTGCGGTAACGGGTGTGGTAAACGGATATCTCAGTCCTTATCATGCGCTTTTTCTCGTGTTGGTCGCGGTAGAGTTTTTCCTGCCGCTCAGAGCTCTCGGCAGTGCGTTCCACGTTGCCATGAACGGCGCAAGCGCAGGAAAAAAGATCAAGGCGCTTCTTGACGCTGAGCCGCCTGTATGGGGAAGCGGAGAAGTGAAGGACGGAGACGTAAAACTTGAAGGAGTTACCTTCTCTTACGACGGGAAAAGAGAGGTGCTGAAAGACATTGATATGACTTTCGGCAAAGGAATAACCGCGATAGTAGGAGAAAGCGGCAGCGGCAAGTCCACGGTCGTCGGACTTATTACTGGCGCGCTGAGACCTCAGAAGGGCAAAGTAACGGTTGGCGGAGATACCTTTGACGCGTTATCGCGCGAAAGTTATTATTCGCACCTGGCAGTCGTGAGCTACAACACGTATATCTTCAATGAAAGCGTAAGAGACAACTTCCGTCTGGCAAAAAAAGGCGTGAAAGACGATGAGATATTTGCAGCGCTAGAGAAGGTTAATCTTGCCGCGTTCATACGTGAAAACGGCGGACTTGACAAGGTAGTCAGCGAAGACGCCGGCAATATATCAGGTGGACAGAAGCAGAGGCTCGCTCTTGCGGTCAACCTTGTTGCGGACAAGGATATTTACGTGTTCGACGAGGCAACTTCAAACATTGACGTAGAAAGCGAGACCGTCATTATGCGCAATATCCGCGCTCTGTCAGAAAAGGCTGCGGTCGTCGTCATTTCGCACAGACTTGAGAACGTAGTAGGCGCGGACAACATTTATTATCTGAAGGACGGGCGTGTGGCAGAGAGCGGTACGCATGACGAGCTTTGCGCCGAGAATGGAGAATACGCGGCGCTCTACAATGCGCAGAAACAGCTTGAAAGGGGATATATGCAGTACGCAAAAGGAGGTGCTCTATGAAAAAGCAGAAGAGCAGGATGGGCGGCGGCAAAATAATGGCAAGTCTGATTCTCCTTCTGGGCAGCCTTGCGTACGTTATGGTATTTGCGGTGATAAACGGCAGCCTGGGATTCATTTGTTCTATGGGCGTTACGGTTTTCGGCGCTGTGGGCGTTGCAAAGGCGCTCGGAGAACAGATAGCACTGTCATACGGTTGGATAATAGGACTTGCGGTAGGACTGGGCGCTCTCAGAGGAGGACTCAGATTTATAGAACAGTATTGCAATCATTATATAGCATTCAAGCTGCTTGCTGTGCTCAGAGACAAGATTTTCACTGCGCTCAGAAGGCTGTGCCCTGCAAAGCTTGAGAGCAAGCAGAAGGGCAGCATAATCGCTATGCTTACGTCAGATATCGAAACGCTTGAAGTATTTTATGCGCATACGGTTTCACCGATATGTATTGCGATAACCGTATCGACGGCGGTATTTTTGTTTGTCGGATTCGTATCGAGCTGGTGGCTTTCACTCGTTGCGTTGGCAGGCTTTATCGCGGTGGGTATTGTTGCGCCGATGATATCTTCGTCTGCAATGAGAGACGCCGGCGTAAAATACCGCGCTTGCTTCGCGGCTTTCAATGCATATTTCCTGGACAGTATAAAAGGTATTAAGGATATAGTTCTGAACAATGCGGGAGACATAAGAAAGAAAGAGGTATCTGAAAGGTCAGAAGAGCTTCTCGATCATACGCACGAACTCAAGTATAAGATCGCCAACGCTACTGCGGTTACTGAATTCACGGTGTCGCTCATGACTCTTATCGCAACGGGCGTAGCGGTTGCGCTTGCCGTTGCGGGAGTGATATCTGTAGGAAAAGCGGTGATAGGAGTCGTTGCGATATTCGGAAGCTTCGGACCCGTCATTGCAATATCGGCGCTTCCCGGCAATCTTACTCAGACTTTTGCAAGCGGAGACAGAGTACTCAGACTGCTCAAGGAAAAGCCTGTTGTCGAAAAAGTTGAGAACGGTGAAAAATTCAGCTTTGAAAACCTCGAAGTAAAAGATATGAGCTTCGGGTACGAAAAGGACGCAAAGGTGCTTGAAGATATATGCATGAGAGCAAGACGCGGAGAGATCGTAGGTATAGTAGGAGAAAGCGGATGCGGCAAATCTACGCTGTTGAAGCTTCTTATGAGATTCTGGAGCAAAGATTCGGGAGAGATAAATTACAACGGCAACGAAATAGAAAAAGTGGATTCAGACAATCTTCTTGACAACGTGACAATGGTTAGTCAGACGACATATCTGTTTGACGAGACGATAGAAGAAAATCTGAGAATAGCCAAAGAAAACGCTACGGATGAAGAACTTGAAAAGGCGTGCAGGCAGGCTTCTATCCACGACTTCATAAGCGAAATGCCTGAAGGTTACAAGACCCGTGCCGGAGCGCTCGGCGACAACTTAAGCGCAGGCGAAAAACAGAGAATAGGACTTGCAAGAGCTTTTCTGAGAGGAAGCGGACTCATTCTTCTTGACGAGCCTACAAGCAACGTCGACAGCATAAACGAAGGCATAATCCTTAAGTCTCTGGCAGAGCAGAAAAAGGACAAGGCGATCATTCTGGTTTCGCACAGAGAGTCCACAATGGCTATAGCTGAAAGAGTGTACAGAATAGAAAACGGAAAAATTGCGGAGGTGAGATGATTTTGGAAGACAAAACGATAAGCTGCGAAAAAGAGCAGAAAGAAAGCTTGATCAACACGGGCTCGGAAAATATTAAAGAAAAAGTTAATGTTGACTTTAATGAAAAAGAAGCGCTTGCCTGCACGGACGAAACTGTGGAAGAAAGTTTTTTCGTAAAGAAAGAAAAGTCGCACGATCCGGAGCAGGGCGGCAGACTGTTTCAGAAATACAAGGTCAAAGACATTGTATTTCTGGCTGTGATGGCGGCGATAACCCTTCTGACAAGCTCCGTAATGATGCTTGTAGTGCCTCTGCTTACCACGGTATTCGGCATAGCGCAGCTTGTTACCGGACTTCAGCTGTCGGTATTTCCCGCAATTGCGCTTGCAAAGGTGAGAAAGACAGGCAGCATGTTGCTTATGGCGGTATTTACAGGCGTGATACAGCTTTTTATGTCGCCTGCAATGTTTATAAACAACATTATAGTCGGACTTATTCTCGAAATACTCGTGATACTGATATTCAAAGGATATAGGTCAGACAAGGCGGTGTTCTTTGCAGTTGCGCTGTACAATCCGCTTTCTCTGCCGTTCAACTATATTTACAATAAGATCATCAACGACGTAGGAATGACGGCAGTGGCTGAAAACGCGCCGTGGTCTGCTGTAGGCATGACTGTCGCGGTCTGTGCAGTTGCAGTTGTCGGCACTCTTATCGGACTTAAGATTGCAAAAGAACTCAAAAAAGCGGGGGTACTTAAGAAATAATGGGAAGCCTTAAAGTAAAGACTCCGATCTATCCTTTGTTCAGCGTGCTGTCATCTGTGATAATTCTCGTTTTCGGACTGATAACCGCAAAGTCTGTGGTTTCTTCGATATATCTTGCAGGGGTGTGGCTGCTTTTCCTCGTCTTCGGTTATTGGAAAAGTTGTCTTGCAGTGTTGCCTTTTGCAGCGGTGATGAGCGGTATTTTCTGCGGAATCACTTACGCTATATCGAAGGATATTACGACGACCTACGCCGCTGCCAACAGAATTGTCGCCGTATGCGTTGCGTTGATACCCGGCATCGCTCTCGAGCCCGTGCTTATGGTGAGAAATCTTTCAAAACTGCGCGCGCCCAGAATGCTTACTCTTGGTATGATGATCGCGCTCAGCTTTTTTCCTCTGCTCGGAAAAGAAACTGGGAGAATACGCGAAGCGATGAAAACGCGCGGCGCAGGCAACGCGCTCAATCCTAGGATATTTCACAGGGCTTTTCTTGTGCCGCTTGTGGTTAGACTTGTCAACATTTCGGACACTCTGGCACTCAGCGTTGAGACAAGAGGTTTCAGCGCGGACAATAAGAATTATACGGTTTACCGCGACGTCAGATTTACATGGAAAGACGCGATTTTCGCTCTTGTCCTGGTCGCGGGATCGGTGGTTACGGTGATAATATGAACGCTATAAGAACAAAAAGACTGAATTTCCGCTATGAAGGACAGAAAGAGCGTACTCTCGATGCGGTGGATTTTGAACTGAATTTCGGAGAGATAGCTTTGTTGTCGGGTAGTTCAGGCAGCGGCAAGAGCACTCTGATGTCAATACTTTGCGGAATTATCCCGCATATTACCACGGGAGAAATATCCGGCAAGGCTTATGTGTGCGGAGAAGATATAGGCGGAATGACTATGTCTCAGATATGCAGAAAAGTGGGCGTTGTGCTTCAGAATGCGGATGCGCAGATAATTCAGAATACGGTCGAGGACGAGATAGCGTTCGGATGTGAAAATCTGGGAATGCCGAGAGAAAAGATTACTGAAAATATAAACCGCGCCTGCGAGAAGATGAGTCTTTCCCCTCAGTGGAATACGCGCACGCTGTCGGGAGGACAGAAGCAGAGACTGATAACGGCAAGCACTCTTGCGATGGATCCCAAAATTATTATTCTGGACGAGCCGCTTGCGAATCTTGACGGAGAGGGAGCAGATCTTCTGGAAAAAGCGCTTAAAAGACTTGCGATTAACGGCTACGCGATATTGATAATAGAACACAGAGTGGACAAAGTAGCGCCTTATGCAGACGTGATATGGCATATAGAAAACGGAAAGGTGCTGAAGGCGGACGACAAAGAGGCATATATGCAAAGCCGCGCGGAGAGAATAGAAGACGTCTGCTCGGTAAAGCCGTCAGACAGAGTTATATTAAGCGCAAAAGACGCAGGTTTTTCAGTGGGTGGCAGGAAGATACTTTCAGGAGTAAATCTTGACGTTCATAAGGGCGAAAGATTATTGATACTGGGAGAAAACGGCTCAGGAAAGACAACTCTTACCAGACTTCTCGCAAGGCTATACAAACCCACTGAAGGCAGAGTGGAACAGAATATAAACGAAAAACTCGGAAAACGTGCGGGTAAAAAATGGTTCAGGCACGTTGGAGTGGTATATCAGAATCCCAATTATCAGCTGTTTATGCCTACCGTTGAAAAGGAGATAGCCTTCGGGGCGCGCGATAAGGATTTTGCAAGAAGAATAATGCGGCTTTTCGGACTGGAAAAACTTGCGCACAGGCATCCTCAGTCTCTGTCTGAAGGGCAAAAAAGGCTGGTGTCGGTTGCGGCGGTATGCGCTTCAGACCCAGACGTTCTCATTCTCGACGAGCCTACGGTAGGGCAGGACTATGAAAATCTGAAAAGGCTCACCGAGCTTGTCAACGTCCTGCATAAAGAGACCGGTAATACGGTGATAACCGTAACTCACGACGTAAGATGTGCGGACGCGCTTTGCGACAGGGCGATCGTCGTTGAAGGCGGCAAGATAGCTGAACAAGGCGGCAAGGAAGTTGCTGCGGAGTTTTTCGCTAAATTCCGAACGGTCGGATAAAATCCGTATCTGATACTATAAAAAGACGCCGAGACTGCGGCGTCTTTTTTGTGCGGTATTGCAAAAAAGAAGATAAAGCGCACTTATTATTTTATATAATCCATATTATTTTTAAGGCTGAAATGTTAAAATTAAAGCACAGACAACGGAGAAGAAAGTTATGGAACGTTTTAAAACAGGCTCGGAAAAGATCGTCAAAGAGATAAATATCGAAGACGGAAGGTATATAGGTTCGCGCTATACCAACATGCTTACGGGCAAAACCCTTTGCGTAAAAGAAGAATTCAGTATTGACTGGAGAGAGGGAAAACGAGGGAAGAGGTTTACTTTGCGATCGAGCCACTGCAAGGCAGAGATCTTGTCTGACGGATTGGTTTTCAGAAGTGGCGATTTCAGCGTAAAGGAAGTATTGTCTGAGGCGAAAAACGGAGTGATTGAAAAAAGACTTTATCTTTCAATGCCGAGCGACGTGTTTATCGAAAGCGTGAATCAGGAAGTAATAAGCGTTAAGGGTAAAAAGTTTTACTGGTCCGCTCCGAATGCGGGCAATACTTTTATTCCTGCAAAAATCGCAAGACTTGGGCAGCCTGTGTATTGCGGAGATATGTTCTTCGGACAGGAAACGCCTGTCGGAGACAATTATATAAGATGGAGAAAGGCTGAATTTATTTACCACTCGGGAAGAACGTTTGAAGAACTGGCTGCAAACGGAGTTTACAGTTTGCCTGTATTCATAGCAGGCGCGGCAAAGGCTGAAAATATGACCGCGGCGAAAGACGCGTTTTTTGAATATCTGCACACTGTTATCCGCGCGCCGAAATTCAGAATACAGTACAACAGTTGGTATGACAATAAGCTGGATATAACGTCGGAGCGCATTGAAAAGTCTTTTACCGCGATATCAGAGGGCTTTGCCGCTACAGGACTCAGACCGCTTGACTGCTACGTGGTAGACGACGGCTGGACGGAATACGAGAAGCCTGTTTTCTGGCAGTTTAATAAAAAGTTCGAGGGCGGATTTGCAAAAGAGGCTTTGCTTACGCAGAAGCTGGGCAGCAAGTTCGGCGTCTGGTTCGGACCTAGAGGCGGATATACCAAGCAGACTTATATATATGCGAAACTCCTTGAGCAGATAGGTTATCACGTGAATGAAGCGTCAAAGGATATATGCACTGCGGACGCGCGTTATATAAAGGATCTCTGTGAGAGAATGGCTGAGTTCTGCAGACTTTACAACGTGGATTACTTCAAGATAGACGGCTTTGCATACGCGCCCTGCACTGAGACAGGGCACAACCATCCGCCTGCTGAGGGAGACAACACTGCCTTTTATACATTCCTTTGGGAAAACTGGCTCAAAGGCTTTGAGAAGATACGCGAGGCAAATCCCGACGTATGTCTGAACGTAACTTCTTATGCGCATTGTTCGCCGTGGTTTCTGACGCATGCGGATTATATATGGATGAACAACGCTTCTGATATGGAGTTTGTGGGCAAGGGCAGCAATATGCAGAAATGTCTTAATTACCGAGACGGAAGATATCGCAATCTTTTTGTGAAAAGACAATATCAGTTCCCTGCGGCGTATATGTATAATCACGAGCCTACTTATGCAAGAAGAAACTATGCCAGCAGGAAAGACTGGGAAAACGACAAACCGATAACTTATACCGACGAAGAATTCGCGCTTTATATGAAATGTTGTCTTATGCGCGGCAGCGGACTTGCAGAACTGTATTTTTCACCTGAAATGATGACGGAGGGCAAATGGAAAGCCGCGGCAAAAGAGCTTGAGTATGCAGAAATGCATAAGGATCTGCTGGGAGAGTCGCGTTTCTTCGGAGGCAGACCTGAAAGAGGAAAGGTTTACGGATATATCGCCGCAAAGGACGGCAAATACATACTGATGCTGAGAAATTCAGGGAACAGACCTCGCAGATACCGTTTCGATCTTCCCGTAGCGGGAAGAATCGAAGGGAAACTCGCGCCTCAGGAAATCAGATTTACAGACAATATCGAATAAATCGGCGTTATACACAATGACGGACGTTTTCAAAACGTCCGTTTTTATTATTTTACACATTTTAAAAGATTTTTTATGCAAAAAAGCAGTAATTTTAATATATATTTGATATTTGTCAAACAATATGTTATAATCAATTAAAATTTTATATGAAATCCGCTAAAAAACGGAATAAAAGGGGAAAGATGCCTGCTACTATAAAAGATCTCGCAAGAGAGACAGGACTTTCTGTTGCTACTATAAGCGCTTATATCAACGGGGAAAAAGTCAGGGAAGTCAACAGAGAAAAAATAGAAAATGCTATTGCGAAGCTCGGGTACATACGCAACGATTACGCACGCTCTCTTAAAATGAGGTCGTCTAAGACAATAGGAGTGGTCGTTCCTGATATGCATACTAAAATCACCATGCATATTCTTGCTGAAGTCCAGAATGAACTCAGAAATTTCGGATACGGCACGATAATATGCGACAGCCGTATGGATGAGAGCCTTGAGCAGGAAACTTTCAGATTTATGCTTTCTAAGATGGTTGACGGTTTTATCGTTTTGCCTGTTTCCGGAGATCCTGCCGCTGTAGACATTCTCAGAGAAAAGGGCAAGCCCGTTCTAGTGGTAAACTCAATGAAGGAGCGCAAAGACGTTTCTCATATCATGATCCGTAATATGTGTGCGTACGGTGAAGCATTGCTCGACATGATCAAAAAGGGAAGACGTCATATAGCGTTGATATATGCAGGAGCGTTGGTAACCACTGCAAAAGAGAGAATAGATATTTATCGGGACGTGTTGAAAGATGCTGGGTTGTACAATGAAAAGTATATATTCAGGACGGAATATACAATAAAAGGCGGTTACGAAGCTCTTAATAAAGCATTGGAAATGTATCCTGAAATAGACGCTTTTCTTGTTTCCAACTTTGAAATGAGTCTCGGGGCGCTTACGGCTTTAAATCAGTATCGGGAAAACTGGCAGAAAGATATTTCTTTTGTCGGGATCGATCTGGAAGAAGATGCGGGAATTTTTAAAATACGTCCTTCGAGTGTGAACAGACCTATAAAAAATATAGGAAGAGAAACGGCAAGGCTGATAGTTGACGCAGTGGAAAACGGCAGACTTAGGGATAAATATCTGGAATGCGAATACGTAAGAGGAGATACTCTATAAAAAGATTCCTCCGTAATTTATGCGGGGGATTTTTTATGCTTTTTTGTAAAATTTTTAATATGGATTTTTTAGGAACTAATAATTTTATTATAAAAAATTAAATAATATTAAAAAAAAGGGATAGAAAAAGTATTTTATTGACCTGTGATTAGTGAGGATTCTTGAAATTACAAGGTAAGAAACAACACAATTTTCGAATAAAAATTCAGGATAAAACCGCACATATTAATAATCTGTGTAGCAAATCGGCAAAATTCACTATTGACAAACTATTAACGTAGTGATATATTTCTGTATGGAAGAAGCGGCACGCATAGCGTACGTTTTTTTACGGAGCAAAACTCTAAACGTTTAACTTTTAAATATAATTCAAGATTATTATTTATAAAAATATACATAAAACGGTTATAAATGGCGAAACTCCGATTTTTTAAGGCAATTACTCTAAACGTTTAGAGAAATATGCAAAAATAAAAATAAGGAGAGGCATTATGAGTAAAAAGAAACTGATGTTGCTCGTCGCCGTAATTATGTGCGTGTCGATTTTAGTTGCTGCCTTCGTTGGTTGCGATGATAAAGTAAGCACTGTTTACAAGGTTACGTTTGACAGCAACGGCGGCAGTGAAGTGGCTGCAGTCGAAGGCGTCGTGGCAACAGAGCCGGTACCTTCAAAAGAAGGCTACGTGTTCGGCGGTTGGTATACTGACAAAGAGTGTTCCGGCAGCAGAATAACGTTCCCGTACACACCGGTTGCGGACGTCACGATGTACGCAAAGTGGAACTAAAACTCTGAAGATGGCGGAGACGAGACTCAGCCCAATTTCAATATAGTAACATTCGAAAGTAACGGAGGAAGCGAGGTGACGCAGGTTATCGGCGTAGTAAGCAGAGAACCTGTTCCCACCAAGGAAAACTGCACTTTCGAAGGCTGGTACACTTCTTCGTCATTTACAGGACAGAGAGTAACATTCCCGTTCACTCCCACGGCTAATACAAAGCTTTACGCTAAGTGGAGAGAAGATTTCAATATGACTATCGCGATAAGAGAGATAGTCAACGCACTCCGTACGAGTTTGACTTTTGACGGAAGCAAGGCTTTCGGCACAACCGTCAAGGCGGAAATTGCCGGTATAGGTCTTGCTTTTGACATGAATATCAACCCTGAAAATCCGGCTGATATCCGTGCAAAACTCGCTGTTACCGACAACGGCAACAACGTTATTTCTCTGTGGGTTGACGATACCAATATGTATGCCGTAACCCCTGACGCACAGAAACGTTTTGTAAACGTAGATCTTGCGGGCTTTATCAAAGACGCGTCTTTCAACGCACCTGACGATATGACTTATACGATCATATCTGCAGCTCTCAACGCTGTATTCAGCGGCGGTACGGCTACTCGCCAGGGCTCAGTTTATACGCTTGAAGGAAGCTTAGCGGGAGTTGCCGATCTTATCGGACTGCTCGGACACGATATTCCTCAGGAAATTCTCGACGTGCTGGCAGGTCTTGACGTAACCGCAATCGCTGATTTCAACGGCGGCACGATGAACTCTCTTGACGTACAGCTTTCTGCGGCAGGCATCGGCGCAGGCGCTAAAGTCAATGAACTCAAAATTGCCAACGATTACGCTCCCGTAACCGACACTCCTGCAAAGGATGCTGCAGGTTTCGATGAGTCTTATGTGCTCAACTTCACGATCGAAGGCAGCGTATCTTTCGGTAAAAACAACTCTGATTACACAACGAGCCAGCTCGTTAATATGACTTATGAACTGAGAGTCGATTTCAATATTTTCGAAGCTCTCAGGAACTGCATTTTTTATGCTGAAGACGGTACGATGATATTCGACGCTACACAGCTTTTCAATACGTCTGACAGCAGAATTTACCTTGACGTATATCATAAGTGCACTGATGACTGCGGCGATTTCTGTGCGGGAAAAGTTGCTGCAAGCAAAGGTTCTTTCCTGACCCTTGCTTATTCGCCTGAAGATTTCGGCAACACCGATCTTCGTGCGGCAATCAATCTCAAATACATAGTTCCTCAGGGCTGGATAGAAGGCCTCGTTGGTTCTTTGCCTATCGATATCTGGACTTTCTTCGGCGAATATACCGGTCTTAATATCGATCCTGCGGCACTTATTCTTCAGGATAACATCATTGAAAAGGACGGCGCTCTTGCTCTTGCAGGAGAGGGCAGTGCAATCTCTTTGCCTGAAGGCATGAACATTCTCGACGTTATCTTTGACGTTGCGGATTTCGCAAGCACAGTAGTTTACGGTCAGGCTGACGGCGTTACTGTCGGAGTAAACGAACTTCTCGATATCCTCGCTGACCTCACACCGCTTACCGGCGGCACAAACATCGCAAATATGCTCCAGCCTTTCTTCGGCGGCGCTGATACGATGAACATCAAAGTTGACAAAGCGATCTACGGAGATCCCGAAACCACTACTATCGATATCTGGAGAGAATTCATGATAATCAGCGACGATATGGGCGAATATAAAGATTTCGGCTCAAGAGATTTCGCTAAAGATATCGAATGGGTAAAGGGTAATGACGGCAACGTAATTCTTACCAGCGGAGACGTCAGCACTCACGATGCAGAAGGAAATCCGATCAAACTTACTGAAGACGAAGTAAGAACTCTTATCGAATCAGGTTCTGCAAAGTACACCTATACCACGATTTACGGAGTGCAGGAAACTTCTTCTCAGGGAGCACTTCTTATCAAAGCAAACGGCATTGATTTCAACGTTTACGACACTCCGCAGAGTGTAATCTTCGCTACGACTCTTGCAGACGGCGGCTCTGTATCATCTCTGCTCAGCCTTGTAGCTTCTTTTGCGGGACTTGACGTTGAAATTCCCGGTGCGGTATTCACTACCAATATTACCATTTCTTCAGTAAAGAGCATTGAATTCTATCAGCCCGCTCAGGTCGACGACGGAAAGGGTGAGATGGTTGACAACAATCCTATCGACGAGGAAAAAGAGTATAAGTATGACGACAAGCTCAATCCTCAGTTCATCGCAAAGATTACCTTCTCTGACGATACTGTAAAAGAGATGAAAGTAGATCCGGCAGGATTTGAAAACATCTTCTACAACTACAGCACCAGATATAAGGCTCAGGTAAGAATGCTCGGCGATTTCGACCTTGTTTACAGTGCATACGGACAGACTTTCACCAAGCATATCAACATGGCAGATCAGCTGGTTGCAGAAGAGCCCACCGTTGTAGATATCGCTACCGGAGACAAATATCTCGTATCCAACTCTGTCAAAGTAAAATACAATCTCCTTGACGAAAGCAGCACACAGAAAGAATTGAGTGTTTCTGCAAATGAAGCTGATATGCTGGCAATCGACGTTGAGGGCATGACCGTTGAAGGTTATTACACAGACGGTTTCCTCGGACCTACCTTCAAGGGGGTAAATCTCTCGTTTGACAAGCCCGGTACTTATACGGTATCCGTACCTTATAAGTCAAATGTTGTTAAAGAATACGTGTTCAACGTAACAGAAAAGAAAGTTCTGCCCGGATACAATGCAGAAATCACTGCTACGAGTGCAGACACTTTCAAGGTCGTTGTAAGCCGCAAAGATCAGTATGGCAGCGGCATCAACGCAAACGTTGAAATCGAACTCAACAACAAAGAAGGCGTACTTACAAAACTCGCTGCAGAGGACTTCTATCTGTACACGATGGTAAACGGCGAAGAAGTAAAACTCGACAACCTGTTCCTGGATTACTTCCTGCCTGTGAACTATGAATTCTATATCAAGATAACCAATCCCGAATACGTTGCGGCAAGCTCTCTCAACGTTATTGGTAAGGTCAGCATTATTGCTCCCGACTATAACAACGAGGTGGTAACTTCTACCGAATTTACTGACAAGACAGAGGCATATTCTTTGACTATCGGAGATACCACAGTAAAGAGCGAACAGAGCAGTTATGTAGGTTATGTGTTTGATATCACTCCCGTATGCCCCGCTGACAAAGCGGTAAAGGGCATCAGCTTTACCCACGAAATCAAACTCACCATCGGAGAAGAGGTCATCACTCTTGCAAGCGGACAGTACAAGTTTGCTTCATACGACGCTGAAAAGGCTACTTACGGTTATGCATCGTTCAACTTCAGTGAAGACGGAACCAGCTACGGAAAGCAATTGTGCCTTATCGTAACTGATGCCGGAATCGTAGAAAAAATTGCTGCTGCCGAAGCTGCTATCAACGTAGAATACAACGTTTATGCGAGCAACTACAACAACGTTCTCGTTGCAGGAGCAAAAACAGACGTAACCGTTCAGGCGGCTACTGAGCCTGAAGAACCCGGTACAGAAGAAACGGTTTAATACCTTAAGTAAAAATACGGAGCGCACGATCAGTGCGCTCCGTACAAAAAGAATTTCAGACGGTTAAACACCGAATACCCTATAAACGGGTCTCATTACTTTCTTTCTCATAATCGGGCGGACAGAAGTGTTCGCTCGGTTGCTTTATAAAAGGACAATGTCGTTTTGATCAATCAATTGCCTTAGGGTTTATATGATACACATCTGATTCAAAGAGTCTTGTAAAATTTGCGCAAAATCGCATAGGATAACCGTATCGTATGAAAACCGAGGTTGACATTAAACGCAATAAAAGTTATAATAAATAAGGATTGTGGAAAGGTTTGGTACGGTGCATAATATTCGTTTGAAAGTGTTCCGACTGAGGTCGGCAATATAAAGGAGAAGATTTTTATGGCATACGAACTTAAAGGTACTTTCGTTTACTCGAAGACGCCGAAGGGCAATTTCAACTTCAGACTCAAAGCTCCCAACAAAGAGACGATCGCCGTCTGCGAAGGCGCATACAACGATCTTAAGAGTTGCAAGCTGGGTATAGATTCTGTGCGCAAGTTCTGCACAATCGATAAGATTGAAGATCAGACGCTTGCACGCGGCTACGAAACGCTCACAAATCCTAAATACGAAATTTATATTGACAAACAGGGCAAATTCCGTTATCGCCTTAAGGCTAACAACGGCAACCTTCTTTGCATATCTGAAGAAGGCTATGCAAGCAAGGCAACCTGCAAGGCGGGTATATCCAGCGTTGCAAAATGGGCGCCCACGGCAGATATGGTTTCTGAAGAAGATTATAAATAATAACTGCGATAATTCTTATAAAAAATACGGGTCGTAAGATCCGTATTTTTTATTTTTTCAGAGAAGAATTTAATCTGTAAATTTGATATTTTCACGATGATGTTTAAACCAGCGACATCAGCAGTTCTGTCAGGAACACCGCCGCGGTTGCAGAAAGCGCCACGGTGAGCAGACCTCTTTTAAAGAAGGACAATATCACGGCGACAACAGTGCCCACGACGGCTGAAATTATGCTTGCAGAAGAATAGAGAACGGCAGGGAATACCATCGCGCTCAATACACCGTACGGCAGATATTCAAAAAAAGACAATACCCTGACGTTGGTGATCTTCTTGCGCACAAGTACAAGCGTGAGCGCGCGACAAAGGTAAGTTATGCCTGCCATAAGCGCAATTTTCCAGACGACTTCCCAGACGTTCATCTTGCGCCTCCCTTGTCGTCGTTGAGTAAAGCTCCGTTATCGTTTTGCTCACAAGTATTGCGTTTTTCGACTGTTTCAGTAATAATTACGCCTTTGTTTTTATCGGAGTTTTCATTTGAAGAATTGCCGAAGACGACTCCGTCAACAGGCTTGTCTTTATCGTTATTTTCTTCAGGTCTGATCGGGAAGAAGATTGCTCCTATGAGTGAAGAAGCGATTCCGCATATAATTATCGACCAGCCTGAAGAGATTTTGTTAAGTCCCGGTACATAGTAGAAAAGACAGCTGAGTGCAACTGCCGTAAGCACTACCGTAGAGATGGCTTTTGATGTGCGGCAGGGAGGAATAACTATTGCTATAAACATAGCGTAAAGCGCGATCCCGAATGCGCTGAGAAGACTTTCAGGAAGTATATTGCCTGCAAGCGCTCCAAGCAGAGTGCCGCCTACCCAGCCTGAAAAAGACACGACCGATACGCCCATAAAGTATTCAAAGGATACCTCGCGCGGCTGTCTCATTGATACTGCATAGTTTTCGTCTGTTAAACCGAACGCGATCAGAAGTCTTTGCCACAGGGTTGTTTTGCCTTCGAGTTTCTGAGAAAGAGAAATGCCCATAAGTGCGTATCTCGCGTTTATTACAAGCATTGTCGCAACAAGTTCTGCCACACTGCCTGCCGCCGCAATTATATCCATTCCCGCGAACTGTCCCGTGCCCGTAAAATTAGTAAATGAGCACAAAAGGGGCATCCACCATGTGAAGCATTTAGCCACGCAGCTTACGCCGAAGGTGAACGAAACGGTCAGATATCCCAGCATTATCGGCACGCCGTCACGGCAGCCGTACTTAAAGCGCATTTTTACCTCTCATCCGCAATTTGCGGCAAACAATATAATAGCACCTTGGGCGCGTGCGTGCAAACAAAAGAGGCTTGTTTAATATGACTTATGCTTCATCGGGATATCTTATAAAAGAGCAAAGAAGAGAGACAATTTGTCGGAGTAAGCATTGAGTCTTTGAATGCAAACAAAAAAGACCCGGCAGATGCGTCGGGTCTTGTTTATTTTAAATGGATAAAGACTATTTGTAAGTATTGATTATTCCTTTCGCAACCTCGAGTTTTGATACGCACCTGTCCATGGCCTGCTTTTCTATGTATCTGTGAGCGTCCGCTTCAGTCATCTTTAAGACGTCTATGAGCAGCCATTTTGCGCGGTTCACGGCGCGGATTTCTTCCATTTTCTGCTCAACGGTTTGTGCGGTCTTTTCATACCTGCGCAGTCTTTCTCTTGTGGCACGCACCCAGTCAAGCGCCTGCGTTACCATCTGCGGAGAGGAGGGAAGGGGGAGTGTAAGAACACCGAAGTCGCTAACTTTGGCGTATATTTCAGCATATAGTTCTCTTCTCACGAATAGAAGCGCTACAGAACCTTTTTCAGTGCAGACGTCGATAGCCAGTTTTACAGCGCGGTCGTCCGAGTGAGTTCCGTTTATCAGCACAACGTCGTATTCGCGCTCAAGCATGGCGCGCTTTGCAGTCGAGGTGTCTGGTACGTTAATTACCGGAGAGAACGTTCTTTCAGGGAGCAAAGACGTCAGAGAAGTTCTGAACTTCTCTGTATCTGAAACTATAAGCACGCTGTAAACACGCTCCTTAAAGTCCATATTTTCCTCCGCTGTTTTGTGTTTTGTTGAAATGTCTGCGTTTTATCGGCGATTGCAGTATGCCGCGATGACTTCTTCAGGCAGACTTTCTGCTACGAATGCGCTTGATCCTGCGGCTTTCACTGCGTCAGAAAGGTTTCCAGGCAAAGTCCTGAATTTTGAGAGAGTAGCTTTGTCTGCAGTGTACAGATTTATGTTCGCGGGCGCAGGCAGAGGAAGCTTTGCTTCTATGCCGTACAGCCCTGCGTAGATCATAAGCGCGAATGCAAGGTAAGGATTTGCGGCTGAGTCAGGTGAACGCAGTTCTGCACGTCTGTATTCACCCACAGCGGCAGGAATTCTTATAAGCTGAGAACGGTTTTCACCTGACCAGGACACATAACGCGGCGCTTTGTTGTTGCCAAGACGAGCGTAAGACTGTTCAGTCGGGTTGAGGAAAAGAGTGATATCGCAGATCTTATCGAGTACGCCTGCGATCACGTGAGGAATAAGTTCTTCGTGTCTTCCTCCGTCAACAGACATATTTATATGCAGACCGTTGCCGGGCGCGTCTGCAAGCGGCTTTGCAGAAAAGTCTGCAAAAAGTCCGTTTCTTGCCGCGATCGTCTGTACGACAGAGCGGAAGGTAACCGCATTGTCTGCCGCGGTAAGAGCGTCTGAGTAGCGGAAGTCTATTTCGTTCTGTCCCGGACCTTCTTCGTGGTGAGAGCCTTCTGGCATTATGCCCATCTGTTCAAGAGTAAGGCAGATCTCTCTGCGTACGTTTTCTCCTCTGTCAAGAGGCGCAACGTCCATGTATCCCGCGTTGTCGTAAGGGATTTTAGTGGGGTAGCCTTGTTCGTCAAGTCTGAAAAGGTAGAATTCCATTTCAGCGCCGAAGTTGAAAGAGTAGCCTTTGCTCTTTGCCTTTTCTATCGCTTTGATGAGGATTCCGCGCGTATCGCTTACAAAAGGAGAGCCGTCTGGACAAAGCACCGAGCAGAACATTCTGACGACTTTGCCGTGTTCAGGCCTCCAGGGCAGGACAGTCAGAGTAGACGGGTCGGGATGCAGAAAGAGGTCGCTGTGTGCGACGTCTCCGAAGCCCGCGATCGCGGATGCGTCTATCGCTATGCCGTGCTTGAAAACTCTTTCCAGCTCTGAAGGCATAACCGATATGTTTTTCTGATTGCCGAACACGTCGCAGAAAGCAAGACGTATAAACTTCACGTCTTCCTCTCTGACGTACTGAAGAACTTCGCTTGACGTATAATTCATAATATCACCTTTTATCAGTTTTCTACATACATACGTTTGTAGGGGTTTGCGCTGTCGGGGGTAACGATAGTGAAAGGAGAGGAAAGCACTTCGTTTTCGTCAATTGAGAAAACGGAGCAGAATTCCTTTATATATCCTTTTGCGGCAGACATATCTTCTTCTGTCGCTCTCTTGGCTGAGACTTTGTCGGGGAAAATAATATCTTCGGCATTTCCTCTGATAAGTACTTTGCCGCCGTGCATACCTGCACAAGGGAAGTTGCCCACAATGCGTT
This sequence comes from uncultured Christensenellaceae bacterium, assembly GCA_944381325.1. Taxonomy (GTDB): domain Bacteria; phylum Bacillota; class Clostridia; order Christensenellales; family UBA3700; genus Ornithoclostridium. The sequence continues at coordinate 58,113 of CALWKS010000004.1, read as the reverse complement.
TGCCGTCCTTATGAAGACCGAGCACAACGATAAGACCTCCCGCCTGGTATTCTCCCAGAAAGCTTCCGCACCTGCCGCCTATGATTATGACGGGAGACTTGCCGCGGTATTCTTTCATATGTATACCTGCACGGTATCCCGCATTGCCTTTGATATAGATTTTGCCGCCGCGCATAGCGTATCCTGCCGCGTCTCCGGCATTGCCGTTGACGATGATTTCGCCTTCGTTCATGGTATCGCCTACGGCATCCTGCGCATTGCCGTCGACACGTATCTTTGCCCCGTTGAGATATGCGCCCAGTGCATTGCCCGGGATGCCTTTGATGTTTATTGTTTTATCGGACAGCCCCGCGCCTATAAATCTTTCGCCTATGCATCCTACGATTTCGCAGTCGCCTTTAGCCGCACGTACGCTTTCGTTGAGCTGAGCGTTGTCTGTACTGCGCGCGTTTAATATTATCATTATATCATACCTCCTTGAATTTGACCATAAAAACAGGGTTATTCGCCTGCGTGAGAAACGCCCAGGATTGACAGTTCTTTTTCTGTAAGACCTATACCTCTCAGCATAAGTCTGTTGCCTCTCAGCGCTTCAATAGAGTTGATGCCCATACCGCCCATGATCTCCATGATTTCGTGCTTCCATGCCGTGAGTAGATTGACGAGACGGCGGCATCCTTCTTCAGGGTCAAGTCTTTTTACCAGTTCGGGTTTCTGCGTCGCTATGCCCCAGTTGCATTTGCCGCTCTGACAGTTTCGGCACATATGACAGCCCATAGCGATAAGCGCGGCTGTCGCAATATAACACGCGTCAGCACCCAGCGCGATTGCCTTAACTACGTCAGTGGAGTTGCGTATGCTTCCGCCCACGACGAGGGAGACGTCGTTGCGTATGCCTTCTGCGCGCAGTCTCGTATCCACTGCGGCAAGCGCAAGCTCGACGGGGATGCCCACGTTGTCGCGTATTCTTGTGGGCGCAGCGCCTGTTCCGCCTCTGAAACCGTCGATGGCGATTACGTCTGCGCCGCTTCTTGCGATACCGCTTGCGATTGCGGCAATATTGTGTACTGCGGCAATTTTAACGATTACGGGCTTTTTGTATTCTGTGGCTTCTTTCAGAGAGAAGACAAGCTGTCTCAGATCTTCTATTGAATATATATCGTGATGAGGAGCAGGGGAGATCGCATCAGAGCCTTCGGGAATCATTCTGGTGCGCGAAACGTCTCCTACTATTTTAGAGCCAGGCAGATGACCGCCGATACCCGGTTTTGCGCCCTGTCCCATTTTTATTTCTATCGCAGCGCCTGCTTCGAGATAGTCTTTGTGGACTCCGAATCTGCCTGACGCTACCTGCACGATGGTATTTGCACCGTAGCGGTAAAAGTTCTCGTGCAGTCCGCCTTCGCCTGTGTTGTAGCATGTGCCCAGTTCTGTTGCCGCGGCGGCAAGGGCGGCGTGGGCGTTGTAGCTGATAGAGCCGTAACTCATCGCAGAAAAGAGTACGGGAAGTTCAAGAACTAGACGGGGCGGCAAATCACAAATCAGCTGCCCGTGTTGATTACGCTTTATTTCAGAGGGTTTCTTTCCTAGGAATACGCGCGTTTCCATAGGCTCTCTCAGGGGGTCTATCGGCGGATTGGTTACCTGAGAAGCGTTTATCAGCAGTTTATCCCAGTATACGGGATAAGGCTGAGGGTTGCCCATAGAGGAGAGAAGTACGCCGCCGCTTCCTGCCTGCTTCATTATCTCTTTTATAGAATCGGAGCTCCAGTTTGCGTTTTCTCTGAAATCGCAGTTGCTCTTTACGATTTTTATTGCGTGAGACGGGCAGGTCGCTACGCAACGCTGACAGTTCACGCACTTCGCGTCGTCTGAAAGTATGAATTTTCCGTCTTCAGAACGGTAATGGACTTCGTAAGAACATTCTCTTACGCAAAGTCCGCAGGCGTTGCAACGCCTTTCGTTTCTTTCCACTTCGAAGTGTGGATATATATAGTCAGCCTGCATCAGTATCTGCCCTCCTTAACTCTTACTATTACGGGTTCTCCGCCTTCGGGTGCGCGTACGTTCACGGCGTCGGGTTCAAGCACTCTTATCGCCGCTTCTTCGCTTGCTATAAAAACTCGGTCATCTTTTTCTGCAACTACCATTGAGCGGAGTTTGAGCCTGTCGTTTAGTGCCATAAGTCCGCCTTCGAATCCGAGTATTATAGAGAACGGACCTGTTACGAGAAGTCCTGAAAATACGTTCCTGAGATAGGTAAGCCGTTCACGTTCTTCAGGGGGTTTTCTTTCAATCGTACTCCAGAAAGGCGCGGCAATCACGTTTGCCGTTTCTTCAAGCGTTAGTCCGCGGCGACGGAGCAGATAATCCGCTATGTATGTAAATACCTCGGTGTCGGTCTGAAGAGTGCACTTATATCCGTATGCCTCTATATAACGACGGTTTGCGTCGTAAGAAGAGATTTCTCCGTTGTGTACTACAGTGTAGTCCAGAAGTCCGAAGGGATGAGCGCCTCCCCACCAGCCGGGGGTATTTGTGGGATACCTGCCGTGAGCCGTCCAGCTGTAAGCCGAATATTCGTCGAGGCGGTAAAATTCTCCTACGTCTTCAGGAAAGCCCACTGCTTTGAAAACGCCCATATTTTTGCCTGCCGATACGACGTAAGCGCCGTCTATCTTAACGTTGATATGGATTACCGCACGCGCAACGAATTCACGCTCGTCAACCTGAGCGTCCGCTATGCGTGAGCGCAGGGGAGAGAGAAAATATCTGAATATTATCGGTTCATCCGTTATCGCGGGGATTTTGCGCACGGGTAAAGGCTCGGCTTTTACTATTTCGAAGCCGTCTTTAAGATAGGTTTCGCAGATCTTTTTGCTTTCCTTATCGTCAAAGAACATATGAAAGGCGTAAAACTCTGCCATATCGGGATAGATGCCGTATCCCGCAAAGCCGCCGCCGAGTCCGTTGGAACGTTCGTGCATAGGTTTCATGCTGGCGACTATTCTTTCGCCGCTCATCAGATTGCCGTCTCTGGATATCACTGCCGAAACAGCGCAGCCCGACGGGATTCTTACCTGACCTTCTTTGAGTAACATAACGGTATTCCTCTCTTTTGAGTATAAAAAAAGGCAAAGGCGCGTTTTTAAGGACAATAATCCTCAAAAACGAACGCCTTTGCCCGTTTGACAGATTATAGCACGCAAAAAACTCGTCCGTCAACATAAAAAACACAAAAAAACCACTGAAAATTTTATTGAGAAAATTTGCAAAAATCCGTTGACAAACGCAAAAAGGTTTTGTATAATCCAAAACATAAATCAAACGGGCAATGGCGTCTATGTGAAAAACATAGGCGCCATTGCCCGTTTTTATTGAAAAAGGAGATAAAAATTATGCAAACGGTATCGGACTATTTCGGAAGTATGGTTTTTGACGACAGGGTTATGAGAGCTACGTTGTCTGCGGACGTGTACAGGTCTCTCAAAAAGACGATCGACAGAGGGGCTCAGTTGGACATCTCGGTAGCCAATGCGGTTGCAAACGCTATGAAAGACTGGGCAGTTGCGCACGGCGCTACGCATTATACTCACTGGTTTCAGCCCCTTACCGGTATTACGGCTGAGAAGCATGACAGCTTTATAACTCCCGCGCCCGACGGCAGGGTCATCATGGAGTTTTCAGGCAAAGAGCTTATCAAAGGCGAACCCGATGCGTCGAGTTTTCCTTCAGGCGGACTCAGAGCGACTTTTGAGGCGAGAGGTTACACCGCGTGGGACCCCACTTCTTATGCTTTTATCAAGGGTAAAACACTTTGCATTCCCACTGCTTTCTGTTCTTACGGCGGTGAAGCGCTTGACAAAAAGACTCCGCTTCTGCGTTCTATGGAAGCGCTCAACAGACAGGCTATGAGAATACTTAAGCTGTTCGGCAACACCAACGTGAAATGCGTGCGCACCTCTGTCGGACCTGAACAGGAATATTTTCTTATAGATAAAGATATGTACAACAAGCGTAAAGACCTGATTTATACGGGTCGTACGCTGTTCGGCGCAAAGCCGCCCAAGGGACAGGAACTTGACGATCACTATTTCGGCGTGATCAAGCCCAGGGTAGAAGAGTATATGGCTGACCTCAACGAAGAATTGTGGAAGCTCGGAGTGCTGGCAAAGACCGAACACAACGAGGTCGCTCCTGCACAGCACGAACTTGCGCCTATATACAACACAACAAACATAGCTACAGACCACAACCAACTGACTATGGAGATCATGCAGAAAGTTGCATCCAGGCATAACCTTGTATGCCTGCTTCACGAAAAACCTTTTGCTGGCGTAAACGGAAGCGGAAAGCACAACAACTGGTCAATGGCTACAGACAAGGGCGTAAACCTGCTTACGCCGGGCGAGACTCCTTACGAAAACGCGCAGTTTCTGCTTTTCCTCTGCGCTGTGCTCAAGGCAGTCGACGATTATCAGGATCTGCTGAGAATATCTGTCGCAACGGCAGGCAACGATCACAGACTCGGGGCGAACGAAGCTCCTCCCGCAGTGCTTTCTGTGTTCCTGGGGGACGAGCTTACCGCCGTTCTCGAAGCGATAGAGAACGACAAGCCTTACAGCGGAAAGAAAAAGACTCAGCTCAAGCTGGGCGTAGACGTTCTGCCGCTGTTCCAGAAGGACACGACTGACAGAAACAGGACTTCGCCTTTCGCGTTTACAGGCAACAAGTTCGAATTCAGAATGCTGGGGTCTTCCAACAGCATTGCGTGCGCCAACATTATGCTGAATGCGGCGGTTGCAGAAAGTCTCAAGATATATGCGGACAGACTGGAAGGCGCTGAAGATTTCAACACAACTCTTCACCTTATGATAAAGAAGACGATAAAAGATCATAAGAGAATAATATTCAACGGCAACGGCTATGACGAAGCGTGGATAAAAGAAGCTGAAAGACGCGGTTTGTCCAACTACCGCACTACCCCTGACTGCATGCCGCATCTGCTGGACGAGAAAAACGTGAGGATGCTGACATCTCAGGGAGTATACAGCGAAACAGAGCTTAAATCCAGATGCGATATCATGCTCGACAACTACTGCAAAGCAGTGCTGATAGAGGCTGAGACAATGGTGGACATGGCTGAAAAACAGATAGTTCCCGCGGTGGAAAAATATATTTCTGAAATTTGCAGAGCGGCAATTTCAAAGAAAAATTTTACACCTGACATTAGTTGCGATTATGAACACGGGCTGGTAAAAAAGTTGTCTTATTTGACAGACAGGGCAGCAGCCTTTACATCAGAACTTAAAGAAGCCGTCGTTCACGTCAAGGATTTTTGTGATATAATATCCGAGGCGAATTATATAAGGGATTCCATCCTCCCCAGAATGAGTGCTTTAAGAGCAGTCGTCGACGAGGCTGAGACCAAGACGGCAAGCGAGTTCTGGCCTGTACCGACATACGGAGAGCTGTTGTTCGGCGTCAGATAAAAGGGAGGGGGATTATGTGTTCGATAATGGTTTACTGCCGTGAGGACGCTCCGCGAGGCAAGTTCGAAGAAGGATTTGCGCGTACGGTTTCGAGAGGTCCTGACGACACTGTGATAAAGGATATCGGCGCGGGTCTTATGGGCTTTCACAGACTTGCAATTATGGGACTTACGCCGGAAGGCATGCAACCGTTCTTTCTTGACGGCAACGCCATTGTCTGCAACGGCGAGATTTACGGCTTTGAAAAATTCAGAAACGCGTTGAAGGGCAGATACGTTTTTAAAAGCGATTCTGACTGCGAGGTGCTCCTGCCTCTCTATAAGGAGTACGGAACGGATATGTTCGCTATGCTTGACGCGGAATTCGCCTGTGTGATTTACGACGCTGTAAAGGACAAGTTCATCGCCGCCAGAGATCCGATAGGCATAAGACCGCTGTTTTACGGCTATGACGGGACAGGCGCGATAATGTTTGCAAGCGAGGCGATAAACCTCGTAGGGCTGACAGAAAAAATAATGCCGTTCCCTCCGGGATACTATTACGACGGAGAGAAGTTCGTAAGATACTGCGACATCGCCGAGGTCGGAGAGGTGAGCAAAGACAGCGTGGACACAGCCTGCGCCAGGATACGCGAAAAACTTATCGCAGGTATAGAAAAACGCCTTGTAGCGGACGCAAAAGTAGGCTTTCTGCTCAGCGGCGGACTGGATTCTTCTCTTGTATGCGCCGTTGCGGCAAAGAAAAGCGGGGCTCCGATAAAAACCTTTTCTATCGGAATGAGCGGAGACGCCATAGATCTGCGATATGCAAAAGAAGTTGCCGACTATATAGGAAGCGAGCATACCGAGGTCGTAATAGATAAAGATACTGTTATTTCTTCGCTGGACAAGGTGATCAGGACGCTTGGGACTTTCGATATAACGACGGTGCGCGCCAGCATAGGAATGTACCTCGTATGCAAAGCGATACACGAAAACACGGATATCAGGGTTTTGCTTACGGGAGAGATCTCGGACGAACTTTTCGGATATAAATACACTGACTTTGCTCCCGACGCAGAAGAGTTTCAGAAAGAATCGCAGAAACGCGTAAGAGAACTTTATATGTACGACGTGCTGCGCGCGGACAGATGCATATCGGTCAATTCGCTTGAAGCCAGAGTACCTTTCGGAGATCTGGACTTTGTGAAATACGTTATGAGCCTTGATCCCGCGATTAAGATGAACGTCTACGGCAAGGGAAAATACCTTCTGAGAAAAGCGTTTGAGGGCGACTGGCTGCCGTACCCGATACTTATGAGAGAGAAAGCGGCGTTTTCAGATGCGGTGGGGCATTCAATGGTAGACTACCTGAAAGAGTACGCCGAGGGGTATTATTCTGATAAAGATTATGAAGAAAGGAGCGCGCGCTACACGCACGCGCGACCCTTTACGAAAGAATCGCTGTTATACAGAGAGATTTTTGAAAAGTATTACCCCGGTCAGGCTGAAATGATCGTCGATTTCTGGATGCCCAACAAGAACTGGAAGGGCTGCGACGTCAAAGACCCGTCTGCAAGGGTGCTGTCCAACTACGGCGACAGCGGAAAATAAAGTGGCAAAATAATATATTTGAGAGGCATATATATGGAAAAAATTCTGGTACTCGACTTCGGCGGACAGTACAATCAGCTTATTGCGCGCAGAGTGCGCGAGCAGAACGTTTACGCTGAAATCAAACCGTACAACAAAATCACTGCGGAACAAATCGCCGCAGAGGGTTACAAGGGTATTATCTTTACCGGCGGACCCAACAGCGTCTATGACGAAAAGTCTCCTCACTGCGACAGAAAAGTGCTTGAACTGGGCATTCCCGTACTCGGTATATGTTACGGCGCACAGCTCACGGCGTGGCTTACGGGCGGCGAGATATGCAGCGCAGGTTCACTGGGAGAATACGGCAAGATAGAGCTGACGGTAAAAGACGATATCCTGTTCGACGGCGTACCTGAAAAGAGTATATGCTGGATGAGTCATACCGACTACATAAAGCGCGTACCCGATGGCTTTACCGTTACCGCGACCACAGAGCATTGTCCTTGCGCGGCAATGAGCGACGGAAAGAGCATATATGCGGTGCAGTTCCACCCCGAGGTAACGCATACCGTGTACGGCAAGAGAATGCTTCACAACTTCCTTTTCGGAGTATGCAAATGCGTCGGCGACTGGAAGATGTCAGACTTTGCGAAAGAGGCTGTAGAGAAATACAGAAAGCAGCTTGCAGGCAAGAAAGTGCTGTGTGCTTTGTCGGGCGGCGTAGATTCTTCGGTCGCGGCGGTGCTTCTGCATAAGGCGATAGGTTCTGACCTTACCTGCGTTTTCGTCGATCACGGTCTGCTGAGAAAGGACGAAGGCGACATGGTAGAGCGCACGTTCAAAAAGCGCTTCGATATGAATATAATCAGAGTCAACGCTGAGGATCTGTTCCTTGAAAAACTCAAGGGCGTAACAGAGCCCGAGAAAAAGCGCAAGATAATAGGCGAAGAGTTCATCCGCGTTTTCGAGCGCGAGGCGAAGAAGATCGGCAAGGTGAACTATCTCGTTCAGGGGACGATCTATCCTGACGTTATAGAGAGCGGCGCAGGCGACGCTTCGACGATAAAGAGTCATCACAACGTAGGCGGATTGCCCAGCGTAATCGACTTTGACGAGATAATAGAGCCGCTCCGCGAGCTGTTCAAGGACGAAGTGCGCGCTGTAGGCACTGAACTCGGGATCCCCGCAGACCTCGTATGGCGTCAGCCTTTCCCCGGTCCGGGTCTTGCGATAAGAGTAATAGGAGAAATAACAAAGGAAAAACTGGATACGCTGAGAGAAGCGGACGCGATTTTCAGAGAAGAAGTCGTAAACGCGGGACTTGAGCGTACCACCAACCAATACTTCGCGGTGCTCACAGATACCAGAAGCGTAGGCGTTATGGGCGACGCGAGGACGTACGGATATACTGTCGCGCTCAGAGCGGTTACTACGGACGACTTTATGACCGCGGACTGGACGCGCCTGCCTTACGAGGTACTCGAGAAGGCGAGCAGCAGAATAACCAACGAAGTAAGGACTATCGGAAGAGTCGTCTACGATATCACCTCAAAGCCGCCCGCGACGGTTGAATGGGAGTAATTCGCGGTAAGGAGTAAATATGACTAAATACGTATTCGTAACCGGAGGCGTTGTGTCCGGTCTGGGAAAGGGAATAACGGCGGCGTCGCTGGGCAGACTTCTCAAGGCGAGAGGACTGAAGGTGGCGGCTCAGAAACTCGACCCTTACATCAACGTCGATCCCGGGACTATGAGTCCGTATCAGCACGGAGAAGTATACGTTACCGAGGACGGGGCTGAAACAGACCTTGACCTCGGACATTACGAGAGGTTCATTGACGAAGATCTGAATAAGTATTCAAATCTCACCACAGGCAAAGTTTACTGGAACGTTCTCAATAAAGAGCGCAGGGGAGAATATCTCGGCTCTACGGTGCAAGTCATACCGCATATAACCAACGAAATAAAAGATTTTATTTACCGTGTGGGAAAGAAGACAAACGCAGACGTGGTCATCACCGAAATAGGCGGCACTATCGGCGATATAGAGTCTCAGCCGTTTATAGAGGCGGTCAGGCAGATATCTCTCGAAGTGGGAAGAGAAAACAGCCTTTTCATTCACGTAACGCTCGTTCCTTTCCTCCGCGGCAGCGACGAACACAAGTCAAAGCCCACCCAGCACTCTGTAAAGGAATTGCAGGGTATGGGTATCAACCCCGACGTCATCGTTCTCAGATGCGACGAGCCTCTCGAAGAGGAGATCTTCAGAAAGATAGCTCTTTTCTGCAACGTAAAGCCAGACTGCGTAATAGAAAATATGACCATTCCTGTGCTTTACGAAGCTCCGCTCATGCTTGAGAAGCAGAATTTTTCTTCAGTAGTTTGCAGAGAACTGGGAATAGACGCTCCTCAGCCCGATCTCGAAGAATGGAAGGAGATGGTCAGGAGCATAAAGGAAAGAAAGCACACGGTAAAGATAGGACTTGTGGGAAAATACGTAAAGCTTCACGACGCATATCTTTCAGTCGCAGAGGCTTTAAGACACGCAGGGTACAGATTCAACGCTTTTGTGGATATCGAATGGATTGACAGTGAGTCGCTTGACGAAAGCAACTGCAAAAGCGTATTATCTAACGTGGACGGAATAATCGTGCCGGGCGGCTTCGGCGGAAGAGGCATAGAAGGCATGATAGCGGCGGCAAAATACGCGCGTGAAAACAAAGTGCCTTATCTGGGAATATGCCTCGGTATGCAGATTGCCGTTATCGAATATGCAAGAAACGTCGCGCTTTTCAAAAACGCGAATTCCGGAGAATTCGATAAGGATTGCAGATACAAGGTCATCGACTTTATGCCGGGACAGAGCGAAGAAAGGGATAAAGGCGGCACGTTGAGACTGGGCAGTTACCCCTGCGTAGTGGCGAAGGGCACAAAACTTTACGAGTGTTATCAGGCTGAAGAAATAGCTGAAAGACACCGCCACCGTTACGAATTCAACAACGATTACAGAGACGCGCTTACCGCTTGCGGGCTGGTGCTCGGCGGCACTTCGCCGGACGGCAGACTGGTTGAAACAATTGAAATAAAGGATCATCCTTTCTTTGTCGGCGTACAGTTTCATCCCGAATTCAAATCCAGACCCAACAGACCGCACCCGCTGTTTGCGGGCTTTGTCAGTGCGGCTCACGATAATAAGCACAGGAGAGAGGTACAACAGTGAGAGAGTTTGACAGAAAACTTGTTTTGGAGGACGGCTCCGAATATTACGGTTACGGCTTCGGCGACAGGTCGGAGCGCGTTACCGAAATTGTCTTCAACACTTCGATGGTCGGATACCAGGAAATCGTATCCGACCCTTCCTATACTTATCAGTCGGTAGTTATGACTTATCCGCTGATAGGCAACTACGGAATGACTGACTGGGACTACGAAACCAAGACCCCGACGATAGGAGGTCTTATCGTAAGAGAATACAACGACCGTCCGTCCAACTTCGGATGTACGGCTACGCTCGAAGAAGTTATGATAAAGTACGGCATAACGGGCATATCTGGCGTGGATACCAGAAAGCTTACCCGTTCGATACGCGACTTCGGCAGTCGTAAAGTGCTGATAACCGCCGCGTCGACTTCAAAGGAAAAGGCGCTTGAAATTTTAAAGACGACAGACGTGCCTACTGACGCAGTCAGCAAGGTGAGCTGCAAAAAGCCGTGGAAGTCAAAATGCAAGGGCGCGAATTTTGACGTCGTTGCCGTCGACTGCGGCATAAAGCACAACATAATAAGATCTCTCGTTAAACGCGGATGCAACGTAACAGTCGTACCTTACAATACCACTGCGGAGCAGATAGACATACTTGCGCCCGACGGAGTCTTTTTCAGCAACGGACCCGGCGACCCTACTGACGTCGGTTGCGTAGTTGAGCTTATCAAAAATCTGCGCGGCAGATATCCGATATTCGGCATATGCCTCGGTCATCAGCTCATCGCGCTTTCTTACGGCGCAAAGACGTACAAGCTCAAGTTCGGACACCGCGGCGGCAACCACCCCGTGCGCAGACTTGCAGACGGCAAGATAGAGATCACATCTCAGAATCACTCTTACGCGGTGGATAAGGACAGCCTTAAGGGCACGCCGCTGAAAATCACTCACGTCAATATTCTCGACAATACCGTTGAGGGGCTTGAATGCGAAGAAGACGGCGTTTTCAGCGTTCAGTATCATCCTGAAAGCTGCCCCGGACCGCAGGACAGCGCATATCTGTTCGACAAGTTCATAAAGATCATGCAGGAGGGAAAGCACAATGCCTAAACGTACCGATATAAAGAAAATTCTCGTGATAGGCTCAGGTCCTATCGTCATAGGTCAGGCGGCTGAATTCGACTATGCGGGCACTCAGGCTTGTCTCGCCCTCAAAGAAGAGGGCTACGAAGTCGTGCTTTGCAACTCCAACCCCGCAACGATAATGACCGATACGTCGATCGCCGATAAGGTTTATATGGAGCCGCTCACTCTTGAATACATTGCAAAGATAATCCGTTACGAGCGTCCCGACGCGATAATCCCCGGTATCGGCGGACAGACAGGTCTCAACCTTGCGATGCAGCTTGAAAAGAAAGGCATTCTCAGAGAATGCCGCGTTGAACTTCTCGGCACAAACAGCAAGAGTATTGAGAGGGCTGAAGACAGAGAGCTTTTCAAAGAACTGTGTCAGTCTCTCGGCGAGCCCGTGCTTCCGTCAGAAATCGCAAATTCTATCGAAGAAGGTCTCAAGGCGGTTGCGGATATCGGTTATCCCGTAGTGCTCAGACCCGCGTTTACGCTGGGCGGTACAGGCGGCGGCTTTGCGGACAACGAAGAGGAGTTTCTCGAGATAATCAAAAACGCGCTTGCGCTTTCGCCCACGCATCAGGTGCTTGTAGAAAAGAGCATCAAGGGCTTCAAAGAGATAGAATACGAGGTAATGCGCGACGCCAACGACACCGCTATCACGATATGCAATATGGAAAACCTCGACCCCGTAGGCATTCATACGGGCGACTCGATAGTAGTATGTCCGTCTCAGACGCTTACCAACAGAGAATACCATATGCTGAGAGACAGCGCGCTCAAGATCATCCGCGCGCTTGAGATAAAGGGCGGTTGCAACGTGCAGTTCGCACTCGATCCCAAGTCTTTCCAGTATTACCTTATAGAGGTAAACCCCAGAGTTTCGAGATCTTCCGCGCTGGCTTCGAAGGCGAGCGGTTATCCTATAGCGCGCGTATCGGCGAAGATTGGCGTAGGAATGAACCTCGACGAAATAATGCTTGCAAATACTCCGGCTTCTTTCGAGCCGTCACTTGACTATGTGGTTACCAAAATGCCGCGTTTCCCGTTCGACAAATTCGCTGACGCCAACAATAAACTGGGCACTCAGATGAAGGCGACGGGTGAGGTAATGAGCGTGGGCAGAACGTTTGAAGAGAGCCTTCTCAAAGCAGTGCGTTCTCTCGAGACGGGCGTGAACCACGTGTATATGGCAAAGTTCGACGGTATGACCAAGGCAGAACTCACCGATTATATAAAGATAGGCACAGACGACAGAATTTACGCCATAGCTCAGCTTTTCCGCCTCGGCGCGACAGAAGAAGAAATCAACGCGGCTACAGCGATAGACGATTTCTTCCTGCACAAGATAAAGCATATCGTTGAGATAGAGAATTCGCTCAGGAAGACGGGCGTTACCCCTGAAGCGGTACTCGAAGCGAAGCGCTTCGGCTTCTCGGACAAGTCGGTTGCAAAATATGCCGGCGTAACCGAAGAAGAGGTAAGAGCCGTGCGCGAGAAGAACGGTATAAAACCCGTATACAAGATGATAGACAGCTGTGCGTCTGAGTTTGAAAGCTATATCCCGTATTTCTATTCCACTTACGAGCAGGAAAACGAATCCGTGGTCTCAGACAAAAAGAAGGTCGTAGTTCTCGGCAGCGGACCTATCCGTATAGGTCAGGGCGTAGAGTTCGACTATTCGACAGTACACGCCGTAAAGACTATCAAAAAGGCAGGATACGAGGCAATAATCATCAACAACAATCCTGAGACTGTTTCAACAGACTACACGACTTCAGACAAACTGTACTTCGAGCCGCTCTGCGTAGAAGACGTTATGAACGTAATCGATATGGAACAGCCTATCGGCGTCATTGCTTCTCTCGGCGGACAGACGGCTATTAACCTTGCAGAGCCGCTCAGCGCGCGCGGAGTCAGGATCATAGGCACGGACCGCGACGCTATAGAGAAGGCTGAAAACCGCGACGCGTTTGAAAAACTTCTCGTTGAACTCAACATACCTCAGCCAAAGGGCAGAGCGGTAACTAAGATCGCTGACGGTATTGCGGCGGCTAAGGAAATCGGCTATCCCGTACTCGTGCGCCCCAGCTTCGTTCTCGGCGGCAGAGCTATGAGAATAGTTGCAGGCGAAGAACAGCTTAAGCATTATCTGAAGACGGCAGTTGAAATAGACGAAGACAAACCCGTCCTCGTAGACAAATATATAAAGGGCAAAGAAGTCGAAGTAGACGCAGTTTGCGACGGAAAGGACGTGTTTGTACCCGGTATTATGGAGCTTGTCGAACGCACGGGCGTACACTCCGGCGACTCGATAAGCGTATATCCTTCTTTCTCTATATCGCAGAAGGTCAAAGACGTAATTCTCGATTACACTCAGAAACTGGGCAAGGGTATAGGCATTATAGGTCTTTACAATATTCAGTTTATAGTGGACAAAGAAGACAATGTCTTTATCATAGAGGTCAATCCGCGTTCTTCGCGTACCGTACCTTTCCTTTCAAAAGCGACGGGATACGACTTAGCGGATATCGCAACGCTTGTCATTCTGGGCAAGAGCCTTAAGGAACAGGGCATAAACGTGCTGTATCCTGAAGAAAAGAAGCGTTGTTATGCAAAAGCTCCTGCGTTCTCGTTTTCCAAACTGCGCGGAATGGATTCTTATCTTTCTCCTGAAATGAAGTCGACTGGCGAAGCGATAGGCTACGACAAGAGCCTGACACGTGCGCTTTACAAGGCTTTGCAGGCTTCGGGCGTAAAGGTGCAGAATTACGGCACCGTGCTTGCGACCATAGCGGACGACGACAAAGAAGAAGCATTGCCGCTTATACGCAGATTCTACAACCTCGGCTTCAATATCGAAGCGACTGAAGGAACGGCAAAATTCCTTAAGAACCACGGTATAAAAACGCGCATAAGACAGAAAATAAGCGACGGGTCCACCGATATTCTCGATTCGATCCGTCAGGGATACGTAACCTACGTTATCAACACCCGTGACGTGAGCAGCGAGAATAAGGTTTCGGACGGCTCGGCGATAAGACAGTGCGCGATCGAAAACAACGTTACCGTGCTTACCGCTCTCGATACGGTAAGAGCGCTTCTCGACGTGCTTGAGGAGATAACGCTCAGCGTATCGACAATAGACGCAAATTAGGAGTAGTTATGAAATTTACTAAAATGGAGGGATTGGGCAACGATTACGTATACGTTTACGGCGCGCCAAAAAATCCCGAAGAGCTCAGCGTAAAGCTGTCTGACCGTCATTTCGGGATAGGTGGAGACGGCCTTGTGCTGATAAGCCTTTCAGACGTTGCAGATTTTAAAATGCGCATTTTCAACGCAGACGGAAGCGAAGCTAAGATGTGCGGCAACGGGATACGTTGTGTGGGAAAATACGTTTATGACAAGGGATATACCAAGAAAACCAAACTTGACGTTGAAACTCAGTCGGGTATAAAGCATCTTGAACTTTTTCTAAAGGACGGAAAGGTTGACACAGTAGCCGTAGATATGGGAGAAGTCAAGGTGGGCGAAGAAGAAAAGCTTGACGTTGCGGGAGGAGTTACTCTTATCCCGGTAAACGTGGGCAATCCTCACACTGTAATATTCGTTGACGACGCTGATAAAGCGCCTGTGGACACCGTAGGTCCTGTCATAGAAAAACACGACCGTTTCCCGGGAGGTGTAAACGTGGAGTTCGTAAGCGTAACGGGCAAGAACAGACTGCGTATGCGCGTATGGGAGAGGGGCAGCGGCATTACAATGGCTTGCGGCACAGGCACATGCGCCAGCGTTGCGGCAGCGGTAAAGAAAGGATATTGCGATGAGCACGAAAACGTTGAGGTAGAGCTTGACGGCGGAATCCTCAACATAAAGTGCGACGGCGACAAAGTCGTTATGACAGGTCCTGCGCGCACGGTATTCGAAGGAGAGATACAATGCTGAAACCCAATCACAATTATTCGGATTTAAAAGACTCTTATCTGTTTTACAGAATTGCGCAGAAGACGAGAGCGTATGTAGAGGCGCATCAGGGCGCATATCTTTACCGCCTCGGCATAGGCGACGTATCTCTTCCGCTTTGCAGAGCAGTGATAGATGCGCTTCACGAAGCGGTTGACGATCAGGCTGTAAAGGAGACTTTTCACGGCTATATGCCTGAGTGCGGCGCGCACTTTTTCAGGGCGGCTGTAGCGGGATATTATGCAAAGAGAGGAGTAAAACTGGATGAAGAAGAGGTTTTCGTATCCAGCGGAGCGAGCGACGAACTGGGCGATATACTTGACCTGTTCGACAAGTTGGCCAACGCTCTCGTGCTTGAACCTGCATATCCTGCTTACGTTGATGCCAACGTGATGGCGGGCAGAAAGATAGTACGTCTGGCTTCAGGCGAAGAAAACGGCTTTTTGCCTCTTCCCGATAAAGATATAAATGCAGATATACTTTATATCTGTTCTCCCAACAATCCAACGGGAGCGGTATTCAGCAAAGAACAGCTGAAAAAGTGGGTAGATTACGCCAACAAGAAGGGCGCGGTAATTCTTTTCGATGCGGCATATGAAGCGTTTATCGAGGATGAAACGCTGCCGCACAGCATTTTTGAAATCGATGGCGCGAGAACCTGCGCTATAGAGATTTGTTCTCTGTCTAAGACGGCGGGCTTTACAGGCACGCGTTGCGGATATACGGTCATTCCCAAAGAGCTTGAGAGAGAAGGAATGAATCTCAATGCTATGTGGGTCAGAAACCGTACTACGAAGACTAACGGCGTGTCTTATATAATTCAGAAAGGCGCTGCGGCTGTTTTTACAGACGAAGGGCAAAAGCAGATAAAAGAAAACATCGCTGTTTACAAGCGCAACGCAAAATACCTTACCGATGCGCTCGACAAGCTGGGCATCTGGTATTGCGGCGGCAAGAACGCACCTTATATCTGGATGAAGTGTCCGAGAGGAATGAGCAGCTGGGAATTCTTCGATTTCCTTCTTGAAAAGGCGCAGATAGTCGGTACTCCCGGCGAAGGCTTCGGTATATGCGGAGAAGGTTTCTTCAGATTTTCGACGTTCGGCAGTCCCGCAGACACTGAGATCGCGGCAGAAAGACTTGTAAAGCTTCTTTCCGAATAATTAAAAGAGCGGTTAACTGGTATATAAATGGTAAAACAAAAAAGCGCTTGAAGGCGCTTTTTGTTGTTTAGATATATTTTTGTTTAGATAAAATATTGTCTTAAAATTTTCGTATCAGTGTAGATTATAGCGTTAAATCGGTTTGAGAACTCCTGAGCCTTCGGATATCGTGCGGATATTGCCGTTGTCGAATTTCACAACGTAAGAGCCGTTTGCTTTGCTTGTTACGGTGCCGTCTCCGAAAACGGGGTGTCTTACTCTGTCGCCGCCAAGATATGTGCGGAAGTCGGGCACTGCAGGGTGGCTTAAATTGTATTCGCTTGCACGGATATAAGCCTTTGCCATTTCGACGTATTCGTCAGACATAACGCCGCTTTTTTCTATAAGCGACTCGTCTATGTTGAAGATAAAGCGCGAGGGCATGAGTCTTCCGCGCGTCTGAAGGTCGAATCCGTCGGAATCGCTCAGATAAAGTCTGTCTTTTGCGCGTGTGAAAGCCACGTAAGCAACACGCCTTTCTTCTTCCATCTGCTGTTTGTTTTCAATTTTTATTGACGGGAAAAGCCCTTCGTTGAGTGCGCATACGAATACGTAGGGGAATTCGAGTCCCTTTGCAGTATGCACGGTCATCAGCTTTACGCTTTCGTCCTTGTCCTTTGCGTCGATGTTGGATATCAGCGCGACTGCGGACAGGTATTCGGCTAAGGTAACGTGTTCTCCCGCGTCGTCTACAAAGTCCTTTATCGCGGCTTTGAGTTCGTTTACGTTGTCCAGTCTGTTCTGATCTCCGCACAGCATCAGGTATTCTTCGTATCCGCTCTTTTTCAGTGCAAAGTCGAGAAGGTCTGAAATATCTACTGAAGGATTCTGAGCGCGTATCAGTCCTTCTTCTATTGTCTTGAGTAGCTTTTTCGCGCCCGTATTTTCAAACAATGCGGTATCGGCAAGTTTTTTGAAGGCTTCGTACATAGAAATGTTTTCGTTTACGGCAAGCGCGGTTATCGCCGCCATACGCTTTTTGCCTATTCCGCGTGCAGGAACATTTACTATGCGTTCAAAAGAAAGATCGTCCTTGAATTCGAACATTCTCAGGTAGGCAATAGTATCTTTTATCTCCTTGCGCTGATAGAATTCGACTCCGCTGAAAATAGTGTAAGGTATTCCGTATTTCAGAAAGGCTTCTTCAACGGGGCGGGACATATAGTTGCTGCGGTAAAGCACGGCTATATCTCCGAGAGCAATGCCGACTTCTTTAAGACGCTGGATTTCTCCCGCTATGAATTCGCATTCTTCCTGACGTGTACGCGCGTGGTAGTATACGGTCTTGAGTCCGTTTTTTCTGACTGCGACCAGTTCTTTTTTAATCCTTGCGGTGTTGTGGCTGATAAGAGAGTTTCCCACGCTGAGTATTTCAGGTGTGGAGCGGTAGTTTTTGCCGAGAACGACTGTTTTTACTCCGCCGAAAGCCTTGTCAAAGTCAAGGAAAAGCCTTATATCCGCGCCTCTCCAGGTGTAAATAGTCTGGTCAGGATCTCCGACGACGAAAAGGTTTTTGTTCAGAAGAGAGAGCATTTCGACAAGGGTGTATTCAGGTTTCGAAACGTCCTGAAATTCGTCGACCTGAATGTATTCGAACTGTCTCTGCCACTTTTCTCTCGCGTCGTCGAACTGATAGAATATCTCAAGGGTAAAGAATACCAGGTCGTCAAAATCGAGAAAATAGTTCTTGCGTTGAAGCTCCAGGTATTTTTTAATGATAAAATCGAAAGTGCCTTTTTCGTCTGCGCGCGAAAGCCCCGGTGCAGCGGTTTGCCCCGTAGGGTCGCTGAAATATGGCACATAACCGTTCTTGCCTTTGTAAGCGCCTATTGCGTCGAGACAACTTTTATAATTATGGTCTTTGAGCGTCAGACCGTTTTCTTCATAAATCTTCCTGAGCAAAGATTTCTGATCGTCTTCGTCCATGATAAGGAAGTTGGACGGGTAGTGAAGGCGGTGTATCTCTTCTTTTAAGATCTTGTTGCAAGCACCGTGAAATGTGAGTATCCAGCCTCCGTCTTCGTCAGGCATATAGCACTGAATGCGCTTTTTCATCTCCTTTGCCGCCTTATTGGTGAAGGTTACTGAGAGAATATGAGAGGGCGCTACGCCCAGCATTTTGGCAATATAGACGTACCTCGTTGTAAGCACACGCGTTTTTCCGCTTCCCGCGCCCGCGACAACGCGCACATAGCCCTCGGTCGTTTCGACCGCAAGGCGTTGTTCTTCGTTGAGACCGTTTAACAGAGCGTGAGATAAGTCTTGCATATACCCCTCCTTGAGCGTAAAAATATTATAGCATTGTGAATAAATGTTCGCAAGAGGGTAGATGCGAACAAAAAGTAATATTATAAAAATCTTTCCGAAATGTTTTGAGTTGATTTAGAATTAAACTGTAATAAAAAAAATAAATGTAAATAAAATTATTTTAAAACAATGAAGATGTCATTCTTTATTGTTATTAACATTGACAATAACATATACATATGTTATAATTTAACAAAAAAAACTTGTAAAACAATGAGTGAGGGTGTTATGAAGACTAATAGGACAAAGAAGTTTCTGTTGATGTTAGTTATCGCTGTCTCAGTATTTTGTCTTGCGTCGATTTTGCTTGCGTGTGACAACACTGATGCAAATCAGTGCGAGCATAAGAACGTAGATGTAACTGATACTGCGACCTGCGTTGCGGACGGAACGAAAACTTTTGTTTGCAAGGATTGCGGAAAACAATGGACAGAGGACTCAACGGCAACGGGACACAGTTACGGATCTCCCGTGGTCGTAACTGAAGCAACGTGTCTTGAACCCGGAAAGGCAGAGTCTGTCTGTACGGTATGCGGAGAAAAGAAGACTGAAATAATAGACAGTGAAGGTCATACTTACACTGCCGAGAGCGTAGCTCCGACATGTATGGAAGCAGGTTATACGGTTTACACTTGCCAGGCATGCGGTTTTTCTTATGAAGGAGATGAAGTTCCGGCTCTCGGACACAGTATGAAGCAAGAAGTCGTCAAAGAGGCAACTTGTTTGATCGGAGGAGAAATAAGACACAGTTGCGAGAGGTGCGAGTATTCGTATGTTGAGAAAGTCGCGGCGGCAGGACACAAGTACGAAGTCATAGACGTTGTAGGACCCACCTGTATAGACGGCGGATACACCGTTGAAAAATGTTCTGCTTGTAAGGACGAGATACATACAAATTTGACAGAAGCCGTAGGGCATCAGCTCAGAGAAGAAGACAATGCCTGCGTCGGAGGAAACTGCAGGTATTGCGACAACCCTATTGCAGGAACAGGGCACGATTACGTATTTGAAACAGATACGGCAACTTGCACAGATGACGGTTTGAAAACGTATAAATGCAAGAAATGCGAAGATATTCTTACTGTTGACAGCCCTGCAAAAGGTCATACTTTCGGTGAATGGGGACCTGAAACCAGAGAGGCGGATTTCGAATGTCATTATGTTAAGACAAGAGTTTGCGAAAGCTGTTCAAAAGTAGAAAAAGAAGACAGCTATCGCCATGTGTATTCTTCAGAAATAACTGTTGCGGCAACTTGTCAAGAGAATTCTGGAGAAAAGACATTTACATGTATTTACTGCAATGACAGTTATAAAGAGAATTATACCGATAAAAACAACCACAGTTGGGATGAAGGCGTGGTTCAGGATGGTTATACTCTTTATACGTGCGCTTGCGGCTTTACAAAAAAAGTAATGGCAACGGTTGAAGAGTCGATGGGTATAAGCTCGGATGACGTGCAGAATACCGATGAACTTTCAACGGCAAATGCGTCTTTTTCATTTGACGAAACCGCTAAAAACAGTATAGCGGGAAACGGAAATATGACTATAAGCGCAGGCACTTTGACTGAAGAAGAAAAAGGAGATCTCAACCTTTCTCAGGAAATTACAGATAAAATAGGAAATAAACCTATTTACGATTTTACTCTTAAAGACGAATCGGACAATTATATTTCAGATTTCAACAGCGGATTCGTTACCGTAAAGGTTCCTTATACTTTGGAGGAAGGAGAAGATCCTGAAAGTATCGCTGTTTGGTATATTAACGACAACGGAGAAGTAGAACAAAAAGAGGCTGTTTATTCGAACGGTTATGCGATATTCACAACTGATCACTTCTCATATTACACTGTTGTAAGACTTACTCCTGCAGAAAGATGCGCGCTTTACGGACATAGTTTTGTTGAAAACGTTGTAAATCCGACTTGCCTTGCAGGCGGATATACTGAAAGAAAATGTCTGCGTTGCGGAGAATATGAAAAAACAGACGAGACGGATAAGCTTGCTCACGACTATAAAGAAACGATACAGGAACCGACTTGCACTGAGTCCGGTTGGAGAACTACCGTATGTCAGATGTGCAAAAGCGTTGAGAAAAACATGATTCCTGCTACGGGGCACAGTTATAAAGTAACTGCTCAGGAAGAAGCTACATGTACAAAAGCCGGAAGCGCAACTTATACTTGTGAGAATTGCTCAGACAGTTATATACAGACGCTTCCCAAGAAAAATCACAGTTACAT
This sequence comes from uncultured Christensenellaceae bacterium, assembly GCA_944381325.1. Taxonomy (GTDB): domain Bacteria; phylum Bacillota; class Clostridia; order Christensenellales; family UBA3700; genus Ornithoclostridium. The sequence continues at coordinate 37,000 of CALWKS010000004.1, read as the reverse complement.
AAATACGGTTGTTAAGCCTACATGCGTTACGCAGGGATATACTTCTCATGTTTGCAACGATTGCGGATTTGAGTACAGAGACAAGTTCACTGCTGTATGGGGACACGATCTTCAGCAGAAAATCGTTGCGCCTACTTGTACGGCACAAGGTTATACGGTTTACAGTTGTAGCAGATGCGATTATGAATATACTGCTGATTTTACTGAAGCGACCGGTCACAGATGGGATATAAGCAGACCTACCTGCGGAAAGGGACAGGTTTGCACGGTATGCGGTACGGCGGGACAGCCTGCTACCGGAAAACATATTATGGATAACGGAAAGTGTAAGATATGCGGCGCAGGCTGCACGCATTCTTATACCGAAAGCGTAATCGCTCCCACCTGTCTAACTGCAGGTTACACTAAAAAGCAGTGCAGTATATGCAGTAAAATAGAAAACACTGACTACATTCCTGCGCTCGGACATAATTACGAGGTGGTAGAAAATAAGCCTGCAACATGTACTGAAAGCGGATACGTATTCAGTATTTGTTCAAGATGTAGCGATGAGAAGTATGAATTTTACAAAGCAAAAGGACATACGTTCAGTGACGGATACTGCACGTCCTGCGGCGCGGCAGATCCTGCGTTGCCCAGAACGTACATAAATATGCTGAAATCCTTCTTCTCAAGTCAGTATTCAGGCAATCTTGAGAATCTTAGGATAGTTATTGAAGAAAACGGTGGTTTCGACACGTGTATCGTAGAGCCTACGGTAATCCGATTCAACGTGAATACGGAAACAAGAACAATAAACGCTTACGGCGAGATTCGTTTTACCTATGACGAAGTGCCGAGAAAATATTCTCAGACGATACGTTTTTCCGTAGTTGATAATATTGTTTACTATGAGACCCAGAGCAGTAATATATACGGCGATTTGGCAGAAAAAGACGGTTCTTTCTACGGAAGGTTGACGACAGATGAAATGCTGAAGGGAATGTTCGGAACAAATTCAATTTCTACCGATGATATTTTCGATATTTTATCTGTTGTTCAGGATAAGATCGTTCCCGCTCTCGAAAAGATGGAAAGGGAAAATTACGATCTGTTCAATATGTGGGCAAAGAAGTTCTACGAGACAGCTTTCGTTAAAGAAGAGACCGACAACGGTCCGGTATGGACTCTCGATGTCAGCGTGTTGTCTGAGTTTGTCGACAATCTGGTATCTATGCCTATGGCAAAACTCATTGACCGCTATTTCGGTAACGGTAGCTTTGATAGTATAGAACAGTTTGCAGAAAAATTGCTTGATATGACAGTTGTTGGCGCTTTCGAATATATTGAAGAGGCTACGTCTGCATATGGACTTACGGCTACTGAAATATGCGATATCGTGAACTTTGCTGTCAATAAGATGTTCGGGCTTTCCGGAGAAGATGCGTTTGATTTTGAAAGAGACATATTGCTTAAAGAGGAATATCAGAATTCAAGCGTAAGACAGGCGATAAGCGACGCTTCGGGTATTACCGTTGAAGAATTCGATGAGATATTCGGCAGCTACATAACAGCCGCTAAAGAGCAGGTTATATTCGCCGAAGGTCCTGTTAAATTTATTTCGGATATTATAGTTTCGATGTTCGAAGACGGCACTTCGATGAAAATAAATACTCTTGCAGACGGAACTGTCAAAAATGTGGTTGTCGAAGCAAACGACAGCAATTGCAACGGCAATATGAGTTTCACCGGAAAAATGTCTCTTTATCCTGAGGAGATAAGCGAAATAAACGATAAAGGATTTTCCGGCACAGTAAAAGAACTCTTTGAATTCAACTTCAGAAAAGTCGAAGGAGAATCCGAAGAAATAGAATTTATCGTTGAAGACGGCAGATTGCACGTTAAGATTCCGGTAACAAACAAATATTTCAATTTTAATATCAACGGTGTATGGAGCGAGTATTTAGCGATAGGCGTTATTGATACATATATCGATACTGACGATGTAGATGAAGCCGCTTTGGATTGCGGTACGGTTTACGGTATCAATTGTAATGTCCCGATGGAAGGAAAAGATCTGATATTGTACAGGATAGATAACGGAGAAATAATCCCTGTAGAACTTCCTATGGAAGGACTTACCACCAGAGTTTCCTTCTATTACGATCGCGCGACAGGAATTGTTTACTACGATTCGCAGCACAATTATGTCTATGATGATGAATTAAGCACTCCTGCTATAGATTGTGCAACTCCCTCAAATGACGTTTATGTCTGCGATAAGTGCGGTTTTGTCAATATCGAACACAGTGAATACGTAGACCACAATTATGATGTAAGCTGGAATTTTATCGGAGGTATAGAAGACTGCGATGCAGGCGTAGAGATCATTTACGTGTGCAAGGATTGCGGTTATATCAATAAGTTATATACGGAAGGTCATCATTGGATCGAGGAGATTGTCGATCTCAGCGAATTCGGAATTACAGAGGACATACTGTATAAGCGTTATTGTCCGTGCGGTAAAGAAAACAGATATGACATAAAAGAAAGCGAGTACATTTTTGAACAAAAAGGCTTTTCAATATATGACGATAAAAACGGTATAAATTATGACTTCAGAAAGTTTTCTTACGAGAAAGGCGGCGTTGTTGTAAAACTGTTGGATGTCAATGAAGAGAGCTACCTACCGGATGAATGCAAGAGAGTCAACACAAACAAGATCTTTATCGACGTGGACGACTCTGTAATTTCTGAAGACAATATTGATTGGTACTATCAGACCGAATGGTATGCTAAATTTTACTCTTCATGTACAGAGGAAGGGATGCATACTATGAAGGAATATGCCGAACTTATAAATCCGCAATTAGGGTGCGAAGGAGGCGTCAAGGTCATCAGAATATGCGAAGTATGCGGATATGAAGAATCGGATAAGATAGTTTATAATCACGTACAACAGAGTTTTGAAACAGATTTGTCGCAGTACGGTTGCGATTGCGGCGGAAAGATAGTAACAAATAAATGTATGTGCGGATATGAAAATAACGGCTCATACTTAGACATTAATTGTTCTTTTGAACAGGAAAGCGAATATCTTTCAGACAATCGTGTTATCACATATTATACCTGCGTAAACTGTTCTTTCAAATATGAATTGGAAGCGATATCAAGCAAGAACGGATGCGAGATAATGCAAGAGGAAACATATTATGTTTACGATAACGGCAACAGAATTGAAATATTGAGAAACGAGCGTAAATATGAGGAACACGTTTACGAACTCGTCAGCTCATCGCTGAAAGGTGAAAGCTGTGAAGACGGCGTTAATGTCGTAAAAAGGTGTATTTACTGCGGTGAACAGGAAGAAAAAGAAATTTTCTGGCACGAAAGGTATTACGGCAAAGTAGATCTGAGAGATTACGGCTGCGTATGCGACAGTTATATAATTATTAATGTCTGCGCTTGCGGAAAAGAATTTTCTTATCATACCGAAGGCGAATGTGATTTTGAATTGAATTCTCAAGCTTTCGATTTTGACGAAGACGGGAAAATGGACAGAGAAGAATATACTTATACCTGTGCCGTTACAGATCCTCTTTGCGGATTCACATTTAAAGCAGTAAAAGATTACACAAGAGAAGGATGTTCAGAATACGAAAGCATTAAATTTATAAAAGATGACGGAACGGTGATCTCTGGACCATATGTCGGCAACCTGTCAAAAAATCATATAACGACAACAGAAACGACGACCGACGAGTATGTTAACGAGGCGGGTAACACGGTTGAAGTAGTTACGAATAAGATCACATGCGCTTGCGGTTATATTGAAAGTACTGAAATCGTCACGACTGAAAAAGATCCTGATGGGAACGTCTTGTCGATGAGAAAGGATGTTTTTTCAAAAAGCGGAACAGAGACGTTAAAAGAAAATTATCAGAAATTTATCGTAGATGGTAAAATGAGCGATTGGGAAATTCTCAGCAGATATATTCAGAATGACGAAATCGGAATGGTGATGCTGGAAAAGTTCGAATACGATACCTCAAAGTGTATGAGACGTCAAGCTCAACAAATAGCTGTCAGCGAATCCGAGCTGGAAAAAGTTCCTTTGGAATGGCAGCACTGGGAAGAGTATCACATTCTCAACGAACAGAAAGAACAAACATCTCACGCTACGTGTACTCAGCCGGGAATCATAGCGAATAAATGTCTTTTCTGTGAAAAAACCGAAAACATTTATTATGATTATGAAGGATATCACAATTACGTTAAGGACGAAGAAAATGGCTGGTGGGTATGCGATGTTTGCGGGCTTATCAATTTTACAGGCGCTGACGGTGATATAGTTCTCGAGGATATGAGTACTGAAACAGAGTATGTCGTAGGCTATGCAAACAATTCGATATACAGCTTTATCTTCAACGTTACTCTTATTCCGAAGGTCGGAGGCGAAGAAGTTCTCATTGCCGATATCGCTATAGAAAACGTGCCGACATACGCAAACAGCGGATATGTCAAGGTAAGCAAAGCAGACGTTGAAGCAAAAATCGCGCAGCTGGGTCTTGTTGCAGAAGATTATGACGTAAGAATCAGTTTTGTTCCCGAAGGAGAGGGAGGAAATCTTGACTACGGAATAACTTTTGCTGAAGGAGGACCGTCAGTTTCAGAACAATAACGGTTGAATTTAAAGGCAAAGGGGTGTTTCCCCCTTTGCCTTTGAGGGTTAATATGAAAAAAATCGCGTTGTTTACAATAGTGTCCATTATGTGCCTCGTAATTTTTACGGGGCTTGTCGCTTGTAAAGGGAATGAGTCTTTGATTTACGGTATTGAAATTGAAGACGACACAACCGACGGTCAAGTGCCTGAGAACCCCGGAGAAAGTGACGGCGACGGCAACGACAACAGTCAGCAAGGTCAGGAAGGAGGAGAAGAATTTCAAAAGCCGGTTGCCTATGAGGAAGGAGCGGTAAACACAGCGACAGATATATTTTTCGGTATAATTTATGATTTTGCGAAGATTGCAGACGAAAACGCTCTTTCATTAACAATGCAGGAAGAGATAAAAAAATATCTTAAAAACAATTTTGTTAAATGTTTCGAAAGTTGCGGCATTGTGCAAAATGACTTTATGAAGATCGTCAGAAAGATCGAGGCTTCAAAAGAAGAATTATTGACGGCATTAAAAGATCAGAAAGAAAACGGACTTACGCATAAGTCTTTGCTAGTGGCTTTTGCAAGCGTATACTCAGATGTCGTTTCTGTTGCGGGAGTTGATAAATGCGGGAAGCTTTTTTACGCTTTCACGTCAGAATATTTTGAATATATGAAAAACCGCAGTATAGAAAAATACGAGCAATACGGAAGCGGATATGAGTTTTATCTGGAATTTGCTGAAAGATATGCCGCAAGAAAAGAAGGGATTGAAAATCTGATAGGAGTTGAAAATTTCTCGGTGCTCACCAGGTTAATTTATGCGGTTACAGTTTTTAATACAGAAGAAGATGTATCAACGGATTTTTCAGATTATTCAGCATCGGAAATAAGAGAAATTTTAAAGCTTTATGCGGATGCGATCGACGGCATTGAGCTTACGGCAGAAGGCTGGCAAGAAGTATTGCTGATAGCGCGAGAGTTTTTGCAAGAAACGGCTCTTGAAAAAAACATAATCGATAACGCTCTGAAACGAGGCGAAGTGCTTGAACTTGCAAAAGGGATAAGTGCTTTTGTATCCGTTGTTTCTGATGTTATACGGAGTGTTTCTGTAGAGGAAACAGAAATCCTTTTAAAAGACGGATTTCAGACTTTCATAGCAAAATTGATAACAAGAGAAAATGAAAGATTGCACAGAGGGCTTGACGTTGTTTTAGACGGTTTGCTTTCAGATGAAAGTTATATATTGCTGATAAACGATTCTGCAGAAAAAAACAAATATCTTTCGTTTTTGCAATCTGAAAAAAGTAAGGATTGGGCAGAAATATCCGAAGAAGCAAAACAAGGTAAATATGAAGGTAATCTGAAAGCATATATTTTATTCAAATCGCCTATTGCAGCGTTTTTAATTTACGGAAATGATTGAAATACAGACTGAAGGAATAAAAAAAGATTATAACGGAGAACCTTGTCTGAAAGGTATTTCTTTAAGTATAGAAAAAGGCAGCTTTGTTACGCTTATGGGAGCGAGCGGAAGCGGAAAAACTACTTTGCTTGAGATACTTGCAGGAATAAGACGCCCTGACGAAGGCAGTGTTGTAGTGCGTTCAAAAAACCTATTCGGCATGACCGAAAAAGAAAAGGCCCTTTTCAGAAGAACTGAAATGGGAGTTGTTTATCAGAACTTTTCTCTTATTTCAACATTGACAGCTCTTGACAATATCACGCTGCCACTTATTTTAAATAAGAATTCAGAACACGCACGGGAAAAGGCATATGATATTGCAGAAAGATTGAATTTGCCGTTTACGGCGATGAAAAAATTTCCTGAAGAACTGTCGGGAGGACAGCAGCAGAGGGTAGCGATTGCCCGCGCTTTGGTTTACAACCCGCCCGTACTTTTTCTTGACGAACCTACGAGTAGTCTGGATACGCTAAATACATACAATGTTTTATGCCTATTAAAAGAAATTAATAAAGAATACGGCACCACAATATTGCATATCACACACAGCGTAAAACTTGCTGAGGCAGTTAGTGAAAAAGACAACATAATAAAGATATCGGACGGAGTACTTCAGATATGAAAGTTATGATGAAGTACATAATAAACAGCATAAAAAAAAGTCCCTGGCAATCTCTGCTGCTGATTGTCATGCTTACAGTTTCATTTTCAGTAATGCTGTTTTCGTATGAAATTATAAAAGGGGTTGAGAAAGAGGACTCTGCAAGAATCGAATCATCACAAGGAAAAGCGGATTTGATTTTAAAGCCTAAGGCAAGCTCTGAAATGAGTTTTGCAGGTTCGCAAAAAATAGAGAAGTTGTTGTCGGGAGATGACGCTTTTTGCGGGTGTTACGTATTGCCTTTTACCACTGAGGATGATTTTTTGTTTGCAGTAGCAACAGATTTTTACAGGGTTGATAATGTTTTCGATATAAAGTTTTTTGAATACGGCGACGTTAAGGTTTCCAATTTAAACGAAACTGTGTTTATAAGCGCAAAATACGCTGACGATAATTCTTTGTCAATCGGAGACAAGATCTCCTATGACATTATAGGAGAGGAAAAAGAGTATACGGTAAGAGGCATTGCAACTTCAAAATTTGCCGGCGAATACGATGTTATGGTTTCAATGTCGGGGATAATAGACATTCTTATTGCAAAATCTCCCGTGTTTGCCGCTTTTGACAACAATAATCTGCCGTTTTCTGAAATATATATCAAGATTGCAGATCCGATAAAAACTGAATACATTAAAGAACAGATTCTGAATAGCGATTTTGCAGACTGGCAGATAATTAAGTGCGGAGAAAACAAAATCAGTGATTACGGTACAAAAATACTCAGAATAATATTCTCGGTAATGGCGATATTGTCTGCTGTCATCGTTTTTACGCTTATATACTGTTCGACCGGAGTCCTTTATAAAAAAAGAAAAAGCAATATTGATTGTTTTTTGATGGCAGGTTCAGGATACGGCAGAATTGTATCGGGGATATTTTCTGAAATAGCAGCATACTCATTGTTGGCATTATTTGTTGGAACTGCCGTTGCGGCAGCGATCATGTATCCTTTGCAGAACTTATTCGAATTCGCAAAACTGGGTGTCAGCATCAGCGGTCTGATATCATGTGCGGTCGTAGAGCTTTTTGCATGTCTGTTAAGCGTAACAGTATTTATTGTTTTTAACAGTGCGAAAAAAGAAAAACTGTCCAGGTCTTTTCCTGTATTGTTGTGTATAGAAACCGTCATCTTGTTTGCAGGATTGATTCTTGAATCTGTAGTAAAAACGAAAGACGCTTATCTGATCGCAGTCCCTGTGGCTGTAATAAGCGTATTGATAATAATCAAAGGAATGCCTTTGCTTATGAAATATACCTTGACGACAGTCGGAAAAATTATGGATAAATTTAAAGCATTGGAAATCCCCGCGTTTAAATGCGCAGTAAAAAATACCGCGCAGGTATTTGAATTGCACAATTTTGCCAGACTTATAACCGTAACTTTCGTGATCGTCAGCGGATTGTTTGCCACAATGTCGTATGGAGAAACTCAGTTGAAAGATTATTCAGAAGTAATCAATGCGGACTACATAATGTTGAGTGCGAAAGAAGATTTGTGTCAAAAGGTGGAAGAATCGCAATATACGGAGGATTGTAAAAGGATGTTCTTTTACGGAGGAGCCGTTTTAGAAAATCACACAAAGATAAATCTGGTCTCGATAGAGGAAAAGAGTATGCTGAGAGGTATAGAAGGAGACTACAATATTCCTGAAGGCAACGAGGTGGTTGTATCGGATTCTCTTGCAAAATTATTCGGACTGGAAAACGGAGACAATATTCAAATTAAAATATACAACGAAGATTATACGTTTACCATTGCGGCTGTAATTAAAGGAATGGATTTTTTTGCGATAATCGACAGCTCTTTTGTAGGAAGCGATAAAGACATACTTACCGTTTCGGCAAAAGAAGGAAGCGAAAGTCAATGTTACGAAGCGTTAAAATCTGTTTCCGACACTTACGGAGCAGTTGTTACAAACGGAGTAAAATTATTCGAAACATATTCGTTCAGAGTCAACGTATATCTCAGCGCTGCCCGTTATTACTTCGGCGGCAATATAATAATGACTTTGGTCGCGGCGATAAATTTATTTGCAGTATCTTATGCTCGCAGAAAAAAAGAATTCTGTTGCTACAGGTTGTCAGGAGCGGACAGAAAAATGATAATTAAGATAGCAGTTTGCGAAACAGCTGTCGTTATGATTTTCGTCCTGGCGGTTTCGGTTTTGTTTTCGGCATTGGTTTGTTATCAGATAAAAATAGGTATGGCATCTTTTGGCTGTTCATTGTGTTGACGATATTTCGGAAGAGGAGAGATGATTATGAAGAAAACAGCGATTATAATATGTTTTTTATTTGTAGTGCTTTGCATTATATCAGCGTGTACTGTTCAGGAAAAGCATGAACACGTCTACGGAGAATGGAAAACGGAGGTCCAAGCGGACTGTACTCATGACGGCGAAGAAATAAGGTATTGTCAGTGCGGTGAAACAGAAAAGCGCACAGTAAAAGCAACCGGACATTCTTATGAGCAAAAAGTTACTCAATCTTCGTGCAATACGCAAGGGATTACAGAGTATGTGTGTTCATTATGCGGAGACAGTTATAATGAAGCAGGAGAGCCTGCATATAGACACAAACTTTCAGATGAAAACGTTTGCGAGCATTGCGGCGTTAAGGCAACGGAAGGTTTGAAATACGACATTAACGCTGAAGGCACGGCATACATTTTGAGCGGCATAGGAAGCGCAACAGACAAAGATATTATAATTCCTGCGTGTTTCAATGGAAAAAAAGTTAAAGGAATTGCTACAGGAGCATTTTCAGATATTGATTTTATCGAAAGCATATTTATTGGTGAAAATATAGAATATGCAAACAGATATGCAATCTGCAACTGCTCATCGCTGAAAAATATCTATATCTCTTCAGAAACCCTTTCTGTAGACGGAGTTTTGTTGTATGGCTGCAATTCTTTGCAAAGTGTTTATTACAGTGGCACAATTGATGACTGGAGCAAATTTACAGGTGCGATAAACGGAGAGTATAATCTTGTTGCTGATTACGGACACGATTATCATACGGTATTGTTTGAAGAAGCAACTTGTGTTGACGACGGAAAAAACGTAATAAAATGTAACAGATGCGCTGTGGAAAAAGAAAATATATTAAGAGCATCTGGTCATAAGATAAGTGACGGAGAAGTTGTTGAGGCAACATGCGAAAAAGACGGCAAAGTAACGGGTATTTGCGACAAATGCGGGCAAAAAACCGAGACAACGATTGTCGCAAAAGGACATGTTGTAGAGAATTATGAAGTAACAATAAAAGCGACTTGCAGTCAAGACGGAGAGGAACACGGCATCTGTTTAGAATGCGGTGAAGATGTTACAAGAGTCATACCTTCTTCGGGACACGGAGAAATAATATTTGAAGCAGATGGCGGAAAATGCGGCAATAATGCGACCGGGGTTTATAAATGCCAGGAGTGCGGACAGATTTTGTCAGAGGCAGGCCATATATTTACGTTGTCAGTAATTGCTTCGACTTGTTCCGTAGAAGGCAGAATAGTGCGCAAATGCGTTGTTTGCGGTAAAACAGAAGAAGAATCAATACCGGCAACAGGGCATGTGTCAGGAGAATGGATAGATGAGATAAAAGCTGATTGTACGCACACGGGCACGCAAAAAAGGTATTGTTTAGAATGCGGCGTCGAGACGGATTTCAGAGAAACGAGTATTGCTGAACACAATTATTTGTATTCAACCGACGGAGACGGAAATATTGTTGCGGAATGCAGTGTGTGCGGAGATTTTTACAGTAAACGCGCTGATACTATTCATACTGTTTCTTTCGATACGGGAGGCGGAGAAAATATACCTGATATGATTGTCTCTGACGGAGAAAGCGTTGTAGCTCCTGTTCCGTATAGGGACGGTTATGATTTTGCAGGTTGGTATATTGATGAAGACAGAAACAACTATTACAACAATCTGCCTATAGTAAAAGACACGGTTCTGTATGCTGATTGGGTTGAAAGTTGCGTTTATGGCGAATATTCTCAGAACCTGATTGAGAAAGGTGTTTCTGAAGATTTTGAATATAAAGTTGAGTCTTCTGTAAAGCTTACTGATGAAAACGTTTCTGACTACATAACCGTTAAATCGCTCAACGATAATGACGTTAGACCTGTAATTATTTCTTCTGACGGAGATCAATACGTTATAGGAACTTACGGTGCAGTGGGAGGCGATTCCTATACGGTGCAAGTAAGCGACGGAGTTGTTTTGTCTGAAAGAGATGGCAACGAGTTTTCTTTCACAGTTGCAACTGAAGAAAAACAAAACGTAAAAATTGCCGACGACGTAAAGCAGATAAAAAATGAAGATATTTATTCTGTTTACAATACTGAAAAAGAAAATGTGATTATCCTTTATAACGACCTTTTGAATATCGGAGATAAAGCAGTTGTATTAGGAGACAACGGGGAAATGACTTCGATTATAGAAATTGTCGGAGAGGAAGCACAAGGCGCAATGCGCAAATACAGTTATCTTTTTTCAGACGGAAACGGATTTTTTACCGAGTATGAGGTTTTTGTAGAAAAGGAAATAAGCGGATCGGATATAATTCTTGAAAACGGAGTTACAGAAGAGATAACGCAAGCATTCATGAATTCCCCCTTATATTTTCAGTTTGAAAATGCGGCTGAAACTTTTGCTTTGAACAGGTCAGAAGGTGAATATTATTACGGACTTAATAAAATAGCTGTAGTCCCTGCATTTTCTGCAAAAGGAAAGAGTATTACTTTTTCTATAAAAGCCACCGCAGAATTTGCGAGACTACATACAGTTACGCATCAGGTTCAGTCTTTGGTGACTTTTGCTATGGAAGTTGAAACGCAGCTCAGCTTCGGAGTGGGTTTTTCAAGTTCCAGATTCGGTACTTTTTCTATAAATCTTTCAGCTCGCAATCAGACAAGCGTAAACATATACCTTTATACAGGTGCAAGTAGTAAGAGCAATGAAGATCTTTATTATTTCAAAAAAGAATTTTTAAAGTTGAAGGACGAAGGTGACAGGGGGGCTTTCGACGCCAACGGAGCCGGTGCGCAAAAGGATATCACTTTGGGAAGAGCAGGATTAAACGTCTGCGGTTTCGGTCTGAGCCTTAAGATTAAAAATAATTTTAAATTCGATATGGTTGGGAAGCTCGGGGCAGAAGCGTATTTTGAATCGGGTGCCGATTTTGTCTTAAAATGCAAGTCGTGGAATTTTGATACGGATAGCAGCGCATATGCCAGAACAAGAGTTTCAGCTTACATGATGGGAAAAGTAGAAGTTTCTGATATGCTGAGCGTAGAAGTGGGCATCAGCTTTTTGGGAATAGTAGGAGCGGATCTGAGTTTTTCAGCTGGTCCTTATGTCGCATTCGGAGGGTATTGCGGTATAACTTCATCGAATTTCAGTTCGATAGATACGGCAAGCGGAGGATATTTCGAAGTTGGAGTAAAGTTGAATGCAAAGATTCACGCATATGCGGGAATACTGTTCTGGTATAAACACTGGAATCGTGATTTATTTAATCAAAAAATAGTTTTGGCGTCTGCGGGAAACAAAAAACTTGTCATCGGATTTGAAAAAAGAAACGATGAATGTTATACGGATGCCGATTTTGAAAAGGTCATATCATGTAACGATATTGTTGACAGAAGCGCACTGATACAGGATCTTTCGTCTATGTCAACAAAATACGAGGATGTAAAGTGTAAATATTATCTGTTGGAGGATATTCCTTATGTAACCATGGATGTTGACGGGAATATAGTATTGGAAGGATGTGATTCTTATGACTTTGAGATACCGGTGAAAGTTGTAAGCGGGGATATTTTCAAATACGTTACTGTCAGGATTCATGTAGATCACGAGCATGTTATGGGCGAATGGGAGTATTTGAAAAAGCCTACTTGCATTGATGAAGGAAAAGAAATAAGAACATGTAAAAATTGCAGTTATTCCGAGCACAGAAGCGTATCCGCAACAGGACACTTTTTCGGGGAATGGACGGTTTCTGAAGAGCCGACTTGTACAGTTGACGGAATCGAGGTGCGTAAATGCACCGAGTGCAAAGCTTTTGAAGAAAGAACTCTTGACGCGGTAGGACACAGGTATATAAATCATATTTGTTCTGCGTGCGGCGACTGCGATCACGAATTTATACGTGAAGACGTATCTGAAAAATATCTTAGGACAGAGGCGAATTGTCTGGAGAGTGCGACTTATTTTTACAGCTGTCCTTATTGTGACGGAAAGACGTCAGAAAAATGGTTCTCTTACGGAGATCCTGTAGGACACATTTATTCTGACAACTATACCTGTCACGACAGAGAGTGCGTTGTTTGCGCTCATATTGAACTGGCCAGCACTGAACACGATTTTACAGACTGGTTGCCCGTTGATATATCTGAGTGTACGCAGATCGAATACAATGTCAGAATGTGTAAGGATTGCGGATATATAGAAACAGACCACGACGGAGGCGTGATTCATGCTCATGAATTCGTAAATATGCCTGAGGAAGCAACTTGCACGCAGAGCGGTTATGAGTTCAGATATGTTTGCGTAAATTGCGGATATGAACCGGAAGGGTGCAAAAAGATCCTGCCGCCAAAAGGTCATAATATAATTTTCAGTGACCTTGGTGAAACGCACAGAGGAGAATGTAGTGAATGCGGTTATTTGCTAAACGAAACAGCTCACAGTTTTTCTGAATGGGATACGGTTGCTGAAGCGGGATGTATTACAGAAGGTCTGCTCAGAAGAACGTGTTCGGTATGCGGACATGTTGAGGTCGAAATTTTAGAGGCAGTAGGGCATAAGTATGTTTCGAGTACGGTAGAAGCTACATGCACAGACGCCGGATACGTTTATCACGAGTGTTCTGTATGTAAGGATAATTACATTTCTGATAACACGCCTGCTTTGGGACACGATTATGCGGTTGTTGAAGGAAAAGAGCCTACTTGCACTGAAAAGGGGTATAAGGATTATCATAAATGTGCAAGATGCGGAGACAATGATTTTGCGGAAATAGCGGCTCTCGGACATGATTATATCATTATGACCGGGAAAGAGCCTACCTGTACAGAAAGCGGTTATAGCGATTACAGCGAATGTACAAGATGTAAAGACGTACAAGGGCGCAAAGAATTGAGCGCTACAGGTCATAAGTATGGAGAATGGGAAGTCGTTACTTCTCCTTCTTGTACTGAGAACGGTCTTGAAAAAAGAATTTGCGGAAATTGCGTAAATACTGAAACGAGAGTGGTTTATGCATTGGGACACGATACAGAGCGGCATGAAGGTAAGGAGCCGACATGCACTGAGTCGGGATACAACGATTATGTAGTGTGCAGAAGGTGTGATTACACTACATATGCAGAAATTCCTGCTATCGGTCATATGTATAGCTTGATCGAAGGATTGCCTGCAACATGTACTGAAAACGGATATACGGAATATACCGAATGTAAAAATTGCGGTGATAAACAAGGTTATCAAGTATTGCCGGCGAAAGGGCACTCTTACGGTGAGTGGCTGCAGGAAAGTGAACCTTCTTGTGAAAAAGAAGGGGTTTTGAAAAGGGTTTGCGATTCGTGCGGAGAGAAAGAATATTCGTATATATCGGCGTTGGGGCACGATTTCGAACAAATAGACGGACTCCCTGCAACCTGTACTGATGAAGGGTATTCTTCTTACACAAAGTGTAAACGCTGCGGAAAAACGGAAGGATTCTTAATCCTGCCACCAAACGGCCATGAATTTGAACATTATGAAGGCAAAGAACCAGACTGCACTCACGAAGGATACAGTGATTACGATGTGTGCAGCGTATGCGGATTCAGTACCTATACTTCAATACCTGCAAAAGGGCATGAATTGACGTTCTATGAAAAGAAAGAGCCTACTTGTACCGAATCAGGATATGAAGCATATGAGGAGTGTTCTGTTTGCGGACATACCACGAGGACAGACATTCCTGCCACAGGGCATGATTACGAGGAAATCGAGGGCAAAGAGCCTACTTGCACAGAGAAAGGTCACACAGGATATTCTCAATGCGTAAATTGCGGCGATAAAATCGGTTTTTCAGAATTGGAAGCAAAAGGGCATCAATTCTCAGACTGGGTAACCGTCAAGGAAAACACTTGTACTGAAGACGGCGAAGAAGAACGTAGTTGCACTGCTTGCAATATTACAGAAAACCGTACCGTCAAAGCTAAAGGACACGATTTTGAAGAGTTCGAGGGCAAAGAAGCAACTTGTACCGAATCAGGTTATCAGGCTTATGAGATTTGTAAAACGTGCGGATATTCAACTTATAAAGAAATCGCAGCAAAAGGTCACGATTACGGGGCATGGACTGTTACGAAAACAGAAACTTGCACTGAAGACGGCTTAAAGATCAGGATATGTTCACGCTGCTCAGACGAACAATCAGAAATAATACCCAAAAAAGGGCATGACATTACTCATTACGAAGCAAAACAACCTACTTGTACTGACGTTGGGCATAATGCTTACGATATATGTTCCGAATGCGATTATTCTACGTATGAAGAGATCCCTGAGCTAGGACACGCATACGAAGCGATTTCAGAACTTGAGCCTACTTGTACTGAAAAGGGACATTCAGCTTACGAGAGATGTACAAGATGCGCAGACAAGAAGGGATTTGTTGAAATTGACGCTCTCGGACATAGCTTCGGTGAATGGACAGAGCTATCTTCTCCTGATTGCACAAAGAGCGGAAAAGAGTCGAGAATATGCGCATCTTGCGGAGAAAAGGAAGAAAGAGTTATCCCTGCTCTTGGTCACGATATTGAGAAGCATACGGGAAAAGCTCCTACGTGTTTTGAATCGGGTTGGGCAGACTATGAAACCTGCAACAGATGTGAGTACAGTACATATGAGAAACTTCCCAAACTCGAACATTCATACGTTAAAAACGTGATAGCGCCCACTTGCACAGAAAAAGGATATACTGTGAATACGTGCAAATACTGCGGAGACAGCTATATATCTGATTATGTGGAGGCACTTGATCACGATTATATTGAAAAAGCCGTTTCGCCTACATGTACAGAAAACGGCTACACTTTGTATCAGTGTAATAATTGCGAACATTCTTACAAAGGAGATTACGTGCAATCTTTAGGACATTTGTTTGCCCAGGATTGGACGACAGACGCGCAGTCGCATTATCTCAGATGTACAAGAGAAGGATGTGGAGAGCAAAGCAGATACGGCGCTCACGTTTACGGTAGTTGGGAAACCGTAAAAGAGCCTACTTGTTCAGCCGTAGGTCAGAAAGAAAGAAGATGTAACGTTTGCGGTTATTGTCAGAGCAACGTTGTTTCAATGCTTCTGCACGAATGCGAATATACTACCGAAACAGTAAAAGTGGAGGGAGGAATCGATGTTACAGTATACGAGATATGTAAAAACTGCGATTACAGAAAAGAAGAAACATCGACTTTCATTCACGTTCACTACAAAGATCCTGAAATAATTCTGCCTGTTGCTCCAACCTGCACAAAAGACGGAAGCAGTGTGGGACTTAAATGTTCTGAATGCGGTGAAATACTGGACGCACCTGAAGTTATATCTGCATTGGGACATGATTTCGTTAACGGAGAGTGTACCCGTTGCGGCGAAATGGAAGAAAGCTTGTATTTTGCGCTTAATTCTGACGGTACGTCATATGAGGTGACGTCTGTAGGTTCTATTACCGATGAAAATATTGTCATACCATCAGAATACAGAGGTTTACCCGTTGTGGGAATCGCCGAAGGCGCTTTCGAGAACTGCTCTCATATAAGAAGCGTTTACATTCCGTCGTCAGTAGTTAATATAGGCAACAGGGCGTTTTACGGTTGTATTTCGCTCAGATACGTAAATATAAGTGATGGAGTCGTTGGCGCAGGAGAATACGCTTTCTCTGAATGTACGTCTTTGACGGAGGTCATAATTCCCGGATCTCTGACGTCGCTGGGAAAAGGAGCATTTAAGAATTGCAGAAATATAAAAGGAATCACACTTTCTGCAGGTATCACTTCGATTGAAGAGGAGACGTTCTCAGGTTGCTCAGCTTTGACCGACGTAGATATGTCTCAGATAGTATTTATTGGAAACAGAGCTTTCGCCGGATGCGTTTCACTTAAAGTTGTGAATATAAATGACAATATACAATATATCGAAAGCGAAGCGTTTGCAGAATGTATGGGAATTGTTAAGCTTGATATCGGCACGTCTCTTTGGTATATAGGAGACAATGCGTTTACTTCGTGCGTAAATCTTATTGAAATAAGCGTTGATTCCGGAAATGCCGATTATTTAGCTGTGGAGAATTGCCTTGTTGAGAAGCAGACCGGCAGACTCGTTCTTATTAATTCGTCAGGTATTATACCTGCTGACGAAAGAATAACCGCCGTGGGATCTTATGTTTTCGGGAAATTCAAAAGGATAACCGAAGTGACGATTCCAGACAACATAGAGATCATAGAAGCCAATGCGTTTGAGAACTGCATTTCTTTGATGAGAGTTACCGTAGGAAGAGGCGTAACAGAGATTCAACCTTACGCTTTTAGCGGATGTTCAAAACTGCTTGAAGTAGTAAACAAATCTTCTTTGAATATCGTAAAAGGCGCATCAGATAACGGATATATTGCTTATTACGCAGTATCTGTAACAGATAGCGATGCTCAGAAGTTGTTTGTTAAAGATGCGGACGGATACGTTTTCTACAGTGACGAAACGGGTGCAAATTATCTTGTCGGCTATGAGGGGAATAAGTCTGACCTTACGTTGCCAGAATCATTCAACGGAGAAAATTACGAAATATTCAGATACGCATTTGCAGAATCAGATGTTGAGTCCGTTATACTGTCCGAAGGGGTTACATCTATCGGCGTTCAGGCGTTTTATAACAGCAAAAAGCTTAAGCATATCCACGTTTCTTCAGGTGTGAAAAATATAGAACCCAGTGCTTTCAGGGGGTGTTCTGAGCTTTCTTCGATAACTGTTGACGAGGATAACGGAATTTACGCAGGAGTGCAGAATTGCATTATAGATAAAAATAACAAAATGTTGGTAGTCGGTTGTAAAAACAGCGTTATTCCTGCTGACGGCACAGTTGAAATTATCGGGGACAGTGCGTTCTTTGCATGCGAAGGGCTTGAATCGATTATTATACCTTCAGGAATTAAAGAAATCAAAGCATCGGCATTTTACGGCTGCACCTCGTTGAGTAATATCGTATTGGGCGCGGATTTGATAAAAATCGGTGATTCGGCTTTCAGAAATTGTACGATGCTCGGTTCGGTTGAATTGCCTGCTTCGGTTAATTATATAGGCAAATACGCTTTTGACGGAGACAAAGAGCTGAAGAGTGTTGTTTTTATTAATCAAAACGGTTGGTTTTTTACTCCTGATTCAATGGCTGACAGCGGAGTATCTCAGAATGTGTCTGTTGCTTCAACAAATGCTGAAAAGCTGAGTTCAACTCATTCTGGATATTATTGGAAAAGAGTATGATAAAAACCACTAAAAGAAAAAGAGCGGATTTCCGCTCTTTTTCTTTATGCCGAACATGATTGAAAACTTAATTATACTCAACGCCGAATCTCGTCTTTCAGAAAATAATATATTATATTTTCAGCGTCACATATTTTACGAGGTGTAAGATTCATATGTTTTTCAAGCGCGCCGCTTGAGATAATCCCATCGGGAGTGCCGTAAAATACGCTTTCTCCTTTGTCGAGCATAAGGATGTTGTCCGCTATCTGCATTGCATGCGCGATGTCGTGCAGTACGACTACGACGCACTTGCCTTTTTCACGCAGAGTTTTTATTATATCAAGAACTTCGAATTGACAAGATAGATCGAGAAAAGTGGTCGGCTCGTCCATGAGAATGACGTCTGTCTGCTGAGCAAGGAGCATGGCTATATAAACACGCTGTCTCTGTCCGCCTGAAAGAGCGGATACGTCTGTGTCGGCAAAGCAAAGAGTATTTGTTTCTGCCATGCAGTTTTTTACGGTTTCTTTGTCATAAGAGGTTCCGATCCTCGGGAAGGGCATATAAGGAAATCTGCCGTGCATGACAAGCGCTCGGGCAGGTATGGAAGGCACGTTCCTTACCTGAGGGAGAACGGCAATGCGTTTGGCAAGTTCTTTCTGGGGATAACAACTCAGCTCTTTATCGTCAAGCGTTATGCTCCCTGATGTCAGTTTGAGTTGTCTGGCAATTGTTTTGAGAAGAGTGCTTTTGCCGCATCCGTTAGCGCCGATGACTGCGGTAACGCTGCCTGCGCTGAAGGTGCAGGACAGATTTTTTATGATATCGCATCCCTTGGAATATCCTGAGGAAACGTTTGTAAGCGTAAGCATTATGCTGCACCTCCGACACTGGGTCTTTTCTTTCTGAACAGAAGAAAGAGGAAGAAGGGTACGCCTATAAAAGAGAGCAGTATGCCCACAGGCAATTCGTGCGGCGCAAACAAAGTGCGCGATATTATATCGCATATAAAAGGGTGAGCTCTGCGCCGAATACCGCTGATACGGGGATGAGCAGACGGTTGTCTTTTCCTACGAGTCTCGATACGATATGAGGGGAGACCAGTCCGACAAATCCCAGAAGACCTGCGAGAGAGATTGCCGCGCCTGACAGAAGCGCAACGGCAAGTATGGCAAAAAATCTGGTGAGTTTAACGCGCATACCAAGTCCTGCCGCAAGTTCATCTCCCAGCGAAAGCACGTTGAGGTCGTACGAGATCAGAACGCTTATTATCATTCCGATAGCGAAAAAGGGCAGAACATAGAGGATCTGATTATAAGTCGTTGCAGAAAATCCGCCTATAGAAAAAGCCAGTCTGTCCAGCTGAAGGTCGGGATCAACGGTAACCACGGTGTCTATTATCGCGGTAAAAAGACTGCTTACGGCAACGCCTGCGAGTATTATCGTGTTTTTAGCTCCGCCTGTTTTTACTGCAATGCCCCATACTGCAAGCACAGCGATAAGCGCGCCTAGAAACGCGCCTGCCGACGTAGCGAAAAGAGATGAAGGAAAAAGCGCCGCAGCAATGATATAGAACAGTCCGCCGCCTGCGTTTACGCCTACGATACCGGGGCTTGCGAGGGGGTTGGCAAGAATGGTCTGAAGGACTGCGCCGGCTACGGCGAGAGCGCTTCCCGCAATAATTGCGGCTATAACGCGAGGAATTCTTACGTATATTAAAATCCTGTAATCGGCAGACTGAGTGTCTCCGCCGAAAAGGGCGGTGAACATTTCGCCGAGCGACAGCTTTACAGAACCGAGAAGCACGCCGAGAACGCACGCAAAGAGAAGGACAACTGAAAGAAGAGTTATCCTTACGGCTTTATTCGAAAAGAATTTTATAAAGCGTTTCATAAGCGTCTGCCCAACGCGCGTTGGGTTTGAAGTGGAATAAATCTTTTTGCAAAAATACGTACCCGTGTTCTTTAACCGCGGTTAATCCGCTCCAGGCAGAATTGCTTTCCCATGCCTTTACAAGATATTGTTTCGCGCTCTCTTCGTCCCCCATAAATGTAACGAGGATAACATCGGGATCTTGTTTTATGATCTCTTCGATGCTGAGATTGTCGAGAAGAGAAGGGTTCTTCGCCGCGATATTCACGCAACCGAATTCGTCCAGCATAGTGCAGACCATGTGGTCGCTTGCCTTTGCGGAAACGCCCTGAGAACGCGCTCTTGCGAACAGCACTTCGGGTTTGTTCTGCTGTGCCTGAGCCTTTGCGATAACGTTGTCTATTCTTTCCTGAAGCGCGAGTCCGTAAGTCTGATAATTTTCAGGCTTTCCTGTAAGAGACGTAAAGACTTCGAGCATATTGAGATAATCGTCAAAGGTCTCTTGCTTGAAATAGGCGTACGGTATAGAGAAACTGTCCAAAAGCGAAGCTACGGCTTTGTGTCCTGCGATATCCGCAGACATGATCACAAAGCCGGGATTTAGTGAAAGCAGGATTTCAGTGTTGGGCTCTTTTACCGTGCCTACTATTTCAGCGTCGGGCAGATCGAGATTGAAGTCTTCAAAGGCGTCAGTAGTTACGCCTACAAGGTCTCCGCCTGCGATAAGCCAGGTTTCTGCAAAAGAGCCTTGAAGAGAAACCACGTTCCCGGGATTTTTCTCTACGGTTACGCTTCTTCCTGTCGCGTCGGTAAAAGTGTATCCGTCTTCGGGCGCAGTCTGCGGCAGGCATGCGACTGTCGTAAAGAGCAGGGAAGAAAGGATTGCGATAAACAAAAGAAAAGCTATTTTCTTCATCTTGTCTTTACCGGCATTGCAAGTATTTCTTCTTTGCGATTGAGAAGGTCGTCGCCTGAGAGCATATTCTTTACGTTTTCAATGCCAAGTCTGTTTACGACGCTTGCGAATCTTTCGCCGAAATAACCTTCCTGCTTGAACAAAAGCATGACTTTTTCTATAATTCTGACTGCTTCTTCCTGAGAATACTGACCGTCCAGCGCTATGCCGCGGCAGAATTCTTTGCCCCATCTGCCTCCGATGTATATCTTGAGCGCAGGCTCAGAGGGAGTTACAGCATTGAAAGGGCATTTGTAAGAGCATCTTCCGCAACTGTTGCATTTTGACGTGTCTATCTTGAGTTTGCCGTTCACAACTTTGGGCGCGCCTACGGGACAGGTCGCTTCTATCTGGCATTTTTTGCAGCCTCTGCAAAGCTCGTTGTTGAAAACAGGTGAGCGCTGACTGACTACGCCTATGTCGTTGAGGTCGGGTTTGACGCAGTTGTTGGGGCAACCGCCTACCGCGATTTTAACTTTGTGCGGAAAATCTACGTTTCTGTAACCTTCGTAAAATAATTTGTGAAGTCTTTTTGTGAATGCCTGGGTGTCGTAAAGCCCGAATATGCAATAAGTGCCTTTGCAACCCACGAGAGGTCTGACTTTTTTGCCTGTGCCGCCCGTTACGATTCCTTTTTCGGCAAAATACGCTTTGATTGCGTCAACGTCTTCGTATTTTATCCAAGGGATCTCAACGGTAAGACGGGTGGTAAACGTAACTTCGTTTCTTCCGTATTTTTTAGCAACTTCTGACACTGCCGCCATTTGTTCCGTAGACAGAACGCCGTTTTCGGTTATTACTCTGACTGCGACGCGTTCTCCGTCACGGCTGGGCAGATAGCCCTGAGACTTGAGTTCTTTTTTAAGATTAGCGTCGATTTTCATAAATATAATCTCCTTTATCCGTGAATTATAGCACAAGCGAGGAAGTTTTATCAATCCAATAAATAATAAATATTATAATAAGAAAACCGCGCTTGAACAGAGAACAGATATTTTCTTGTCTTGAACACTTTCAGTTGAGACTGTAAAGCTTGGTAAAGAGTGGATATAATGAATTTTCACAGTTGGCGACAAATTTTAGCAAGGGCAGTTCTTCTTATAGCCTTAAATAAGATGAAGAATATCTGCGTTTATGTGCGTATTAAAAACCTTATTCAGAAAGATATTGAATTCGTACATATTATATTTTATACTTATAAATGACGATATCGTCAAAACAAAGGATATAGGGGAAAATATGCAAAGATTTATAGTAAACACAGCGTCGAAGAGTAAAGAAAAGCAAACCGTATCAGGCAAGAACTGGAGAATCACCGTCCTTACAGAAAGACTTATTAGAGTCGAGACGGGCAATTTCTGCGACGAAGCGACTCAGTGTGTGTGGTACAGGGACTGGGACAGCCCTGAATTCAGCGTAAGCACATCGGGCAGAATTATACTGATAAAAACGCGTAAAATTGAATTTTACTTCGACACGTTAAGAAAGTCGGTTGCAAAGATTGTGCTTGCAGACGGCAGAAAATCGTTCAATTCCTCTCGCGGCGTTCTGCCGGGGACAAGACGTACCCTCGATATGACTGACGGCAAAGTCAGACTGGGCAAAAGCGTAGTGTCTAGAAACGGGGTGGCGGTTTTTGACGATTCTTCTTCGCTCATACTCAAGGGAGACAAGATTTTACCGCGTGCAAAATGCAGCGACAAATATTATTTTGCTTACGGCAATGACTATCGCGGGGCGATACGCGCTTTGTATGAACTGACGGGCTATACGCCGCTTCTTCCGAAATTCGCGCTGGGCAACTGGTGGAGCAGATATAAGGCATACACTCAGAAAGAGTATCACGATCTTATGCAGACGTTTATTGACAGAAAGATTCCCGTTACCGTTGCAACTATAGATATGGACTGGCACTGGGTAGACGTTGTTGAGCGCTTCGGAAAAGAAGCGGTTGCAAAGCCCACCGACAATATGATAGATCGCGTTATCTATGCGTCAATGCCGGGTTGGACGGGGTACAGCTGGAATACGGAACTTTTCCCCGATTATCGTGCGCTTTTAAAATATCTCAACGACAACGGTTTCAAAGTTACCGTAAATCTTCACCCCGCACAGGGCGTAAGATTTTTTGAAGATCAGTACAAAGACGTATGCAGAATTTGCGGCATAGATCCTGCAACCAAAGCGCCCGTATGTTTTTCTCTAGCAGACGAAAACTATCTGAAGGCGTATTTCGACGTCCTTCACAGACCTTATCAGCGCGAAGGCGTGCGCTTCTGGTGGATAGACTGGCAGCAGGGCAAGCACAGCGACGTGAAGGGACTGGATCCGCTCTGGGCGCTTAATCATTATCATACTCTGGATATGCGCGATGAGGGCACTCGCGCTCTGATATTGTCGCGTTATGCAGGTATAGGAAGCCACAGATATCCTATAGGCTTCAGCGGAGACAGTGCGATGACCTGGAAGACGCTAGACTTCCAGCCGTATATGACGGCAACCGCGACCAACGTCGGCTATACCTGGTGGAGTCACGATATAGGCGGTCATCACATGGGATATAAAGACGACGAGCTGTATCTCAGATGGCTTCAACTGGGCGTATTCAGCCCGATAAACAGACTGCACTCGACGAGCATTGAGTTTATGGGCAAAGAGCCGTGGAAGTCAAGGAAAGAGGTGGAAAGAAGTGCCGTTGAGTATCTGCGTTTCAGACACAAACTGATTCCCTATCTTTATTCTATGAACTATCTTACGGCGACGGAAGGGCGCGCGCTTTGCGAGCCTATGTATTATTCTTACGACTGCAAAGAGGCATATAAAGCGAAAAATCAGTATGCTTTCGGCACTCAGCTTGTTGTAGCGCCTATAACGCAGAAAACTGACAGAAGGACCAGCCTTGCATGCACAAATCTTTGGGTGCCTGAAGGTGAGGCCTATACCGATATCTTTACCGGAAGGATTTATACCGAGGGTGAATACAAGATTTTCAGAGATTTGGAAGATGAGCCCGTATTCGCTAAGAAGGGAAGCGTTGTTCCTCTTTATAGAGATTGCGAAGACAACGGCTTGCAGGCGGAAAGACCGCTTGAAGTATGGGTATATGCAGGAGAAGGAGAAGTCGAGCTATACGAGGATGACGGGGAGACTACAGATTATGAAAAAGGAAAATACTGCAAGACAAAAATATGCGTAAGACAGAGCGGTAACACTCTTAAGCTCTCACTTTCCGTAAGCGGCGACAAGAGCGTTCTTCCTGCAGGAAGAGAGATCACCGTCGTATTCAAAGACGTTGTAAGCGCCGACATATCGGCAAATTGCAAAACACTGGGGGAAACCGCAAATTCCGTAACTTTTAAATATGACGGAGAGGATACGGTAATTTCTGCAGAAGAGTGCGTCTATAAGAGCAATCCTTCTTTTAGAGAAGCGCTTATCGATCTGGTTTCAAAATTCCAGGGCGGGAATATGAAAAAAGCTGCTATGTTCAACCGTTTTCTGAAAGATAAAAACGCTTCAATGTTGGGAGTAAAGCGCTGCTTTGCCGAGCCGATAGAAGAAATAAAGAAGATATGCAAATGATTAATATTTTCGCTATTGTTTAATGCGATTTCAGCAGAAGAATTAATATTGGTTTTTTAAATGCGCTCGAATAGGGCGCATTTAGTTTGTATTATAATAAATATCTGTCTGATTCTGAAAAATGCGGTATTGATTTATAATACGGCAGGATATATAATAACGGTATGGATTACTGCATATCTGACATACACGGTCATTATGAGCTTTTTTGCAGACTTATGGACAAAATAAGTTTCGGCAGCGGAGACAAGCTGTACGTTGCAGGGGATATCGTTGAGAAAGGACCTGACAGCATACGCCTGACAAAATTGTTGTATTCGATGCCAGAGGTTGAATGTATAGCGGGAAATCACGAATACGATTTTCTGAGATATTTTCATTCGCTTATGAGAGAGTCTGACGACTATGACCTTGTTCTCGGCAAATTGCAGGCATATTTTTCTGACGGCAATCTGCTTGACTGGGATATTGTGGATTATCTGGAGAATTTGCCTTATTATATTGAGACGGACAAATTTATCTGCGTACACGCAGGTCTGCCCGTAAAAGACGGTTTGCTTTGTCCGCCTGAAAGTGCAAAAGAGCATACTCTGGTATACGATCGGGTATTTAAAGAGCCAGACGTTCTGCCTGAGGGAGGTAAGTGCGTATTCTTCGGACATACGCCCACATGGTATATCACCGGGGGTAAGCCAGAGATTTTATTTTATCCGCGCCCGTGTTCGTATTCACGCAGTACTGATATATCTGATTACTGCAAAGTCCACCTTGATCTCGATACCGCGTTAAGCGGAGTTCTCGGTTGCGTCTCAGTAGATACGTGCGAATGTTTTTATGTGAGCAGAAAATAGTTTGGCTATTCGATATGCGAGTTATGGACAATTTATGTGATCATAGACGACGGATAAAAAGCGCTATTGACACAGAATAGCAGTGTTGATATAATAAAAATGAAAATAAATATATGTTTTATTCAATATGATCACAGACGACAGGCAATTAACCGCCGCAAGTCGTGCAACATATAACGATAGGGGGTTTAAAATAATTACAATAAACGGGAGGAAGTTTTATGAATGAAGGATGGTCAACAAGATGGAAGGCTTTGCTTATCTGGGTGTGCGGATATCTTAGCATAATTGCTTACGCTGTCGTCGGCGGCTATGTGATTGTAAAATCGGATAACGAAGAATTAAAGAAAACAGCCAAGACGGCATTTATCGTTACGCTTATATTTACGTTGATCTCAATGTTCTTTGCGCTTTATACCAATATCGGCGGCATGTCGAGCGGTTTTTATTCTTCAGGCGCGTATGAGGCTTACGATATACTGAATAAATTAACCAATGTGGCAAAGATCATAGTCTACGTTGTTTTCGGCGCAATCGCATTCTTTAAAGGCAGCAAGGATATTGAAAGACCTGCCTTTGAGCAGAAAAACGAAGAGGATCAAAAAGACGAAGATCTGAAGATATGATTTGTGTAAAAAGAAATAAAAAAATGAGTGACAAGTAGTCACTCATTTTTTTATGCAAAAAGCACTGAGCTTTGCGATGGCGGCACGTGTCGGTTAATTTAAGAACTCGCATTTTTTCGAGATTTAATATACTATGTATATTAGTTTACAATTTTATGATCAAACCGACTTCAGATTTTTGCATTTTGCTGAGATAAACATACGCAAAATTGTTAGAAAAATACTTTGATTAGTACATCGCGGTCTTTGCCGTGAGATTTGGAAAATATAGAATCTTTGAAAACAGTTTTGTCTGTATAAAGCAAAAGACCCTGAGGGGTATTGCCATCAGGACCGTTTTTATTGTTTGTGTAATTTATTTTATAGAAAATAATACCTGTAAGGCGATGTTTTGATAAGGAGCAGCAATATTTTTTGAATGCTAATATTAATAATGAACAGGATTTAATTAATATTTTATGTAAAATTTTATAAAGAAAAGAGTTTCTTTATTATAAAGAGTTAAAGCTAATAGCTTTGGCTCTTTTTTTTATTATTTCCGAACAATGTATTATCTAATGAAGTATAGAAAATAGAATGCGAAGAAGGGGGTGTAAAAATGTAATAAATAATTAAATAAAAAAAATTAAACTAATTGGAGGAAAAATGACAAAGAAAAGATTTTTAATCAGCACCACTGCCGTGCTGTTATTGGTAGCAACAATTCTTGAGATGTTTTCGATAATAGGAGTTCACCAATCTGGTCACATCGCATACGCACAAGAAGACGATGGGTTCATAAGCAATTCCGCTGAACCAAATGAAAATGATGCAAATTACTTGAATTTGGATGGGAATGATATTGGAAATAACGGTAATTCTATTTATGATCGTCTATGATTTCTTGCGAAGTGTTTTTGTTTTCGTCTTCGGCGAGTTCCGCAAGTATTTCGTTGATTTCATCTTAAGTAGGAGGTTCTTTTTCGTCTTCCTCGTCTTTGTCTTCTTCCTCTTTAATTGGTTCTTCTTCCTTTTCTTCAAAATCGAACATAGAGATCTGAGCGGAGTTCTTTTTCTGTTGTACCGGTTTAACGACGGGCTTGTCCGTAACCTTAGGTGCAGGCTTATATTCGCTTCCGTCCTCGTTGTAAAGAGTACCTTCTATCGAGTCTTCTTCAAAGTAATGCACAGCCCAGCCGTACACAACTTTATCTTCAACGCACGCCGAATTAGCGCCTTTGGAGGCAAGTTTCCTTGCCTCATCAGATGCGTATTTCATAAAGCCGGCTAACGTCTTTTTGTTGATTAGCATTTTGCCGTATTTTTCGATATGGACGCCGCTGTTGATTTTCTCTGCAAGGACTTCGCTTGCGTTTTCTTCAAGATATGCTTTTACGAGTTCTTGTTCTTTGGTTTTAGGTTCAAGATTCAATCGCATATTTTTTTGAGAATATAAATAGTTATAGGAAATTTCAGTCGGAGAAACAGCATCTAGGAAAGTATACTTTGATTTTTGCTTTCCTTTTTTGCCGATTGTTCCGTATCCTTTATATGACCAAAATCGGTCTCTGCTCCATGAATTGAATTCTCCGTGGTCAGAGGTTTCTCTTACGGCGTCATAAAGTAAGTTAGCATGTATTTTATGTCCTCCGAAAGTACCGTCATTAATGTTTATGCTGGCCCTAGGAACACGATGAATCGTATTATTTTTTCTCTTTATGTTTTTGTTTATATTTATATATACTTCGGCACTTTGTTTTTCAAACAGCACAAGATAATATCGACAAATTTTTGAAACGGGGTTGATTTGTGTTGTAAAATCTTGTATAATATAAAAATGTAACGTTTCGACTTTTCAAAGAGACGTTTATTATTTAAGAGGTGGAAAATGAAGAAAATAGCGATATTGGGTTATGGCGGCAGAGGATTTCATTATGCAAAATTGTGCAAATCAATGCCTTCTGATTTTGAAATTGTTGCCGTCATAGACAACAGTAAAGAAAAATTAGGACTTGCGAAGGATACTGCGAAATTGTCGGAGAGCCGTCTTTTCAGCGATTTG
The DNA here is from genome assembly GCA_944381325.1 of uncultured Christensenellaceae bacterium. Taxonomy (GTDB): domain Bacteria; phylum Bacillota; class Clostridia; order Christensenellales; family UBA3700; genus Ornithoclostridium. The sequence goes on along the minus strand of CALWKS010000004.1, from coordinate 8,794 downwards.
GACAGTTTTTTGAAAAGCGATAAAATTGCCGATTGGCTGTTTATCTGCACTCAGGATAAAGATCACAAAGAGCATTGTATAAAGGCAATGAAAAAAGGTTATGACATCTTGTTGGAAAAACCTGTCGCTTGCTCTGTCGAAGATTGCCTTGAAATTGAGAGAACAGCCCGTGAGTGCGGAGTAAAAGTAGCTGTTTGTCACGTGTTGAGATATTCTCGCTATTATGAAAAAATTAAAGAAATTATGGATAGCGGTATTCTGGGAAAAATAATCGCTATTGATCAGGTCGAAAATGTCGCGTATTGGCATCAATCGCATTCGTATGTGCGCGGAGACTGGCGCAGAGCGGATGAGAGTAACCCGATGATTCTTTCGAAATGTTGTCACGATCTCGATATTGCGGTATATCTTACGGGGAGCAAGTGTCTTAGAGTAACAAGTCAGGGAGATCTTCATTATTTTAACAAAAACAATGCTCCCGAAGGCGCAACAGAGTATTGCCTTGGCGGTTGCAAAGCAAAAGCAACTTGCCCTTACGATTGTGAAAAACTTTATATCGACAACATAAAATATCTGCCAAAATCGACTATAAGAGGCATGTGGCCTCAGTCCAGACTTATGAAAGACAGCATAGTTACCATTCCTAAGTTGTACGAAGCGTTGAAAACGACAAGATACGGCAAAGGCGTTTTTCTAAGCGATAACGACGTCGTGGACTATCAGGTTACGACAATGCTATTTGAAAACGGTTTAAATTCAACTCTGACTATGACTGCTTTTTCAGGACCTTCGTATAGAGAAACGCGCGTCAGGGGTACGCTCGGTGAATTGATTTGCAATATGGGAGAAAGTAAGATAGTGCTTCAGATTTTCGGCAAGCGTCCCAAAAAAATAAGAGTCGGACAACGTTTTGATGCACATGGCGGAGGTGACAAAAGACTTATTGAAAGTCTTGCGAAAGATACTTTAAAAACAGACATATCACAGTCTATAGAAAGTCACCTGATAGGGTTTGCCGCAGAATACTCACGTAAAAACGGCAGCATTCCCGTTAGTCTTGCAGATATGAGAAAAAGCTTTGCGACAGAGTTATGAGCCGAAATCATGCAAAAAAATTATTGACATATTTATTGTTGCTTCCGATTGAAATAGCTGCAGTTCTGGTTGCAGGTATTTTGTCTTATGACGATGTTTTGAAAATATGCGTTTCTGCGGCAGGGATTGCATTCAATCTTTTGGTTTGCGTTCAGAATCGTATCGGCTTTGTGATTGGCGCCGCTTATGCGATAGGATATGCTGTGATGTCATATATGGAAACGGTATATGCTTCCGCGGTGTTTATGGCGTTCGTTCAGTTTCCTTCCGCAATATTGAGTTTTGTTACTTGGAAGAAAAAATCAGCAGCAGAAAACGGACTGATAAAACTTTCCGCAACCGGAGTGTTGTTAACGGTTATGGCTTCAGCTTTGTTTACGGGCATTATAACGGTTATTCTTACTTTGCTGAATAGCAGCGGAGCACTGTTTGACGCATTCTTTTTTTCTATGAGTATAGTTGCGTGTTATCTATTGGCAAAGAGATACAGAGCGGCTTATATTACTATTTTTTTGTCAGGAATAGGCGGAACCGCTTTGTGGATATATCAGTTTGCAGTTACAGGTCAAGGTTTGAGCGTTCTTATCGTAAATGCTTTTGTTACGATAAATGCAGCTTTAGGAATTTTCAGACAATACAGAAAAACTTTGCCGACAATACCAGATACCAATGAAGGAGATAAGATGAAATGAATCTCGATGACAGACTTGTACTTACAGTGCCTACTGAACGACAGATAGCTTTTCAGCAAACAGAATATTACAATTTTATACATTTCGGACTTAATACGTTTACAAAAAAAGAGTGGGGAAACGGAAAAGTTCCGCCGTCAGCGTTCGATATCGAAGATATTGATACAGACGAATGGGTCAAAGCTTTGAAAGAAACAGGAAGCAACGGCATAATAATCACGGCAAAACATCACGACGGATTTTGTCTTTACCCCAGCAAATTTACCGATTATACCATAGCTGCGACTAGATACAGAAAAGGAAAGGGCGACTTGGTAAAACAACTGCAGCTCTCATGTGAAAAATACGGGCTTAAATTCGGTATTTATCTGTCTCCCTGGGACAGACACGAAAAGACATACGGAAGCGAAGCATATAATGATTTTTTCTGCAATCAGCTCATAGAACTGTGTACAAATTACGGTAAGATTTTCTGCTTCTGGTTTGACGGGGCGTGCGGTGAAGGCGAAAACGGAAAAGTACAGAGATACGACTGGCAAAGATATTTCGACATTATTCGCAAACTCCAGCCGGATGCGTGTATATCGAATTGCGGCCCAGACGTAAGGTGGATAGGAAACGAACACGGTATAGCGAGAAAAAAAGAGTACAGCGTAGTCCCTGCACGTATGCAGTGTTACGACAAGGTAATGGCGCAATCTCAGCAGAAAGAGGGGGCGTTCAAGATGTTGGCTAAGATAGATCACAGAGACAAGTGTCTGGGGTCAAGAGAACTTCTCGAAAAGGAAGACAAATTATGCTGGTGGCCGGCTGAAATGAATATTCCGATAACATACGTAGGATGGTTTTACAGACCGCTTTTCAGAGTGCTGTTTACAAGAAGCGTAAAAAATCTGGTAAAATGTTATATTAACTCGGTAGGCGCAAACGCTACGTTGCTGATCAATGTACCGCCGGATAAAAAAGGAAAGCTTCCCGATAAATTTATAAAAAGACTTTGCGATGCAAGACGCAGAATTGAGCATATTTTCGAAAAACCGTTGAATTGCGAGGTTGTCGGAAAAGGAAATGTTTTTTGTGCCGAAACAAAAGGAGAAGATGTGTCCTGCGTGGTTCTGGCAGAGGATATCAGATATAGCCAGAGGGTAGAAAGATTTACAATTAAAGCAGACGGCAAAACGGTTTACGAAGGTAATACTGTGGGATACAAAAAGATATGTATTCTGAAAAAAACTGTAAAGTGCGGGCGAATCGAAGTGACGGTTGACGATTGTCGAAAAGAACCGCATTTGCTATCCATAAAACTATACGGATAAAAACCGCGGCGGTAAGTATGTTGCTTACCGCCGTAGTTTTTTATTGTTTGTATTTTTCGCTGTTCTTGAGATATTTTGAATTTTTGACGAACTTTTCTGTGAATTCACTTTCGGAAAAAGGCTTGTTTTTTCTTTCCGCTTTGGATTTTTCTGATGCCATTTTCTTCAACATTTTCATTTCTTCGGAATTTACGTTTTCTTCAAACCTTTTTTCAGCTTCTCTCATTACAGAACTTTCGTAGACGTCAAATGCCTTTTCGGTGTCGTTTATTATGCTTTGCATGTCCGGATACAGCAATACGTCTCCGTCATAGAGATAAGCGAGAACTCTTTGCTGTGATAAAATACTTCTTCTTACGCCGTCTTGGTCAAAAGGCATATTTTTCTTTTGGGCTTTTTCACGGGCAGTAGAAAAGAGATTATCGGCTCTTTTAAATGCAAGTTCGCAGTCTCTGACAAAATCAGCTATTGCTTCGGATCTGATTTTTGCGTCCACGGAAGCTTTTACTTCGTCATACTTCGACAGTATTTCGTCTACAGTCCTTTTGGCGTCTTCTGTTTCCATCTCTTTGCCGATAATGGGAGAAGAAGTCTCGTTGTAATAATCGACGGCTTCTTTCAGGTAAAGAACGTCTTTGTCTTCGAGTTCGCCGTCATGATAGTTCTGGATTGCCGCTCTGACGTAAAGCGCCTTTATTATTTCCGCATGTTTTTTTTCGGACAGATCGTAAAAAATTACGGGGATTATGCAGAATACCGAGGCAATGAGTGCGAGTAGCGTCTGATATTTGTATATTTCGTAGCGAGTTGCTTCGTCCTGCAATTTGTCGGGCAGAAAGTCCGAAAACTTAACTCCTGCGAATTGTAGAAAAATCGGAGAAAGAAGCGAAGTGAAAACACCCAGGACAGTCATTATTACAGACGAGTAATTCTGCCATGTTCCTTCCACTCTGTTTCCGGTCTTATACTGGTGATAGTCGAGTACGTCAGACACCATAATGATTGCGGCATAGGCATATCCGCTGGCAACGTTCTGCAAAAGCTGCGTGAAAAGAATACCAACGGCTTGTTGTAAGCGAGAAGCTGACATCCTATCGCGGCAGTGTACATAATACTGGTTACGAGAAGGACGTTTCTCTTTCCGAATTTTTTAATGAACATAGGACCCGTCACCATACCGATTACGAGCACGTTCATCAACAGCGTTGTACAATATAAACCTACGAGAGTTTTGCCGAGTCCTGATTCGTATGTATACTGTTGAAGCCAGGTCGTTATGTTTGTCAGAGCTCTGATTCCTAGCGCAACATTGAAAATGTTTATTATCCAGAAATATTTGTTTTTCGTAAGTTGCCAGATGTTTTTTCCGAGATTGCTTTTTACGTGTTTCTGTTTGCTGACGACGGCTCTCTCTTGCGTGCCTCTTACCATAAACATTATCAGTATTACCGCTCCGACGGCACAGAAAGGGAAGACCCAACGGTAAAGATTTATATTATTATATCCGCTGGAAGATGCGTCTGTACCCGAAGTAAAAAATGCTCCGGCGAGTACGGGTATAAGCATATTTACGAGTGATCCGGGGATATTGCAGATAAGACCTTTGAAAGCTTGAATGTTTGCACGTTCCTGTGCGACGACGGTAATATTCTGTTCTATACCCGTAACACATTGCGTCATAAGCGTATGAAAGAACAAACCGACCTGGTTCAGTGCAAAAACTACTATAACGCCTATGGAAACCTCAATAGTGTCTTTTTCAATGTTGAGAATAGGAATTGCCATCATTTCAAAAGAAAATGCTGTGCGCATAGTAAATTCATGAGGAGTAAAAGGTATCAGACAAAAGCAGATCGCCGCACCGATTGTAGACCAAAGCAAAAAAGGTTTGAATTTTCCCCGTTTTGATTTTTTGTTGTCGATTATGAGAGACAGAATAGGCGCTCGAACAAGTGCTATTGCCGAGCCGAATATACCAAGAATCCATGCAAGTCCCGTCGTCAGCCCGAAATAGGATACCATAATGTTAACGGAAGTTGCGATGGTAGTAAACGTAACCAACACACTTAAAAAAAGAAGGACCTCCTGCGCCGATAGCAAAGGACACGAATTCCTTAATGCTTACCTGATATCCGGGCTGAGGCTTTTTCCAGTACGTTTTTGCTTTGAATAACAAGTCTGAAATAGACTTTTTGATATTACTCATATTTTTCTCCCTTATCGTTGATATAATTTTCCTCAATTATTTTATCATAAAAAAACGAAACGTTTCAAGTTGAAAATAAAAAATATTTTGAATTTTAGGTTATGAATTTTATATAATCTTGACTAAAATGATTGCATTTGTTAATATAAACTTGAAACGATTCGAGACATTTATGTTAAGGAGGAAATATGCAAGACGTTTTTACCTTGGATATAGAGGGAAAAATAAAAAAATGGGACGAAGGTATTCCTCTGGGCAACGGCACAACAGGTGCATTGTTGTTTGGCAGCTCGGACGAGCTTATACTGTCTTTGGACAGGGGAGATGTATGGGATAGATCCGCATCCCCTGAAAAAACAAACGGATTCAGCTATGACAATCTGCTTAAGTTGCATCAAAAAGGCGACTATAAGACAATAGAAAGAATATTCGACAAGCCATACAGCAACCCGACGCCTACAAAACTCCCTATGGGGAAAATCGTATTGAATATCGGGAAAAGTAAAAAAGCAAAGTTTTCACTCGATATCAAAAGAGCGGAGGCTGTTTGCCGTTTTGATGAAATAAGTTTTCGCACATATATTCATGCCGTGTCAGGTATCGGGTTTGTTAAGACTGACTTCGAAGACTTAAATGTCACTCTCAAAAATCCGCAATTCGGCAAAAAAAGCAAATTCAAAGACTGGTTTTTTGAGAAATTTCATACAAAAGCCGTCAGTCAGAAGCTGAAAAGCATAAGGTATCCGGCTCCTGTACGGTATAATATCAAAGAGGACAATATCGAGTATTTGTCTTTTATACAGCCACTCAACGACGGCAATTGTTACGGCGTCGGTCTTGCGTGCAAAAGAGGTTTGCAGACAGAGATAACATATTATTCCGCATACGGCATTGAAGTATCTTCAGTAAACGAAGAATTGAGAGAGAAAACCGTTGATGCTCTGAAGACGGGTTATGACGGTTCTATTGCCGAACATCTGAAATGGTGGAAAGATTATTTTGACAAATCGTCAGTGTCTCTTCCGGATAAATATATCGAAAACAGATACAATCTCGGCAACTATCTTTTGGGAAGCGCTTCCAGAAAAGGCGGTTATCCTATGCCTCTGCAAGGTTTGTGGACGGAATGCGGAGATAAATTTCTGCCACCTTGGAAAGGCGATTATCACAACGATCTTAATACGCAGATGACTTATTTCAGTTATCTCAAAGCGAACAGGCTGGAACAAGGAGAGTGCTTTATCGATTATCTCCTTTCGCTTACTCAAAGAGCAAGAGAATTTGCTCAAAAGTTTTTCAAAGCGAAAGGATTGTGCCTGCCCGGAGTTATGGATATTGACGGATATGCTTTGGGCGGCTGGGCAATGTATTCGTTGTCTCCTACAAATCAGCTGTGGCTTTGTCAGATTATAGAAAGACATTATACATATACGGGAGATATGGATTTTCTGATAAATAAAGCCTATCCTTACGTGTCTGAATCGGCGGAATTTATATGCTCTTTGTTGGAAAAAGACAGCGACGGATATTATGTGCTTCCTATTTCCAGCTCACCCGAGATACATGATAATACCGCAGCGGCATTTCTGCGCCCGAATTCGAATTATGACCTTGCTTTGATAATCTATATTTTAAAAACAACTATAAGGTTTTGTAAAATACTCGGAAAAGATTACGGCAAATGGCAAAACTATCTTGACGGAATGCAGAAGTTTTCGCTGAACAAAGACGGCGTACTTATGCTGTCAAAAGACGAAATTCTCAATGAGTCGCACAGGCACATGTCGCATTGCATGTCTATATATCCGCTGAGAATTCATAAATATTTCGAAGAAGACGAAAAACGTATTATAGACGCAACAGTAAACTATACGCAGAATCTGGGGCATAAATATCATGTCGGCTATTCGCTTACATGGCTTGCCGATTTGCAGATAGTAAGAAGAGACGGGGACAAAGCTTACGACCTCTTGAACAAATTCTGGAAGTACTTTTGTTCGGTCAATTCATTTCATCTTAACGGAGATTATACAAAACAAGGAATATCTTCTCTCAATTACAGACCGTTTACGCTTGAAGGTAATTTTTGTGCGCTGGATGCGGCACAGGAATCGCTTTTGTACAGTGAAGATGGTTATTTTGTATTGTTCCCCGCTGTTCCGAAAGAATGGAAAGACGTTTCGTTTTCAACTCTCAGGGGCTGGGGAGGCGTTCTTGTATCTGCGAAATTAAAGGACGGAGAAGTTTGTAATGCTAAGTTCAGCGCTACAAATGATGTGCAATTTGAACTTGAACTCGATCTTAGCAAATACAAAATTTCCAAACCTGATGCAGTTTTGTTGAAAGGAAAAATATGCGTCATTACATTGCAGAAAGGTGAAACAATAGTTTTGGATAAACTTAATTAAATTGTAGTTAGACAGTTAAAAAGATAGATATGGAATTTGTAAAATAAACTTACAATACGGGAAAATGAAATCATATTTGAGCGTTATTTATCGGAAACACCTTTCTACTTACAGCATGAATGTAAAATTAGATATTACGCGCTAAAAATCAATTTTTACAATCTAATATTAAGCATTCTTATATATCGAAAAGGAGGAGAAGTAATTTTATGGATGCAAAAACAAATTTCAGATATGATTATACAAAAACGATGATGATGAAAATGTTTATGTCTAAGCCCGATGGGAAAGGCGGCAGTATAGTTGACTTAGACTTTTCTAAGGCTTTAAAATAATCAAAAACGTCGATAATATTACGCAGGGCATGCCGAAGATAATTTATTTGGTTGGCTGGCAAAATAATGGGCACGATGATAAGTATCCGGATATTTTTGAAGTAAATAAGGCGTTGAAAAGAGATGAGGATGAGACTTCGTATGATAGTTTGATGTGGCTTATAAAAGAAGCTAAAAAATACAATACGATAGTAAGTTTTCATGTGAATTTTAATCCCTTGTGATTTCAGGCTGTGGGATCCGCACTTTCCAAGAAAAGACGATCCGAAAATTTATCTATATAAAAAACAAAGATACTATCTGCCTTTTGAGTCTACGATATGTATTAGAAATATGAATAATTGGTTTTGGGATCCAAAGTATGATGATGACAAATTGGTTGATACGGATTTTATTGTAGAAAAATATCGCTTGTTAACAGAATCGCAAAACGCATTAGTTGTAAATGTCGCTCCGAATACAAATGGTGTACAAGTAAAGGGAGATATAGATCGATTATTAGAAGTTGCTAAGGCCTTAAAAATAGGCATTTATGAAGAGTAGAAGATATTGTCGATCGTATTTTTACTTATATTACATCAATAATCGTGAGCTAAATAAAAAACGGTATTCATGATTTTGAATGGAAGACAAATTTGCTCATTTATGTGAACAATTGCTATGCATAAAAGAATATTATAGTTAAAAAGGTCCCACAAGAACTTAGGTGTTCTTATGGGACCCTCTTGGCGGAGAAAGAGGG
>CALWKS010000003.1 GCA_944381325.1 uncultured Christensenellaceae bacterium | reverse complement strand
ACATTGCAACAGAAATCCTGTTCGTATTGCAAAATACTACGCTTCATACTCAATCCCCTTCAAATAATTCAAAGTTATTCTGGGAAAAAATAAACAGTTTAGTTAAAAAGTATAGATTTAATGTAATTATTTATTGTGCTTATTTGTTTACACAATTATAATTACTATTAAATCAAATGAGGGAAGTAGATATTTAATTTATAGGAAAATGCAACTAATAATATAGAAAATTATAGTATTATCAAGGTCTATGAGAACATAGCAGTCAAGAATCCTGTTCTTGATTAAAGGCATTCTCAATTAATTCTTTAAGCTTGATTGAAAATGGAGAGGCATCGGGGGTAGCTTCAAATTCTAAATTTTTTTCACAAGAAACGCATTTTTCTAATAGAGAGACCAAAATTTGGGCATTTATATCTTTAATTTCGAATTCATCAAGAGAATCTCCATAGTAGCATTTTATTATTTCTTTTTCAAATATCAATTTCATACATTTTGCTCCTTATAAAAAATATCTTTATATCCGATTTTTCTTACTCTTTTTCTTAAAGCTTCTTTGCCGCCATCTAAAATTTCAGCTGCAATTATCAAGATTTTTTTGCTTTCAATTTTTGAGTTTATTGATATGTAATCATATGTTTTCAATGATTCTATTCCATCATCATAACAAGAAAAATGGTCATCATTATTTTGACATACAATTAAGCGATCGCTGTCGCCTGTTATTGCAACATTGGCGTTATGTGTAACTACAATTATTTGTCTACGCAACTTTAATTCCCTTATTTTATTAACTAATGTCCTATATATTGTTTCATTATCTAAATCATCTTCTGGCTGATCTATCAATAATATTTTGCCAGAGTTTCCATTTAAAACAATATCCAATAACTTATCAGCACGTTCTCCAGGCGATAAAACTGCCCAGTTTTTAAATTCGCCGTTACCAAAATCAAGATATAGCTGTTTATCTAGCGATGGAAATTCTAAATAATGAGAGCGGAACCGTTTATCTAATTTTTCATATAACATGTTAATAAATGATTTTCCATAATTATCTACATCAAAACATTGAACTAAGATATTATGCGTATAAGAAATTCTATATTTATTAAACATATTTTCAAATATATTTTTTTCTATATTAAAAAAATTCAATTCAGAAATAGTCTTAATATAAAATTTTGATCTTCCAACATCCAAAGTATATATAGTTTCGTCTTTGCATATTTCTGATAGCTTATTATTAAGTATTTGATTCCTTTTTCGTACCTCTTTTAATGTGGAAACGGTTTTTTCTATGAATACTTTCAAAGCGTTTACATTCTGATTTAAAACATTTAAAGTGTTTGTGGATGTGTTATGAATAACAGTTAAACAGCGTCCAACAATTTGAAGAAGCTGTTTAAAATTTGTTTGTTTTTCAGATATTAAAGATTTTAGCTTATTCAGCTTTTCCTCTTTAAGGTTATTAAGTATATCTTTTTCACTTGAAAAGTCAAAAGCTAACTCAGGTAATTCTTTAACTTTGCTAAGTTTATCTATACCTGTTTCCAATTTAACAATATGAGCGTTGACATCATCTATTGTGTCTATAATGTTTAAAAATCTTTGTAATTCATTATTTAAGTGATCTTCTGTGCTTGTTATCAAATCACTAAGTCTAATATTATCAGATTCCTCAAGATAAAATAGATTGTATGTATTAATATACGAGAAATCAATTGAGTGCAGCCTTAAATCATTTAGCTGAATGAATAAATCAAATTGTTCATTTACTAAGCGTATATTGTCTTGAATAATTTTCCTTTCGTCCTTCTTATTTTTTGATAAATTTTCAATTTCTTTAAGATAGGCATCCATTTTATATGGTGCATCCGCCAATAAACCATATATACTATTTTGATTTTGTTCCGTATCGGATGTTGTTCCTCGTTGTGTTAATATGTCGTAATCAGAAGGGGATAAAAATGGTTTGACTTCTCCATTTGAAAATGTTATATCTATAAGTTTTATATCACTATAAATAGAGGAGTTCTTGTATTTTTCTATTTTATTAATAAGCATATTAAGGAAATAACTTTTTCCAGTTCCGCGAGCGCCAATTACAGAGTTTAATCCATCGCCCAAAAGCAACTCGTGCTCTTCATTATTAATAAGTACTCTCAGTTTATCAATACAAATTACAGCTTTTTTAGAAAATTTATCTTTTCTGGCTGAAGAAAAAATTCTACTATACTGATCCAAAAGGCTAATGCGTAGTCCTTCAAAGGTATTATCTGCTTTCATGTAGAATAGTTTATCTTTATAAGCACGGTAACTTTCAATTGTTTCATCACCGCGACAGTGAAAATCAGATCCATATATTAATGAAACGTCGCCAGTAGATATTAATTTACCTAATTCATTTAACTTTTTTAAATGATTGAGTCTGCGCTCAATATCTTTAAGCTTTTTTTGTTTTTCTACTTCCGATAATGAGGCTTCCATTTCATTATAATCTTTTTTTAACGAATGAATATGAGATTCTGTATCTAAAATATTTTTATAAATGAAGTCATCTTGGTTTTTACTTTCGAAACCATTAATGATATTGGAATTTAAGAACTCTTCAACTATAGCAAGCTGACTTTCGTCTTTTTTTAATTTTGCATACCATCCTTTTGTTTTATTCAAATGAGGAATTGCTATATATGGAACATTTAGTTCGTGCAAGATTCCAATAAAGTTTTTTAAATCGTGTTCTTTGCTTTGCTCTTGTTTAGCTTGAGCTTTAATCGATTCATATCCGCCAGATGTATCGTAGTGAAAAAATTTATTTATTTTTTCATCTAATGTAAGGCCATGATAATCTTTATCCTCTGGCACACCTATGCACAATGATGTGTCGTCAAAAACGAAAAGCCAATGAACGTCTGATACAGAATTGATTTCAATGCCGGGGAGCAATCTTATCCCAGCTTTTTCAAATTTTTCTGCTAACTCATAATATTTATTGAAATTTAAAATATTGTGATCTGTTTTGCACAGTAACTTTACTGATTTGTCGGGATTGCTATCTTGCAAAACACTAATTAACTCATCTACATTAAAAGTATAATTCTCAAAGGCATCAAAAGAATCATCTGTATGAAAATGTATATCAACTAAATTATACATACTATACTCACATATCTTTAATTTTATATATTATATCAAATATTGACAAATAAGTCTATAACCTTTTGGTTTTTTTCTCGAAATTATCCTTTTTCGTTGATTCTATCGAAGCATGGTTCTCATAGCAGTCAACGGTAAAATTATCGGTTAAAAATTCAATCATCCAGAACTGAAAGCTAATGTATGTCAAATCGACCTGTTTATTGCGTTTAAGAAATTTTCGTTATTAAACACGTATTTTTATCTTTTGTTGTTGATTTTCGGAAAAGTTTAATTGAAATAAAAGAGTTTATTTTTCGCAATGCTTTTATTACTACTGTTGGAAAGAAAATTAAAATTTCATGTAAAAAACATAATTTTTAAATTTAAGAGGTAGTGCCTTTCTAAATTCAAAATCATTGATGACGATGAGTTTATTACGTTTAACATCACATTAGTATCAATATAGTATGAAATAACGTTGCTATATAGATATTCGATAGTGACAAGATAAGCATTATAGACTTTGAACTTTGAATTAAGGTTATAGTAGTCGATTAAATTCGATTTGCCCAGACAGCCTGATAGATTTTTCTCAAAGTCAAAATGCTTTCCGATAATTTGCTGAGAATAGTAGCTTGATCTGCCATATAGTCTTAAACATCTGCAATAAAAGATTTATTACTGTTGTTCAAATTAAATTGTTTTATGAAAATACTGTCGTACTGTCGCAAGTTCAAATGTGATCAGGGAAAATCAACGAAAGAAGGGCTTAGGCTTCGGATATCCCAATATCCGTTCCCTTGAAAGCCGATGCTGTGTTACAGATTGAGGAGTGTTTAGCTGATCCGGTGTTGCAGCTTCTGAAAAAATGTCGCTAAATATAGTAAGTAATTTTGGTTTGTTATTTTTAAATGAATTAATAAATCTTTTTTTATTTGTATTATATATGTTTATTGAAACCGTATTTCCAGATAAAAAACTCATCTGACATAAAAGAGTAGATTACGTCTTTATCATTTTCGTTTAATAGAAAAGCTTGTCTGATATTGTCTGCAAAATATTGAACTGACCATGCCTTCGATACGTCTGGAGTATCTTTCATAGAAAGAAAAGACATTTTCTCGTCTATCTGGAGGTGTTCGTTCGAATCTGTGCCTGTGATCGCAGCATAGTTATTATATGCTTTCATCCATTCGTCGACATTAGTGCTTTTAATAAGATTTGGGGAAAGATTATTTACCTTTTTTGTCGTTTATTGAGCCCCCAACTAATATAATAAAACAAGATAAGTCAAGATAAAATGTTCAACATCGCTTTGTTTGGTCGAATTTCAATTCATTTCTACAAATAAAACTCGTATAGGATGTCACAAATATTTAACCTGTAACATAACATGAGGAGAATAAAAAGCAAGGCATTAAATCGTGCCTTGCTTTTTTGTTGGCGTGCCCATAGGGAATCGAACCCCAAATTAAGCCTTAGGAGGGCTTCGTTATATCCGTTTAACTATGAGCACATTAGCTATTTTATTTGTCAATATGAAAGCGATTTTCTTTCATATTTTATACCAGAATTTATACCAGTTTTTCGTTTGACCACAATATATAGTGGTCGCTTGCCGCCAAAATCACAACATATTGTGGTTTTGGGTGGATAGGGCAACAGCTTAGGAGGCGAACGCTCTATCCTACTGAGCTACGGAAACGTATGTTATTTTGCTTATTGATTATACAATATTTAAATATTAAAATCAACAGATAAAAAGACAAAAATAAATACGATCGTTATCTTCGCTTTAGTTAATAAAGAGTCTATAATCGGTGTAAATTATGTAAGATAAAAAGATAAATATGGCACTTTTAAGGGGATTTGAGGCTTAAAAGGGGGTAAGGTTGACAAAAGGGGCTTAAAATGCTATAATTCTTGATAAAGTATTGTAAAGAAGGTAGATATTTATGTTGGATGAAGAAATAAAAAAAGCAAGAATTCAGGCAATGAAGGACCGCGACAGAAGCGCGTCTGACGTGCTCAGCGTCGTTATGAATAAAGTCATGCTTGCGAAGATCGATAAGCGTGAAAAGGGACAGGAACTGACGGACGCTGACGTTGTTTCTATATTGCAGAAGACGGAAAAAGAGCTTTACGATGAGAAAGAGAGCTTTGAAAAGGCGGGAAGACCCGAAAAGGTCGCTGAGCTTGATTCTCAGATCGCCGCAGTCAAGAAATTCATACCTGCTATGATGGGTGAGGACGAGATAAAGAAGATCATTGAATCTCTTCCTGACAAGAGCATTGGCGCGGTAATGAAGCATTTCAAGACTAATTACGCAGGCAAATGCGATATGAAGGTCGTCGGCGACGTTTTTAAGAGAATATAAGATGAAAATAACACTTCCCAAAGGCATAAAGATAGGACATTACAACGACGATTATACCGGCGTTACGGTCGTTCTTTGCGAAAAAGGCTGTATATGCGGCGCAGACGTGCGCGGCGGCGCTCCCGGTACGAGGGAGACAGATTTACTGAGAAGCGAAAAAGCGGCTCAGGAAGTGCACGCGGTCGTTCTTACGGGCGGCTCTGCATACGGGCTTGAAAGCACCTGCGGGGTAATGGAATATCTGAAAGAAAAAGGCGTGGGCGTCAAAGTCGGTGGCAAGCGTGTACCGATAGTATGCGGAGCGGTCATATTCGACCTGATTTATGACGATTACCATTGGCCTGACAAGGCGGCAGGCAGAAAGGCGTGTGAAAACGCAAGCACCGATAACCTTACTTTCGGACAGGTGGGCGTAGGCAAAGGCGCTACCGTAGGCAAGTTCCGCGGTATGAAATACGCGACTAAAAGCGGCGTCGGCGCGGCTAGCGTAAAAGTGGCTGGAGTAACGGTCACGGCTGTCGTGGCGGTAAATGCTTTGGGTGATGTAATCGACACGGATACAAGAAAAATCGTTGCCGGATGCAAAGGTAGGACAGGCGCGTTCATAGGTGCGGAAGAACGCATTTTAAACGGTGAATATCTTCGCCTGCTGACCGGAAACACTACTATCGGATGTATTATAACAGACGCTAAGCTGGACAAGGTTGCGGCAAACAAAGTCGCAAGCGTGGCGCATAACGGTCTGGCAAGGACTATATATCCCGTACATACAGATTATGACGGGGACAGTCTGTTCGTAATGGCGACGGGGAAGAAGCCTGTTGTCAATCCCGTGCTGATAGAGATTGCCGCTGTAAAGGCGGTTGAAAGGGCGGTGCTCAATGCCGTGGACGGCAGTGCCGCATATGAAATCAACTGTTGTGATGACGGAGAAGATATTCAGGATTAAAGCAGTTCAGTTTATTTTATTTTGAAAATTACGGTGTTTGCCGTATAAAAATATTTTTGCCGGGAGGCAAAGGAGGTAACAATGACAGATAAGGCTATAATAGACAAGTACGAGAAAAAATGTCTGGCGAGTTACCCCCTCGACACTTCTCTTTACGACCACTTTCACGTCAAGCGCGGTCTGCGCGACAAATCGGGACAAGGCGTGGTCGCGGGTATTACAAACATTTCCAAAATTGTATCGTCAAAGGAAGTCGACGGCGAGCATGTGCCGTGCGAGGGTGAACTCTACTACCGTGGATACAGCATCGACGGACTGGTGGACGGACTGATTAAGGACGACAGGTACGGCTTTGAGGAGATCGCTTATCTACTGCTTATGGGCGATCTGCCTGACAAGGAGCAACTTGCAGAATTCAATCAGGCTCTTACGGATTTTAGAAAACTGCCAAGGAATTTCACGAAGGATGTAATTCTGAAAGCTCCGAGCAAAGACATGATGATGAGTTTGTCGAGAAGCGTTCTGACGCTGGGATCGTACGACAAAAAGGCGGACGACATAAGCATTCACAACGTTATAAGACAGTGCCTTATGCTTATAAGCGTTTTCCCGATGCTGAGCGTTTACAGTTATCAGGCGTACAATCATTACATAATGGACGACAGTCTGTACATACATCATCCTGATCCTGAGCTGAGCACGGCGCAGAATTTCCTGCGTATGTTGCGACCTGACAAAAAGTTTTCTGAACTTGAAGCAAAAGTCCTCGATCTTGCGCTGATACTGCATATGGAGCACGGAGGCGGCAACAACTCTACTTTTACAACCAGGGTAGTTACCTCGTCAGGTACAGATACGTATTCGGCAATTTCCGCCGCTCTCGCATCGCTTAAAGGACCTAAGCACGGCGGCGCAAACCTTAAGGTCGTGCAGATGATGAAGCATATAAGAGAACACGTGCACGATATAGAGGACGAAGACGAAATTTACGATTATCTGATCAAGATATTGCGCAAAGAAGTGTTTGACCACAAGGGGCTGATTTACGGTATGGGACACGCGGTATACTCGCTGTCAGATCCTCGCGCTCAGGTGTTCAAGCGTTTTGTAAGCGAGCTGTCAAAGTCAAAGGGAAAGAGCAAACTTTATACCTTCTACGAAACTGTC
Organism: uncultured Christensenellaceae bacterium; assembly: GCA_944381325.1. Classification (GTDB taxonomy): domain Bacteria; phylum Bacillota; class Clostridia; order Christensenellales; family UBA3700; genus Ornithoclostridium. The sequence goes on along the minus strand of CALWKS010000003.1, from coordinate 323,366 downwards.
GAAAGATTGTCAGCAAAGGCTATCGCAAACGAGAGACGCATTTACAAAGGCGTTTCTGCCAACGTTGACTTTTACAGCGGTTTTGCATACAGTATGCTGGGAGTGCCCAAAGAATTGTATACTCCCATGTTCGCAATCGCACGTATAGTAGGCTGGTCTGCTCACAGACTGGAGGAACTTATAAACGCGGACAAGATTATCCGTCCCGCTTATAAAGATATTGTAGAAATAAGAGATTATAAAAAGCTGGAAGACAGATGAAAAGGATTTCTGCCGACAGGGTAAAACTTGCTTTGACCCTGTTTTTAAGTTATTTGAAGATAGGCTTGTTTACGTTCGGCGGCGGCTATGCTATGATAGCACTGATAGAGCGTGAATTCGTAGTGCGCAAAAAATGGATAAACGAAGTAGAGCTTTACGAGATAATCGCTATAGCAGAGTCTACTCCGGGACCTATCGCGATAAACTGCGCAACTTTCGTAGGTTACAAGATGCTCGGTTTTATAGGTTCATTTCTTGCCACGCTTGCGGTATGCATACCTTCTTTTGCGATCATTTATCTTATATCGATATTTTATGACGCATTTATGTCGCTTACCGCTGTGGCATACGCATTCGAGGGCGTAAAGGTAGGCATTGCGATAATGGTTACGACTGCGGGCGTAAATATGTTGCGCAAAGCGGATAAGAACGCTTTCTCCTGGGGCATTTTCCTGTTGACGTTTGCGGCGGCGGTGTGTATCGATATTTTCTCATTGAATTTCTCAACCGTTTACATTATCCTTATCGGCGCGGCGCTTGGATTGATAGCTCAGATAATAAGAGATATTATCGCAAAGAAGAAAGGTTTGAACGGAAAGCAGACTGCAACTGAGTCTGGCAACGGGAATGGTGATTCCGATGTCAAGACTGGAATGGCTGCCGAGATAATCTGCAGGGACGGAGAGAATTCTTACGGCATGGGTAAAGAACTCAGAAAGGCTGTGGAAGGAAGCGGAGAAAAATCCGTAAGTGTCGAAGAAGGCGGCAAAGAGAATGCTTCAGAGCAATCAGATAAAACCATGAAAGGCGATTTGCCGGACACGGGCACAGAAAAAAGTGTTGACGAAAATGCCTCTGAAAGCCAGGATGACGCTTTTAAAAATCAGCAGACAGGCGCTGACGGCGAAGGAGGAAGAGTATGAACATTTATCTTGAACTGTTCCTCGTATTCCTTAAAATAGGCGCCGTATCATTCGGCGGCGGTTACGGCATGATATCGCTTATTCAGCAGGAAGTTGTTTCCCGCGGCTGGCTGGATGCGGATACGCTGTGGAATTACATTGCTATTGCCGAGTCCACTCCCGGACCTATTGCGGTAAATATCGCCACATTTATAGGAAGCAATCAGGCAGGTTTCTTAGGTAGCCTTATCGCTACTATAGGCATAGTTTTGCCTGCGTTCTGTATTATTCTTATCATTGCTACCGTCTTTAAGAATTTCGCTAAGAACAAGTACGTGAAAGCGGCGTTTGAAGGCATTACTCCCGTTATCTGGGGATTAATTATTTCAACGGGCTTATTGCTTTTCGTCAAATGTCTTTACGCTAATTACAACAACTTCGAAGTCGTAGGCGAATTCAATTGGCACGCACTGATAATTTTTACTATAGTCGCTGTAACTATGGTGATTTACAGATTGATCAAGAAAAAGAGCATGCCGCCTATTGCCACTATACTTGTTTCTGCCGCGGCGGGAATGATATATTTCATTTAGTAAGTAATAGGCATTTAAAAATTCGTTGATGTAAATAATTGCGCACGCTTTCTGATAAATCGGATCTGTGCGCAATTATTATATTTAAAAAGTTGTATTTATCGTCGTTTGCTGTTATACTCGTCTTATGGACGTAAAAATAACCGCTATAAGAAAGGCGCGCTATGATGACCTTATAGAGAAATACGAAAACCCTATAGAGCATACGTGCGATATATGCGAGGGAGATGTTTTTATATCTGAGGACGGCAGAAAACCCGAAGGATTTTGCGACAGCGCATGGGAAAGCATGAGTTATTTCGTAAAAGAGCTTGCGCAAGGCGGCGGCAATTTTTATGACGGCTGGATGAAAGATCCGCATTCGGCTATGATCTCCTGCAACGACGGTTTCAGACCGGTCAGTTTTTTGTTAGAGGTAGTGAAAAAGAAATTATGAGTAAAAAGAGTTTGCAGAATTTTTCTTTGAAAGAAACTTTGAAAGCGGCATTGGTGTTCTGCCTGCTTCTTGCTGTGTTCGCGGCGTCGCTTTTCGTGCTTACTTGCGGAAAGGCGGACAGAGACGGCAAAGACGTTTATTGCGATAATTCAGAAAACGTAACTTATTCAGAAGAAAGCACCGAAGTCAACGAATATATTAAGGCGATCGATTGCAGGACAGTCTGAAATTATTACTTCTGTTTGCGCATGGATAAGGAGAAAATATGAATCAATCAGAACTTCTTGAAAAACTCAAAGATTATCTTGAAAGCGCAAGGATAGATGCGTTCCTCACCAACGTCAAGGGCGTTGACGTGCTCAAGGCTACTTTGACAGGACTGGGAGAAAAAGAGGACGGAAGTGCGATCACGGAGATAAATTTCATGAACTTCGACGAGATGGGCGTGCCTGTTTTTCAGATATTCACAACCGTTGCGCTTAATATCGACGAGGAAAACATAGAACCGTGCATTACCGAGCTCAGCAAGTATAATCTTGAATACGTATTGTTGGGATATTTCCAGGTTTACGAGCCTTACAGACAGATATATCACAGATACACTCAGGTGCTTATCGGCAGCGACGAAGAGCAGGAAGAGCAGGCAAAAGCCGCGCTCGATCTGGTTACGACTCAGATATCTGCGGCATACGACGATATTATAAAGTACGCTGAAGACGCCAGCTGAAATGCCGGATTATAACAAGAATAAGAAAAGATAAATTATGATATAATGCATATTGCAGTAAAAAAGACGAGGCGCAGCGCCTCGTCCTTTTATTTGATAAATATCTATTTGATTATTTTGAATTGATCTTTTCGTCGTAATCGGCTACCGCTTCGACTGTTTTTACAAGCAGTTCAAACGACGTTGCAAGAACGTCTTCGTCCAGATTTTCAACGGTGTCTTTTATCGTGTGATAATAGTCTGTTGTCGTAGGATTCTGCGCGTTGAGGGTAACGGTCTTTACTCCCATTCTGGTAAGGGGAGTAGAGTCGCAACCTCCTGCAGGGTTTTTGATTATTTTAGGATTCAATTTCATATCGTCCATGACCTTATAACATACGTCGGTAAGACCTTTGTCAAAAGTCGTGCCCAGCCATACGTCGCCGTTGACAACGTTGAAATAGCCTGCGTCTCTGAAAGAATCGAGATTGAGGACATAAGTGCGGTCGTTGAAGAAACCGTCGTTTCTGTGCTTTTCGCAGAAAGCGGAAGCCCCTTTGAGTCCTGCCTCTTCGCTGCCGAAGCCCATACATACAAAGCGGCAGTTTTCAGGAGCTTTGTCGGGGTTTTCTTTGTAGTATTTAGCAATCGCAACTGCCAGCGCGCAACCGGTAAGATTATCCATGGCGCCGGGAGAAGCCTTTGATTTATCCCATGTAAGATATATGCTCAGCCAGTAGCAACCGGGCAGGCAGAGCAGGGGAAGGAAATACATTACGATTCTGAAAATATCCAGCCCCGTGTAGGTTTCAAGCGTTGCAAGATCTTTTATAGATAAGAAACTAATATTGCCTACTGCGAGCGCGACTATAGACATTATAAGAATAGCGAGTATGCTTATTATGCCGATCGCTGTTTTGGGTATAGCGGTTTTGGGATTTGTGAGAGACAAGTTCCAGTTCCAGCTGCTGTCCATGTGTCCGGCAAGGACGATCGTGCGATCTGTCTTTCCGCTTGCTGGCTCTACAGAGTTGTAGACGTTTCTCGATTCGCCTTTTTTGAAAAGGAAATCCATTTTTGCGGAATATGTAAATACCTGCACCGCTGCCAGTATAAAATCGAATACCGTAGTTATAAGGCTGGCGATAGGGGATATATAGTAGAGTCCGAAGCTGATTATGCCTATAAGCCCGAGTATCGGGATTGCGGCTATGGAAGCGCGCGGTGCACAAATGAAAGTTTCTGTAACAGAAGGGTTTCCGGTGGCATTTTGCATCTTTTCAGCGATGATTTCTGCCCCAAGCTTCTCTTCAGGAGACGTGGGCAGGCGAGGCCCGGTTTTGTCGATAACGTCTTTGGCAAAATCAATGATGTATTTTGCGTGTTCGCGTTTTAATTTTTCCATAACTTCTCCCCGTAGCTTTGATATAAACATTATACCATAGCGTAGAATTCCAAAACAATAAAAAGCCGAAACTAATTTGCTTGAAAAACCGAACAAATACAGCTGTTTGTGTATTATAATACACGCCTACCTTAAAGCCGATAAATAAGGGGCAAAGGGGCTGAAATTGATTATTCACCGCAAAAATTAACGATTGACTACGCGCGTAAAAAGTGGTAAACTATATATAATGATTTTGCAAAGAACAGGAGGTCTTACAATGAAGGTTACATATACAGAGCTTAAAGGTAAGCAGGAAGCAGGCTACGGCGTTACCAGATGGGCAAATGCCAAAGAAATCAACGCAAGCCTTAAACAACTTACCGATGCCAATATCTACAGCGTCCCCAAGGACGAATACGACAAAATCGTATCTGAGTATTACGACAAAAAATGCTCGAAGTCCAAGGCTATCACCGCAGAAGCGAAAGAGTACATCCCCGGCGGCGTTCAGCACAACCTTGCTTTCAACAAGCCGTTCCCGATGTGCATGGTAAAGGCAGAAGGCGCGTATCTGACCGACATTGACGGCAACCAGTATATCGACTTCCTTCAGGCGGGCGGTCCTACCATTCTGGGCAGCAACTTCCCCGCAGTAAGAGAAGAAGCTATCAAACTCATTAACGAATGCGGACCTGTTACCGGTCTTTTCCACGAGGCAGAGCTGCTTATCGCTAAAGAGATCAACAAACATATGCCCAACGTTGAAAAGTTCCGTATGCTGGGCAGCGGTACCGAATCCGTTATGGCGGCTATCCGTATCGCAAGATGCGCTACAAAGAAAAAGAGAATCATCAAGATCGGCGGCGCTTATCACGGCTGGTCAGATCAGATGGTTTACGGTCTTAAAGTTCCCGGCACGAGACAGTTCCTCGAATCTCACGGTATCCCCAACAACATCTTCTCGGTTGTGGATGAAGTCAGACCCAATGACTGCGAGATGCTTGAAACTTACCTCAAGCTGAACAAGATGAGAGGCGGCACAGCTGCCGTTATCGTTGAGCCTGTAGGTCCTGAGTCAGGCACCAGACCCGTTGACTGGGATTACAACGCAAAAGTAAGAGCGCTCTGCGACAAGTACGGCTGTCTCTTCATTTTTGACGAAGTAGTTACCGGTTTCAGAGTAGGTCTCGGCGGTGCGCAGGGCTTGTTCAACGTCAAACCCGACCTTACCGTTTTCGGTAAAATCGTTGCAGGCGGCTATCCTGCGGCAGGCGGCGTAGGCGGCAAGAGAGAACTCGTCAACCTTATGGCGGCAGGCGTTGCAGGCGGTGCTAAGAAAGCTTACGTCGGCGGCACTTTGGCAGCAAACCCGCTCTCGGCTATGGCAGGTTATGTTGCGATCAAAGAAATCGCTAAGAACAACGCTTGCGTAAAAGCAGGTCTTGCAGGCAACAGACTTACCGACGGTCTCGTAAGACTTATCGACGCATACAAGCTCCCGTACGTTGCTTACAACCAGGGCTCTATCGTCCACCTCGAATGCACGGGCGCAATGAGCTACGACTTCTCATCCATGAACATCCTCAACCTCGTAAAGGTTCTCAAGAAGAAGGATATGATCATGGTAAGAAAGGAAGCTATGGAACATATGGGCGCGGCTTATATGTCTCACGGCATCGTAACTCTCGCAGGCAGCCGTCTTTACACTTCTATGGCTGATACAGACGAGATCATAGACGAAGCACTCAACCGCTTTGAAGACGTCTTCAAGCTGGTCAAAGAGCGCAAGACCCCGATGGAGCAGCAGGTTGCGGAATACCGCGCAAAGAAAGATGCTGCTAAGGCTGCGGCAAAGAAATAAGGCAATTACGGATTGAATATCCTGTGCGGACGGGTTGCACACCGAAAAGGTGCGCAACCCTTTTCTATAAAACGGTCGCACTTCCGAAAAGCGCAAATAAGAGGAGAGAAAAATGGGCAGATACATTATCGCGCACGATATGGGTACAAGCTCTGACAAGGCTGTGCTTGTAGATTTCGAAGGTCATATTATAGGCACCAAGACAGAGCCGTATCCGACTTATTATCCCAGCCCCGGATTTGTTGAGCAGAATCCGGAAGAGTATTGGGCGGCAGTCTGTACGGCGACCAAAAAGCTCGTCGAAGAGAAAAAAATAGACCCTGCCGACGTAAAAGGCGTCGTCTTTTCAACGCAGGCAATGGGCATTATCCCTATCGACCAGTGGGGCAACGTTCTTCACAACAATATCACATGGGTCGACGGAAGAGCTGAAAACCAGGCGCGCTCGATAATGAGAAAGTTCGGCGGCAAGCGCATATTCAAAATTCTTGCCGGCACTCCCATCATGGGCAAAGACGTTATTGCGAAACTCATCTGGCTCAAAGAAGAGCGCCCCGACGTCTACAACAATACTAAATATTTTCTTGACGTAAACGGTTATCTCAAGTTCAAGTGCACGGGCGAGATGGTCGCTGAATACAGCGGCGCGTCAAGCTACGGTCTCGATCTCAAGAAAAAGACCTGGCTTTCTGTTCTTGCGCTTACGGGACTGGATATGTCAAAACTTCCTCCGCTCGTAAAGAGTACAGATAAGATAGGCGCAGGCCTTACCAAAGAAGCTGCTGAGAGAATGGGACTTGAGGAAGGCACGGCGGTATTCGGCGGTTGTGACGACACGCAGAGCGCTTGCGTAGGCAGCGGCATGAACGGCGACGGCGATATACATATCTACCTGGGCACTTCGGCGTGGGTAGGCGCGGCAAGCAAAACTCAGACCGCGTTCAAGCACGGCGCGGCGGCAATCCAGAGCGCGGACGTAAACATGAACCTCGTCGTAGGAATTACTGAAGCGGCGGGAAGCAATATCCAGTGGCTTATAGATCAGTTCTTCCGCACAGAACAGAAAGAACTGGGCGAAGGCATTTACGCTTATATGGATAAGGTGATAGAGAGCATTCCGGCAGGAAGCAATCACCTGATCTGCACCCCTTGGATGTTAGGCGAAAGATGCCCCGTAAGCACTACCACAACGCGTGCTACATTGTTCAACATAGGTCCTGAACACACAAGAGAACATCTTATGAGAGCAGTCTACGAAGGTATAGGCTACAACCTCAGATGGATACTTGAAAACTTTGAAAAGGATTACGGCTTCCATTGCAGACAGTTCCGCATAATCGGCGGCGGAGCGCTGGACAACGCGTGGATGCAGATCATCGCCGATATCACGGGCGCGGAATTCGCAATCGTGGACAATCCGCGCAACGCAGGTGCGCTGGGTGCGGCTATCATAGCTCTTATCGGTCTGGGAGAACTGGAAAATTTCGAGGCTGCAAAGCAGTTCGTAAAAGAAAGCAAGACCTACAGACCCAACCCTGTAAACGCGCATATTTACGATGAACTGTTTATGACTTACAAGAGACTTTACAAGAGTCTTAAGAGAACTTATTATAAGGCAAACGCATTGAGATTCGGAGGACAAGACAATGATTGACAATAAGATTAAAGAAACCGTTATGAGTTATGCGGCAAAAATCGTCGCAGAACGCATGAACGGCAAGGGCGACCGCATTGCGATGCGTACCAAAGACGGCTTCTGCGTAAACGAAGCTTCGGTACAGCTCGACGCGCTCAAGCCCGAAGACCTTATCGAACTTCCGCTTACGACGGACGACAAGGATTATGTGGTTATAGCAAGACTTTTTGCTAAGCGTCCCGAGGTGCACGCAGTGCTTTATACGCACGCGCCTTTCGTATGCGCTGTCGCAAGAGCAAAGGCTACCATTCCCGCCGTGCTTGACGATATGACTCAAATAGTCGGGCTCAATTGTAAGACCTGCAAGAGTGCGGCTACAGACGACCTCGTTAAAGGTCTCAAGAAGAGAAATTCCGTCCTCGTACCCGACGGCGGCGCGTTGACGGTGGGAAGAACGATGGACGAGGCTTACACCTGCGCCCTCGTACTTGACAAGGCAAGCCACGCATACGTATGCGGAAGCGTTCTCGGAGGAAACAAAATAATCAATTGCATAGAAGCAAAACTGATGAACATTATCTATCAGAAAAAATACAGCAAGGTAAATCAGGAAAACATCTCAAAAAGGGAGGGCGAATAAGATGGCTTGGACTAAGGAAGAAGAACTCAGACTGCGCAAAGTTATCAAGGACAGCGGCGTAAACCTTCTCAAGGAAAACCTCGTGCAGGGCACCTGGGGCAACACTGCCGTAAGACTTGACGAAGACCATATGCTCGTTACTCCTACGGGACTGGATTACGTTGCACTCCAGCCTGAAGACATGCCCGTAGTACAGATAAGCGACACGTCTGTATGGAGCGACGGTAAAAAGCCGACAAGCGAAAGAAAAATACACGCGGCTATCATGGCTGACAGACCTGAAATCAACGCTACCATTCACTCTCACCCCGTATGGTGTTCGGTACTCGCTTCAGCGCGTATCGAATTGCCGGTAATGAGCGACGAAATGCAGAAGCTCGTCGGCGGCCCTGCAAGAGTGGGCGCTTACGGTTTGCCGGGAACGAAGACCCTGAAGGAAGGCACAGTCGCTGCAATGAAGGGCAGAAATGCCTGCTTTATGGCAAACCACGGTGTTTTCTGTGCAGGCAGAGATATGGATGAAGCGTTTGAGATCATACGCATTATGGAAAAGAGCTGCAAAGAGTACATCAAACAGTGCACTCTTAAGATAACAGGTCAGCTCGAATACAGCGACGAACTTCTGTTTGACTATTTCGTCAGCAAATATGGCAAATAAAACTGACTATTTACCCTTTGCGGGATTGACGGTAACTGAGAAACAGGCGCGGGAGCTCAACCCTCTCGTGCTTGCCTATATCGGGGACAGCGTGCAGATGCTTTACGCGCGTTGTCGCACGGCGTTGGAATCGGGCTGTAAAGCAGGAGTTCTGCATAAGGCGGTTTCTCAGGAAGTAAAAGCTCACTCTCAGGCAGTCGCAATTGAAAGCATACTGCCTTTGCTTACGCCTGACGAAGAGGGCGTATACCGCCGCGCAAAGAACAGTCATACCAACAATATTGCAAAGAACGCCACCTCTTCCGATTACAGGAAGGCAAGCGGATTTGAAGCCCTTATCGGTTATCTTTATATAACGGGGCAGAGGGCGCGCCTTTCAGAGCTGATCGAAAAGGCGTCGGAGAAGACGGACAAAGAGTGATCCCGTCTTCAGATATCAGGATAATAAAAATATAAACATAAGCTGAACAGATATGCCGCGCGCTTTCACGCGGCTATACAAGGAGAAAACAATGCCACAGGTAAGACCCAAAGTAGTACTTCTCAATCATACTCCCAATCCTGAGCAGGTGGTAGCATTAGCGGCTAAACTTTGCTACAGCGATGCTGACATAATGGATCTCAAGGGAGGAGTCGAAGAAAAAGACGTATCCAAATTCATTGCAAGGCTGGTATCTCTCGGACATTTGTCGCCGATAGAGCACGCTTCATTCACTTTCGGTATAGAAGGAGTTTCAAGAAGCCTGCTTGCGCAGATCACCAGACACAGAATTGCAAGTTTCAGCGTTAAGTCGCAGAGATACGTAGCCGCAAACAAGAAAGGTGCGTTCAATTACGTTATCCCTGAATCTATTCAGGCTCTCGGTGAAGAATACGTAGAAAAATTTAAAAAGCAGATGGATGAGATACAGGGTTGGTACGATGAGTGGCAGCAGCTTCTCGGAGGAGATTGCGAGAAATCCAACGAGGACGCGCGTTTTGTGCTTCCCAATGCGGCGGAAACTAAGATGGTCGTTACTATGAACGCGAGAGAGCTGATGCATTTCTTCAATCTCAGATGCTGCAACAGAGCTCAGTGGGAAATACGCGACGTCGCGTGGCAGATGCTTGCGCTTGTGACAAAAGTCGCTCCCACGCTGTTTGCGGATTGCGGACCGTCATGCGTTAAGGGCGCTTGCTCGGAAGGCAAGATGACTTGCGGCAAGATGCTCGAGGTCAGAGAAAAAAGGAAGAATCTTGAATAATGCTGTCGATAGGTAAAAACGCCGTCAGAGAGCTTCTGGGGGCAGATACGAAAATACAAAAACTTTACGTGCTCAAAGGTGCGCACGATCTGGACAAGATGGTCGAAGGCGCACGCGCGAAAGGAGCGCGCATCGAATTCTGCGAAAAACGCGTGCTTGATAAGCTTGCGGGAGAACTCAGACATCAGGGCGTTATAGCCGAAACGTCTGATTTTGAATACTGCACGCTTGACGATATTCTTGCGATAGCGAAAGGCAAAGGCGAAAAAGCTTTTATTCTGCTTCTTGACGGAATAGAAGATCCGCACAACCTCGGAAGCATTTTGAGAGTTGCCGAATGTGCAGGCGCGCACGGCGTGGTAATACCTTCGCGCAGAAGCGCGACTGTAAACGAAACGGTAATAAGAATATCCGCAGGCGCGGCGAATCACGTTGCAGTTGCCAAGGTCGGCAATATAAACGACGCGATAAGAAAACTCAAGGACGAATTCGTAAACGTGTATTGCGCGGATATGGGCGGAGAGAGTATATACGACACCCGTTTTGACGTCGACACCGCGATTGTTATAGGCAGCGAAGGCTTCGGGGTAAAAGAACTGACTTCAAAGCTCTGCGATAAGGTCATCGCACTTCCGCAGAGGGGAAAGGTCAATTCTCTCAATGCTTCGGTCGCGTGCGGAATTATATGTTACGAAGTCGTAAGACAGAGGTATAGCAAGTGAAAGTAAAGGAAGACGTCGCTCTGATAGCCGAAAGCCGCACAGGCAGCATGGCGGCTACAGAAGAAATTCTGACAAGATATAAAAGTCTCGTTATCTCGGTTGCGAGACAGTATTTTCTTGTCGGAGCAGGCGACGAGGACCTTATTCAGGAAGGAATGATCGCTCTTTACAGAGCTATCGACGCTTACGATCTGGAGTCTAAAGTTCCGTTTTCTGCATTTGCATACAGTTGCGTAAAAAACAGGATCATAGACGTTGTGAAAGCGGCAAACCGCGATAAACACAAGGCGCTCAACAATTACGTTTCGATATACGACGTAGACTATTCAATGAGCGCTACGTCTGCTGAGGATACCGCGATAATGCGTGAAAACTCAATACAGGTCAAGAAAAATATTACAGAAAATCTTTCTCCGGAAGAAACGGGAATTCTCAGACTTTACCTTGACGGCAGAAGTTACAGGGATATAGCGCTTCAGACGGGAAAGAGTGAAAAATATATCGACAATTCTCTTCAGAAAATAAAGCGCAAAATTCGCGCTTGTCTTAAAAACAATAAATAAAATTCAACTGCAGCGAATTAATACCGCCGACAAAGTTTATAAGGAGAGCGGAAATGAAAATTTTAACGGCTTATTTTTCTCACAGCGGTGAGAATTACTTTTCAGGCAAAATCATAAACGTTGAAAAAGGCAATACTGCGATAGTCGCAGAGAAAATCGCGGCGATGACGGGCTCAGATCTGTTTGAAATAAAGGCAACAATGCCTTATCCTAAGAAATATGCATACTGTGTAAAGCGTTCCAGAGACGAACTTGCCGACAATGCGCGTCCCGAGCTTGAGAGGTATATCGGAGTGTTGGATTACGATACCGTTATTCTCGGTTATCCCAACTGGTGCGGAACGATGCCCATGCCCGTATTTACCTTTCTGGAAAGCGCGGATTTTTCAGGCAAGAAAATACTTCCGCTTTGTACCAACGAGGGGAGTGGTCTTGCAAGAAGCGTATCAGACATAAAGAAACTGTGTCCGTCGGCTCAGGTTGAAGAAGGACTCTCTGTTAAAGGCAGCGACGCGGGTGAATGCGACGAAGCTGTCAGACAATGGCTTGAAAACAACGGCGTGATTTAACGCAGATAAGGGGAATTTATGGATCATAAAATAATCGCTTACATCAAAAAGATAGACGAAGTGATCAAGAAAGGTAAGTTTAAAGACAACTGGGAAAGCTTGTCTCATCACAAAACTCCCGCTTGGTACAGAAACGGAAGATTCGGCATTTTTATTCACTGGGGCGTTTACAGCGTGCCCGCTTTCGGCAACGAATGGTATCCGAGGCGAATGTACGACACAAAAGATCCTGTTTATTATTATCACGTTTCTAAGTACGGCAAGAATTTCGAATACAGGCAATTTATAGACATGTTCAATCCTGAGAAGTTTGACGCTTCAGAATGGGCGAAAATATTTGCAGGGGCGGGCGCGAAATTCGTTATGCCTGTATGCGAGCATCACGACGGAATAAAAATGTACGGTAGCGATCTCAATCGCTGGAATATGCTTGAACTTAAGGGACGCGATTATATTGCCGAGCTTAAAAAGCGCATTGAAGAAGAGGGAATGACCTTCCTTGCATCAAATCACAGAGCAGAGCATTTCTGGTTTATGAACTTTGCAAGGCGTAATTTTCCTCAGAGCGAAGTTGTCGCAAACGAGGAATACAGAGATCTTTATGGACCTGCTTATTGTCCTGCAAGCGGCAATGCGAGAAAGACGGATAAAGAAATCACGGCTACAGATGAATGGCTTAGAGACTGGCTGGCTTCTTCATGTGAGATGATAGACAAGTTACAGCCTGGCGCCGTATATTTCGACTGGTGGATTCAAAAGACGGAATTCAAGCCGTATCTGAAAAAATTCCTTGCTTATTATTACAATCGCGGAGAAGAATGGGGAAAAGAAGTTACCGTATTCTACAAGGTAGGCGCTGTAATGAACGGTTGCGCGACTTTCGACGTGGAGCGCGGACAGGTGTCTGACATTCGCGCAGACGTATGGCAGAACGATACTTCTACAGCAAGAAACAGCTGGGGATATACCAACAACAATATATATAAACCAGCGTCTGAAATCATATGCAATATGATAGAAGTCGTTTCCAAGAACGGCTGTTTTATGCTCAATGTAGGACCAAAAGCTGACGGCTCTGTATGCGATAAAGAAAAAGAACTTCTTGCGGAAATAGGTAAGTGGCTTGAAATCAACGGAGAGGCTGTTTACGGCAGTCAGCCCTGCGAGGTAGGTTTCGGAGAGGGAAGAAAAAGGCGCGTAGGTTCTTTCATCGAGAAGACCATATTCACTCCCAGGGACTTCAGGTTTACCTTTAAAACTGGTGCGATATACGTCTTCCAGATGTTCGGTAAATACAGAAAAGAGCTGAGGATAAAAAAACTTGCTTTTTCGGGCGAGCACGGCATAAGATACGATATAAAGAAAGTCGAACTTCTGGGATCGGACATGAAAATAAAGCATTACCAGGACGAATCCGGGCTTTATATCTCCGTTCCGGAGAAACCCGACGTGCCGTTCCCTTATTGTTTTAAGGTGACGGTAGACTGATTAACCTACACGGGCAGGAAAATTACGGGCAAAAAAATCTGCCCGTTTTTTATGAGCTGACATTCTTTAAATTGCTTTACCTTTTTCGCTTTATTGAGCTATAATATAAGCGGAAGGGAAAGTTTATCTACAAAAGGAGAAGAGAATGAAAAAAATCAGAACGCTGGCACTTATCGCGCACGATCAGAAAAAAGCTGAAATGGTCAGCTGGGCAATGAAGAACAAGGACTCTCTCGCAAGATTCAACCTTTGCGGCACAGGCACTACGGCAAAGCTCGTAGGCGACGCAACCGGACTTGAAGTGAAAAGATATCTTTCAGGTCCTCTCGGCGGCGACCAGCAGATAGGCGCAAAGATCGCAGAAGGCGAGATCGACGCAGTCGTTTTTTTCTGGGATCCCCTCAACGCACAGCCTCACGACCCCGACGTCAAAGCGCTTTTGCGCATCGCAGTTGTTTACGATATCCCTATCGCAACCAACACTGCAACAGCGAACTATATGATAACGTCGACGCTTATAAATTAATGTAGACAAAATACTGAAAAACGCGCTCCGAATGTGAGCGCGTATTTTTTTGCCTACAGCTGATTTTACAAAAAATGTTGTAAAATCAATATTTATATGATAAAATAATATCAATCGCTGAGAGATAAAATTTTGCTAAGGACAAAGCATATATACGGAGGAAAAAAATGAATAAAAATGCGATTGAAAACCTTGCAGAAAAGCTGAATCTGGAGAGATATAAAATGTTCGTTTCACTTTGTAGCGCGGACATTGAAAAGGTTAGTGAAATTATAAAAGGCATGGAGTCTTTGGAATTATGCTATTGGAGTATGTATTACGAAAACGGGGTCGAAAGAAATTTCGGAGGTGACAAGTATGAGAAGGAAATTAATGAACAGATTTCGAAAACTTGTCTGATGATACCTGTTTTATCGAAGAATTCTCTTGCTTCGAACGAAGTTCTTAAAGAACTCAAGAGCTATTCAGAGATGGTATCTATGTCCAATAACAGGCTTCAGGTTTATCCGATAGCTCTTGATTCTTCTATTACATACGATTCTCTTCCTGATAGCATTAAATCTTTAAGGCTAATAGAGAAAGATACTCTTATCAGATATTTTACGCCGGCTACCTCGTCCAGGATATTTAAAGAGCTGACAAGAAAATATATATCTGCGTTGCTCGAAAATATAAATTATGCTCACGACAATATGCTGGATTCAAGAAGGTTTGTTGATCTTCTTAAATATTGCATTGGAAAAGATTGTATATCCCGTTCAGTTAATGACGATATAAAATCTTGCGACGAAGCAAATCCTACTTTGCTTAAGGAGGCGCACATTCTCACAAATGAATTAAATAACTATGATTGTAATACTTATTCTTGTATGATAATATCCAGTAATCTTGCTGCAAAAAACATTGCTGGAAAAATAGACGGGGTTAAGTATTATTATTATTGCCCTAAAGACTATGTAAGAGAAAGCTGGGAACCTTTTAAAAACAAAATAAAAAGCTTTATAAAGAAAGATGACAAGGCAAGGCAGGAAGTTTCAAATATGATAAGAAGAGAATTCTGCCAACGCAATAAGATAATAGATTTTTTCAATTCTTTTGATAACGTAAAGAAGAAAGATTTATTCCAAAAATATCACGTAGTGATCAACGATGGGATGAAAGAACTTGATGCGCTTCTTTCGTCGGATTTCAACGCTTTTACGATATTATACGACGATTTTGACGAAGACATCTATACGGTGCCGGAGAATTTTAAAAAATGGCTATCCGCTGATTACGGTGGAGATACGCTTGAAAGTAACGCGAAAGCCGACGCTTATAAGTTTATTGAATTTATGGAGAAATTTGCAGACGTTTTGAACGGCATAATGGACGTAAATTCTGTATTGGTCAATGAACTCAGAAGATATTGCAAATATTGCGTAAAGCTGCGCGATATGGAGAGGTGGCAACTTAGGGAAATAAAACTTGATTCAATCGAATCTAAAAAAATAGTAAACTACGCGCTCAATGCAAAATTCAGCGATGAAAAAATAGCATGTCCATTCCCCAAAATAGCAAACTGGATGCAATTCAAATACGATGATAACGGGGAAGAAATCGAAGTTTCAGACGAAGATGTAGAAGAGGCTATGAATAACTTGTATTGTCTGGCGATAACCCCTGAGATGTGCATTGAGCCGTGTTACAGCTTTGTTCTTTTTATAAACAACAATTCGGCAAGCGCATCCTGGTATTCGACTGGGGTCAATGCAGCAATGTCGGGGTCGGGAGATACCGTAATAGTATACGATGCAGTAAACGATGAATATAAAAAGTTTGCACAGGCATTCTGTTATCTTGCTACATTGGATTCTTCAATACTTAACGTGCTGACCAGAAGCAATAGTGTGTTGCTTACGAGATATACGAAGTAATCCGGAGGTTTTTATGTTAAAAGGAGAGTACGAAAAACAACTGGCGACGATAACGCTTTTTCCTTACAGAGAAGACGTCTGGAGAGAAAACGCAATCCCTGCTCAGAAAATGATGACCGCACTTGTAAATTCTATTGCAAGATATCAGAAGGTAGTTCTTGGAGTTTTACCAGGGATGAAAGATAAAATTCGCGAACAATATGCTTTTGAATCTGATGTAGAGCTTTTCGAGGTGGAATACGACGATTGTTGGGCAAGAGATATGCTGGGAAGCGTGTGCTTTGATGACAACGATAAAAAAATATGTGCTTTAGGCTTTAACGCTTACGGTGGCAGAATGTATGCTTCATGGGATAAGGATGCTGCTCTTAACGAAACTTTGACAAGCCGATTGTTCGGATATGAAATAAGTCGTTATCCAGTTACAATGGAATGGGGAAATATCACTCCTGACGGTAACGGAACAATTTTCATTGTTGAAGACAGCGTGGTAAACGACAATAGAAATCCGTCGATGAGCAAAGCTCAGATAGAGAAAATCCTTCTTAAAGCTACCGGCAGCAAACAGATTGTATGGTTGCCATACGGGCTTGAAGGTGACGAAACAGGAGGGCATATCGACAATGTGCTGGCGTTTGCCGACAAACACACAATGTTGCTGTCTTATACTGACGATAAAACTAATCCTCATTATAAGGTAACGCAGAATTTATACAAATTGCTCAGTTCGGTAAAAGATGCTGACGGAAATTATTATAATATAGTAAAACTTCCCGTGCCGTCTTTTCATATGAGAACTGAATCTGACAGCAGTAATATATTGGATGTTGCAGGCAGTTATTCAAGGAAGAGCGGGGACGTAGTCCTTTACACATACGTGAATTACGCTCAGGTGAACGGTGCAGTAATATTGCCTTCGTTCGGACTGAAAGAAGATAAAGAAGCTTATAAGATAGTAAAAGAAGTTTATCCCGACAGGGACATAATAATGCTTGACGCTTCCGAAGCGTATCTAGGCGGCGGAGGATTCCATTGCTTGACCAAGCACATTAACTGAAAAATAAAGTACTCTGGAGAAAAGGTATGAGAGACAGTATTAAACAGGTTTTGTTCCCCGGACGGACTGATCAGTCGTCCACTTTTAAAAATTACGTTGACGTAAAAGTCATTGGCGAAAAGATTTTGCAAAGCTTGTGGCAAATGACGGTTAAGGTTGATGGTAAACTGCATTTTATTTCAGATGACAAAGAGAGAAAAATAGGCTTTTTCAGCGATGTGTTCGGTTGTACGGGTATTTTTTCGCTGATAAACAGAATGAATGTAGTTTTGCCTGAAGAATATAAGGAAGATCTTGAAGGATGTCTTATCGGGATACTCGATTATATCGACAATAAAGGTTACGATCTTTACCCTTATGTTTCTGAGAAGAAAAATGCCGAACTGTTTTCATCGGTTTACCCTTATACGGGAGCTATGACATGGACGCTGTCCTTGCTGGCAAGCGTAAGAAAGGCAATAAAATCAGGTATAATCGATTTAAAACAAAAATATGATGATCTCATTGTTAAGCATATCAGAAAAATTATAAATAAATTCAATGAATCCGTTATAGGAACCGCGGACAATCCTCTCGGATGGAACTATACTATGGATTGTAAAAGGCCGTCTTTGTTCTTTACGTATTCTGTTCTCGAAGCATACAGCGACTTTGAAGACAACGTAATGCTTGACGACGGCAGCGGCGAAGGCGCTGACAGCGAACTTATTGCATTGATTAACGAAAATAAGGCAAATTCTCATATCGAGCAGGATTGGTCTAAGGCTTGTAAAAAAATTGCAGAAAATGTATGGCAGAAATACAAGACGGTTCTGAAGACGGATCTTGTAAGTGATGATTTTCTCGAGAATATCAGAACGATAACGAAAGACGACATTTTGAAATCTTCTTCTTCAAACGCGTTGTTCAACACTATTTATGTGGTATTTATTCTGGTCTACGGTTATGCAAACATTAGAGATAACGAAGAGGAGCAGGAAGACGTTATCGCAACTATGAATGCTGCATTGCAGAACGTTCAGCGAATATACGAGCAGCTCTCAAAAGAAAACAAAGAATACATCGTAGATACTTATTACATGAATTATCAGTCTCTGCATGAGTCTAAGGGAGATAAGTATATAAGGCTGCTTAACACTGAGAGGATGATAGACGCACGTATAATTCCTATTCTTGTTAAAGCTAACAACCTTATTGCTTTCTATATTTCAAAATATCCGCAAAAGCAGATGAGCACGCTTTTCCTTGAGCTGTTTGAAAGAATGAACGCTCAGGACTGGATTTGGGATAACATGACCTATGATGTTGAGAATACAGAACGTTATATAGAAGCGATTGCAGACTTCTATATGTATTACGATACGTATGAAAGAGAATACGCTGAGCGTCTTAAAACAAAGAAAGAGCTTGAAAAAGAAGCAGAAGACAGAGTAGCAAAGCGTATTGAAAAGCGCTTAAGAGAACAGACAAAACAGGATGTTGCTGCGGAACATGAAAAGGAACTGGAAACGTTAAGACAAAGTTACGTTATTGAAAACATTTTAAGAAAGAGCATAAAAGATTCTTTCTGTGTTTTGCTGACAAATACGTTTACTCACATAATTGACTCAAATTTCGGTAAAGATGTTGTGCTGGAAGAACATGAAAAAACATTGCAAAAGCTCTTAGGAGATATGATTTACAGCTTTATAGATAAATACGTCAGAGTAAATACAGAAAGTGCCGCTGATGCGGATCAGCTCAGAATCAAACTCAGAACTGACGCAGAAAAATTTGCTGACGGATGGGTCAGAGAACTCAAGAATAAACCTGATACTCTTATCAATCTTTTAGGGGGAGACAAATAATATGGCAACAGTATTTACAACTTTCTTTTCATATAAAGGCGGCGCGGGCAGAAGCACAACCTGTCTCAACACCCTTCCGCTGCTTGCACAGGAAAGCGGAGCAAACGGCAGGGCTCCGATACTTCTTCTCGACATGGATATCGAGAGCGCAGGTATGACCTATCTTCTGGGTATGCAGGATGAATTCAAAGGACAGTTCGACGTCAAAGAATTTATTAAGGGAGAAGAAAACTGGCCTCAGAATTCCGTCGGAGAAAGCATCCAGGATCATCCGTTGTATAAACATTTTAAACCGGTTGGCAAAAAGTTAGGACTTGAAAACGACAATACGGTAATGTTTTTGGGGGTAGATGACAGCAGTAACACTGTTGACAGAGCGGTCATAGATGGCGCAAGAGAAGCCGTATTGTCAAAATTCAGACATTTTTGTGTTAATAACAGGGTAAGAATTGCTGTTGCGGATTCTGCGGCAGGAGATCAGTTTTCAGCAAGACTTGCCGTTGAAATTGCGGATAAACTTGTATTTTGTATGAGGCCGACAATTCAGTTCAGAATAGGAACTTTTAATTATTTGGGGCGAATGAGTATGAGAGTAGGGAATTTCGGGGACGACACCGATATTATTTTGCTTCCTACAGTTGTTCCGTCAGATGTTGAAATAGACGGAGTACGCCAGCTCTCTAATGCTGCTGCTGACGTTGCCAAAAGGCTTGAACAGCTGGGAAATCTGAGGATATGCAAAGATTTTATTTCTGAAGACTGTTTCGGGATAAACGAAATAAGCCGTTTTAAATGGCAAGAAGGCATTCTTTACGATTTGCAAAGAAACAAGGCTTTGGCAGAAGATGAAAAAACAGCTCTTGAACGTTATAAGAAACTGGCAAGAATAATCGTGGAGTAAATATGGAATATGCAATAAACAACTACAGAGAACTTGCGACGTATGTTAACGGACTTGTAAGAGACGAAAAGACTATAAGATTGTTGACAGGTATGCCTGAAGCAGATGCGCGGGATATGAGGAGTATTGCGCAGATGTACAGATTGATGCACGTGGCTTTTGCAGTTGCTTATTGCAAATGGCTGAAAGTCGGGCAATCTTCTTCAAAGCAAGGCGAATGTAAATATGCGCGCAACATAGTTTCGATATTCGAGCTACTTTACAAGGCAGAGCAATGCAATCTAGATGTTATTATTTACGCGCTTACTGAAATAAAAAGAGATATTCTCTACAATCCTGAGTCGATATTCAGAGGTATATTATCCAAAGAATATAGGGAATACAGCAGATATTACGGTATAATTTATGAGTGGAAGAACAGGCTTTCGGGCAGTGAACAGAATAGAGAAATCATTTTTACTTTAATGAAAAATCTGGTAACGGATTTAGAATTTCTCAATGATTTTAAAATTGTAAAAGAAGGTAAAAAATCGTGTTTTAACACCGGTGGAGAAACATTTGATTTTTACGATATTCTATACGAAGATTCTGTAGAATGTTGGCATATGCTTAAAGAACGTTCAGTTTATGGCGAAAGTAAATACTTGACATATATCAATCTCGATGATTTTTCGGAAAGCGATATAATTACTAAATACTACAGGGAGAATTAAAATGATACACGTTCTGGTGGACTCGTATGGATGCAGCACTCAGCGTTTGGATAACTTGATGGATGTTTATGAAGTGCTGAATAAAATAGTCAAATCTATGAGATTAAAGTCGATTATGCCTCCGCAGCTTATTCCTTATTATTATTGCGAAAAGCTGGAGGACGTGGGTATAAGCGCATTTGTGCTGCTCAAAGGAGGGCATCTCACGATACATACTTTTCCTCAGCTTGATTGCTATTTTCTTGATATTCTTTATGACGGTTTTGCTTCAGCAGATTTGCTTGAAAAACTGTTGAAAAAAGAGTTTCCTTGCGATGCTTTTTTCATTAAAAGAATAGACAGAAGCGAGTTTAAGAAAAACGATATGGGAATGTACGACGTTGCAGATTTCGGACCCCATTATATGATAAGCGCAAAGCTCAATCATGTGCCGACAATTGACGAATTTACTGAAAAGCTTGACAAATTACCTTATGATGTAAATATGCATCCGATAAGTCGCCCGTGTGTTCTTAAAGACAAAATAGAAAATGCAGAATATATGTCAGGAATAGTTCTTATTGCTGAAAGTCATATCGCAATGCATTATTGCTATGAGACAGGAGAAGTTCTTATGGATATATTCTCATGCAAGAATATTGACCCTGAAAAATACAGCGAAGTCATGAAAACGATGTTTGATGCGCCGTACAGCGATGTACTCATATTGAGGGGGAGGAAACACGAACAACGTCAGAATACACAGATAAACAATTATTACGCACATAAGAACTGGCAGGATAATTTAAAATAATCTGCAAATAAAAAGCAGTGCTTTAAGCACTGCTTTTTTAATTCCCGAAGATTTGATTTAAGACTCTGAATTAAATGTCAAATTTATATTTATTGCAATAAGTTCATTGCGACGTTCTTATTGAAATCGTAATATAATAAAAAAGACCCGCGGATTATGCAGGTCTTTTTAAATCACGTTTTAAACAAACAGATTAATAAAGAATTACAGTCTCTTGAGAATTTCTTCCGTCATTTCGCGGGTGCCGAGGACGGGTTTGCCTTCTTCTGCGAGGTCTGCGGTGCGGACGCCGTCGTTGAGAGTCTTTTCGACTGCCGCGTCGAGGGCGTCGGCTTCTTTGGAGAGATCGAAGGCGTATCTCAGCATCATGGATGCGGAGAGAATCGTTGCGATCGGGTTGGCGATATTCTTGCCTGCGATCGTCGGTGCGGAGCCGTGGATGGGCTCGTAGAGACCTCTGGTGGTTTCGTTGAGGCTTGCGGAAGGCAGAATGCCTATGCTTCCTACGCACTGAGAAGCAAGGTCGGAGAGTATGTCGCCGAACAGGTTGCCCGTTACTATCACGTCAAACTGAGAAGGATCGCGGACAAGCTGCATAGCCATGTTGTCGACAAGAACGTCCTCTAAGACAACGTCGGGGTAATCCTCGTGGATGTCGTGTACGACTTTGCGCCATATGCCAGATGTCTTGAGTACGTTGGCTTTGTCAACGCTGGAGACTTTGCCGCGGCGTTTCTGAGCGAGTTCGAAAGCAAGGCGGCATATGCGCTCGACTTCGAGCTCACCGTACGCCATTACGTCGTAGCCCTCTCTGCCGTATTTGCCTTCGCGGATGCCTTTTTCACCGAAATAGATGCCGCCGATAAGTTCTCTTACGACAAGCATATCAATGTTTTTGGGATTCTTGAGCGGGCATACGTTTGCAAGCGCGTCGAAGAGTTTTGCAGGACGCAGGTTTGCGTAAAGTCCCATTGCCTTTCTTACGCCTAGAAGAGCGCGTTCGGGACGCTTTTCGTAGGGGAGAGAGTCGTACTGCGGACCGCCTACCGCGCCAAGCAGAACGCTGTCGCTTTTAAGGCATTTTTCAAGGCTTTCCGCGGGGAGCGGTTCGCCGTATTTGTCGTAAGCCGCACCGCCGCAGATGCTGTATTCGAAATTGAAAGTGTGATTGAACTTGTTGCCTATTTCTTTAAGCACTTCGACAGCCGCCGAAGTAACTTCAGGACCTATACCGTCGCCGGGAATTACAGTAATATTGTATTTCATTTATATACCTCAGTTGAATTTATCCGCTTTGATAGCGTTTATGAGACCGCCGCATTCGATGATGTTCTGAATAAACTTGGGGAACGGAGCGGCTTGCCAGCTTTTGCCCGTGGTAGCATTTGTGATAACGCCTGTGTCTACATTGACTTCGACGGTGTCGCCTGCATTTATACCGTCAACGGCTTCGGGACATTCGAGAATGTAAAGGCCGATATTGAGCGCATTGCGGTAAAAAATACGCGCAAACGATTTTGCAATGACGATGGAAACGCCGCAACCCTTGATAGCTATCGGGGCGTGTTCTCTCGAAGATCCGCAGCCGAAATTCTTGCCAGCAACGATGATGTCGCCTTCTTTGACTTCTCCGTAGAATTCGGGGTTGGTGTATTCCATGCAGTGTTTTGCGAGTTCTTTCGGGTCAAATGTCGAAAGATAGGTCGCAGGTACGATTATGTCGGTGTCGATATCGTCGCCGAATTTGAATGCTTTGCCTTTGATCATATTAGTCCTCCAGTTTGTCTGCGCTTGTGATTTTGCCTGCTATAGCGCTCGCCATAGCCGTTGCCGGAGAAGCGAGGTAAATATAGCTGTCTTTAGCACCCATTCTGCCGATAAAGTTGCGGTTGGTCGTGGTGATAGCGACTTCGTCGCTTGCCAGTATGCCCATATGTCCGCCGAGGCAAGGTCCGCAGGTCGGGGTGGAGACTATCGCGCCGCCCTTGATAAAGGTCGAAATATATCCTTTTTCAAGCGCCTGAAGATATATTTTGTTGGTGGCGGGGATAACGATGGTGCGCACGTTTTTATTCACGTGTCTGCCTTCGAGGACTTTAGCCGCCTGTTCAAGGTCGCTGAGTCTGCCGTTGGTACAGCTACCGATGACTACCTGGTCTATTTTTATATCCTCTTTGAGCTCGTCTACGAACTCGGTATTGCTGGGCAGATGCGGCTTTGCAACTATAGGACGGATAGAGGAGAGGTCTATATCGATGACTTTTTCGTAAGCTTCGTCGTCAGGAGTTTCGAAGCGTTCGAAAGTCTTTCCGCAAGACTCAGAGGTGTAAGCGTCCGTTGTTTCGTCTATCGGGAAAACGCCGTTTTTCGCGCCGCATTCGATAGCCATATTGCATATCGTGAAACGGTCGTCAGCCGTCATGTATTTTACGCCTTCGCCTGCAAATTCTATCGATTTGTAAAGCGCGCCGTCAACGCCGATTTTTCCTATAATGTAAAGGATGACGTCTTTGCCGCTTATGCTTGCAGAAGGTTTGCCTACAAGGTTGAACTTTATTGCGGAAGGCACTTTGAGCCATATTTTTCCGCTCATCATTATTCCTGCGATGTCAGTGCTTCCCACGCCGGTGGAGAATGCGCCTAGAGCGCCGTAAGTGCAGGTGTGGCTGTCTGCGCCGATAATAACGTCCCAGGGCTTAGCAATGCCTATTTCGGGAAGCAGAGCGTGTTCTATGCCCATTTCACCGACGTCGAAGAAGTTTTCAACGCCTTTTTCACGTGCGAAGTCGCGCACGATCTTGCATTGTTTTGCAGACTGAATGTCGCGGTTGGGAGTGAAGTGGTCGAGAACGAAAGTTACCTTTTTAGCGTCGCACAGCGCGCAGCCGCTCTTGTTGAAAACGTCGATCGCAACGGGTGCGGTAACGTCGTTTGAGAGAGCAGTGTCGGCTTCGACCAGTACGAGATTGCCCGCTTTGAGAGAGGGGTCCGTAGCTTTGATTCCCAACTTCTTTGCGAGAATCTGTTGAGTCATTGTTGCTTTCATATAAAGTTCCTCGTTTTGAGTTTTTTCCGTGTCTGAAGCGCATGACAAAAGTTTGTCTTGCGCAGATAATCGGTCAGTATTCGAACTTCTGAGCCTTGCGTTTCTTTACGACAAGGACGACTACTATCGCGGTCGCTACGATCACGACAGAGAATACGACGATCAAGGTTATCTGCAGGGGAGTTATCCCTTCGGTGATCAGGTTGGATGTTTTGACATAACCTACCATATCCTTGTATACGATTTTGGTCCATTCAGACGAAGTGTCCAGTTTCTCCTGCGCGAGAGTGATCTTGTCGCCGTCGGTAAGGTTGCCGAGAACTTCTGATTTTTCGTCAGGGAGCAGATATACGTTGATTATTCCGCCGAGAGATTCTGCAGAGACGGTTGCGTCTGTGGAGAAGGAAGGAAGTTTGAAATTGGTATATTTGCTGGCGTATTCCTTCTGAATATAGCCGTAAGTCAGAGAGCCGTCTTCTCCCACCATGCAGATTTTGTACCATCCCCACACATGAGTCCCGTTATCGGAAGCGACGTTGTCGACTACGATAAGCAGTTCGTCTATACCGACTGTTGCAACAATGTCGTCCGATACGTAAGGGTAGAGATAAATATTCGTTCCGTCGTGCAATGCTTGAGCATATTTGCCTATATCTGCATTCGTGTCGGCTTCGAGCAGAGAAAGATCGCTTTCTCTGACGTAAGCTACTTTGCCTTCTTCGTTTCTGACATAATAAAAACCGTCCTGAGCGGCAAGAGCGAGTACGTAATCGCCTGCTTTGAGCGAATATTCCACTTTAAGATTTTTCGGGGAAAAATACGCATTGGTATCGGCAGCGATTTTGCCGACTTTGAGCAGACTGTATTCAGACGGATTTTGATATACAATGCCGTCGAACACGTTGTAATAGATGAGCGCAGCGTTGTCAAAAGTGCCTTCGCAGACGTACTGCTTGATATTTTTCCCTGCAATATCCTGTGCGAGCAGGTAAGTTACGCCGTCAAGTTCAAGTATGCAGATTTTGCCGTCGAAGGTGTTGCCTATGAGTTTTTTATAAGCGAAACCTGCAGGGTTTATCGCATAAATGCCGTCGTCTGAAAGAGCGTATATTATGCCGTTTGCGTAGGCAAGAGATTTTATGAATATAGCGTCAAGCTGAACGTTGGACTGTGTACCCGTGCTTGTGTTTGTGGAGCTGAGTTTGCCGTCCTGATTGAAATAAATAGTTTCGCCTACGGTTACAAAGTCGGTAGATGCGGAGAAATCTTTGAGGGACACGCCCTGTTTATTCCATTGAAGGGTTTCGAGATCGCCGAAGAAAACACAGTCCGCGGCAACGCTTTCACCGTATGCAGAGTCGGCGCTTGCCATGCAGTATATCGTATTGCCGCTGATGTAAAGATAATCGTAACCGCCCATCGTCAGTCCGTTGGTATCCTTGGCGTTGACGTAAAATTCGTTGTTGGCAATTTCTTCAGGTCTTACGTTCTTGAAAAGGCTGAGCGCGTTCGTGCCCTGAGCGACTGAAACGGGGTCGAGAGTGTAGGGATAAGCGGTAAATGACACCGTTTCTACGCTTTCGCCCTGAACGACGGAGAGAATGAATATGTAATTGCCGTTCATAGCTATGCTGCGGCTTTTGCCTGCGTAAGCGTTGGTAAGCGTAAAGGAAGCGCCTTCTGTGGCAAGCACCAGTTCATTCTTATTCGTCGTATATGCGATAGCTTTGCCGTACGCGGCGTATTGAGACGTCTCGTCAGGATAAATTTTTATTTCGTCAGCAGACGTCGTCGGGGCGGAGATGAGAACCGCCGTCAGAGCGAACATCAGACACAAAATGCAAAGCGTAAATACGATAGCCGGTTTTTTCATAGTCTCTATTATATCATAACCCGCGTGAAAAACACAAACGATTTTTAAATAGGAAGTTTTATGCCTGCGCGTGAAAAATATAGCCTTGAAATAAAACCGCGATTGACAAAAGAGCGCTCACGGCGGTATAATTTTATAAGTACGTGCAAGGAGATTGTATATGAAACCCCATTACGCAGACGTAAAAGTTACAGAGATAAACGCGATAAGGCGTTACGCGAGCGGCTTCCCGCTTGATAAGGACGGAAAAGAGACGGTCGTCTGTCTTGACGGAAACTGGAAATTCAAGTTTTGCAATACCCCGTCGGAGATACCTGCCGGATATGAAAAAGAAGGCGCGGATCTTTCTTCTTTCGGAGAGATAAAAGTGCCTTCCGAATGGCAGATAGAAGGCTACGACAAACCGATATATACCAACTACATATATCCTTACGCTCTCGAGCAGAACAACCTTCTCAGAGTGCCGCACATCAAGGATAAGTACAATACCGTGGGCTGTTACGCGACTACCTTCAACGTTGAAAAGAACGGCAAACGCGTATTCATTCAGTTCGGCGGTATAAACAGCTGTGCGGATATTTATGTAAACGGCAAGTTTGTCGGATACAGCGAAGACACTTTCGATTTTCAGGAATACGAGATCACAGACGTTGTAAAAGATGGCGAAAATAAACTTGCGGCTACGGTTTACCGTTACTGCACGGGCAGCTATCTCGAAGACCAGGATATGTGGAGACTTTCAGGTATTTTCAGAAGCGTATATCTGATATACAAGCCGAAGGCGCAGATCGCAGATTATTTCAGCCTGTGTAGGTTAAACGATACTTTTGACAGCGCTGTATTTGTCGTTGAAGCAAAGATCGCTTCTGTAGGCAAGGCGCTTGAAAACGGCAAGGTGACCGTTACGCTGTCAAGAAAAGGAGAAGTCGTGAAGGAGATGTCTTCAGAGATATCTCTCAAAGACGGAGAACAGAAGAAAGTAACTCTTAAAACTGTCGTGGACAAGCCTGAGCTGTGGTCGCACGAAAAGCCAGAGCTTTACGACGTAGAGGTCAGACTGACTGACGGAAATGAGTTCGAGGATTGCCGCAAGTCGCGTTTCGGTTTCAGAAAGATCGAAATTGCGCCTATGAAGAACGGCAGAGGACCGTTCATCCTGCTCAACGGTATGCCAATAAAGATATGCGGCGTCAACAGGCATGAATTCCATCCCGAATACGGACACGCAGTCCCCGAAGAGCTTATAAGATCTGATTTGCTGCTGTGCAAAGCAAACAATATCACAGCTATACGTACCAGCCATTACCCCAACAGCGAAGCATTCTACAGACTGTGCGACGAACTGGGTATACTGGTAATGTGTGAAACCAACCTAGAGACGCACGGGCTTGCAAGGTGGATCCCTGCGGGAGATCCCAAGTGGACGGCATCTTGTCTGCAGCGTGCCTGCAATATGGTGAACAGACTTAAAAATCACTCTTGTATCATCAGCTGGTCTCTGGGCAACGAGGCGGGTTACGGCTCCAATTTCGTACGTATGCGCGACGCTGTAAAAGAACTGGACGACACGCGTTTTATCCACTATCATCCCGATCAGACGGGTAAGGTGGGCGAAGTTCTCAGCGGAATGTACGTAAAGATGGAAGACACTGAAACTATCGCAAAGAACAAGACATTTATGCACTGCGCGGCGTTCTGGGCAGTGTTCGGCACGAGATATACGCCCGACATGTATAAGGATCTGCCTTTTATCGAATGCGAATATGCGCACTGTATGGGCAACAGTCTCGGCAATTTCTCGGATTACTGGGATATGTTCAAGAAATACGACCGTCTGTCAGGCGGATTTATCTGGGACTTTGCAGATCAGGCGATTCTGCGCCGTGAAAACGGAGTTGAAAAATGGCTTTACGGCGGCGATTTCGGCGATAAGCCCAATGCGGGAAGATTTGCTTTCAACGGTATCGTGCGCGGAGACCGTTCTCCCAATCCTGCGCTTTACGAAGTCAAGCACCAGTACAGACAGGTTGACTTCACTTATAAGGACGGCAAGCTTTCTGCTCTCAACAGATACCGCTTTACCGATCTCAGCGAATTCGATCTCGAGTACACGATCACCGCAGAAGGTCAGGTTGTCGGCAAGGGAAGTCTTAAACCGCAGGGCGCTCCTGACAGCGTAACCGAATACGATATTCCTTCAATCGCTATGCCTGACGGAAAAGAGTGCGTTCTTGACGTTGAACTCAAGCTCAAAAAGGACGAGCCGTATGCAAAGAAAGGACACGTTGTCGCAAGCGAACAGTTTATCGTCAAACCCTATGACTTCAAAGCGGCTGTACTTTCAGGCGGCGCAAAAGTCAAGAAAGAAAAGAAGTCCGTAAGCATCGCATGCGGCGATACAGTTTATACGATAGCCAACACGGGCGCGATAAATTCAATCAAGAAAAACGGCAAAGAACTTCTCACAGCTCCGCTCAGACCCAACTTCTTCAGAGCTACTATCGACAACGACAGTCTGCCGCAAGTGCCTGAATTCGTAGTAAAGTATATCCTGCTTTTGTACAAGTTCAGAAACGCTCAGAAGAAACTGAGAGGAAGAGTAGTAAAAGTTCAGGAAAAGGACGGTATAGTTACCGTAGACGTACGCTGGTCAATGCGCTGGCTCAGTTCTCTCAAGACCAGATACACTTTCGGTGCGGACGGAGTAAAACTCGATATGAAAGTCAAGTCGTGGGTACCGCTTGAAAGATACGGCTTTACGTTCAGAACGGCAGAGGGCGTCGACGGCGTGAAATTCTACGGCAAAGGACCGCATGAAAACTACTGCGACAGAGCGACCGCAGCTACGCTCGGCGTATATGAGGGTAAGGCAGAAGACTTCATTCACGATTACCTCGTTCCTCAGGAAAACGGCAACCATACGGCAGTGCGTTATGCAGAGATAGGCGGTAAGGACGGATTTAAACTTACAGCTCAGAACGCTCCGTTTGAAATGACCGTACATCCTTATACTTGCGAAGAGTTGTTTGAAGCAAAGCATCTGCATGAGCTGAAGAAGAGCAAAGAGCTCACCGTATGCATTGACGGCAGACAGCGCGGCGTAGGCGGCGATATTCCCGCTATAGCAAGTCTTAAACCTCAGTATAAGATACCTGCGTTCAAAGAACATTCATTCAGCGTGCTGCTTAAAATCTGATAATGCAAATTAAACATTGAGATGTGATGCGCGGAATTGCCGATATTCAGGTGATTTCGCGCATTTTCGCAAAGATAAGCGACAGGTTTCGGCATATGGGTTGCTTATCTTTGAAAATTGTGGTAATAT
Organism: uncultured Christensenellaceae bacterium; assembly: GCA_944381325.1. GTDB lineage: Bacteria > Bacillota > Clostridia > Christensenellales > UBA3700 > Ornithoclostridium. Next base: position 293,703 of record CALWKS010000003.1, on the reverse strand, counting down.
CAATTTATATGGGAAAGGATAACAGAAAAAGAAATAATAAAAAGAGATTGAACGACGGCTACGAGCCTCAGGGCGACGCGGCGGCGCTTTCCACTCCTCTTGAAGCGATGGGGTTGTCAGAGAAAACCGAAGGCATTCTCAGAGACGGCGGAGTAGCGATTGCAAGAGATCTTGCAAAAAGATGTGCGGGAGATCTGTACCGTATAAGATATGTCGGCAAACGCGAGTGTATTGAAGTGTCCAACGCGCTTAAAAAACTCGGACTTTCTTTCAGACCCGATGAACCCAAGGTCGAATCGCCTGACGTACAGAACGTTAAAAAACCTCAGGAAAAAGAGCGTAGACAGGAAGACAATAAAAACAAAAATTCTGCTGACAAGAACAATCTCAAGAAACAGCAAAATGAAAAGAACGTTCAGAACAAGGCATCAGAGCGCAATAATAAGCAAAGCGCGCCCGTTCAGAACAAAAATCAGAAGAACAAGCAGGAAAAGAACGGCAGACCCAAGTATGATTACAAGCCTTACGACAACGTCAATCTGCACGATCTCGTTTTCGGCAAAAGAGAAAGACCTGCTCCCGAAAAACCTCAGAAAGAACAGCTCACTCCTGACAGCATCGTGAAGTTCTGCCGTCAGGGCAAGTGGGGATACAAGGACTGGAAAGGCAACGTGCTTATTCAGCCCGTATATGACAACGCATATCCGTTCAGAGAGGACAGAGCTTGCGTTGAAAAGGACGGCTTGCTGGGATTTATAGATAAAAAGAATGAGCTTGTCATAGATTACAAATACGACAGCGCGACCAGTTTTTCAGAAGGACTTGCCGCGGTCAGTATAGGAGAGAAGACGGGGTATATAGACAAGGACGGCGCTGAAGTTCTCCCGATGGAGTTTGACGTGGCTACTGCTTTTGAAAACGGCAAAGCTATTGTCCGTCAGGACGGCAGATGGGGAGTTCTGGACAGAGAAACGCTCAAAGTTCTCTGGAGATAATAAAGAATTAACATGTATAAAAAAGACGCTGAGTCAGCGTCTTTTTTAATGTCGTTTTTTGATATGATCTTAAAATCGGTAAAATATCAAGTGTAATCAGTTCCGAATAAGTAAAAGATAAGAATGAATTACAGTACAAAAATAAGAGCCGCGTTGTCCGCGGCTCACGTTTTTGATCTTCTGTCAATTACTCAGCTTTCTTAAGAGCGTCCAACTTCTTAGAAAGTCTGCCGACGTATCTGCTGACTGTATTTGCATGATATACGCCGTCCAGTCTTGCACGATCGAGAAGAGATACAGCTTCAGCGAGCAGAGCGGTAGCAGCTTCAACGTTCTTTTCAGCAACTGCTGCTTCGAACTTCTTGATGCTGTTGCGTACGCGGGTGCGCTTAGCAGAATTGATTTCATTCTCCTTCTTCGTAATCAAAACTCTTTTTTTCTGGGACTTAATGTTAGGCATAGTTTCCCTCCATTCTCGTATTTGCTAAATTATTCTATCACAAGAAATTTGATAAAGCAATAAATTTTCAACATATTTACGACTTTTTTTACAATAATTTTTTAGCGCGCGTGCAAAAGTCAATAATCACACAGAGTTAAGACTCAGTTCATACTGAATATCCGATATGCTGAATTGCCTTGAAAAACGGCGTTTTCAGACAAAATCTAAAGAGAGGAGTATATGCAGAAACTTTTGATAGAAGCAGACGAGATAAAAACGCTGAAAGGGCGCAGGTATGAAAAGTACGGCGCTGAGTTTGACGTCTACAAGATAGATAAAAAACTTGCAGAGAAGACGGGCAGGAGAGAAGGCAATTACGTTACCGTGCAGACTGACTCTGAGTCTGACACGGGTAAGGCGCTTTATTCGGCTTTGCATTCTTTTGTCAAAAGAGGTAAGACGGCGCTTGTCGTAGGTTTCGGCAACGGAGACGTAGTGGCGGATGCACTGGGCAAAAAAGTAGTCGAATACCTTAAAGGATTTAATATAGCTGGCAGCCGCATAAGCGTATTCGCTCCCGACGTAGGCGCGCTTACCAATCTCGATTCTGTAAAACTCGTTCAGGCGGTGGCTGACGGCTTTTCTCCCGATTATGTGATAGCGGTTGACGCGCTTGCGACGGCAAAAGCGCAAAGGCTGGGCGCGTGTTACCAGTTTACCGACGGCTGTCTGCGCCCCGGCGGAGGAGTGGGTAGCGGAAGCGTGCTGGATTCAGCCGCGCTCAAAACTCGTTTTATCGCAATAGGAGTGCCTTTCATTATAAGCGCCGCAGACCTCGGTGCATGGGATGGCAAGGGATATTATATACCTTACGATGCCGACGTTAAGGTGGACGCTTCGGCAAAGCATATCGCAAAAGCATTATACGATTGTTTCTGAAGGCTTAAAAAGTGTCTTAATAAGGCGCTTTATGGCATAACGGCAATTGGATTGCCATATATAACAGTATGAAAACGGCGTTTCTTGACAGCGGAATAGGCGGACTTACTATTGTTGCAAAGACCTTTGAGAGCAAAGGCGGGGAGTTTTTATATTACTCTGACAGCGATTATATGCCGTACGGCGCGCTCACCGCAAACGTGCTTACAAGCCATCTTAAAAAAGTAACTGAAAAACTTATAAAAGAGGGCGCGGGAGTGATCGTTCTTGCTTGCAATACGGCAACCGCCGTGTGCATCGACGAGTTGAGAAAAGAGTTTAAAGATATAATATTCGTAGGCACAGAGCCCGCAGTAAAGCCTGCGCTTTGTTTTGAAGGAGACGTACTCGTGCTGGCAACTCCGCTTACGCTGATGCAAAAACGCTTTGTGAGGCTGCTTCAATCCGATCAGGGAAAGGCGTTTTACACGCCCGACTGCGCGCGCCTTGCTTATCTTATCGAGAGGGATTTTCCTTGTCTCAAAGAAGCTGAAAGAATGCTCAACCTTATATTGGCACCGTATCTTGACAGAAATATCGGCTCAGTCGTGATAGGCTGCACGCATTATTCTTATCTTGAGGATTACATTCGTCGCAGATATAAATTCAACGTGGTGAGCGGTGCTGGCGGAGTGGTCAGACAACTTCTTAAAGTCGCGCCCAAAGACTGCTTTTCAGATGAAAGACTTTTAAAAGTTCACAGCGGAGACCAAAGCATTCAGAAAGTTCTTGAAGAGCGTGCGCGTCTTGTTTGCGGGGTTGACGTAACGTCGTTTTGAAATTTATTATTGTTTTCCGAATATAAAATCAAGACGGGGAGCTCAATGCTCCCCGCCGCTTTAGCTTTTGCCGGATAGAGGATATTTTATGACTGAAAGGTAGCTTCATCTTTAGTACATTACATACTATGTATAAGTCGCCGTAAAGGTTACAAATGTACAAAATTTAATAGCTTAAACTTTAAGCGTGCGATATGTCGCATCTCTGTTTCATATAAAGCGGCGATACTTATATTGCTTATCTCAAACAAGCGGTCATAGGCGCGGCTGAAAAAAGCTGAATGTAGCGAATGTTTTGCAGGTATGTATTGCGAATGGCAAAAAGAAATAAACGAAAACAGCAACATATTGCTTAGAGAGTTTTATCTGAAAGGGGGTAATCTTTTCCGCGCAAAAGAGAAGACCCTGAAAAAGAATCTGGCGTTGATAAACGCCAGACATAAAAAGGTGCTTGGTTGCAAAAATCATCAGATTTATTTCACAGGAATTGCAAAATTGTTGCACTTAGTTTACAATTCATCTTACTTATCAATGTAATCAAATTCACAATCTTTTAATAAGGATAAATATTTTTCACAATCTTGTACAGTTTCAAACTCGTGAATATAAATCGGTTTTGACAATTTAAATGATTTAGCTAAAACTTCACAATATTTATCCAAAAGATTATATTTTTTACCACTTGTTGGAAAAACATAATTGAAACCTAAATTCGATGCTTTTATTGAAGAACAAGAAAAATATCTAATACCATATAATTTGTTACTATTATCATCGTTTTGTTTTCTTGCCCATTGCATAATAAGTTGTGGAATGATATATTCAGGGGCAAAAGGATCTTGTTTATTTGCTCTAATAAACGAACTTGCTGCAATAATAGGAAACCATAATAAATATGAAGTCCTAACATTTGGCGAATCAAGCATTTCTTTTTCTATTTTTCTTTTTCGTGAGACAAACGATTCTTTTTCCCTGTCTTCAAAAAAATCCTGTGGCTTTATGCCTAATTCGATAACATCAATTTCTGTTTCATTTTGTTGTCCATTCCTATCTATTTTAAATTTTGAACATAATGAATATTTCTTATAAGGATCACACCTCAATTCTTCTAAGCAAAGTTTCACCGTCGTTCCCAAATATAAGCTTGGAAAACCTGCAATACTATAACGATTTGTTCCAACTTTTGTACGTAAATTATATGGAGTGTGAAAAACTCTGCTTCGAGGCTGGTTTATATTATCATCCACGCTTACTACACGAAACAATGACAAAGGATCTTGCTCTTCAAATGCGTTAGTCCATCCGTTTTTTGGATAAATTTTAATTGGAGAGTGTATAACTTCTTTCATTAAATACTTAAATATGTTGTATGCTTTTGATGGAAAACCATTAAGATAAGCATCAACAATTTCAATAATTTTGTTGCACACATGCTTAATTTTATACGCAGGGCAATTTCTATCATTACAACCTATGGAATATTCTAATTGTCCTGAGGCAGATTGCCAATAAGCATTCAATCGACAATTTTCGTTTTGATTGCTACAAACTCTAAAACAATATTCTTTAAATAAATTTTTTAGTGCCTCGATAAAATCTTTTCCATCCCAACGTATTGGCAAATTAAATTGCTCATCTGAAAAAATATTTCTGAAAACATCATTTGTAATATCTAATATCATATTTACCCTTCTAAGCTCTTCCAAAATGCTTCATCATTTCACAACGGACATTCTCAACTTGGTTACTCAAAGATTTCATTCTATTGTAAAAATTTTTTAATTTCTTGTAACTTTCATTTAGGTTTCTGTCCCATTGCGCATATTTATCATACATAAAGTCCATATAAGATTTATGTACTAACCAATTTCTAACGTCTTTGATTTCTTGTAGTAAATCATAATCGTTTTTTGACAAATAAGGTTTATTATCGCTATTATCCAAATCTTCAAGTTTTTCAAGAACTGGACCAAGTGACTTATCTTTTATTTTTTCAAGATTTTTATAAAAATCACCTTTAAGCATTCCGGCATACATTAGTTTAATATCATGTTCTATTCTTTGGCATTCCATAATCGTATCGCCAACCATCTTGTGAAATTCATCTAAATAAGCCATAAAGTCTCCTTGTAAAATCATAATTTTATTATATAATACAATATTTTTACACATAAAGCAATGTAGCTATATGTAAAAACAAATAAGCACTCTAAAACGCCGAAAGTGCTTAGTTTATGCCTTAAAGTTATTTTTAAGTAAATGAAAAAAGAGAGCCCGTCTACTAATGGAAACGGATTTGCTTATAACTTTTTTGGTGACTCCACCGGGAATCGTCTTACAGCGATTGCCGATAGGGAATCTGCAAAGCAGACAATCGCGTGCAGCGGGTAAAGAATTGACGCGTAGCGGCAATACTTAAACACGGGTGAGATAAACGGGGGAGGAGAAAACACGCAAAAACTCCACCGGGGGATTGCGACAGAGACAGTCTGCGCTTGAACAGCTTTTTGCGTGTGTGTCGCAAAGCTCTGCGAGCACGAACGCGTCGCGCGGTAGTTACTGCGTGTTGAGAATAAAAGCGCGTGCGCGTTCGCTTCTCGTCAGAAGTGCAAAGAAAAAGACAGATACGATTTTGTATCTGTCTTCTTCTTGGTGACTCCACCGGGAATCGAACCCGGGTTACCGCCGTGAAAGGGCGATGTCTTGACCGCTTGACCATGGAGCCGCATAAAATTGCTTTTACAATATAATATAATTAAGGCAAATTGTCAACTAAAAAATCGCATTTAATTAAAAATGTTTTTCAGTATCGCTTTACGGCAATAAAATAAATAATATATAATATCAAATATGAAATATGCAGTAATCGATATCGGTTCAAACAGCGTAAGACTTCTTGTAAGGGACGGAAGCAAGTCGCTTTTGAGAATGTTGAAGATCACAAGGCTGTCAGAAGGACTTAATGCCAGCGGAAAACTGTGCGATGAGGCGATGCACCGTACACGCGACACAATCGTAACTTTTGCAAAAGAAGCGGAGAAGCTGAATTGCGATGCGTTGTATCCTTTCGCTACAGAAGCGGTGAGAAGTGCAGTCAACGGCGGCGAATTCGTGAATATGCTTAAAAAAGACGGCATAAATATAGATGTGGTGTCAGGAGACGTTGAAGCAAAGATAGGTTTTCTCGGCGCATACACTTCAGGCAAGGTTGCGCTTGTGGATATCGGCGGAGCTTCTACAGAGCTGGCTGTCGGCGACGAAAACGGTATCGAGTACGGCAAAAGTCTGCACGTCGGAAGCGTAAGGCTTAAAGAAAGTTTCGGAGAGGACGTTGAGGCTATCAGCGCGTATTGCAAAGAAAAAGTCAAAGAATATTGCTTAGAAGGTATAACTTTTGACAGATTATACAGTATCGGAGGCTCTGCTTCTACGCTGGCAAGCGTAGATGCTCAGCTTAAAGAATACGACGAGACGGCATTGCATCACAGGGCACTCTCAAGAGACAGTATAAAGCATATCGTTGATACGATACACAATACGCCGATGGAGAAAAGAGATCTGATCACAGGGCTTGAGCCGGGACGTAAAGACGTCATTGTTGGCAGCGGAATACTTCTTCTTTGCATAATGGATTATCTTGGCGTTGGCGAAGTGATAAACAGTGAAACAAGCAATATGGAAGGCTATCTGCGCTATAAAACAGGTCTTAAGCGAGATTAAAAAGTCTATTTTTGAAAAACATTGTCAAACCTCTTGACAAAAAACAAAATATATTCTATTATAATACAGCATTAAGAAAAGCGATGAACATCGCGGGGTGGAGCAGTGGTAGCTCGTCGGGCTCATAACCCGAAGGTCGTTGGTTCGAATCCTTCCCCCGCAACCATTTGGCGGTGTAGCTTAGTTGGTTAGAGCGGCCGGTTCATACCCGGCAGGTCATTGGTTCGACTCCGATCACCGCTACCAAAATCCGGACTGACTCTGTTAGATCCGGTTTTTTTTATACATCGGAGCACAATTAAAGAATAGAATTTAGAAATTTTTATCGATTGGTCAGAATACATAAATGCATTTGAAGGGAGGAAACAGGCAGAATGGACGTATGGAGGATTTATTTCAAAGATAAATACAATGACAGAACGGAGTATTGTTTGAACAATAATCTTGCTGCAATGGGGTGGAGTTTGCCGGGTATTCCTCAAAATGAACGCGAAAATATTAAAACATACGAGGATTGGGAGAAGGCAGCAGCGAAAGTGAGTGTGTCGAGTGGGGCTGTAAAAAGATTTGCAAACGAAGTAAAAACAGGAGATATAATATGGTGCAGAAATAAAGGAAAATATTATATTGCCAGAGTTGAAGAAGACAGCAGATGGATTTTCAATGCAGGCAAAGATGCACTGAGCATTGATGTCGCCAATCAGTTTATTAATTTGAGGTGGAAAGAAATTTCAGAGTTCAGCGACGAACTTTCTGTTCCCGGCGCAATAAGTACGGCATTTATAAAGGGCAGTACTTTTCAAAGAATAAAGAAAGCCGGGGTTATGGAATTCAGCAAAATTAGTTACAACAGGATTTCGGGAAAGAAAATTTACGAGGAAGAGGATATCAAGCTTACCCGTGATGTTTTCTACAATATGCTTCAGCCGTCAGATGTAGAAGATCTGTTGTGTATGTGGCTTTATGCAAAACACAAATATATATGCGTACCTTCGACTAATAAGCTGGCAACTCCGTTATACGAATGCGTTCTCGTTGATCCCTATGCTAAAGAACAAAAACATATTTATATTCAGGTCAAGAAGGGAGAAGAAAATCTTTATGTAAGCAGTTACAGAGATCTGAAAGGGGAAGTGTTTTTGTTGACTACACAAGGTAAAGTTATTTATGACGAGGACTCTGCAGAGAATATAAAGGAAGTATCCCCTGATGATCTTTATGAATTTGCATTAAACGACGATGATTACAATGCTCTTATTCCTGAAAACATCCGCACTTGGGTGAAATTTATCACGCGCATGCAAAACGAAAAAATTAATAATAAGGTTGTGAAAGGAATAATGTTCGATACAAACAGATCTTATTCTGAAATGAACGAAAGAGAAATGATAGATGGTGGCTATGTCGCAGCATACGGTGCAGCGAAAAGATATGTGGAGCGTTTTAGTAAAGACGATTACGTTCTTTATTATTCGAAAGGAAAAGGAGTATTTGCTGTCGGACAGGTGATTTCTGAAGAAACGGAAGAAATCGGGGATTCTTTGCGTCGAAAAGTCAGACTTGTTGCACCTGTTAAATTGCCTGAAAATGCTCAAAAGTATAAATATATAAGCGCTAAGGAAATAAGAAACCTAGTGCTCAAATGTAATTTTTATTTCAGATCTACGATAAAAGTACCCTATCTTACAAAGTCGCAAACTGAACAGATGATAGAATATTTAAATAAAAAATACGAAAAGGAAAAATAACCCATATACTGAAAAACAGGAAAAACTTTTATCGATAAGAACGTCTCTGCCCATAATGGACATGAGGCGTTTTTTACTGACTGTTTTCGGAAATATTTGCAAATATGTGAAAATTATTGTTGACAAATACCCTGTGGGGGTATATATTGTATATGAAAAACAAAATACCCCGTGGGGGTATAGTGAAACGGAGGTAAATATGGATTGCAGACTGCAGGACGAACTTTCCAGACAGATTGAAAAGAAGCTTAACCGCATACAGGGGCAGGTGAACGGTATAAGCAAGATGGTGCTTGAAAACCGCAACTGCGACGATATACTGACTCAGATAAGCGCAGTGAGATGCGCTTTGGACGGTGTGGCAAAAGACGTTTTATTCAACCATATCGGACACTGCGTCAAAGAAGGACTTGAAAGCGGAGAGTATGACAAGACGGTTGAAAACCTGGTGGGGACTGTGGGCAAATACATAAAGTCTAAGTAAGGAGAAATTTATGGAAGACGAGAAAAAAGATATAAATCAGGCTTTGCGCGATGAAGCCTGCGCATGCGGACATAACCATGAACACGAGCACGAACATGGTGATGCCTGCGATTGCGGGCATAATCATAAACACGTCAAGTCATGTTCTTGCGGACATGACCACGAACATGAACATAAGCATGAACACAGTGAGACCTGCAGTTGCAGACACGATCATAATCACGGCGATGCCTGCACATGTGGTCATGATCATGAACACGAGCATGGACACGGAGAGGTCTGCGATTGCGCTCACGATCATGGGCATAAGCACGAGCATGGCGAGACATGCAGTTGCGGGCATGATCACGGACACGGTCACAACCACGACGGCGGATGCGAGTGCTGTGCGGCAAAAGGGCATGTTGATATAAGTCAGACAAGGAAGCTTAAACTTATCGACTTTGCAAGACCGATCATGCAGATTGCCGCATCGTTTGTGCTTGCGCTTATGGGCGCGATGTGCGCTTTCGGCGCTTCGTCGGACGAAAGCGGCGGATTGAAAATTGCATCGATTGTACTTTACTGCGTTGCTTACCTCGTGGTCGGGATCGAATATATCATAAAGGCAGTCAAGGGAGTTTTCAAAGGCGACATTTTCAATGAAAATATGCTTATGACCGTGGCGTCGATAGGCGCAATGGCTTTGGGCGAATATATCGAAGGCGTAGCTGTAATGCTTCTTTATTGCGTAGGCGAAACTTTGCAGGATGCCGCGATAGCCAAGTCAAAGGGCGACATAGTCAGACTTCTCGGGCTGAAAGCGGAGAGTTGCCTTAAGCTGGTTGACGGCAATACAGTAGAGACCAACAGCGAAAGTCTTCAGACAGGGGATATCGTTCTTGTCAGAAAGGGCGAGAAAATCCCGTCGGACGGCATAGTTGAAGAAGGCGAAAGCGCGATAGACTGCAGCAGTATGACGGGTGAAAGCATTCCCGTTGCCGTTGAAGTCGGCAGTGAAGTTGTCGGCGGTACGGTCAATACGGGCAACACTATCAAAGTAAGGATAACAAGACAGTTCAAAGATACGCAGGCTTCAAAGATACTTAAGCTCGTCGAAGACGCTCAGGAAAACAAGCCGAAGGCTCAGAAACTGATAAGCAAATTTGCGTCAATATACACTCCTGCAGTATTCGCCCTTGCGGTGTTGGTTGCATTTATTCCGCCTTTGTTCTACGACAGTTACGTAATGGCGCTTACTGATATATGGCTGAAAAAAGCGTTGGTGTTCCTTGTAATATCATGTCCTTGCGCGTTGGTCATATCCATACCCCTGGCATTCTTTGCGGGAATCGGCAGATGTTCTGAATCAGGCGTTCTGGTAAAGGGCGGCAACTACCTCGAGGCTATGCGCGGAATAAACGTGGTGTGCATGGATAAGACGGGCACGTTGACGAAAGGCGTATTCGAAGTAACCGCCGCAGTTCCGGCAGAGGGTGTATCCGAAGAAAAACTTTTAGAGGTGGCAGGCGTATGCGAAAGCATGTCGACTCATCCTATAGCGCTTTCTATTGCCGAATATACGGGAAGGCGCGACATAAGCGGGATTTCGGATTATTGCGAATACTCAGGCAAAGGCGTAGGCTGCAATTATAACGGCGCTGAATTGTTGGCAGGAAACAAACAGCTTATGTTTGAAAGAGGGGTAAGGATAACCTCAGAACATGAAGGATACGGCAGTGTGGTTTACTTTGCTGAAAACGGAAAAGAGCTGGGATATATCACGCTGAGCGACAGCATAAAAGAAGGCGCGAAAGAGGTTGTAGCTTCTTTGAAGGCTCAGGGCAAGCGCGTTATAATGCTCACGGGAGACGTCGAAAACAGCGCAAAACACGTTGCAGAAGAGGTGGGTATAGAAGAATACCGTGCGTCTCTGCTTCCTCAGGATAAATACGAGACGGTGGAGCAGCTCAAGGCGGAGGGTGCAAACGTAATGTTCGTAGGCGACGGATTAAACGACGCGCCTTCAATAAAAGCGGCGAATCTGGGAGTCTGCGTAGGCGGACTGGGAAACGACGCTTCGGTTGAAGCAAGCGACATAGTGCTTTCAACGGGCTCTGTATCAGGCTTGCCGAAAGCGTTCGAAACGGCAAATAAGACAAAAAACCGCGTAACGCAGAACATAGTGCTTTCGCTTGCTGCCAAGGCGGCTATAATGATCGTGTCTCTCGCATGGGTGCCTATGATGTGGCTGGCGGTTGTTGCAGACGTGGGAGTTTGCATTGTTGCAATAATCAACAGTGTAAGACGTTAAAACTTTAAGGCTTATTTAATAAAAGACGGCTAATATAAATATGCGTGAATAAAAATAACGTATAATTGTGGGTTAGCCGTCTTTTGTCGCATTTTTGTAAAATGTTAGTATTATTATGGCTATCTATACAAAAAATGTTGACAGAGCGCTGAAAATCTGATATTATAACTAAGGGTATATGATAACGACGTGTTGTCGAAAATTTTCGAAAAACACGTTCAAATTGCACCTTTTAAACAAAAATAGTGCCGTTCAGGGCAATGTCAGACTTTAAGAGTGCGGCACGTTGCAGAAAAGTTGCAAGAAACCTGATAGAAAAAACGCTAAAATCTTTGACAAAAATTTCGAAATAGCGGATAATATTCTGCAGGGTAAATTATGTTAAACAGTTATAACGCAAACAGTCAGCTTCACAGCGACCGCAAGAGCATTTCGGTGACGAATTTTAAGGACCGCAAATGCGTAATCAAGATATACAGCGACAATGAGCGTCCGCAGACAGAAGCGCGGATAATGAAGTCGGTATCCAAGACTGGTTATGCGCCCGAAGTTCTGGAAAGCAGAGACAACTATCTTATAGCAGAGTTTATAGAAGGTCAGTCTTTTGCCGAGGCTTACAGAACGGCTACTATGAGCGACGATGAAAAGATGCTTGAAAATCTCGCAAGCAGGCTATGCATATTTTTGCAGATGTTTTATACGCTCAACGAAGGACTTATACTCGGCAAAGCGGATTTTGACGATTTTATAATCGTCAACGACAGATGCTGTTGCGTAAGTTTTTCGGCAGTGAAGAAGGGGTTGCCTTTTCAGGACATTGCCGGCATCGTAGCTTATGCTATGTGCAATGCGGTGGGCAATTATTACAGCGCATATCCTTTTGTAAAAAAGGTGCTGGATTGTTTCCACCTGACCGCGCTCGACATAATAAACGATATGGACGAGTATTTTCAGACTTTTTCTGAAGAGCAGGGGTTGCCTGTCGACAGAGAAAGAATCGAAGCGGTGCTTATGAGTTTTGAGGAAAATGCGTTTGACTGGGAGATGATTTCGTCTCAGCGGTCCAACGAGTAAAATAATGAAGCCGTAATCGGCGAAGGAGGCACATAAAAATGAAATTCGCAGAAAGATTGAAGGAAGAAAGAATTAAACACGGTTACAACCAGCAGTACGTTGCAAACTATATGCGCGTATCTCAGGTATCGATCAGCAACTGGGAGAGAGGACTCAAAGAGCCCAGCTATCAGGCATTGGTAGATCTTTCTCAACTGTTCGGCAAGAGCACCGATTATATGCTCGGATTTGACGAGAAGAACGAAGAGAAGTAAGCAACCGTAAACAGAGTTGTAGAAATAGATAGGTCAGAGAGAGGCGTTTTTTGCGCCTCTCTTTTGAATTATATAAAGGTTAAATTTTCGATATGTATTCAAAAACTAGTCGATTTTACCGTATTGTAAAATCTGAACAAGTCTGATATAATCGTTTAGAGGGTGAATTATGAAAAAGATATTTTGCGCAATTATTTTAGTGGTTTTGATCTTTTCAGTGTTTGCGTTTTCAGGTTGTTCAGACAAAACTCCTGACGCAATTTCTTCAAAATACGAAAATCTGGCTGACGACGGAAAGTTTTTATCTGACAGCGGAGAGAAAGGCGATGAAGCCGTGTTCGACTTCGGCAGAACCGTTCTGATAAATACGATAGTCCTTAAAGAGAAGGACAGCAATATCACTTCTTTCAGGATATATGTCAACGACGGGGAAACGCCCGTATACGGCAACGATTACATAGGCGGTTACAGATATTGCGCTTTTGCTCCGACAGAGGCAAGCAAGATACGTGTCGAAGTGATGGATTGTGATGGGAAATGGAAACTGGAAGAAGTTGAAGCCTACCTTATTCTCAATAAGGCGGAAAGTTTTGACGTTATGAGTTATATCAACGCCGATACCGCTTATACACTTACTCAGGAACAGGCGGAAATAGCGTCCTGCGTTACACAGTTCAACGTTTTCGGCTGCACGTATTTCGATGCTGAAGGAGAGATACATTTCGTAGAATATACGATTGACGGAAAGACTGTTTCAGGGCAGGAAGTACTGAAAAAAGCGATTGAAAATCTCAGAAAGGCAAATCCTGCTGCGACGATTGTGTTTACCGTGCTTGCCAACCGCGATTTCGGGGACGGAATGACTACGATAGAAAGGCACAATTCCGCGATGAACGATCATGCCACTGTTCTTACAGAAAATCTTTTGAAGATAATAGACGAGTACGGTTTGGACGGAGTGTCGTTCGACTATGAATATCCTGAAAAGAGCAAGGACTTTAAAACGTTTTCAAATTATATAAAGCAGCTCGACGCGGCTTTGCCTGAAGGAAAACTGCTGACAGCGGCAATATCCGACTGGTGTATACGCACTTTCGGCTATTCCGCTAAAGACCTAGAGCCGCTCGACTCTATAGAAATAATGTCTTACGATCTGTTTGACGAAAGGGGAAACCACGCTACTTTTTACAATACTTGCTATAAGACTTTGAAAGATCTCGACAAAAAAGGAGTGGATATGTCAAAGGTACATCTCGGGCTTCCTTTCTATTCAAGACCGGTGGATAAAAGCGCCTTCTGGGGATCGTATAAAGACGTAGCAGGCATCTTAGGACCATATGACAACGCTTTGACGGAAGAGTTTGTGGATCTGGACGGAGTGAAACACGCTCCGACAAAGACGTATTACAACGGACGTCAGATGATTTACGATAAGACGAGATATGCAATAGATTGCGGTATCGGCGGCGTTATGATATGGCATTTCGGCTGTGATACGACTGATCTTGAAATGTCGTTGTTCAAGCAGATAGAAGCGGCGATAAACGGCGAATATACAATAAGCTGAGGTTCGCAGGATCTATAGAATATTACAAGATAAAAGTAACGCCGCCGAGGAATTCCTCAGCGGCGGATTTTTATTTTATGCCTATGATATTTTCAGACCTGCAGGGCAGTTATCTTTCGCATGGGATAATGAAAATGTCCTCGCCGTCTTTGAGTCCGCGCTTTCTGGCTTCGTTTATGCAATAATAAGTTCCGCCCATATTTACGGGCTTGCCGTTTTCTTCCAGTGGGAGCTCTTTTCCGTCCCATAACGCTATCAGCTTGTCGCATTTGTCAACGATATATTTACTTGCGCCTGTATAAAAATAATTTTCGTCTTTTACGGTTTTGCATACTGCAGTCTGCGCAATGAGATGTCTCATTCTGAGTTCGTCTTCTTCGGTAAAAGGTATGCCGTTGTCAATGCAGTCTTTTCTGACGACCTTTATATAATTTTCGTAATCTGTCGGTATGACGGCTTTTACGGTAACGCCTGCTTCAATTGCGCATTCTGCAATAAGCTGGTCTGCGCCGTAAGCAAAGCAGGTGCGCACGATCACGCGGTTGCTTTCGCTGTATTTTTCAATGATTTTTTTGATCTCTTTCTTGATTTTTTCTCTGTCGCCTTTGAAAAATCTGTGACCGGTGCCTGCAATTTCAAGGTCAGGTTTTCTGCCCGTACGATAGCTGTAAATCCGAATGTTACTGCCGAATTTTTTAAGCAGAGGAATAATGTTGTTTATCATTATCTCGTCTTTTTTTCTTTCTTTTTCGTCGAGCACTTCGTATGGGATTATGTCTCTGTGGATTTTCTTTTTGTTGCGTTCCTGAGAAGAAGAGTAATCAGAGCCGTATTTCCAGCCCATACTCAGTTTTTCTTTTACCCAGCGCACGTGCTCTTCGCGGCATAAGAATCCCAGATTGTCTGCGTTTTTGTTGCCGTACGCAGACTTTTTAAAATCTTCCACGACAGGATAATCAAGGTCTTTGTTGCTGTAAAAGCAACTTATGAGCTCGAGTTTTTCTGCATACGATTTTGCTTGCTCGATATTAGAGATCTTGAATTCGAGCGGAAGCTTGTCGAAAGTTTCGTTTATATATTCCGCTTGCATATTTCTGCATTCTTCAAGGTAGCTTGCGTGTATCGCCTTTGCAAAATCGCAGAGGTTGATAAAGCTGTTGTCGGATGCGTAAAGCGTGCTTTTCTTTTTCTTCCTGCATTCTCCCGCAGTTAGATTGAGAACGAGAGAAGTGCTGAGAAATCCGTTTTTATTGCCGTTTCCTGTTATGGCAGCGGCATAATCTCCGCTCGATATTTCTGCAAAGCTCTTGCATTCGCGCTTGTTATTGTCAGAGTCTTTTACGTAACGGCTGTCAAAAAGGTATTCAATTTCAATGTTATTGTCTGATATATCGATTTTTATGTCCCATGCAATCGGGTCTCTTTTGCTGACTTTGCCGTAAGCGAGGCGATCCCAGTTCTGCAATTCGTCGCAAAGCATGAGCATATAAGCGAGAGGATGTTCTTCAGCGCTTATCGGGTGAGAGCTCTTAAGATCGAATTTGCTGAGGCTGTTATGCAGAAGAATAGCGGTTATGACGTCAAGTCTCTGTTCAGTCATTTTGAATTCAGGCATATCGAGAAGCTGTTTTGCTAGAGTAACTGCGCCGAAATATCCGTGATCTACAAATTTTGGCTGATTGATTATGCGTTCTCTGAGAAGAGAAACGATGAAATTTTCGTCAAAGCCCAGTCTTTTGTTTAGCCCGTAAGCGAGAAGTTCGTCAAGAGTGCTGAATTTTCTGTCAATGCAAAGCGTATCGCTGAGCTTGTCGCTTACGTTTTCGTCGATCGCTATGAATTTATCAAGATTGCCGAAAGAGACGTACGGTCTGAACCCCGCCTTTTCTCCCCACAGTTCAGAAGTGTAAATCTTTATCTGTTCGTGCGCAAGCTGAAAAGGATAACCGATGTCGTGGAAAAGGGAAGTCATTCCCCAAAGATAGAGATAGGTCGACGCTGAGACGGCATTGTCGGGAAGATCGTAAAAACTCAGAAAGTTTTTGCGGAAAGTCTTATCGTGCGCATATACTGCAAGACCCAGAGCGAATACGTAAACTGAATGAGAGTAGTGGTCTCTGTGCTTTGAAAGCAGTTCACCAGAATGATATTCGTGATCTGAGAGCAATTCAAGCAGTTTCTGAGTGTTGTCGTAGCCTTTGCCGAAAAGTCTGAAAATTTCACTGAAGCAATAATAGACTTCAAAAGCGTCTTCTTTGTTGCCTTTTTCAAGAAAGCGGTCAAGAACTTTGTTGAACAGTTTGTTGTCTTCTTTTGCGGCATCAGCGCCTATGATGTCTGAAAGGTCGAGTCTGTTAAAAAATCCGTTGCACAGCTTGTTTAGTTTTTTCATTTAATTTCCTCCGACTTTTTCAGTATAACAGAAGGGAAAAGGTTTTGCAATCCAAGTAATCTTTAATTATTTAAAATATTATATAGAAATGTGATTTTGATTTAATGTAAATGTTTGTCAAAGATTTTCTGGTATCGGATTTTACACATGGAATAAGGTTTTAACCGTAAAAATGAGTATTGAAATGCAAAAGAAAGATTTGTATAATGAAATAAAGGGGAAGTCTATGAGGATGATCTATAAAACAACTCATAGCTTTCATTGTCTGCTATGGATGTGATCAAATTTAATTATTTACTGAATAAGTCTTTATCGGATAAAGAAGCATTATCGGCTCTTTATAAATATTATTATCCAAGGATTGTTTTGCATGTAAAAAGAGTTTATCCGAAAGTAGACGCAGAGGAGATAGCGCAAGAGTTTTTTCTTAATTTATTGAACAGGAAGAGCGTAAGGTTTGTAAAAAATCCGTCTTCTTGGGTGTATTCTTCATGCAGAAACATAATCATAAAAAATCATTCAAAAGTATACAACGAGATTCTCGTTGATTCTGAATTTTCAGAAAAAACTGTTTCAACGTTTATTCAGTCATTAAATTTTGAAATAAGTCTTGAAAATAAGGATATGACAGAGAGAATTTTTAATCTGATCGAAGATGAGCAGACTAAGTTGATAATATATTTATATCATTGGGAATCGTACAATCTGAGAGAGATTTCAGCAATTTTAAATATGAAAGTTTCAACGGTAAAACAAAAATACAGACGTGTGATTAATAAAATTAAGCAGACTTATGTATCCGATTGATAATTTTATGACTCTTATATTATAGAAAGACAAATAAATGCATTATGACTGCAATGAGAAGAGACGGAAAACGCATCTAAATTATAAAAAAGTTATGAAAAGAGATAAAAACATCGAAAATATAGCGAACAGAAGCCTTGAGGGCTTGCAGAATAACGAGTTTCATGAAAAACTCATGTCTGCCTGCGATAAGCGGTCTGAAAAAGACAATATTGTAGCGAAGAAGAATAAATTGAAGGCGTTGTATTCTGCAATCAGCATTGTTGTTATCCTCGCAGTGTTAATTCCTTGCGGGATATATTTCCGGGGAAAAGACGGTGTAAAAGACGATTCGTCTGAAAATAAGTATTGTTATGACGATGAGTTGGCTGTAAGTGCCGATTTGGACGATGTCAATGCGGTATTGTCGGGATATCTGATAAAACCTGATTATATTACCAATATATCGCTTGTAAAGGATTCAAAAAGCGGAGACGAATTGTATTTTATCGTTGAAATGCAGGACGAAGGTTTTACAACTTGCAGAATAGATCTGGTAGTCAATTCAGATTACGACTATATTGAAAAAGTTACGGATGAAAAAGTAGAATCGAATGGGTTGGATATCGATTGCAGGCGAATTACGAATTTTGAAGCAGAATACGGAGTGTATACGCACACTGTTTACGGGGAAACGCAGATAGGAGACGTAAAAGTATATTTTAATGTTTACGATACGTTTACTGAGGGGGAAGATGACGGTTTTGTTGAGTTCGTTGAGACAATATTTATAATTAATTAGCATTTTGATGGCTATTGAAGAAATGATAGTATTTCTTTCTGAAAGGAGGTAAATTATGAAAAACAAGGCGTTTTCAATATTTATTATCGTGTTGGTTGTTCTCGCGGCGAGTCTTAGTTTTGTCGCGTGTGATTTGGGTTTTAAAAGCGATTCAATGCGAGATGGGGTATATTTGCTTTCTGCACAAGCGCAAGAGTCCACTGAAGATATGCCTTCAGACTGGGTCGCGATCATTAATGAAAAGATGACGGTTTCAGAGAACGGCAACATAAAAGCATACAATCTGAGAAAGGATAAAGAATGTTATACCGCAGTTTCGGCAGAAGGAAGTCTGTCGGTCATATTGTCGGGAGACAAGCTGACCATAGACAACAACGGGCAAAAGACAGAGTATTCTGCGGATGTGGATTACAGATATTCAGAAAATACAAAAGAGTCGCTTATTCCTGTTTTTGAGCCTGAAATAATTGAGAAAAACGGCAAGACATACATTTCTTTATCAGGAGTATATAACGATCTCTTAATAAACGGCATATCTGCGGATATAAAAACGGCAGATAGTGCAAAATATAAGAGTTATACCGTTGTAAATTATGAAAACGGAAAGTTGTCTGTAGAAATCCCTTCAGAAGAATTTGTCCAAGGAGACAATATGATCAGACTTTCCAATTCTCAAGAATATCCTATGATAGACGCAGATAAAAATCTGTTTATGAAAACAAGGTCGGGCAGTATAGAATATAAAGTCACCGTTGACGAGACGGGCAAAATAACCTCTTTGCAAAACGATACCGTTTTAGAAAACGGGGTTTATAAATTTGCGTATACGGACGAGCTGATGAGTTCCGAAGGAAAGTCATATTGGTATTTCGTCATTATTGACGGATTGCTTAAAGAGAGTTATAAAGGCGGAAGAATTCTTTATTATCTCAGTGACGCTGACGGCATTTATTCAATGAAAATTTTTAATCCCGAAAACACAGCGAGCAGTACGTTTACGGTAAAGAACGGCATAATAACCGTAACCGCCAGAAATTCAGGCAAGGTTTCTCAGTTCAAAAAAGATGAAGGATACACCTATCAGGAAGAAAGTGAAAAACTTGAAAAGCCGGTAAATCCGACATACACGGTTGATAACTTCGATTCAAAGCAATATATACGGTTCAGATTCTTCGCGCTGGATACATATTATCCGGTGGGCGTAAGAACCGAGATAAAAAGGGCGGGATCCGAAGATTACGAATTTTACGATATAGACATTCCTTACAGAGTGGAAATAATTGTGGACGGTATCGGCGCAGATAAATTTGATCCGGGTTTCAACTTTATCAGGATATGCAACGTAGGTGCTCCTGTTTCGACCAACGACAAGCACTATCATATGACTGAGGATTCGGAATATATTGAATTCATTGTCTTGCTCGATGAAACGGGATGTCATATCGGTCCTTATATGGGAGATTTACCTTGATGATATGCAATGCAAGATAAAAAACGTTTGTAGTCGGGTATAAATAGCGTATATTTCGGATATAGTCAGAGTGCTTTTGCCATTTCGTATTGCTTCACTATTTTGTCTTATTGATTTAAAGCATTTTGTATTGGCAGACTGCCGACCGTTTAAACCAAAACATGTTGACCTTTGGTTAAAAAATGATACAATAAAAATACAGTTTCTTTAGCTGTTGAAAAACAGGCGGAAACATCGTATGATAAGGAGTTTGAAATATAGGGATGTCGTTTGATCTTAAATCTTCTGCAAAAGAGAAAATTCTGATAGTGGCTCATAGAGGAGTATCGGGAGGCAATATTCCTTGCAATACTATGGCCGCTTACGAAATTGCTCTTAAGCAGGGCGCTGATATGCTAGAAACAGATCTCAACTGCAGTATTGACGGAAAACTATTCATCTTTCATCCGTATATGGAACACGCGCACCTCAGCAGACTGCTTTTGTTGAACGCGTTGCCGTATTCTGTCGTCAAAAGAATGCGTTACGTAAATCAGGATAATGCCGTAACTCCTTACGGTGTTTGTGATTTTGACGAATTCTTAGAGACGTTCAAAGGGCGTTGTTTTATCAATATAGACAAATTCTGGACAAATCCTCGTAAAATTTACGATGCGGTCGTCAGGCACGGAATGACTGATCAGATCCTGGTAAAAAGCAAACCTTCGAAGTCAGTTTACCGCTGGCTTGAAGAAGTAGCGCCTGAACTCGCTTTTATGCCAATAGTCAGGGACAGGCACGACGATCACGCTGAATTGCTGCGACGCAAAATAAATTATGTCGGAATAGAAGCATTGTTTTCTTCAGAAGAAGCTGAGATCGCAAATCCCGAGTGGATAGAATCGGTACATAAAGACGGCATTCTCATATGGGGAAATACCATCGTTTACAATATGAGAGATTGCATATCTGCAGGGCATAACGACGATACGGCATTGACAGTGTCAGAAGATCACGGCTGGGGATGGATGGCTGACCGCGGATTTGACCTGATACAGACCGACTGGCCGATGATGCTGATAGAATATCTCAAAAGAACTGGGCGGTATTATAAAAATCAGATATCGCAATATAATTGAATATTATTTCTACATGGTAAAATAAATTCATTTAATAATGCATTAGGATATAATAATTCATTTATGTGCTACGGGGATAGTTGTATGGAATTTTGTAATAATATCTCTTTGAAATTAACTCATTCAGAAAAAAAGCCCTTTTCGTTGAAAAGAAAATATGAGGAAATTTCGCAAAGAATAAAAGTCGAATATTCGGTTGAGGAAGGAAACGGTGATGCAAATTCTCCGTTTAAGCTTAATGTTAAACTCTCCAATATTTCAGATAAAACTTATAAAGGGGTGTTGAGATTCGAACTGTCATCTCAAAAGACAGGCGGAAAAATATTTATGCCTGCATTCATGTACAATCGCAACGGAGGAGATAGAGGACAATATTCCCGTAAAGCTTACTATCCGCATCTTCGAAAGGTTACAAAAAGTGTTTCAGCGAGTATTGGCAGGTAAGGGGTGACAGACTTTCACATCCCGTGGCTTTGGCATATACGGACAATTTTGTTTTCGGCATTTCTTCAAGTCCTTATTGCGGGATTGAAAAAGGCGAATACGTTTTGGGAAAATAATAAGGATACTGAATTTGCAGGTTTCAACGGTTTTTATTGCTCTGTTGAGAACGGTACTACGGTCGGGTTTACGCTCGGGTATGAAAACGCGCCGTACACATACGTTCTTGCTCCGAAATATGACAAGAAAGCAAATACCGACGATCGGTTTTTCGTGATAGAAGCAGGCACGTCGGCAGAGTTTCCTCTTTACGTTTATTGTTATAAAGCCGCTTGCGAAAACGATGTATCTTCAGCTCTTGAAAACTGTTATTACAGATATCACAGGTTGCCGCGTAAAAGATCGGATATAAAAATGCTGTGCAGGATATAGCAGGGGCGATTTTTACAGATGCATACGTTGCCGAAAACAAGAATTACGCTACAGTCGTGAAGTTGAAAGACGGTGAGGTCGTCAAAGAAGTAAATAATATTTCTATAGGCTGGACAGGCGGGGCTGAGATCGCTTCACCGTTGCTTATGGCTGCAATACGGCTGGGCGACGAGCGTATGCGAGCGCAGGCGTTGCAATGCATAAACAATATCGTAGAAAACTCCGTTAACGTGAATTCGGGACTGCCTTTCGACGCCTACAATTCAAAAAAAGGATGGACAGAAAAAGGCTGGTGTATTCAGGACTTAAGGTCAAAGGGCATAATACCTACGTCATAGCTCAGGCGATATATTACGTTTTGAAAGCGTACGAAACAGAGAAGACTTTCAAAAACGAGATTCATGATCAATGGCTCGGATTTGTTGAAAAAATACTGGATAAATTCTTGCTTTCGCAAAAGGAAAGCGGGGAGTTTCCTTATACGTTTTCGGTAAAAGACGGCAAGGGCGCCGAATATGCGGGTTATGCGGGTTGTTGGTGCTATACCGCAATAGCGTATTTTTCATTTCTTTCAGGAACTGAAAAGTACATAGAGTCTATGCGAAAAGCTCACGAATATTATCATGATTTCGTTAAAAAAGAAGAGTGCTACGGCACTCCTGCAGATACGTATATGGCGGTAGACTCGGAGGGTGTACTGGCTTTCATAAAGGCTTGCAGATTTATGCATCGCATCACGTCTCAGAACGTGTATCTCGATCACCTTAAAGAAGCGTTGAACTATGAGTTTTCGTTTAAGTTTGCATACGATTCAAAGATCCTCGTTCCTCCGCTTTCCGAAACGGGTTGGTCAAGCTGCGGAGGTTCGGTTACTTCAGTGTGCAATCCGCATATTCACCCGATGTCGAACAACGTGATCGACGATATGATTTATTATCTGAAAATAAAGCCTGACGATTATATAAGGTCTAGATTGCACGACACTGTGCTTTGGGGGCTGCAATCGTACAATTCGTATGACAGAGAATTCGGTTACGGACGCAAAGGGTGGATGTCTGAACGTTTTTGCTACTCAGAAGGTTTGCTTACAGAGAAATATCCTGACGGCAAGAAATCAAGCATATGGTTTGCCTTCTTGCCTTGGGGTGCGGCGAACGTTCTCGAAGGATTTTGCGGAGATCTGTGGCAGAATGAAGATATGATATTATGATTTATAATTTAAGCAACATAAATTAACGATAACGGAGAGATCATGGAATTTGTAAAAATCGATAAGCAAAACTGGAAAAGGAAGCCATATTTCGAGCATTACCATTCTGAAGTGCCGTGCACTTACAGTATGAGTGTAAAACTTGATATATCGGAGTTGATAAATACAGGTAAAAAACTTTATCCGACAATGCTTTATTGCATATCGACGGCCGTGAACAGATATGAAGAATTCAGAACGGCATTCAATTCGGACGGGGAACTCGGAGTATATTCCTCTATGAGCCCTTGTTATACCTTATTTCATAAGGAGACTCAGACTTTTTCAAATATATGGACTGAATATTGTGCCGACTACGTCGCTTTTTGTAAGTCGTATACAGACGATTTGTCGGCTTACGGAAAAATCGAAGCGATTGATGCAAAACCGGAAACTCCCGCAAACGTTTTCAACATCTCCATGATACCTTGGGTGTCTTTTGAAGGCTTCAATCTTAATCTGCAAAAAGGTTACGATTATCTTCTCCCTATCTTTACAATGGGGAAGTATTATAAAGAAGGGGATAAAACATATCTGCCTTTGGCGATACAGGTTCATCATGCCGTGTGCGACGGCTTTCACGTCGGCAGATTCGTAAACGATCTTCAAAATTTGATTTGTAATTTATAGTAGTAAGATAAAACAAAAAGCAAACAAAGTCAGGTTCGACTTTGTTTGCGTATGGTGGAGATAAGGGGAGTCGAACCCCTGACCTCTTACATGCGAAGCAAGCGCTCTACCAACTGAGCTATATCCCCAAGCACGATTGAATATAGCACAATAATTGAAAAATGTAAACAGATTTTTAAATTTTCGCAAAAAATGTGATTTATGGAAATGTATGTGCGGTAAAGGCGGAAAGTCGAAAAAACGGGGCTTGACAGGCTTTTTGCGATATATTAAAATTAAAAAAGCGGATTGACTGCGAGGGGAAAATTTTTATGGGAAATTTTAAGCAAAAGCAAGCGCGTTGGGTGGCAAAATCGGCGCGGCTGCCGATTATGTGAAGAAGTATTGGAGCAAAGCTCCGGCAAACAGATATTTGTCTTTTAAAGAAGCGGCGGCGTATTGCGTGGGCGGTATAGGAATAAACGCTGCGAGTATGGTACCTACATATCTTACGCTTACTTACGGCATGTATGTTGCGGCGGCTCTCGGACTCAGCAACGATATGATAATGTGGGTGGTAACGTTACGAGCATTATTACCATTCTGCGTTCTCCGCTCATCAACTATCTTGTCGATAACACAAATACCAAATACGGAAAATTCAGACCTTATCTCATATGGATGCCCATTCCTTGTACTATATTGATAGCGCTTATGGGGTGGACTCCTTCTTTAATGGCAGGTGCCGACAAACTGTATTATAGTCATAGTATATGCGATACTTTTCAACCTGATGCAGTTCTTTATGCAGCTGTATACGCTGGCTTTCACTTCGATAATGCAGGTAATATCGCCGAGCCCGGAAGAGCGCACGGTTATCATGAGCGTAGGTACGACGGTTTTTTCATTGGGACCTTCTATAATAAACGCGCTTTTCCCGCTTCTTGCAAATCTGTTGTTTACGGTGGAAGGAGGGGGCGGACTCAACGAGGAAGGAGTTGCTCAGGATCTTCTCGGCATAAACACAATGGGACCGTATGAGTGGATATTGCCGATAATGACGCTGGTATTCTTTGCTATGGGTTATCTCACAGCATTCGGAGTCAAAGAAAGAATGGTGCTTCCGCGCAAAAAGAAAATGCATGTGCCGTTCTTCAAAGGAATTGCGGATACTTTTAAAAACAAGTACATCATGCTCGCAAACGCGAGCGGCATACTGGGCTCTTTCAGGGTCATCATATATAGTTATATAAACTGGGTCTGCACTTATATGATCATTTCAAAATGGTCGCAGACGATAGCGCTAACGATTATACCTATGGCATATACGCCCGGTATGTTGCTTTCACCCATTCTGATAAACAAATTCGGCAAGAAAAACCTGATACTGTTCAGCAATTTTGCCTGCGCATTCTTTACGGCGGTGATGCTGGGAATGACTTATGTGGGCGGCGGAGATAAGATAATCGTCGGCTGGTCAATGTTTATACTCTCGTTTATGCTGACGCTTGCCAACAGCGTACAGGTCGTAACGAATTATTCTCTTACGGCTCAGCAATACGACTACCAGCAGTTTAAGACGGGAGAACGTATGGAAGGTTTCTTGTTTCAGTTCGGCTTGGTGGCAACAACGCTTGCAGGTATGGGCTTTGCGTTTATTACTCCCGCGATAAATAAGCATTACGGATATGTAGACGATACCTCGGTGCTTTACAACGCAAACGTAATAATACCTATTCTGAGAATGTACTGCGTACTGGGCATTTCCAGCGGCATACTTGGCGCGATACCTATGTTCTTCTGGGATATGACGGAGAAGAAACACAGAGAGATAATGGAAGTGCTCAAGGTGCGCGCGAGCGTTCAGGACGGAGTGATAAGCGAAGAGATCGGCGGAGAACTCGAAGAAAAGCTGCTTGGCGGTGATGAGTTTGCCTGGAAGAATTATATGGAAGAACACGGCATTGAAGATTCTATAAAGAAGCGCGAGGCTGAAGAAGCTGCGCAAATCCATACGGGTGATGATGCACCGTCCGAAAGCTGAAGTTGATACCTAAACAACATTATAAGATAAAAAATAAGTTGCAGAGCGTGCCTGATGGCGCGCTTTGCGCTTTTTTTAGTTTTTCCGTTTCAGAAAACAGAACTTGAAAACACGTCAATAAAAGTCATGAGCAAGCGCGTCAAAGAATGCAGAGTGTTAAAAATCAATTATTAAATATATAAAAGCACTTAAATGCGGTAAAGAAATGCGACGGGGTTTACATAAGAGTTTTACTGTGTTACAATTTACTTGCGTGAAAATGCGGACAGGAGAATTCATGAAAAAATTTTTAACCGTTTTTACGGTTGCGGCGGTGTTTATGTGCACATTGTTTTCATTTATAGGTTGCAGTAAAAAATACAACTATTACGAAGTGCCTGAAAAGAGCTATGCCGAAGGCGAAGAGTTTCTTGAGGGCTGCGGAAATTACAATAACGGATATGACAAAGAAAGCGAAGAGGTAGACAGACTTATCAGCATTCTGCCGTCTGAAAAACAGCTTGACTATCTTGAGCTTGAATATTACAATTTCATCCATTTCGGAATGAATACCATGACGGGAAAAGAATGGGGTACGGGAAAGGAGTCTCCTTCAAAATTCAATCCCAAGAATCTCAATACCGATCAGTGGTGCGAAGTTCTTAAGGCTTCAGGTAGCAAGGGCATTATCTTTACCGCAAAGCATCACGACGGTTTTTGCCTGTGGCAGACAAAGACTACCGAGCACAGTATTAAGAACAGCCCCTATAAAAACGGCAAAGGGGATATTGTCAAAGAGCTTTCCGAAAGCTGTAAAAAATACGGTCTCAAATTCGGAATTTACTTGTCTCCTTGGGATATGAACGCTGAGTGTTACGGCACAAATGCATACAACGATTTTTATAAAGAACAGCTGAGAGAGTTGCTTTGCGGCGATTACGGCGATATTTTTTGCGTTTGGATGGACGGAGCGCGCGGCGAGGATGCAGAACTCGATCCCGATTTCGAATACGATATGGAAGGATACGAGCAGCTTATAAACGATCTTCAGCCGGGTTGTGTTACCGCAATACAAGGCAGCGACGTAAGATGGGTGGGCAACGAAGCGGGAATTGCGCGTGAAAGCGAATGGAGCGTAGTAAGCATGTCGAATGCGTCTACAGAGCATTTCCAGACCAGCGAAGACGGCGCAGGTGAACTTCAGACAGTCAGTGCCGAAGCTGCGGACAGGGGCAGCAGAGAACTGCTTGCAAATTATCAGGACCTTGCCTTTTATCCTGCAGAGGTTGACGTAAGCATAAGGAAGGGCTGGTTTTACCATTGGTATCAGAGCCCGAAGAGTGTGGATCATCTGCTTCAGATATATTTTACTTCGGTAGGAGGAAACAGTAGTTTGCTCCTCAACGTTCCTCCCGATAAAGACGGTCTTATAGCGGACAAGGACGCCGACGTGCTGAGAGAATTCGGAAAGGCAATAGCGGCTACGACGGCAAATAAAATCGAAGTAAGCGAAGTAAAGGTCGGCGACAACGATCGCGTCGTGAACAAGAGCGGTCTTGACGCGTTGCTTGACAGCGGGCGCGACGGATATAAGTTTGAGTCAAACGAGTATATTCTGGATTTCGAGCTCAAAAACCCGTCTCAACTTGGAAGAATCGACCTCAGGGAAGATCTCAGATTTTCTCAGAGAGTGGAGATGTTCGAAGTATGGGTGCGCTCAGAAGGGAAATGGGTCCTTATCGGAGACAGCACTGTCATCGGCAACCGCAGGATACTGATGTTCGAAAACGCTCCCGTTTGCGACGTTGTAAGAATCGTCGTGAAGCAATCGAGAAGCGTGCCCGTTCTCAGAAGCGTAGAGCTTTATACAAAGTAAATTGTGTGATACGTATTGAGAAAATACACGTTTAAAGGATAAAAACGTTCAGAATTTAAGCCGCTGTTTTCAGGCGGCTTTTACTTTTGCGCGCGTATGCGATTAATGAAAATATTTGTAAAATTTCAACATGTGGTATTGACAAGAACGGCTTTTAGGGGTCTAATTAAAGTATAAGACGGCGCAACGAAAGTTGCTGAGGAGGGAAACTATGGACAATGTATATCTTTACGGCGAAAGAGGTCTTGTTAACGCGATACTTCTTGACAGCGCAGACAAAGCGCCCAACGCTCTGCTTAAGCAGATCCAATGGGTAGGAGAAACCCCGTCGTTTATCGAAAAAGTGGTCAGATGCGAATACCTGGTTGAATTTTCGCTGGGTGAATTCGGCAGCCCCGACCTTATAATAATCGCATATACGGACGATGCAAAATACGTTATTTTCACTGAAGCGAAAGTCGTGGAATACAAAAACTCTGTTACGACAAAAGAAAGCTACGCGGATGCAGGCTGCTTAAACGTTCAGCTCGCGCTTAAATGGAGATTCAAAGAAGCGCTCAAGTGCAATCCAAAAGACTATCTGCGTATAGTTGAAGTCAAAATTCCGCCTGCAGGGGACAAGATGAGAAAATTCAACAAGGGCAGACTGGTTACATATTGCAGAGAGACATTGGCGGGCGCGGCAGGTTATTATTTCGTAGCGCTTACCGGAGATAAATATCTGGACAAGCCGCCTTTCGACGACGACCCCGTATTACCCGAACTTATTGGCGAAACCTGGTATAAAGAGAGGCTTAACTTCGGTTTCCTGACATACAGAAAGCTTATAGCGGCAGGCATCGTGGATGAAAACGAAGGAGCTTTCGCACTTCCGTCAAGGCTTATGCTTACTGAAGGCGATGTCAACGGAGAAAGCGATATCGCTTATTCCAAGGTCAGAAATCTGCGCGGTTTCAATACCGAGGAATGGGGCGAAAGATATCTCAAAGTCGCGGAGGCGCTTTGCGAACTTGTCCCGAGCCTTATCACCGTGCTGGACGATTGTGCCAACGTTGTCAGAGAGGTTGAACAGCTTCAGGGCTCTTACAGTTACCGCGTAGGCAACGTAACTTATGCAAAAATCATGTTCCTTCCCAGAGAACAGGCGGTCGTAATGGCAATTCTGAAAGACGCGAATCTGCCGCAGTACGACTATGACGACGAAAAGAAATTTATCTGCACGATACAGAATTCCAAGACTGAATACGTAGCATACAGATTTGATAACATGGACGACGTACAGCGCTTTACCGAAAGGCTGGAAGCTACGTTCGCGCCCGAAGAATAGGAGATGTAATGATTTACTCAAAACTTTCAGACGACTTTTATGACAATCTTGACGAAAAAGTCGCAATGTGCATCAAAAAAGCAAAGACTATGGGCGCGGACTGCGCTCTTGGCAGAACGGACCTTGCAGACGGCGTTTATGTCAACGTAATGACTTACGAGCCGCGTCCGAAAGAGGGAGCTACGGCTGAAACGCACAGACATTATGCAGACATTCAGCTTATACTCGAAGGCGAGGAGCTTATGGGCGTTCCTGTCGGAAAGCTGACAGCGGATACAGAGTATTCTGCAGAGAAGGATATTCAGATATGGAGCGGACCTTTCGCATTCGTAACAATGAAAGCAGGAGACTGGTGTATGTTTATGCCTGGAGAGGGACACGCCCCAAGTATAAGAGACGATTCAACTGACTGCAATAAGGTTAAAAAAGCCGTGTTCAAGATAAGGTACAATTGATCTTATCATATCAACCAAAAATCGCCGCGCCTTCGGGCGCGCATTTTTTTGTTTGTATTCCGTTTTGACTTTCAGAGGGAAACTAGACTTGATTTTTATAAGAGCCTTAAGGTTTTCTTGTGAAAAATTTATATAACGGATAATATTTTGGACAATTTCTTTTTTATATGATAGAATAAAAAACAAGACAGTAAGGATACTTGTTATCCGCGGCTTATTTGCCGGTAAGGAGGTATTATGTTGGATAAGAAGCACGCGCCGCAGATCGCGGTTTTCGCGGTGTTTATTGCAGTTCTGATCGCGGCGGCGGTTTTGTGCGGGGTTTTTGCAGACATATGCTTTGACAATGTCTGGACTTTCATTGTTACGGCAATAGCTTTTCTGGTGCTTACCGTTGCGGTGTTCATGTTCCTTATTTTCAACGACGGTCTGTTCTTTTCGTCTGCGGCGATGACTGCGTTTTTCTGCACGGCGCTTGCGGTGCTTCCTGTTGTAGGACTAGTTGTTACCCTGCTTGAAGTTCCTTCTGGTGCTGACGCGCTGATCAGCTCGATCGTGCTTCTCGTGCTTGGCGTAGCGTTCCTCGTTTATCTGATAGTAAAAGCTCTTATCGTAGACCTTTTCCAGCCTATCGCGCTGAATACTCTCAATATGATAATGCTTATACTGGGCTGTGTGCTCATGCTTGTGGCGGCGCTTGTCGCCATCATCACAAAGGCATATGTTGTTTCAGACGTGATTTCAGCAACGCTGGTGCTCACAATGCTTACGGGCGCTGCTTGGGCGAAAAATCAGAAATACGGCCAATTCCACAATATAGAGGGCGGTCCTTATCTGCTGTTCGAGGGTAAGGCAGACGGTTATTCGGCTTACAGAATTCCTTCTCTTATCGTAATGGATAAGGACGTGCTTAACGAAAAGGCAGGCACGCATTTTAAAGAGAACGTTCTGCTTGCGCTTGTTGAGGGCAGAAAGAATTCTGCTCATGACGTTGGCGTGGTCGATATGCTGGGCAAATTATCTCTTGACAACGGCAAGACTTGGGGAGAGCAGAAGATAATCTTTACGTTCGGTGAAGAGGTGGGCAAATACGGCAATCCTACCGTGGTGCTTGATAAGGATACAGGGCTTCTCAATATCGTGCATATGAGCGCGACTAAGGCAACTGGATTTAATTACAATACATACAATATCCGCGGAAAGCTCAAAGACGATCTGACTTTTGAATGGGAAGAGCCCATCAATATAAGCCTTCCCAAAGATCCCAATATAAAGAGAGGCGCGGCTGACGGCGTGCGTGCGGATACTCTTATGGTAGGTCCGGGCAAAGCTGTTCAGATCAAAGGCGGCGAGTATGACGGCAGAATAATCGTTCCTGCCAGCAACAACGGCAGTTCTTTTGTGATATACAGCGACGATCACGGTCTGACCTGGCAAAGAAGCGAAGTTGCGGGCAGCGGCAACGAGTGTGAAGCGGCAGTTCTCGACAACGGAGAAGTCGTTATGGTCGTAAGAGACGGCGCAGGTTGCTGCAATTATCACCCCAGACAGTTCCAGAAGCTTTCTTATTCTAAAGACGGCGGAGCGACCTGGTATATAAAAGAGAAGTTCACCACCCTTAAAACTCCTATATGTATGGCATCCGTTTACAACAATGCAGGCAAGCTGATGCTCAGTTATCCCGATTCTTTCCATACAAGAGTCAATCTCTCGGTAGGCACTACCGCAGACGGAGAGACCTGGACAAACAAACTCATTTACGGCGGTGCTGCAGGCTATTCATGTATGGACGGAGATAAAGAGGGCAACGTATACGTTCTGGCAGAGATAGGCAAAGTCAATTACAGCGATGCGATCGTGTTTGCAAAACTCGATACGAAATAAACGATGACAGAGAAATAAAAAGAGAGGGCTGAGGCTCTCTCTTTTTTATTGAGAATATCAGACAATGAAATATAGATAATTCTTTAATGCAACGGCATAAGTGAACTGCTTTTTATTGATTTATGAGGAATTGATAGATAAGAACATAAAAAACCGTGCCTTAAAGAGCGGTATTTTTAAACAAACTGCGTTTTCACATTAAAAAAAGCGTAAATTTCAGATTTTTTTTGCATTTTAAGCTGTTTTTTATTTCAAATTTTGGACAAATTCGTTGACGTTATTATATAATATAGTCAGTTTTTTTAAGGAGAGATTATCTATGATAAGATTAGGCATTTCAGGATACGGAAATCTCGGCAGGGGTGTTGAAGCTGCGGTAATGCACAACCCCGATATCGAACTCAAAGTTATTTTCACAAGACGCGATCCGGAGACTATAAAACCTATAACAAAAGGCGTAAAGGTCGACAGAGTTGAAAACGCTTCTGAGTATAAGGACGATATAGACGTGCTTATTCTTTGCGGCGGATCTGCTACTGATCTTCCCAGGCAGACACCCGAGTTCGCAACTATGTTCAACGTTGTTGACAGCTTCGATACTCACGCGAATATTCCTCAACATTTCGACGAGGTAAATAAGAAGGCTGAGGAAAACGGAAAAGTCGCTCTTATAAGCTGCGGTTGGGATCCGGGTATGTTCTCTATCGCACGCGTTTATGCAGACAGTGTGCTTCCGGGCGGTGAGACTTATACTTTCTGGGGCAAGGGCGTAAGCCAGGGACATTCAGACGCTATAAGAAGAGTTGAAGGAGTGCTTGACGCAAGACAGTACACCGTACCCGTTCAGGCGGCGCTCGACGCAGTAAGAAGCGGAAGCAATCCCGTGCTCACGACCAGACAGAAGCATACCAGAGAATGTTACGTCGTTGCGGCAGAAGGTGCTGACAAAGCCCGCATTGAAAAAGAGATCAAGGAGATGCCCAACTACTTTGCCGATTATGACACGACTGTCAACTTTATTTCTCAGGAAGAACTCGACGCAAAGCATAAGGGTATACCTCACGGCGGATTTGTAATAAGAAGCGGAAAGACCGGTGCTGAAAACGAATTTGACAACGTGATCGAATATTCGCTTAAGCTGGATTCAAATCCCGCGTTCACCTCTTCGGTCCTCGTTTCTTATGCGCGCGCAGTAGCACGTCTGCACAAAGAGGGCAGAAAGGGTTGCGTTACCGTGCTGGATATTCCTCCCGCATACCTCAGCGCAAAGAGCGGAGCGGAACTCAGAAAGAGCATGCTGTAATATAGACTACACGTTTTATGATAAGATCCGTTCCTCTGGAGCGGATCTTTTTTTGCCGTCTTTCAATTTTTGTTTCAAACTGTTTAAAAACTTTATTTTCAGTTGACATAAGCTGTATTACAAGTGACTCTACTGATTGTAGAGATACTGTTTCAGCGTTTGATATTGACAATATCCGTTATCGATTATACAATTTTTATGAGGTGTAAAACCCGGAGGTAAATATGGACATATCTGAAGAGATAGGGCGCAGGATCGCAGAAAAGCGTAAAGAAAAGGGCTGGACGCAGAAAGAACTCGCAGACAAGCTCAACGTTAGTGATAAAAACGTGAGCAAGTGGGAGTGCGGCAGAAGCGTACCCGACGTATTTTATTTAA
Source organism: uncultured Christensenellaceae bacterium (assembly GCA_944381325.1). Classification (GTDB taxonomy): domain Bacteria; phylum Bacillota; class Clostridia; order Christensenellales; family UBA3700; genus Ornithoclostridium. The sequence goes on along the minus strand of CALWKS010000003.1, from coordinate 260,823 downwards.
AGCAGCTGTCAGACCTTTTCGGAGAGAGCATAGAGTATTTTATAGGCGGCGGAGATGCAAAGAAGATAACAGATGTATGCCGCGAAAAACGCACACGGGCAGGAAAAATTTCTTTTACGATACTTATTGTTCTCGCGCTTTTTCCGCTAATTGTATCCGTTATCGCAAGGATATTTCTTCCTTCAACCGTGCCTTGTCATTTCGATGCCCATTGGGAGGTAACTAGATGGGGCAGTTCGAGAGAATTGATATCGTCAGGCGTTTCGTTTTCTTTTATAATAATTACTGCCGCAATAGCTCTTTATGTAGGACTTGTGAAGATCAACAACCCTGAAGTAAAGCAGTGGACAGTATGGCTTGCATTCGGCGTTTTTATGTGTATGGCTGTTGCGATGACGGCAATAGAAATAGACATTGTCAGAAGATGTTACGACTTATCGCTTGCGGCAGGGTATGAAGCAGGGGAGCATTCTAGGTTCAACGAATTGTTCAGCGTTATCATAAGCGCTGTTTACGCAGTTTGCGGCGCGCTTTGTATATTTATTCCGATGAACGGATTTGTCGGCGTAAGAATACCGTATTCTTACTCAGGCAAAGAAGAATGGGCGTTTGTAAACGCTTTTACGGGCTCTGTTCTGTATGCGGCTTCAGTCTGCATGATCCTTTTGACGGGTCTGATCGATTACCCTGCGAATTTTGGTTATACCTGTGCGGCATTGTTTGTGCCTTGCTTATTTGCCATTGCCGTATCTTTCGCAAGCGCTGCTTTGCATAAGAAGATAAAGGCTGACAAAAATAAAGAAAAATAATTGTATGAGCAAATTCCGAGATTTTTTCAACTTGATATACTTTTGCTGTCGCATCAGCGGCAGCATTTTTTGAGATTATGGATTATATGATATCTTTTATGTATTATTGCGGCGTTGACACTGTATACGAGCTTTGTTAAAATAAATATCAGAGGGAAGATTTATGAATTTAAGAAAGATATTTATCGTTATCGCAATTATTGCTGTTACGTTTTCTGCGGCGGTATTTGCAACTGCCTGCAAAGATAAAGACGCTACGCGTACAGAGGATTACAGCGGCGCACAGTTTGAAAACGACGTAAAGTCATCCTTTTCTAATACCTATTCTCAGCTTTCGGCTACAAAGACCAATTCAAATCAGCTGTGGCGTAACGGTATGGTTACCGGCAACGGGCTTCAGGGAGCAATAATTTCAGGCTCTCCTTATGACGACACGATAATTTTTCAGAATATACATTTTATTCTCCCCAATAAAAATCCCAGAGTCAATCCTATAACGAAAGACGAACTCGAAAGCGTAAGACAGGCGATAGTAAACGGTAAAAACTTTGTCGACGATCAAAGCTATATGGACGTTTATTCTTTCCACGCAGGGGCAATTCTGCGCATGACGCAGCAGGAGAAAGCACTGGCGGAAACAGAGCCGATTTCTTATATGAGATATACTGATTACGATACGGCACAGGTGGGCACGAGATACACCGACGCGGACGGGCAGTGGGACAGGCTTACATTTACGTCAAAAGCTGACGACGTAACGATAACTCAGCTTACTTCTTCGTCGAAAGGAGTGCCGCTGAATGTGACTTTCTCCTACGACAGTCTTTCGACAATGGCGAATTTCGGCAAACAAGGAGACGTGTATCCCAGTGAAAAGGATATCCGCTATAAGAGGACGGTCGACGAGAATGCAGAATATCTCGGCTTTGTGGCGCATTATCCTTCATACGAAGGAAGCGAGCTTATGAACGGTGGTTACGCCACCGTGAGCTATATCTTCTGTGAGGGCGGTACAAGAGAAATAACTTCTGTGGAAGGCAAAGAAGAAGAGCAGTATGTAGGAGATGAAATAACTGCGATAAAAATCACGGGTGCGCAAAAAATTTATATAATAACTGCATCGGACCGCACTTACGATATGGGTGAATACGACGCTTTTGCAAGTCAGGAAGAATATGCGCTTGAAACCGCTTTGCGTGAAAAGGTCAAGGCTGTTGCGGACAAGTATACAAAAGACGACACCTTCTTTTACAGCGACGCGCTTAAGAGTCATACCGATATCTTTACTCCGCAGTACAATGCCGTAGAGTTTTCTCTGGGCGCAGACATAAGTATTCCCAATGAAAAACTGACAGAGTATAAATTCAACAATAAGACGATAAACAATACGCTTGCAGAAAGGGCATATTATTCCGGAAGATACGCTTATCTCTGTTGCGCGGGCACGAGTACGAGCAGACTGTTCGGAATGTGGACGGGCGAATGGGTGCGAGACTGGGGCAGCAAGTACACTATGGATGCCAATGTCAATCTGCAGACGTCGTCAATGAATACAGGCAACATCGCGGACGCGCCGATCGGTTACGTCAATTTTATTCTGAGACAGGTCGACGACTGGATGGACAACGCATACGCTTCGCACGGCTACGAGGATGCGATACAGGCTCCCGTAAACAGCGACGGGGATATGGCTCTCCTGACTGAAAGCTGTTATCCGTATCCTTTCAGATACTGGAATGCAGGTGCCAGCTGGATGCTTCAGCCGCTATACGAGACCCTGCAATGCTACGGAGATATAAAAATACCTCTTTGCGATGAGTTTGACTTAGAAGATCTGCGCGCTGTGCTGTCAATGACCAACGTGCCGCTTACAGATGCAGAGGTCGAAGAGATAAAGGCAAAAGGTTATCTTGATCTGAGAAGCGAAATACTTCTTCCGCTGCTTCTGAAATCAGCCAATTACTGGGCTCAGCTGATGGTGCCTGAATATTATACCGATGCGGACGGAAACATTCATTACGAAGAGGGAAAGGCTGCGCTTTCAGACGGCGAGACTTACTGCATAATCCCTTCTTATTCTCCTGAAAACAATCCTTCCAATTATTCTTCGCCCGCATGCGCGAATTCTGCGATAGATATCGCCGCGTGCAGGAGCAACCTTGAAATGCTGATAGAAATATGGCGCTCGGTAGATCCGACGGCTGACGTGAGCAAATGGGAAGGTCTTATGGAGAAAACACCGCCTTATCTGTACGACAAAACGGGAGCAGTGAAAGAATGGGCGGCGAACCAGTTTGAAGAAAACAATCTGCACAGACATCTCAGTCATATGTATATGGTATGGCCGCTTTTCGAAACACAGGACAACGAAGCGCTGAGAGAGGCGGCGATACAGGCGATAAAGAACAGAGCAAGTGAAAACGAAGCCAGTCACGCTCTTATTCACCGTGCGCTGATTGCGGCAAGGCTCAAGGACAGAGACAGCGTTACAGAGGCTATGGTCGGGCTTATGAATGGCAACGGTCTGAGAACGATATATTATACCTCTCTCATGACCAATCACCATACCAACAAGAGCAGCGCATACTGCACTGACTTTGCGATAGGTTATCTCGGAATGGTCAACGAAGCGCTTGTTTTCTCGGATACGGGAGAAGTCGAGGTCCTGCCTGCACTGCCTACGAGCGGTTTTGACGAAGGATATATCAAAGGCATAAGACTTCGTACGCGCGCTGAGATAGAAAACCTCATCTGGTCTTTGTCAGAAGGCAAAGTCAGCGTAACGATAATAAGCGATATAGATCAGAATCTCAGGATATCCTGCGGACTGTCTTCTCAGGTGAAAGCCGTATCGGTAAAAGCCGGGGAGAGCGTAAGCGTTGAATTCGATATATGATTAGTACTTTGCGGCGGCGCTGTATAAGCGTCGCCGTAACGGGTTTAAATGCAGTAAAGAGCAGTCTAATGCTTTTAGGAGTTTGACCTGAAAATGGCGATCGGGCAGTAAAACGTATTTTATCAGAAACGTGAGTGTGTAAATATGAAAAAGAAGATAACTGTTTTCACGTTGCTTGCAGTCATGGCGTTTGCGCTGGTGTTTTCGCTTTCGGCATGCGACGACGGGAAAGAGAAAGAAGTTGTGTTTCCTGAAATGAAAGAATATTATCTGACAGAAGGAGACGGCGCCCACGTTTCAAACGTGCCTTACGACGAATATCTTGACTATGCAACGCCGACGTTTGACGGCAGAGCGGTGGTTGACATACGCGACTACGGCGCGTCAACGGACAAATCCGCTGTTGAAAATGCCGAGGCTATAAGCAACGCTATGAAAGAGGCAAGCGCATCGGGAGCGGTGCTGAAAGTCGATGGCGGCGTTTATTATACGGGAACGGTAAATATGCTGAGCGGCGTAACGCTTTATATTGCAAAGGACAGCGTCCTTAAGCTTCCCGATTACGACGATTACAGCGCGGAAGAAAAACGCGTTATTTTAAGCGGCGCGCTGATACGGGCAGAAGGCGTTGACAACTGGAGTATCGTAGGACCGGGAAAGCTGGACGGCAACGGGACGGATTATACCAAGGAAAGCGCAAATCCCACTAAAAATCTGCCGCAGGAAACTTTTGAACTTAAGAAGAAAGTATTGTCTTACCGCGACAGACTCAGAAACCGCAGGAGCGAAGAGTTCGGATGCAATATTCTTTATGCGAGGGACTGTGAAAACATCGCGCTTGAAAACCTTATCGTCTACGAGCCTTCGACATGGACGATCAAACTCGAGCTGTGCGACGGAGTGGAAATCAGAAACGTAGTTATAGACAACAATATTTACGTCGCCAACAGCGACGGAATAGACGTCTGCGGTACGAGCAACGTCGATATATCCCGGTGTTTCATAGCTACGGGCGACGACGGAATAGTTCTTAAATCCAACGTGGGCGAGATACACAACGTTACCGTTACAGATTGCGAGATAATGTCTCTTGCCAACAATTTCAAGATAGGGACAGAAACGGGGTATGACGTGTCTGATATTACGGTCAGCGACTGTTATTTCTTTACCGCAGAGATAGCGGGCGGCAACTCCGGTATAGCGATCGAATCTGCAGACGGCGCAAACATAAGCGCGGTAACTGTAAGCGATATAGTGATGAACAACGTGCCATCAGCATTGCTTATATGGCTGGGGTGCAGGCTCGACAAAGACAAGGGCAGCAACGGCGCTGTCGGAAGCATTGACGGCGTTACCGTAAAGAATATATACGCAAAAGACGTCGATATAGCTAGTGCGGTGGTAGGTTGTGAATATAAAGATCAGGTGTACCCCGTAAAGAACGTTGTGCTTGACAATATAAATATCGCATACCGCGAGTGCGGAGAAAAACTTGATATTTATAACGGCAACGACGTGCTCCACTCCAATATGAACGGATATCCCGAGATAACACGTGTGTCGCATATGTATCTGATATCGCATGAACTGAGCACTTATCACGATATGCCCGTATACGGACTTTATATGTACAACGTTGACAACGTAAAGGCAACGGCTTTCAACGTAAAACCCAGAAGCGTGAATACGCGTCCGTTCACCAACGTCGGTTACTATGACGAGCGCGACGGAATTGTAAATTCCGAGGTCAGTTCGTCGTCAGAAAATTTTGTATTCAACTGAAAAGCAAACAAATTCAAACGGATTGACATATACGTCTGTTTGGTGATACATTTATTACATAAAAACCAAGGAGAACAGATATGAAACAAGATATGATAGTTATCCTCGACCTGGGAAGCGAAAATAATTCTCAGCTTGCCAGAGATATCCGCGCGCTGGGCGTTTACAGTGAAATTCATCCTCACGATATCACCGCAAAGCAGCTTGCGGCACTCCCCAACGTAAAGGGTATAATCCTCAACGGCGGACCCAACAACGTGATAGACGGCGTTAAGATCGACGTAAGCGAAGAGATTTACAACGCTCAAGTTCCCGTTGTCGCACTCAATCACGCTACTGACAAGTGCGCTTCGATCAAAGAAGCCGACCTTAAATCCTTTGTGTTCGACAAGTGCGGTTGCGAGGCTAACTGGAATATGCAGAACTTTATAGACGACCAGGTAGAGCTCCTCAGAAAGCAGATAGGAGACAAGAAAGTTCTTCTCGCGCTTTCGGGCGGCGTAGACAGCTCTGTAGTTGCGGCTCTGCTTATCAAGGCTATCGGCAAGCAGCTCGTCTGCGTACACGTAAACCACGGTCTTCTCAGAAAGGGAGAGCCTGAGCAGGTTGTCAAAGTATTCAGAGAAGAGCTGGGCGCGACACTGATATATTCTGACAGCGTTGACAGATTCCTTGACAAACTTGCGGGCGTTGCAGATCCTGAGAAGAAGAGAAAGATCATAGGCGCTGAGTTTATCAGAGTATTCGAAGAAGAAGCGAGAAAACTCGACGGCATCGACTTCCTTGCTCAGGGTACTATATATCCCGACATCGTTGAGAGCGGAACAAAGACAAATAAGATCGTTAAGTCTCACCACAACGTTGGAGGCCTCCCCGATGATCTCAAGTTTGAGCTTGTCGAGCCGCTCAAATACCTCTTCAAAGACGAGGTGCGTGCTTGCGGCAAGGCTCTCGGTCTTCCCGACGATATGGTATACCGTCAGCCGTTCCCGGGTCCCGGTCTCGGCGTAAGATGTCTCGGCGCTATCACCAGAGACAGACTTGAAGCGGTAAGAGAATCAGACGCTATTCTGCGTGAAGAGTTTGCAAAAGCAGGCTTGCAGGGCAAGGTTTGGCAGTATTTCACCCTTATCCCCGACGTCAAGTCAGTCGGCGTAAGAGACAACGCTCGTTCATTCGAATGGCCTGTAATCATCCGCGCCGTAAATACCGTCGATGCAATGACAGCAACAATCGAGCACGTTGACTGGGCTGTTATGGATAAGATCGTTGCAAGAATCATCAAAGAGGTCAAGGGCGTCAACCGCGTATGCTTCGATATGACTCCGAAGCCGACAGGCACTATCGAGTGGGAATAATACCTTACTCTATGAGAAGAAAAGACAGAGAAATCAAGGACTTCGACGAAATCGTCGGGGTCCTTGAAAAATGTGAAGTATGTCGCATTGCGGTTAATGACGGGGAATTCCCGTATATCGTTCCGCTGAGCTTCGGGTTGCAAAGAGAAGGCGAAAAACTCACTCTGTATTTTCACAGCGCGAAGGAAGGCACAAAGCTTGAGCTTATAAAGAAAAACGATCGTGTTTCTTTTGAAGCGGATTGCTCTCAAAGACTTATCTTTGACGAAGAAAAGGGCAACTGTACCACTGAATACGAAAGCGTTGTCGGACGAGGCAGAATAGAGTTTATAGAGGACGGAGAAGATAAGGAAAAGGCTCTCAGGATACTTATGAGACATTACAGAAGAGAAGATTTTCCTTTCAATGCGGCTATGATACCGCAGACTGCTGTTCTGAAACTTACGGTATTGTCTTTAAGCGGGAAAAGACATATCAAAAACTGAATTTAACCGAACAATTGAGTCGGAAAGACTGAGCGCTTACTTGGCGCTCTTTTTTTATTATATTTTTTATAGAGGTTAAATCACTCATTGCTATTTACGCAATATAATCAAACACCTTGTAAAATAAGATACTTTTATTGAAAATTTGTCCGTTGACACGCGCGCGCAATAATGTTATAATTAAAAAGTAGATTTGAGATGGTATGCCACAATTGCGCCATCTCGATTTTTTTTAAAGCCAAAGGAGGTTTATATTATGGCAAAGAAGAGAAAAAGTAAAGGAATGAGCACAGTTTCGCTGGTTCTCGTTCTGGTAATGATCGTAGGCGCAGCGCTTGCGTTTACGGGTCTGTTCCTTGATTGGACTAATACTGAGACAAAGTCAGATCTCATCGGCGCTTCTACCGACAGCACCATGACTCTGCAGGACTGGACAGAACTCAATGAAAATGCAAATAAACTCGACAGTGAAGTTAAATATTTCGTAGTTACGAATATGTTTGCATGGATAGCTGCGGCTGCTGTTGCGGCTGCTGCCGTACTCTTTATACTCAAGCTGATAATCAGACTTAAATTGCTGGGCATAATCGGCGGCGTTGCAGGTATTATCGGCCTTGTATGCGGCGTACTTGCTATCGTATTTACCTTCCTTATGGGCAAGGAATATGCAGTGGATATCGGCTCGCTCGCATCTTCGACCACGCTTCCGGCAATCGGCTGCTATCTGCTTACCGTAGGCGGCGTACTCGGCGGCGGTGCGGCTATAGGCGCAGCGATCAAGAGCTGAAGGTGAAATTTAAAATCAGACCGCGCTTCTTGTAAAGGCAAGGGGCGCGGTTTTTTTATTTGAAATACAAAAAAGTGCTTAAAAAACTTAAGAATTGTATCTTAAGATTGCGCTTTTATCAGATAAGTATCGCTTTTTGCTTTAAATAACAGAAGTAAGGTCGTAAAAGTAGAGAAACCCGGGTAATGGGCAATACGGTTTACAGAATACAAAACAGTTCGGGATTAAAAACAAAAAGCCGACGGAATTCCGTCGGCTTTTTATTCTATTAAATTTGCAGTATCTGTTTTAAAGAAGATATTCTGAAAGAATGTTTGTTACTATTGAGTATCCGTCTTTGTTTACGTGAAGCCCGTCCATCGTAAGTTCTTCTCTGAGCTTTCCGTCTGCATCGGTAAGAGAATCGTGCACGTTTATAAGGGTAACTCCCATTTCTTCGCAGAGAGGTGCGAGCGCGGCGTTTATTTTGAGGATATCTTCGTTCTTCCGGTCAGCAACGCTGTTGAGATATACGGGACGAGTATCTGGATTTACGGGGTAAAGAGTCTCGACATAAACTTCGCATTCGGGAAGAGAGGTTTTGATTTTTGACAGAATTTCTTTGATGTTGGAGACTATCTCATCGGGAGAAAGTCCGTGGTTGAGATCGTTTGCTCCTCCGAGAAATACGATTCTGGAGGGCTCAAGAGCGAGAAGGTTGCTGTCCAGTCTTGACAACATACCGTCCGTCGTGTCGCCCGATATACCTCTGTTGTAGCTGGCAAAAGACGGGAAGGCGCTGTCAGTATCGTAAAATTCGGTAAGAGAATCTCCGAAGAAAACTGTCTGTCCTTTCTGAGCGGAAGCGTTGAGTTCTGTGTACTTTTTCACTTTTGCCGATTTGCTGCCGAGAATTGTGAAAAGAATATCTCCGTATGCCGCGTAATATGCAAGGAAAACGCTAAGTACAATCAATAATGCGGCAGTTACGGTAAAGAACGCAACAAGTCTTCTTTTTTCGTTTTTGAAATTGTCAGTCATATCCGTTTTCTCCATATTTCAAAAATTGCGGCTATGCAGCAGCTGATAACTGGATTATAGCGTTTAAAGAGTTTATTTGTCAACAGAGAAATGTTGAGAGAAGATATACGGAGTGTAAAATAAGCGTAAATTATTAAAACAAACTATAAAGAAATGAAAAATCCTGTTATCAAAATCAGAAAAACCCTGTTTTTTCCTTATATATATTTATAAACATATATACAAAAACAAAAAAATGTGTTATAATATTCTAAAATATAATACTCTCGAACAGGAGATGTGGGTATGGGTAAGAAAATTAAAGATCTGAAGCTGAAGAAAGTAGGCTCAAAGGCTGCAACCGAAAACGACAGTCTTTATGTAAGAGATAATTCTTATCTTACTGAAAAGGACGCGGTTAAAATCAATAAAAAAAGGAATAAAAGACGCTTCTTTACAGGTTTTGCCTGCGTAAGTCTTTTGGTTATATTTGTTTCCGCAATGGTTACAGGCTCGTTTGTTGCTTGGGATATGTACGGCAAAGAGCCCACAGGGCTGACATTGCCGCAGGCAGTAAGCACGGTTGCCGAGATGTACAAAGACGGCTCGGGAGTCGTAACCAATCCTTACGATCCGGAAGCAGATCTCGAGAGTTTTTACACAGACCTTAAAAAGGGACTGTATCTTTCTCAGGAATGTGAAATAAGCGTTGAAGATATCGTCAGCGGATTACTTTCAAGCATGACTAATGGAGAGAACGGAGAAAGCGGAGAGAATGCCGACACGACTCTTTCAAACGGCGGTAAGCTTATCATGTCGGACGAAAGCGCGCCTGAAATAGGTGCAAACGGATCGATAACGGGCAATCCCGCGCTGGACGATCTGCTTGAAAGTCTTGAATTCGACTTCAGCGTTCTCGAAGGCAAGGATCAGGAAACCCTTGAAAAAGAAATGCTCGAACTTACGGATAAAGAGCTGGCGGCAGTGCTCAACGAAGCTTTTTCTTCGATAGGCGATATCGATCCTCTTAAGCAGATAGAAAGCGAATACGGCGTAAAGGTTGCTGACTTTATATCTGTTCAGCAGGTTATCATAGACGAAGCTACCGTGCTTGAACAGAAGGACGTCCGCGTTCAGGTCACTCTCAAACTGAATATACGCGACGCGGCAAAGACAGCGCTGCAGAATAATAAAGAAAAGTTGCTTGCAAATCTTTTCCAGGGTAAGGAAGTCCCAGGAATTGTAAGTTCTCTTGCAGATATGATCCCTTCGATTCTGCCCAAGACGCTTTATATTACGGCAAGCGTATTCCCAAACCAGCAGACATGGAGCTCTCAGGTGCTTATAAACAATATGGAAGGATATCAGCAGGATGCCGTGAACAAGTTGCTCAACAGATTCATGCTGACAAGCGATTCCGACGGCAATAAAGAGCCTCTGCTTGAAAGTATCAACCATAAAGTATACGATACGATCGCAAAGGTCAATGAGCTTATTCCGATAAACTTCACTCCCACAGGAAGCGTTGACACCAAGCCTATACAGGCGGTCATCAATATGCTGGGCGCTGAAAATCTGACTCAGGGCGATTTCCTTGCGCTGATAAGAGACGTGAAACTTCCCACGGCTGAATCTATCGGCGTAGACGGTTATACCGAAGAAGCTCAGATCCTTGCGGCAAACAATTTCATCAACGGAGAATTCAGCGAAAAGTATTATTTCAACAACAAGATAGAAGGCAGCGACGAATATTACATTACTGCAAACAACTTGTTCACGAAACTCAACTCCTTCTCTGAAGAAGAAGAGACTTTGCAGAAAATAGAAATCCGCGACAAAATTCAGGAAGGACTTGACTACGGCGACGGCGGAGATTTCAGACCTTTTGCAGATGAAAAGACTCTTGCAGCACTCCTCAACGGTTATCTGAAAAACCAGGCTTACACAATTGAGAATATGGAGCCGTGGATTATGGACGTTAGCTGCACGGAGACAGGTACGGATGACGTCAAGGGCGATTATTTCACTTTGCGCATAACGATAGAACTTGATCTTACAGGAACTATCGACGCTCAGCTTAAAGACAATGAGAGCATGAAAAAGCTCGTAAAACAGTTGCTTCCTGAATCGATATACGTTTTCCTGACTTATACGCAGTATGAAGGAACTGATACTGACCCCAGCGTTGCGCACGTCGATATAAATAAAAAGGGCAACGAGATGAGTCGTCAGCATTTTGAAACGCTGATGAGTCTGCTTGCCGCCGTTCAGAAGAAAAACTCGTCTCAGGGTGAAGGCGGAGACGATCCTGCTGGTCAGGTATCCGGCATGACATTTGACGAACTCGAGGCTCAGCTCAACGAGAAGATTTATCAGGCTTTCACGGATATCGAGAAGAATATGGGCACAGGGATCGAATTCGTTTCATCGTCCGGTTCTGCTCAGGGCGGAGCGATTCTTCCCAATATATTTGAAATTCTTGCCAACAACGAAAAACTCAGTTACGACCCTGAACAGGATGCGTCGATGACTGAAGACGAATTCAACGCAAAATACAAGATGAGCGGAGAGGAAATGTATCTTATCCTTTCAAAGACTTATAAGTATGACGCAACAGGCACGGATGTTGAAAGCAACATCGATGAGACCACCTCTGCGACAGGCGTTGACAATTTCGTAAACGAAATAAGCAACAAATATTATATCAATATCGGCGAAGACGAAGACTGGTCTGTAGGCAATATCCAGAATATGCTCAAGACCGTGAGCGGCGATTATCAGAACAGACTCAGGATGAGTGCTGAGAACGGCAAGAGCGGACTTCTTGACGACGCTGCGTCTTATGAAGAACTTTATCCTTATCTGAGCCAGTTTGAATTCGCAAACATTGTAAACGAATCGGGCAAGCTTGACAATCTTATGCAGATTCTGCCGACGAGCAAAGTTGAGTATATTCTCATTTATCTTGACGGACAGGGCAACCCCAATATCCGTATGAGAATAAACGGAGATATTTCTTTTGAGAACGTAACTGGAGAGGACGCAGAGACTATAGCGCAGAACAAGAAATATTCGACTTTGTTCCCGTACGACGTTGATATCATCGTAGATATCGCAGTTATGATCGACGAAACCACAGATCAGATCACAGGCTATGAGCCTTCGGTAAACGTCAATTCGATTGCCGACGATCAGCTTGACAAGATGCTCTTCTTCGTAAAACGCTTCTCGGGACAGACTTCTACAGGGGACGGACAGGAGCTCAGCAAAGAAGGACTCGAACTTACCATAAAGAACAAACTCTCCGGTGCTTTCGACGATATGACTGCTGACGGAAAAGTGGATATTGATTTCGTTGAAAAGAGCGAAGAAGAGGGAGGAATCCAGCTCTCAACAGTCTTTGAACTTGCAGTGAACAATATCTATACCGAGGTCGGTGAAGAGAAGCCTTCAGGCGAAGCGATGCGTTCTACGATAAAGGGGCTGCATGAGGGGCTTGGAGACTACGCTTATTCAAACAGCGCGTATAACGCTGAGAACGTAGGCGATGACAACGGCGAGAATTCGGCATTCTTTATCGAAGGAGGTATCGATCAGGGCGTTGCAAGCGCTACCGTTACCGCTCAGTTTATGGACGCTTATATGGTCAAGAAGATGTCAGGCGACAGCTTTACCGATATCGTAGGCGGAAACGAAGGCGATATCGAGTTCTATCAGTCTTACATTCTTCCCGCATACGTCAACGGCAATGACGAAGAGATGCAGCGCAACAATGCTGTCAGATCTTATTTCGGTCTGCCTGTTGTAGATAAAGCGAATGCCGGCGGAGCTGACGCTGATCCCAATACCAACTCGTATATGCTTATAACGCTCAAGGTTTCCACTGCAAACCTTATCAATACTGAAAACAAGGGCAATAAACTTGTTCCTCAGGAGATATTCATTACTGCGCAGATCAGACTTGAGAGCGGAAATTCTGAAAAGGATACAAGAATTTTCGTCAACACGCTTTCAGATGAAGAATGTGAGATAATGAACAGAATTCTCAAGAGCGCAGGTTATGACAAGACGTTGTTCGGCGACGAAAACGTAAATCCGGGAGAAGAGACCAGCACGCAGAAGCTGATATCCAACATCTTCGATTCAGAACTCGTAAATTACACTTACACGATAGATCTGCCAGGTATGGGACAGTATACGCATACGTTTGTAATTACTGTCAGAGACGTGATTTCTGAAAGCTATGTATGGTACTGCTCGCTTTACGACGGAAATACCGACGACAGACGCCCGTATATATTGAGCGAAGCCGCAAAGAGTTTCAACAACGTCGGCGATCCCAGATACGGCATTGCATACCTCAGATTCGAAAAGAGCGAATCTCTCGATTTGCTCAATTGATAATACACCTTTCAGGGAGAGAGAGAAACATTTATGAAAAAATACGATACGCTTACTATCGGACACATTTCGCTTGACTACAATATCGATTATCTGGACAACCAGATAATCGAAGTCGGCGGAGCGGTGATTTATTCTTCAGCCGCAGCTTATGCCGGCGGTTACAAAGTCGGCGTTGTTACAAAGGTTGCGCCTTGCGATAAGGACAGACTCAACGAATTCGTGATAGACAAAGAAGATATATTCTATATACCTTCTTCAGCCAGCACTTCTATCCGCAATAAATACCATACTCCTGATAAGGAAAGACGCACCTGCACATGCATCGGGCAGGCAGATCCTTTCACTATAAAGGATATTCCTGACGTGGATTGCAATGTCTATCATCTTGCGGGACTTATTTACGGAGATTTTGACGGTGAGCTTATAAAGGCTCTTGCCGCAAAGGGAAAAGTCGCCGTCGACGTTCAGGCGCTTCTCCGTCATGCTGACAAGAAGACCGGCGCGATGTATTTTGAAGACTGGGCAGAGAAAAAAGAAATCCTGCCTTATATAACTTATCTTAAGACTGACGCGGCGGAGGCTGAAATCCTCACCGGACAACCTGACAGAGTAGTCGCCGCAAAGATGCTTCATGCATGGGGCGCAAAAGAAGTAGTTATCACTCACAACACAGAGGTGATCGCTTACGACGGAGAGAAGCTTTGTGCTTGTCCCATCAAGGCAAGAAACCTGTCGGGCAGAAGCGGCAGAGGCGACACAACTTTTGCGGGTTACATAACCGAGAGAATAAATCAGCCTATGGACAAGGCGCTTCTCTGGGCGACCGCGCTTGTATCCAACAAAATGGAAAATCCCGGTCCTTATAAAGGAAAACGTAAGGACGTCGAGGCTTATATAAAAGAATTTTACCCTGAATTTCTGTGAGGAGAAATATGAAACATACGTATATGACAAAGGGCACGTGTTCGCGCCGTATAGATTTTGAGCTTGACGGCAACGTCGTAAAAAACGTTGTTTTCTACGGAGGTTGCCCCGGCAATCTTATAGCCATACCCCGTCTGGTCGAAGGAATGACCGTTCAACAGGTTGTTGACAAATGCGGCGGAGTCAATTGCGCAGGCAAGGGTACCTCCTGCGCGGATCAGCTCGCAAAAGCCGCTTTACAAGCATATAGCCAAGAAAATTGAAGTTTTTGCCTGCAGATTTTCATTGACATACAGCAGGAGTTAGTAGTAATATAAGTATACCGCTTTTAAGCGCATAGTGTGATCAGGAGGAACTTATGAAAATCGACGACAAAAATAAATTCTCATACAGTGAAAACGAAGAGTTTGAGGATCTCTCTGAATTCGATATCGAAGAAGAAGCAGAAGAGTTCGTTCCTGCAAACGACGTCGTAAACGAAGTAGCAGCTTACGAAGAGCCTGTACAGGAAGAATACGAAGAGTATGAAGAGCCTGCGGATTACAAGACGGCTGTCGGCGTAACGGGAAGCATCGATATTCGTCCCAGCTTTATTGAGAGATTGTCTGAGATGGACGAGAGAGTTATTGAGTGGCATGCTCAGCTTCAGGCGCATCTTACCTCTTACCGCAAGGTAAAGAGCCGTTACAGCGCGCGTTGCGACAGCTACCGCATGGGCAGAGACCTGCTTGCAAAAATGGCTATCGGCGGCAAGACGCTTAAGCTTTATCTTGCAGTTGATCCTGAAGACGCGGCTCTTGACGACGGCAAATATCATCAGCGCGACCTCAGCGAGACCAGTGCGTACCAGGAAGTTCCGTTTATGCTTCCGATACGTTCAGACCTTGCTGTCAGAAAGGCTTGCAGAGTAATCGACTATATGATGGACAATTTCAATATTCCCAAGAGACGTCCGCGCAGAAAGAAGATAAGCGATATACAATAATATAAAAGATCAATAAAATCCGTTCTCATTTGAGAGCGGATTTATTTATAAATGTAAATATATGAAAGGGAAAGTTTATGTTGTTTCAAAATCGCATCTGGATATGGGATATACCGATCTTGCAGAAACTGTGGTAAACAGATATCTGACCGAGTTTATTCCGAGAGCAGTGAAAATAGCGCGTGAAGTCAACACGGGTACGAAAAAATTTGTGTGGACCATAGGCTCATGGCTCATAGAAAAAGGGCTCGAGGATAAGGACGAAGAAAGGGCAAAGGCACTTTTTAAGGCATGTGAAAGAGGAGATATCGTAGCGCACGCAATGCCTTTTACCGTTCAGAGCGAACTTATGGACGAAAGACTTCTCAGCGAAGCAGTCAGAAAGATAAAAGACATTGACGCAAAATTCGGAAGAAAGACAATTGCCGCAAAGATGACAGACGTGCCAGGGCATACCAAGGGGATTGTAAAAATCCTTGCAGACAACGGCATCAAGTTTTTGCATATCGGCGTAAACAGCAGTTCTGCCGTGCCAGGCGTGCCGCCTTGTTTCAGATGGAGATGCGACGGGCGAGAAATAATCGTAGCATACGAAGGAAGTTACGGCAAAAAAGTCTGCGTGCCCGGTCTTGACGATATGCTTGTGTTTGACCATTCTATGGACAACTGCGGTCCGAAAAGCGCAGAAAAAGTGCTTAAAAATTTCAGAAGGTTACAAAGAAAGTTCAAAGGATACGAGGTCGTTGCGGGCACTATGGACGACTTTGCCGAAAAGCTGTGGGATGTAAAAGAAACGTTGCCCGTATTCGAAGGCGAGATAGGAGACAGCTGGATACACGGCGCGGCATCAGATCCTTATAAATACGGCGGTCTGATATCGCTTTGCAGATGGAGAGAAAAATTAATAAAGGACGGCAGGACAGACACTTCTGAGAAATGGTATAAAGAATTCGAAGACAATCTCATGTGTGTTGCCGAACATACCAGCGGACTGGGTATATTGAGAGGTCTTAAAGATTACGACAATTACTCAAGAGATAATTTCGAAGAAGCGAGAGTTAAGGACAAGAGGATACCGCGCTACGGCATTTATGCTTTGCCTGTATTTAAAAAGGCGGCTGAACGTTGCGCTAAAAAGGGCGTATATTCCGCCATGGAAGAGTCGTGGAAAGAACAGCGCGGATATCTCGATAAGGCAGTTAAGGCGCTTCCTGAGGCGCTCAAAAAAGAAGCAGAAGAAGAGCTGAAGCGTCTTCGCCCTGCAAACCTACAGATTTCTGATAATCTGAAAGAAACCGCTGAAAGAGAGTTTTGTTTCGGGAAGTGGAGCGTAAGCATCAATGACGGCGGCGCGCCTTATCGCCTTGTTTGCGAAGATAAAGAGTTGATAAGCGGAAATACCTTATCTCTTGTCGAATACGTCAGCCTGTCAAAAGAAGATTACGCATATTGGCTGAAGCACTATCAGAGAGATCTTTATAAAACTTTTACCTGGGCTATTCCTGACTTTGGACGTCCCAAACTGGGAAAAGTGAAATATGCAAAAGGAAGATTTGCTCATATCGTGAAAAAGGTATATAAGGGCGAAAATACACTGGCAGTCGAAGCTGTATGCGACAAGCTTGCTTACGGGACGCTGGGAATGCCTGAGACAGTACTGGCAGAATATACGTTCTCAGAAAAAACGATCACTCTTAAAGTGAGCTGGTTTAATAAAAAAGCCAACAGACTGCCTGAGGAAATATGGCTGCATCTGCCTTTTGCGTGCGATAGTCAAAGCGTCAGATATACTAAGCTGGGCGTGGAAGTTTCGCCTTACGGCATAGTAAGAAACGGCGGAATAAATCTTTCTGTCGCTGAAGACGTGTCTTTTATAAGCAAAGGCATAAACTGTACTGCTGTTTGCTCTCAGTGTGCGCCGGTATCTCTCGGCAGGGGCAAATTGCTTAAGTATGACAACGTGCCCGGAGACGGAAGCGAAGGTTTTTCTTATCTGCTTTACAACAACGTATGGGGTACGAATTATCCGCTATGGTATGAAGACAACGCGATGTTTGAGTGGAAGATATCGTTTGACATGAAATAAGGGCAATAAAAAAGTTCCGCAAAAACGGAACTTTTTTCTTTAAATAATCCGTATTTTTTAAAGCAATATCGAATATGCAAGCAATATCGTCGCTGCGTAATAGAAGAGCATAACCACATAGTTGAGCACGCGTCTTAAAGTGATCGATCTGCCGTAGTAGGTGTAGCACAGCGCAGTGTCAGAAAGCATGAATGAAGACAGAGCAACAAAGAGCGCAACTGAGCGAGCCGAGGGATTTACTATCAGAAGATTGAGCGTACATATTGTCGTAAAGCCTATTATCACAGAATAAGCGATTAGTCCTGCCGCCGTTTTCTCCAGTTTCATTATGTTGAATTTGTGAGACAAAAGCAGGATCGCGGGGGCGATCAGCACGATAGGTATCAGCCAGTAGATAAATCTGTCTGCATACATTATGAAACGTATTGCAAACAGAATCTGAGCGAGAGCGAAAGAACCTACGCCCAGGAGCAGATAAAGATTTGCCGTGCGGTCGGTGAACAGCTCTTTTATCATAAGAAACACGTCGCCGACAAAGCAGAGCATCAGCCCTGTCAGCATTACCATGCCGTATTTCAGATTGAGCAGATTGTCGAAATTTTTGCTAAGCGCGATAAACGCTATCAGCATAAATCCGAGCGAAGAAACAGTCTTTGTGATCGTCGCTACGACGCGGTGATCGTTGACGTAAAAAGCGGCGGTCAGGAAAGCCGTTACGACCATTATGCCCGAAATAACGTAAATACCGATCATTGGTTTACCTCGCGGTTTTATTGTTGTGTCAGAAACAGAAATTGCCGTCTCTGAATATCGGGGTCTCCGTGCCGTCAGCGGATATTCCCGTAATGCTCAGATCTGCAGTGCCGACCATGAAGTCTACGTGTTCGTCAGAGCTGTTTGCTCCCAGTGCCGCCAGTTCTTCTTTGCTCATTTTTTCTGCGCCGCGGATAAGCGGATAAGCTTCTCCGATTGCGAAGTGGCAGCTTGCATTTTCGTCGAAAAGAGTATTGTAGAACAATGTGTGCAGATTCTGTATGGGAGAATCGTATTGCACGAGAGCTATCTCGCCCAGTCTTCTCGAGCCTTCGTCTGTCTCGATGATATTTTTGAGAGTTTCGTATCCTTTCTTGGCGTTGTAATCCACGATAAGACCGTCCTTGAGTTCAAGATAGAAATCTTCGATGACGGTGCCGTTGTGAACGAGTGGCATGGATGCGACTATTCTGCCGTTGCCCGTGTTTTTGTCGGGGAGAGTAAATATCTCTTCAGTGGGCATGTTTGCACAGAAAGGCGCGCCGTATGTAGTGTTTTCTTTAGCTCCGCTGAAATAAGCGCCCTTTGGAAGTCCTATCGTAAAGTCTGTACCGATTGAATTTTTGTATCTCAGCTCTTTAAGATTGAGAGAGTTGAGTTTTTCTATTCTTCCCAAAGAGTTGTTCTGGAAGTCCTGCCATGCTTTTACGCTGTCTTTAGCGTCCAGGCGCATAGCCTTTATTATAAGTTCCCACAGTTTGTTTACCGCTTTTGAAGCTGACAGTTCAGGGAATACGGTCTTTGCCCACGCTTCAGAAGGCACTGCGCACAGCGTCCATCTTATCTTATTTGACATGGCGTTGTCATAATACTGCTTGAGCGCCTTATGCGTAGCTCTCGATCTTGCCGCGATCTTGTTGGGATCAACGCCGTCGTAAAGGTGCGGATCTTCAGACAGGATGCGTATGGTAACGGCGTGCTTGTCGTTGTAAGAGTTTTTCATATCCGCTTCCCATGACGGGATCTGCTTAAGAGTTTCTTCGTCCTGATAGAGGAAGTGCAGGCGGCTAGCCTTGTCGTCAACGTATGAAACGGTTACGCGTTTTGCCTTCGCTTTATAGCAATATTCAGTGATCGCCTGAGCGAGAGGCGCACCCTCGAGAGAGGATATTATAAGAACGTCGTCATCCTTGCGGACGCAGGCGCCGATTTTGACCATAAGTTTTGCATACTTTCTGATTGTCGATTTCATCTTCCACCTTGCCTTAGTAAGCTATTCGGCGGCAACACTCCGTATACCGCACAATATTATTATCCTATATAAATCGTGCCTTGTCAAGAAGTGATTTTTAAGAGCGTGTCTGAGCGTAAATTAAAGGTACGGTAGGATAAAGCCTTGTGTCCTAACTGTGGACAAAAATCGCGCGTTGTGCTATAATTATTGCAAATTGCGGAGGTGTAATTATGATTATATCTGTATCTGACGACAAACTGAGCGTTTCAGCAAATACCAACGGTGCGACCCTTTCGTCCGTAAAGAGACTGAGAGACGGCAGAGAGTTTCTGTGGCAGGGTAGTAAAGATTCCTGGGACGAACAGGACGTCGTTATTTTCCCGTTTGTTGCAAGACAAAAAGACGGTTGGTATACCGTGGACGGCAAACGTTACGAGATGCCTCTTCACGGCTTGTGCAGACATTCTGATTTTACTGAGCATAGAGTGTCTGAAAGCGAAACCGTGCTTACGTTGAAATGGAGTGAAGAGACTCTTGAAAAGTATCCTTACAAGTATGAATATTCTGTACGCTTCAAGGTCGAAGACGGCGCTTTAGAGGTAACGCACGAGGCAAAGAACGTTGACGACAAGCTGATGTATTTTATGATGGGAGCACATCCCGCGTTCAACGTCTGCGCAACCTATAAAGAGGGAAAGATAAACACAGACGCCAATTATCTTGATTTTCTCAAGCCGATTTCTCCGAACTATCTCACTCTTGAAGAAAAGGGACATTTTATTACGGGCAAAGCGCCTTTCGGCACTATAACCAGACTGAGCACGGGTAAGGACGTGATGATAAAGTATAAGACGGTCATGCTTACTGACGTCGGCACGGACAAACTCGTTCTGCGCCTTGCGGACGGGGAGAACGTATATTTCGATTTCGGGAAGGTAGACGTACTCGCTTTCTGGAGTATGGAAGACAGCGGCGCTTACGTATGCATAGAGCCGTGGCACGGTGCTCCCGACAAGTTGACACCTGACAGAGAACTTAAATACAAGGCGTTTGTTCAGACTCTCGAGCCTGGCAAGACGTTTACTTACAGATACAGAGTGTCTTTCGACAAATAACCTTAACGGCATAAGGAGGCGCGCTTGAAGATGATTTGCGCGGACGTCGGCGGTACGGCTGTGAAATCCGCGTTGATTTCTGTCGGACGCGTCAGACTCCCACAAAGCTATAAGATAAAGAATTTTTATTCTGTTCCGACCCGCTCTGACAGCGGGTTTGACGGCGTGCGCGAAAAAGTTCTGCAGGCGATCGAAGCTGTAAGGACTGAAGGGGCGGCGGATATAGTCGCTATCGCTACGGCAGGTGAAGTGTCCTGGGATGACGGAAAGGTGCTTCGAGCTACGAGTTCGCTTCCCGGATTCAACGGATACGGATTTGCTAAGGATATATCGGAGACGCTTGGGTGTCGCGTTGTTGTGCTCAACGACGCTTGTGCCGCCGCGATATGCGAACATTATTTTGCCAAAAACAGAACAAAAAGCACTCTGGTTTTGACATTGGGCACGGGGCTAGGTTCTGCACTGGTAACCGAAGGCAGACTGGATGCAAAGCATGTTGTCGATCTTGAACTGGGACACCGTCTCTATGAGGAAAACGGGTATGAATGCAGGTGCGGAAAAAGAGGTTGCTTAGAGCAGTATCTTTCTGCTACCGCAATAAAACGCGACGCCGGGACTTATACCGTAAAAGAGGCGCTTACGAACACGGATAGCGAAAAATGCAGACAGGCAAAAGCAGCTTTTCTGAAGATCCTCGACAGCGTTGTAAAATCTGTCAAAAGCGAATATGCGCCCGACGAAATACTCATAGGCGGCGGGCTTGCCGAGATGAGAGGTCTGTGGCTGGAAGACTTTCATTCCGCGTACGGACACGCTGACGTGAAAGCCGCAAGACTGGGGAACAAAGCCGGATTGCTCGGCGCGGCATATGCGGCTCTCAACGGAGCTTTCGAAAATCAGTGAAAAGGTTGTAGGGGGATTTACAGAGGAGAAAAAATGTATAAGCTGGAAATGCACTTGCACACTATTCACAACAGCCACTGCGGACAGGAAGAGCCTGCCGATATCGCGCACGCATACGCTGAGGCGGGGTATAACGGCATAGTGGTAACCAATCATTTCAACCGTACAGATCTGTTCGGTTACGTAGCTCAGCAGTTCGGCAGTCGTCTCAACGTTATGAGCGACTATATGCGCGATTATTACGAGCTCAAGGACGAATGCGCAAAGCGCGGAATCGACGTTTTCTTCGGGCTGGAAGCAGCTCCCGATTTTTGTACATATTACAAATACGCACCGCCTTACGCTGAAATTCTCGTTTACGGAATCACTCCCGAACTTCTTCTCAGGGACGGATACGATATTCTCAATTTCGAAAACCTTAAAGAGTTTCACGACTGGGCGCAGAAGAACGGATGTCTTCTCGTCGTGGCGCATCCTTACAGGGCTATCTGCACTGAAATAGATTACAGGTATGTGGACGGAGTGGAGATCGCAAATCTTCATCCTTATCAGAATTCGCACAACGAAAAAGCTGAAGAGATATGCTCAAAGCTCAATCTGATCCCTACGGGCGGAAGCGATTTTCATGCCAGAGGGTGCTACGGCGGAGGAGTGCTTTTGAAACGTGCACCAAAGGACGAAAAAGATCTGGTTGAAATTCTTAAAAGCCGTGATTACGAGGTGATAAAAAAGAGATGAGCAAGAAAGTTGAAAAGACCAACGTTATGAGGACTCTCGATACTCTCGGGATAAGTTATACGGCGTACGAATACGACAATACGCTTACGGACGGCGCGCACGTCGCGGCGTCTCTCGGCAAAGACCCGTCTTGTGTGTTTAAAACTCTCGTAACGGTAGGACACGACCGCAAGAATTACGTCTTTGTCGTTCCCGTTACAGGATCTCTCGATCTTAAAGCGGCGGCGGCAAGCGTCGGGGTGAAAAACGTGGAAATGATACCTCAGAAACAGCTTTTGCCTCTCACAGGGTATATCCACGGCGGTTGCAGTCCTATAGGAATGAAAAAGAAATTTACGACCGTCATTGACGAAAGCGCTGAAGATAAAGAGAAAATAGTATTCAGCGCAGGAAAGGTGGGGCATCAGGTGGAGACTTCTCCTCAGGATCTGGCAAACGCTGTGGGAGCAAAATTCGCAAAGATAGCAAGTGCCTGAGTATTTCAGGTCAGCGACAATCTGTATAAAAGAGCGACGATGACGGAGCCTGCATAGGAAAAATATATGATATTGTGAGTTTTATAGCGGCAAATACCGTAAAGATTGCGGGTTGCCGCTGTTTTTTATTTAGTTGCACGTTATAAGCTTTTTTTGATATAATAAAGAAAATTGTGGTACAGGGAGAAAAATTTTGAGAAAATCAACTATTTCAAAAGAAGACGTAAAAACGTTTTTCAGGAACAACGGCAAGAAAATCGCCTTGAAAACAGGACTCACTTTGCTTGTTCTTTTTATGATCACGGCAATATGCCTGAGCATTTACAGCATTGCCGCTTATTCTGATCTTCGTATAACTGTAGATCTGTCGGACGAGAAACAGACCGTTCAGGGCTTCGGCGCTTCTATGGCATGGACATTTCAGAGAATGGGACTTGACGCAACCGACGAGGTAAAGGAACAGGCGATAGAGATGCTTTACGGAGACAGCGGACTCAGACTTAATATCGCAAGGTTCAATATCGGCGGAGGTTCTCTCGATTCAAATCTCGACAATGTGCCGCCGTACAATAACGGCTGGTTCGACAAGGACAGGCGCGCGGAAAGTTTCTTTAAGGCAGAAGGGTTTCTTGACGCTGACGATGAAGAACTGAAAGCGGCGTTTGCGGATGAAAGCAATTACGATTTCGATACGCGAGATCAGGGCGCTCTCGGTATGCTGGATATGGCTCTTGCGACAGGCGGCATTGATAAGATCGTGTTTTTTGCCAATTCTCCGCATTATCTTATGACGGTTTCAGGCACTTGCACGGGCGCTGAAGTGCAGCAGAACAATCTCAAAGAAGAATTTTATGAAGCCTATTGCGATTATCTTCTGATAATAGTCGACAATCTTGTCAAAAGACACTTGGCAGGACTTGAAAAAGTGCCTGAAATAGTGATAAGCCCTGTCAACGAGCCGCAGTGGGACTGGGGCGGAGAGGGCTCATCGCAGGAAGGTTGTCACTTCGATCCTGAGCCGCTTGCAGCTTTTTACGATGTTTTTTTCGACAAGCTCGAACAGTTTAATGCTGAAAACGGCACCGATTACAAATGCGATGTGCTTGAGAGCGGCAATTATAAGTTTTATCCGGGTCGCGTAGATATAAAAGATTATCTGAAAGCTATTAGCAAGTACGATTATTTTGACGATATAGAGTATATATCTGCTCATTCTTACGGCGCAGACGACAGCAAGACGCACAGAGATAGATATCAGAACTATATCGACGACAAATATTCTGGGCTGGGTATTTCGATTACCGAATACTGCGAGATGGAAGGCGGCAGATACGATACTATAGAGAGTGGACTTCTTCTCGGCAATGTGATAAGCCGCGATATGACAATGCTCAGCGCCGTTGACTGGAACTGGTGGCTGGCTATATCTCCCTGCGATTACAACGACGGGCTTGTGTATTGGGACGATTACGGCGACGGGAATCAGAAACTTTCAGTTCTCAAACGTTATTACGTTATGGGGCAGTTCTCCAGATATATCGACAAGGGCGACGTGCGCGTAAACGCAACGTGTTCAGACCTGACCGGCTGGGCAGGGCTTGATTACAGCGCATACAAGAAAGCGGACGGAACGGTCGTGGTGGTCGTGATAAACAATTCAAAGAGAGACAAGAACGTTACGATAGGCGGATTGTCGGACTACGGCAATGTAACAACGGTGCGCACAACCTCTGCTGCTCAGAGCGGCTGGGATGAAACAGCCGGAGAGTGGACGGGCAGGGTGAGTCTTCCTGCGCAGAGCATAACCACATATATATTGAGTAAATAGTTTAAAAATATGGAAAGTTTTGAAGAAAGAGTAAAAGAGCTTAAAGATATCGTGGCTAAAGGTAATGCGGTTTTCTTCGGCGGCGCGGGAGTTTCCACAGAAAGCGGAGTGCCTGATTTCCGTTCTTCAGGGGGGATTTTTTCTCAGAAATATTCTTATCCGCCTGAAGTCATTTTGTCTCACGATTTCTTTTATGCAAAGACCGGAGTGTTTTTCGACTTTTACAAGAAATATATGATGCCGCTTTCAGCAAAGCCCAACGCGGCGCACATCGCACTGGCGGAGATGGAGAAGAAAGGCTTGCTTGAGGCGGTGATAACGCAGAACATAGACGGACTTCATCAGGCGGCAGGCAGTAAAAACGTGCTGGAGCTTCACGGCAGCATACATCGCAATACCTGCCTTGATTGCGGCAGAAAATACGACGCGGCTTATGTCGCTACCGCAGACGGCGTGCCGCGCTGTTCTTGCGGCGGAATAATAAAACCTGACGTCGTGCTGTACGGAGAGGCTTTGCCGACGGGCGTTTTTGAAAGAGCGCTGGACTATGTGGAAAAAGCGGACACTCTCATTGTGGGAGGCACGTCGCTCAACGTGTATCCCGCGGCAGGTCTCGTCAATTATTTTTCTGGCAAAAACATAGTTCTTATAAACAAATCGGGGCTGTCTGTAAGAGGAGCGACGCTTACTTTTTCAGAGCAGATCGGCGAAGTGTTTTCTGCGCTGGAGTTTTGAAAGAATTTTGTCTGTCAGCCGATTTTGAGTAAATTATTAAAAATCACTCTGTTTTTTAGTTGAAATAATACTCATTAAATGATAATATAGTTATGTAACCGCGCGCAGGTTGCCGCGCTTATATTTATTTTGCGAGGAGTTATGGATCATTTACCTGACGACCGACTTCAAACCTTTATTTCAATGTCTCTGCGTTGCCGTATGGCAGACGCCGATGACGTTTATACCGTGAAATCAAAAGACAATATTTATAAATACGGAGGCAAGAATGAGACCGTTTTTTGAGTCTATATTCAATTTCGACAAAGACACTTCCAATATGGCTCTTATTGCGCTTGCAGGCGCTAAAGAGCTGGGCGACAAGGTGGATTATTACCTCGTCAACTGGTACAATCAGGAGGCAAAGGCGCAGGGTAAGAAGTTTCACCGCGACACTTTCCTTATAAAGAACAACTGCCCCAGATTCACCACCGGCGACGGTAAGGGTCTCGTTATGGAGACCATAAGAGGTAAGGACCTCTACATTCTCTGCGACGTCGGCAATTATTCTATCAAATACAATATGTTCGGTTTTGAGAACAATATGTCTCCCGACGATCACTACTGCGACCTCAAGAGAGTTATCGCGGCATGCGGAGGAAAGGCTAAGTCCATTACCGTTGTCATGCCCAGCCTTTACGGCGGCAGACAGCACCGCCGCAATGCGAGAGAGTCTCTCGACTGCGCGCAGATGCTTCAGGAACTCAGAGATATGGGCGTAAGCGAAATCATTACTTTCGACGCTCACGATCCGCGCGTTCAGAACGCAGTTCCCCTTATGGGCTTTGACAACTTCCTGCCAACGTATCAGATTCTCAAGGCGATGCTCCGTTCTTATACCGATCTCGATATGACAAGAGAAAGATTTATGATAGTCAGCCCCGACGAAGGCGCTATGAGCCGCAACATCTACTATGCGTCCGTATTGGGAACAGACCTCGGTATGTTCTACAAGAGAAGAGATTACGCAAACGTAGTCAACGGCAGAAACCCCATCGTCGCTCACGAATATATCGGCAACGACGTCCGCAATAAGGACATCTTCGTGGCAGACGACATCATCGCAACCGGCGACTCTATGCTCAAGCTTTGCAACGAGCTTAAAGAAAGAGGTTGCGGCAAGATTTTCCTTTCAGCTACCTATGCGTTGTTTACGGAAGGACTTAAGAAGTTCGACGACGCTTACGAGCAGGGTCTTTTCACCGCTGTAGTAAGCACGAACCTTACATATGCGCCCAAAGAACTGCTTGAGAGAAAGTGGTTTATCCAGGCTGATATGTCAAAATTCCTTGCGTATATCATTTCTGCGTGCGACCAGAACAAATCGCTCAGCGAACTTCTCGATCCGCACGATAAGATACACGAGCTGATTGCGAAATTCAATGCAAACAAACCTGAGCAGATAGCTTTGGATATAGAGGAATAAAATATGAAAATTACTTGGCTGGGTCACTCGGCATTCAAGCTGGAAGAATCCACAGGCACCGTCGTAGTGACGGATCCTTACAGTAAGAAGCTGGTCGGTTACGAGATGCAGGACGTCAACGCCGACGCAGTGACTATAAGCCACCACCACAACGACCACGACGACCTGAAAAAGCTCAACGCCGACGTGCAGATTATCGACTCGCTCGGATTCTGGGAGGTAAAAGGTATCGACGTATCTTCGCTTCTCAGCTACCACGATGCCGAAAACGGTAAAAAGAGGGGTGAAAACCTCATCTTCAAGTTCAGAATAGACGGCGTAGACCTCTGCCATCTCGGCGATGTAGGAGAGGAATGTACGGTAAAGATGGGTGATTCCATCGGCACTGTAAACGTACTTATGATACCTGTCGGCGGCAACTATACGATCAACGCTCAGCAGGCTAAGGAGTATGTGGATTTTCTTATGCCGGACATCGTCATTCCCATGCATTACGAAACTCCGTCTTGCAAAATCGATATTGACGGCGTAGACAAATTCCTGGAGCTTTTCGATGAAGAGCAGATCGTACGCATTGACGGCGATACGGTTGAGGTGCACCGCGATTATTTTGACGGCGATTGTACAAAGGTATTCGTGTTCTCAGACGCAAAATTCTGATTTTTAATTCCGATACGCGCATATTAAGCGCGTATCGGGCAACACTTAAAGAGATTTATTTTTTTAAATCTTTTCCTTTTTAAAATATCAAATTTTTTACAAACGATTAAAAGGCACTTTTTTTGACATATTTAGTCGAAAAGCAAATAATTGCGTGCTTTACAGAGTACATATTCTTCAGGAGAAAAAATATGAGCGATAAGAAATTTTACACCGAGGAAGAGTTGAATAAAATGACTGTTTTCCAACTCAGAGAAGTTGCGCGTGAAATCGGCGTAAGTTCTCCCACATCCAAAAAGAAAGAAGAAATCATCGCACAGTACCGCGGCATAGCGGAGGGCGAAATTCAGCCTACGAGAAGCACTCGCGGTCGTCGTCCCCTGAACAAGCCCAGAGAACTTGAAAGCGAAGACGTCAAACCTGAAAGCAAACCTGTTCAGCAGGAAGAAAACAATAAAAACGTGAAAAAGTTTGCTGAGCGCGAAAACGTTCAGAACAACCTGCCTGAGGAGAATGCGGAAGAGCTTGAGGAAAAGCACGGTGTGCTGGATATCCACCCCGACGGATACGGCTTCCTCAGAGCTGAAAATTGCGAGTACGGCAATAAGGATACTTACGTGTCTGCAAAACTAATAAAGTCAGTGGGACTCAGAGCAGGCGACAAGGTGGTCGGAAGAGCGCGCAGAAACGCTGAAAACAAGCCCCCGGCGCTTGTAGCGGTTGACGAGGTGAACGGCAACGCGCCTGAAAATCTGCGCAGCCGTCCCGTTTTCGACAATCTCGTGCCAATATATCCTGACGAAAGATTGAGACTCGAGCTTAAGACGGGCAAAAGCGATTTTGCTATAAGATGTATAGACCTTATTGCACCGATAGGTAAGGGGCAAAGGGCGATGATTGTTTCTCCCCCCAAGGCAGGTAAGACGACCCTTCTCAAAAAGATTGCCAACAGTATTTCTCTGAATTATCCCGAAGTGATGCTTTTTGTCCTTCTCGTGGACGAGAGACCTGAAGAAGTTACGGATATGCAGAGAAGCATAAACGGAGAGGTCATTTATTCCACTTTTGACGAAACGCCTGAACATCACTGCAAGTCTGCAGAACTTCTTATCGAAAGAGCTAAGCGTAACGTAGAGCTTGGCAAGGACGTAGTTATAATAATGGATTCTCTTACAAGACTTGCAAGAGCGTACAACCTTACGATTCCGCCCACAGGCAGAACTCTTTCAGGCGGTATCGACCCGGGAGCTTTGCACAGCCCGAAGAGATTTTTCGGAAGCGCAAGAAATATAGAAAACGGCGGTTCTCTTACGATCATAGCAACTGCGCTTATAGATACGGGCAGCCGTATGGACGACGTTATTTACGAAGAATTCAAGGGCACGGGCAATATGGAAATCCATCTTGACCGTAAGATGAGCGAGCGCAGAGTGTTCCCTGCAATAGATCTCAACAGATCTAGCACCAGAAGAGAAGACCTGCTGCTTACGCAGAAGGAACTTGAAGGCGTATTCGCTATGAGAAAGATGATAAGTTCTATGGATAGTCAGGAAGCGACAGAAAAACTTCTCGATTATATAGTCAAGACAAAGAACAACGACGAGTTTATCGGAATTATCTGTTCTCAGGTCAACAGATGGGAAAAAGAAGGCTTCAGTTTCAGAAAATAAATTCCGGATAAAGCTGAAAGAGTTGCGGAGTAAAACCGCAACTCTTTTTTTGCATAATAATTATGAATAATGCGAATAAATATACAAAATAATTATGGATTTAAAAGTGTTTTCAGGCTGAAACGCTTGATCGCACAATTATGCTTAAAATTAATTCGGATTTGTCGATTTAAGTGTTATTGAGTTTAAAAATGCAGGATTTCAGCAGTAAGTGCTGTCAAATTCAGCTAATTACGAAGAAAAATGTAAAAAACAATTATTTGAATTGTAATTTTTACAAAAAATTTTTTTAAGACAGAATAAAAAGTAATTTTGTTTTATCAACTTATGTAAAAATCGGGAGAATAAAGCTTTAAGAAACGCTTTTGCGGCATAGTTTGAAAACAGAATATATAACGTTGCAAAACGTCAGAGCTTAAAGTAACAGAAAATATCATTGCTTTTTGTGTGTTAATTTGCAAAAATTGTGTGATTACGTTAATGTTATGTATAAAATAGGAATAAATTTTGTAAAAAAATTAACGAATACCATTGAATAGACGAAAAACTTGTGCTATAATTTAATAAATACGGATTTTCTGTATTAAAATACGTATTACAATTAGGAAGGGCGCACGTCTGTGCGGAGTAAAATGATATGGAATTTGGGAAGAATCTGAAGAAGTTGCGCAAAGTCAAAAATATTTCGCAACAAAGACTGGCTAAGGAAATAGGCGTTTCTCAGCGCACTGTTTCCCATTATGAGAAAGGCGAGAGTGAGCCGTCTCTGCTTTGCCTGTGCAAGATCGCCGCATTCCTCGGCGTCTCCACCGACGAGCTTCTCGGCCACGTATTAATGTGACGTGACTGAATTCACGTTGTCTTCAAGCAGAGTATAAAGAGCATAGAGTCCGCCGATAACGTCCTTGTCGATAAGACTCGGATATGTTTTGTCAAGCGCCATAAGGTCCTTTACGACCAGAAGCTGCCTTCTGACAACGGCTCTTGCGAATATTTTATCTGAACCTGTCATTGTGGGACGGCAGGTGCGTCTGTCTGAGAGAGAGCGGTTTTCATTGATTACGTCGTAAGTTTTAAAAGTCATAAATATTGTCCTCCTTGCGGACTTTCGTCCTTTTGTGATTTTATAATAGAGGATAAAATATGACAATATATGTCAGTTGATTTCGCAATTTTAAAATTTTTCTTGCGAAATCCGTATTTTGTAGGGATATAATACGCTGTGTGGCGTACGGCTTAAAGCCGAGAGGGAGAGATATATGAAATACGCAGATTTGATTGAAAAGATGACGCTTGAAGAAAAAGCGTCCCTTCTTTCGGGCAAAGACATGTGGCATTTCAAGGGTATCGAGAGATTGGGGATACCTGAGATTATGGTGTCCGACGGTCCTCACGGACTCAGGACGCAGAAAGATTCCGGTGTAAGCACGCAGATGAACGTTTCTGTTGATTCTACGTGCTTTCCGCTTGCTTGTTCGACGGCTTGTTCCTGGGACAGGGAGCTGATAAAAGAAATAGGCAAGCGCATAGGCGAAGAAGCACAGAAAGAGGGCGTACAGGTCGTTCTCGGACCCGGAGTCAACATAAAGCGTTCTCCGCTTTGCGGCAGAAACTTCGAATATTTTTCAGAAGATCCGCTTCTGAGCGGAGAGCTGGGTGCGGCTTTTGTAGACGGCGTACAGTCTCAGGGAGTGGGTACTTCGGTCAAACATTTTGCTGTAAACAATCAGGAAACATACAGAATGTCTGTCAATGCCGTGGTTGACGAACGCACGATGAGAGAAATTTATCTTCCCGCATTCGAAACAATCGTAAAGAAAAGCGCGCCTGCGACGGTCATGGCTTCTTACAACCTTATCAACGGGCAGTCTGCAAGCGAGAACGTTCACGTCCTTGACGATATTCTGGATAAGGAATGGGGCTATAAAGGCATTGTCATAAGCGACTGGGGCGCAGTAAATCACAGAGTTGACGGCGTGAAAGCAGGTATGCACGTCGAGATGCCGTCCAGCGGAGGAATGAACGACGCTCTTATCGTAGAGGCAGTCAAGGCAGGCAATCTTGACGAAAAAGTTCTGGACGAGCGCGTAGACCGCATTCTCGATATTGTCTTCGATTTGTACAATAAGCGCAAAGAAGGCGCTACATACGATATAAAAGAGCATAACGAATTCGCGCGCAAAGCCGCGGCAGAATGTTGCGTTCTTCTTAAGAATAAAAATAAAATTCTTCCTCTTTCGAAAAAGGATAAAATTCTTGTTGTGGGTGATATGGCTGAGAATTCCAGGTTTCAGGGAGCGGGCAGTTCTTTTATCAACTGCCACAAGATCACGTCCGCGCTCGAAGCCCTCAAAGAGGACGGCATAGCTTACGATTTCGAGGAAGGATATTACAGACAGACGCGTAAGGATTGTTCAAAGCTTATAAAAAAAGCTGTTGAAAAAGCTAAGAACTATGATAAGGTGATTATATTTGCCGGACTTCCCGGAGAATACGAAGCTGAAGGCTTTGACCGTAAAGATATGGAAATGCCTGCTTCTCACAATCAGCTTATCTCTGAGATCGCAAAAGTAAACAAAAACGTAGTTGTTGTGCTTTCGGCAGGAGCTGTCGTAACAATGCCCTGGATCGACGAGGTAAAGGGAGTCCTGCAGACAGGGCTTGCAGGGCAGAACAGCGGCGGAGCAACGGTTGACGTACTGTACGGCAAGGTCAATCCTTGCGGAAAGCTGGCTGAGACTTATCCGCTTAAGCTGTCGCATGTGCCTTCAAGCGCATATTTCCCCGGAGACAGATACAACGTTGAATATCGTGAAGGACTTTATGTCGGCTACAGATATTTTGAAAGCGTAGACGCGCCGGTTCTTTTCCCGTTCGGTTTCGGCTTGTCGTATACTACTTACGATTACCGTGATCTCAAGCTTGACAAGACTTCTTTAAAGGAAGGAGATACCTTAAAAGTTTCTGTTACCGTTGACAATAAGGGAGACAGAGACGGCAAGGAAATAGTTCAGCTTTACGTTAAGCACGAAGGCAAAACCGTGTATATGCCCAAAATACAACTGAGAGCTTTTGATAAAGTAAATGTAGCTGCAAAAAGTTCTGCTACGGTAACTTTTATGCTTGACAAAAGGGCGTTCGCGTTTTATGATGTTAATGAAAAGGACTGGGTCGTTGAAAGCGGCGATTATGAAATTGCCGTGGGCGGCAACGTAAGAGAGCTGAAATGCAGCGCTACTGTTCACGTTGAAGGCTCTGTCAGAGAGGACGAAAAATGTACTGCAAAAGGTTGGTATTTTTCTCCTGACATCAAAAAGCCTGTGCCCGACGATGACTTTGCTTCGCTTTTCAAAGGCGGTAAGACAACTCGCATATCGCATAAGTGCGAAAAAGGTTCTTTTACCTCCGATGACAGTTTTGAAGATATGTCCCATACCAGCGGGCTTGCAAGATTTCTTTTGTCTTTCGCAAAGCCTATGATAAGGATGTCGATGGGTGTCGACAAATATGACCCCAACTTCCTGATGATATTCGAGGTTCTGAAGACTTCGCCGCTCAGATCGCTGGCGTTCAGCTCTCAGGGAATGTTCAACATGAAGATGGTAGACGGTATGGTCATTATGATGAACGGACAGTTCTTCAAAGGTTTATTTGCTTTACTCAAGGCTATTAAAAAATAAATAGCCTACCCCCTTCTAAAAGGCAGGTCGGGAGCCAACCCGACCTGTTTTTTTGCATTGTCTGAGACGGCAATTCTTGACAGTCTCTAAGCGGACATTTTTCGCTCAGACTGTGTTAAACTCCTAGACAATACCGCAAGAGTATTGCCGTCGTCGTTCGCCTTGTCTGAGCAAAACTGTCTCGCTAATAGCCGTGTCTCGTCTTGCCGTCTCAGACATATTTTATTCTAATTAAGAGTTGCAATGTTGAGTCAGTAAAATAGTTGTGAGGATTATTTGTTTTGGTAATGCAGAGTATAGCCTGCGGTGTTTGCCTTGTCTGGGGGAAATTTTTCTCGCTTGTAGCTTCTCGTTTTGCCGCATCATACAAAGAGAAGTGAAGAAGATATCGGAATTTAATATTAAATTGTAATGTTTAAAATGAGCATCGAATGTGAAGCGGAAGAAAAGAAAAACGCCGCACATTTTGCGGCGTTTGATGTTATTCTTTGTCTGATTTTTCTTCTTTCGAAGAGCGTTGCCAGAAACGTTTTTTCTTGATTTTCGGGCTGAAATATTTGTCGTTGTTGAATTCTACGCACTGGGCTATTGCGTCGTGTACGCGCATTGTCAGGTCGTATACGCTCTTTTTTGTGGGCAGCTCCGTGTTGGGATATACGGGAGGCAGAACCTCAATGCTTACCAGCGGATGCTTGCTGAAAATCTTCGTCAGCTTGCGCGGACGGTATTTTATTGCAAGCGGGATTACCGGCACATTGTTTTTAACTGCAAAGTGGAACGCTCCGGGCTTAAACGTTCTTATTTTGTCGTACCACGGCCACAGCGCGCCTTCGGGGAAGAAGTGAACGAATTTGCCGCGCTTGAGAAGACCGTCCATCTCTTCAATGAATTTTTTTGTGCCTGCCGTTGTATTGGGGATCGGGAAAGCGTTGAGCAGATGAACGATATGTCTTACGTAGGGCAACTGAAAAGTCGTATGCAGGGTTGGGAGATAGCTCATCTTGGGCCAGTTGGCCTGACAAGCCATAACGCAGTCCATCATATGAACGTGGTTGCTGACGGTAAGCGCGCCTGAACCTGATTTTATTATCCTTCTTATATACTTTTTGTTCTTGACTTTGAACCCATACATAAAGAAAGTAATGATGGGGAGCAGAGTCATGCCGAACATCCACAGCAGACATCCGAAGAATTTTTTGATCGGATTTCTGATGATATATTCGAAATTCTCGTCAAACACTACGTCAAGAAACGTATTGCTGCCCATCATATGTTCATCCTCGTTTTCAGGATACTCGGTGGTTTCTCCTACGGGGATGATATGCGTTTTTTCCTTCTTCTTTTTTTCTTCGGGAAGGGGCTCGTCTTTGGTTTCTTCGCCCGCGTTGTCCAGGTTTCTCTCCTGCACGGGTTTCTTGTCTTCTGCGAGCAGATCCTTCTGGGAAATATTTCTTCTCACTGCCATAACTTCAATATAACATACAAATGAGTATAAGTCAACGTAAAGCGGATTTTTATACTTTTAATTATTTTGTGTATCCTGAAGCAAAATTTGCTATATGTATTGAGAAAAAGAGGAGTGATTGATCGGTTTTGCATTATTTTGCGCTCAGGAAGCTTCTTATTGAGAACCCGGTCTTCAAAGATTCAACTGTGCTTCTAAAAACGGATATTCTTATCTTATATAAAAATAATAATATTATAATTACTTGTATTTTATGTCGGACTTTGCTATGATAGATATGCATAGTTTGACAAAAATGCGGACTAATAAGGATGTATCTATGAAAAACAGAATTGCTATTACAACGATTTTACTGCTTGTTGTTTGTCTTGTATTCGGGGTCGCTGCGTGCGATAACGGTACGCTGAGTGCTCCTCAGAATCTCGAAATGAGCGGCAACGTGCTCAGCTGGCAGGCTGTGGACGGAGCAGAAAGTTACGAGGTCTCTGTTCAGGGACAAGACCCGATCACGACAAAGGACACCACCTGCTTTATCGAGGTGAAGGAGACCGGCAGTTACGAGCTTCGCGTAAGAGCGAAGAAAGGCGACGTTTACAGCGATTACAGCGAGACTTACATCTACGTCGTCGCAAGCATGCTTGAACGCCCGGTGGTTTCTTATGACGAACTTACTAAAGTCGTCAGCTGGAACGCTGTCGATGGCGCTGAAGGTTATACCTTGAGAGTAAGATATACAGATAAAGATATCAGCGCTGAAGGCGCGGTCATCGAAATGTCTGAAGTGAGCGGCACGACCTACACTCTCGACAAAGAAGAATATACTAAGCCGGGCAGCTTTACCATTGAGGTGAAGGCTATAGCTCCCGAAGGCTCGGAAAAAAGCGACAGCGCTTACAGCGACGCGTGCATTTTCGTGAACTCGGCTACGCTTTCGGCTCCTACGCTCAGCAGTATCACAAGCACCAGAGTTTACTGGAATTCTGTTTCAAACGCGTCTTCCTATTATCTCGAAGCTAGAAATAAAAACAATCCTGAAGAGGTCTACAGCACTACCGTAAAGGCTACCACCAGCACAAGCGTAAGCGTGCTTCTGACCAATTTCAATATTCAGACCCCCGGCGAATACACAGTTCATATCAAGGCTGTGGGCGACGGCAGCGTATATCAGGACAGCGCAATGACAGACGTCAACGAAGATTTTGTCATCTACAAGCTGTCTCAGCTGAGCGACGGATGTCTTGTTCTCAAAGAAAACGAGGACGGCACGACCACGGCAAGCTGGTCTGTAACCGAAGAACAGCTCAAATTGGTTGAAACTTTTGCGCTTGTCCTTACTCCTTACGATTCAGACGGGGACGCGCTTCTGTCTGCGCACAGAGTAACCTTCAACCTTTCAAGCGACACTGATATGGCTAAGCTTACGGTTACCGAAGAAAACGGCGTAAAGACTTATTCATATGTTATAGACAACGGTTTCAGAACGGTAAACGAAGGAGTAACTGAATATCTTCTCAACGACGCATATTACGGCAAGCGCTTTACTGCTGAAATATCTGCATCGCGTAGCGGCAACGGCGTTATCGCAGGCACTGCGGTAAAAGCTGAAGAGCAGTACCTCAGCTATAAGACTCCGCTCAAGGACGGCAACGGCAATTACCTTATCAGTTCGGCGGCAGAACTTGCTTATATCGTTAAAAACCCCGATGCTTCTTTCAAGCAGACGGCGAACATTGATTTTGAAGGATACGAATGGGCTTCAGTCGGAACTTTTGGAGGAAAGTTCGACGGTGGCGAATATATCATATCCGATATAACTATCATCGGAGACGGTGAAAACGTCGGCTTCTTCGGTGAGATCAAAGCAGGAGCAAGCGTTGCAGGACTCAAGCTCGTCAACGTAACTCTGAATAGCGAAACCGCAAAATTTGCAGGCGCTATCGCAGGCATCAACAATGGCACTGTATCGGATTGCGTTGTCGTCGGCAGTGTAAACGCTAAATATGCTACGGCAGGCGGCATAGTCGGTCAGAATAACGCTACGGTAACCACATCTCAGTCAGTCGCAGACGTTACTGCAGCTATAGCAGGCGGTCTTGCAGGTAAGAACGCAAGCGGCGCTACCATTTCTTATTCAAACAGCAAGGGCAACGTTTCGGCAAAAGTCGAGGCTCCCGAAGAAGAAAAGGAAGTCAATGTTGCTGAATCCTACGCAGGCGGTTTTGTTGCGGTAAACAGCGGCAACATTATAAACTGCTATTCAGTGGGAAACGTCGTCAGCGAAAGTGAAGTTACGCTTTCCGCACCCAACTATGCGGGCGGTTTCGTGGGACTCAACGACGGCAGCATATCTTTCAGCTATGCAGGTGCAAACTTCAGCAACGACTATGCTAAACGCAATACCGTAACCGCGGCAGGCAGAAACGAAAATATCTCTGCAGGCGGTTTTGTAGGATACAACGGCGGAACGATAGAGAACTCTTACGCAAACGTAAAAGCTACATCTCCTAAATACGTAGGCGGTTTTGCAGGATACAATGCAGGCAAGGTTGAAAACGCTTACAGCATAGGCGGCGTAACGACCGGTACGGCAACGTACGGAGACGGCGGTTTTGCAGGATGCAACGGCGAAGGCGCAACTCTCACAAACGTTTATTATTACGACGAGATCCTCGGCGACACCGAAAACAGAACGGATAAAGGTCTGTCAACCTATGTTGCGATCGGAGATATCGGTCAGACTCTTGCGACCAACCTCGGAGACGCATTCGGCGTTATCAGCGGAGACAATTCTGTAAGAAACGCAGTGCTCAAGGGAATGCTTTATAACGTAACGGGCGACATTACCGTAAGCCCAGGTGCTGAGATCAAGGCAACCGTTCAGTACGTAGGCAATGACGGCGCGGTCAATACCATTACCGCTACAAACAAGGTGGCAGAAGGCGAGACCGTTTCAGGCAGCATGATCTGCGGCAATCAGACTACCGAAGGCACTGTTGTTGTCGTATTCAGCAGCGGTTCGTTCAGAGGTATTGTAATCGTAACCTTAGATTGATAAAAGACAAAGCAATTCAACCGACGCGGAAATCCGCGTCGGTTTTTTTATTCTTTCAGGCTGTATTATATTTGCGGTATCGATAAATCAGTAAAACGAATTCCTTAGCTTGACTTTGTTTAAATTATTTTACCGGTTCAACGATTTCTTATAATTAAGATTAACCGTTATTGAAAGCGTATCTTTAAATGCGTTAAAACAATGCAGGTCATCCTGATAGTCAGTCTATAGTCTGAAGACATAATAAGTTGTCTGCATTACCGACAACTGATTATATCCGCGTGCAGTATTTTAATTGAACATAAGAATGTACGTCTTGTCAGGGCGTCCTGAGGGCGGAATAGGACGAAATTGCTGAATATCATATTCTTCCATTACAGATAATCGTTTTTATAATTTAAACGGCATTAAAGCGCTTTAAACAGAAAGTAAAAGTATCAATGTTTTTGTTGAATATATCTGGGAAGATCAATTCGCATTATAAGATATATTTTTATATCGGATTAAAACGCATAACTTACATGATATCAACGCATTATACAAAGACATAATTATCAAGGCGACTTTGTGAAAGAAAAGTCGTTGTTATCTGCGGATACAATATTAAACAAAATATAAACCAGAGTAAGGCTTTGCGATCTTATAAAAATGCGGACGGCAAACGGAGAAAAATACAGCCTTGATTGATTTTGCATTAGAATAATAAAGACGCCGTTATTCGTTCTGCAAGAAAATCTTTTGACCTTGTAAGTTTTTAATCAATGAGTTTTCGGATTTTATAGAGACGGGCAGAAAAAAGAGCAAAAAAAGACCTGCCGCAATCGACAGGTCTTGTATTGTTTGGGCTAAAGTGCTTTAAGCTCCTGCGCGGACGTTTCTCCACAGAGTATTCATAGCGTCTGTAGCGTCTCCGAAGTCAAGCATGACTGCACATCTTGAGATAGCTTCCTCAGTCGGGAAGAGAGCGGTGAACGCTTCGTAATCTTCAGGTGCGATCATGATGGTGGTCTCAAAGTCGCGATCCTTGCCGAAGAAATAGCTGAGGTCTACGGGGATAGCGTTTTCAGCATCGCTTTCCCAGTTCTCAACGAGGTAATCGAATGCTTCCTGTGAAGCTACGCCAGAGGTGTAGCAGATATAATCCATATTGGTTACAGCAACGTCGGGACGGCACATGAAGTTGATCCAGAGGTTTGCAGCTTCGATATTCTTAGCATATTTGGGGATGCACCAACCGTCGGAGAAGATGTTTGAACCTTCCTGAGGGATGTAATAACCCAGTGCTCTTTCCATGCCGAGTTCTTCCTGGAGGCTTGTCATTGCATAAAGAGCGTCGCCTGCCCACTGAAGCACCATGTCGATATCGCCGCTGATGATTTCTTCTTTGCCTTCATCGTTCTCGTATCCTGCAGCAAGACCTTTCTGTGCAAGCATGATCTCTTCAATTTTCTTCACGCTGTCGTTGTCAGTAGCGTTGAGAGCGCCTGAAACGGTAACGGAAGGATCGAAATATTTTGATTTCTCGTTAAGAAGAGTATAGATGGACGCGCTTACGTAGGTGTCTCTCATAGAGTTCTTGAGCTTGAATTTGTCCTTCATAGCGCTGTCGAGGAATACTGACCAGCCGTTTGCTTCGACATATTCCTGCATTGAAGAGTAAGTGCCGTAGCTGGTTGACTGGTAAGCAGTTGAATCCTTTGCGTAAAGGATACCCATCGTACCCCACATATATGTGCGGCTGTAGGTGTTGTATTCGCCGGTCGCAGGGTCATAGTCGTACTTAAACAGATTGTTTTCGCCGCTCATAACGAGAGGAGACATCCCGTTTCTGTAGTCTTCGAGACCTTCGTATCCGTAAGAGTTGATATCTTCGAGTTTAAGAAGCAAACCGTCTTTGATCATTTTTTCGATCATATAATCTGACGGGCAGATAACGTCATAGTCTGCTTTCGACGTGTTGATCTGCGCATACATAAGCTCGTTTTCGTCAAAATAGTCGATTTTGACGGTGACTTTTTTGCCTGTAACAGCGGTGTAGTACTCTTCGAATTCTTTCTCAAGACCTTCGCCGAGATATTCGGACCAGGTGTAAACCTTGAGGATTTCGCTTCTGTCCTGGCATCCGGTAAGAATGATGGGCAGGACTACAGCCATTGCGAGTACCAGAACCATTGCGATAACTGTGATTCTTTTTTTCATAACGATACTCCTTCCGTTTGTTGATTTTTTTATTTGTTTTACCTTTTCAGGGGTATTACTTTTTTGCTTCTTTAGCTTTGCCTTTCGGGCTGTACAGTATCATTATTCCCGCAAATACGATAAAGAAAATGATAGAGAACAGCGCTTTTATATCTGCAGGCAGCGGGTGCTTGCCGCTCTTGAGTCCGTAGAGCAGAGTGGACAGCGTTTCAAAGCTTGTAACGTTGACCTTCGTGATCACGAAATCGTCTATTGACAGCGTGAACGCGAGCAGTGCGCCTACGATTATGCCGGGCATGATGTCGGGGATAACGACTTTAAACATCGCTTTTGAAGGCGTACAGCCGAGATCCAGTGCGGCTTCGTATATTTTATTGTCAGACTTCTGCAGACGCGGCAGAACGTTGAGAAGAACGTAAGGCGTGCAGAACGTCGTGTGCGCCAGTATCAGCTTGATTGCGGTTTCCGTCCACGTTCCTCCCGATATCTGGAAGGTCGAAGCGATGATGTTGAACAGCAGGGCAAGCGAGATAGCCGTAACGATTTCACTGTTTATCATAGGTATCTGGTTTGCTGTGCTGTAAGCCGCCTTGATACGCTTATTGTGTATCGCGTGAAGTCCTATCGCACCGAGCGTGCCCAGAATAGTTGAGAGCAGACTCGTGAAGAAACCTACGAACAAGGTGTTGACCACTGCTTCCTGAATACGGGAAGCGTTTGAACTCTGTCCCGTAAACAGATCGATGTAATTTTTGAGCGTAAATCCGTTCCAGTTGCTGAAAGACGGGGTGTCAGTAAACGAGAACACTATCATCCATACGATAGGCAGATACAGCAGGATAAGGATTATTGCTATAAAAAGTCTGACAACGATTTTTCTTACCATAATCCGCCTCCTTTTTCTCCGTCTTTATTGAATTTGTTGGTTATCAGCATGGATATTGCAAGCAGGATCATGAGTACCAGAGAAATCGCGCTTGCCATATTCAGGTTGTATGCCTTAAGGCTGTAAATGAAATCGCCAAGGAGCATAAGCTTACCGTTGGAGAGGATCTCGGTAACGGCAAAGGTCGTTATCGAGGGGATCATTACCATCGTAAGACCGCTGAGAACACCGGGAAGAGAGAGCGGTACGGTAACTTTCCAGAACGCCTTTATCGGAGTCGCGCCGAGGTCTTCTGCGCCTTCGAGATACATTTTGTCGATCTTCTGTATCGTCGTATATATAGGCATTATCATAAAGGGCAGGAACTCATAGCATAGTCCGTAAATTACCGTGCCCATACCCATAGGGATACCGAGTACGTTGAATACGGCTTTCGTTGACATCATTCTGAGCAGGAAGTTGACCCACATAGGAACGAGGAACAAGCCGATGAGCACTCCCGTGCGGTTGAATTCTGCCTTGGTCAGGTAATAAGCGATA
Source organism: uncultured Christensenellaceae bacterium (assembly GCA_944381325.1). Lineage (GTDB taxonomy): Bacteria > Bacillota > Clostridia > Christensenellales > UBA3700 > Ornithoclostridium. The sequence continues at coordinate 219,909 of CALWKS010000003.1, read as the reverse complement.
GGGTAGCCTATAAGCAGACATATCGCACTGGTCGCAAAGCCCGCTATGAAAGAGTTTTTCACGACTTTGGGCAGAGCGGCTTCGTTGGCAAGATCCTTGAAATTGCCGAGCAGTGTAAAGGCGCCGTCCTTATCGATAAATGCGTATACCGCGATAAGCAGTATAGGCAGGATTATGAAAAGCGCCATAAACAACGCGTAAGGCGTTGCAAGCATTTTTCTGAAAGTATTACGCATTTGTCTTATCTCCCGCTTCCTCGGCAGAGGGATTCATAAAGTCGCATTCTGAGAAACGGAATTTGTCGCCTTCGACTTTGATGCCCACTCTGTCGAACTTGTCCCACAGATATTCGGTGTCCGCGTAAATGTGGGTGTTGTTGTCGGTCTTGATGTCGACGAGGTAATTTTTGCCTTTGTATATCATGCTTTCGACGTTGCCTGCAAGGGGAGCGGCATATTCGTCGTCAGTCATATCGATTGAATCGAATTCAAAGCTGACTTTACCTTCTTTGCCCTTGAGTGCGACTTCTTCGCCGTTTATTCTTAGCACGTCGTTTTCTTCGTCGTACTCGCAGTTGTCAAAGCAAGCCGCAGGCTTGAATTCATAAACTCCGCCGCACATGTCGAAAGAAGTGTTGGAAGTGAATTTTACGGGCAGGGTGTTGTTTATATGCTCTTTATGCATTATCTGAATGTTTTCGGGATCTACATAAAGTCCTATCTTTCTGCCGGGTTTGTATTCTACGGTGTTGTGCAGTATAAGTTCGTATCCGCCTGCGACGCAGGTCATTTCGTAGTGCACGCCGCGGAACATACAGCCTGTGATCTCTCCGTTCAGGATGCCGTTGCCTTCGCGCTTGATGACCCAGTCTTCGGGACGGATCACGACGTCTACTTCTTCATTGGGAGCGAAGCCGGTATCCACGCATTCGAATTCAGCGCCTGCGAATACGACTTTTTTATCTTCGGGCATAACGCCGTCGAGAATGTTGGATTCTCCGATAAAGTCTGCAACGTATGCGCTTGTAGGCTCGTTGTATATCTCGATAGGCGTGCCTTCCTGCATGATTACGCCGTCTTTCATTACTACTACGGTGTCGCTCATGGTGAGCGCTTCTTCCTGATCGTGAGTAACGTAAATGAAGGTGATGCCGAGCTTTTTGTGCATGTCTTTAAGTTCGAGCTGCATTTCCTGTCTCATCTTGAGGTCGAGTGCTCCGAGAGGCTCGTCCAGCAGAAGGATCTGAGGCTCGTTGACGATAGCGCGCGCGATGGCAACTCTCTGCTGCTGTCCGCCTGAAAGGCTGTTTACGTCGCGGTCTTCATATCCTGAAAGTCCGACGATCTTGAGCGCGTGCTTTACCTTGTCGTCGATAAACTTCTTATACATGTTGATCTTTTTGATTTTCTTTACGCCTTTTTTGGTCGTAACGGTCACCATCTGATAAGAGCGGCAGAAAGGTACCGTTTTAACGATCTCGGTGCCGTCTTTTTTGACTACTTTCTGCTCGACGGGCATATAAGCCATGTTTACGAGTTTGGTAACCTCTTTGCCGAATATGTTCTTCTTGGTAACCTCAACCTTCTTGAGCTTGAGACCGAAGGCGATGTTCTTGTATACGTTGAGGTGAGGGAAGAGCGCGTATTTCTGGAATACGGTGTTGACGGGGCGCTTGTGAGGGGGCAGTCCAGCAATATCTTTTCCTTCGAGGGTGATAGAACCGCCGTCGGGGATCTCAAAGCCTGCTATCATACGCAGAGTAGTCGTCTTTCCGCAACCGCTGGGTCCTAGGAGAGTAACGAATTCGCCGCGTCTTACTTTGAGATTGATATGGTCAACGACGGTCTTTCCGTCATAGATCTTGGTAAGACCGTTGAGTTCGATAATGTATTCTGCATCATTTTTGTTCTTCTTGTTCTTTTCTTCCATATTCTTATCTCCCGTATATCAGAATGTCGGAGGGCTGCTTACCCAGAGAAGCTGACATATCACGTCAGACGTGTTTTCGACATAATGTCTTTTGTGCGCCGTAAAGTAAAAGGAATCGCCTTGTTTTAGCTGATAAGTGTGCTTGCCTATATGAAGCACAGCGCTTCCTGTCAGCAGATATCCGAATTCCTCGCCCTCGTGAGGCATATCTTCAGTTGACTGAGTGTGAGGGTCAAGGCGCATCAGAATGGGTTCCATTTCGTTTTTCTGACTGTTGGGGACAAGCCAGGTTATCGACTGTCCGTCAGTTTCCTTTACGAAGAAGTCGCCTTCGCGGAACACGATCTGTTCTTCAGTGTCTTCGCTGAAAAAACTTTTCAGATTGCTGCCAAGTGCCGTAAGAATGTCGATAAGCGTTGCGATTGACGGGCTGGTGAGGTTGTTTTCAAGCTGTGAGATGTAGCCTTTGGTCAGTTCGCAGCGGTCGGCAAGTTCTTCCTGAGTAAGACCGCATTGCAATCGCATTGCCTTTAGTTTGCCGCCGATATCCATCTTTGATTCCTCCTCTTACGTGTTTAGTATTGTTAAACCCGACGTAATTTATAATCTGACATAATAAACTTCGAGTTTATTTTTAGTAAACAAGACGATTATAGAAATTATGCAGGGTTTTGTCAAGCGTTTAGGGGACGATTTTTAAGGTTTTTTAAATATATTTCAGCGTAAAAAAGCAAAGGGCAGAACAGGCTTTTTTTGCAAAGTTTTTTAAAAAAGAATTTTGGTTTAAAAAACAGTTTAAAAATCACAGATTTTATTTAAAAAATTATCTTTTCAGGCAATTTACGGCCTTTGTGTATCGCTAGCAGACAGAAAGTTTTTTTATTTTTATTGATAAATCTCCCTCAGGCTGTTATACTGTGAATTAGGGTGTTATTATATATAGGCGCACGCGCGCACTCAGAAACCATATAATAAGGAGAGCTTATGAGAAAAAAAGACGACTCTGTAATGTCGCTCAATGTGAAACGCACGCTTTGCGTGGGCTTTGCTTTTATGGGCATAATGTGCTTCTGGGAAGTTTACGATTATATTATGCCGCTTATACTCAACCGTATGTTCGGTCTCAACGCCACGCAGTACGGTCTCGTAATGGGTCTTGACAACCTGCTTGCGATTTTCCTTTTGCCGTTTTTCGGGCATCTTTCAGACAAATATACCAAGGCGAAGTACGGCAGACGTACTACGTTTATCGTAATAGGAACTCTGGCGGCTGTCGTATTTATGGTTATAATGATAATCATTGAAAACGTGCAGTATCAGAACGTTATTGCCGCGAGCATTACAGATCCGCAGGTCCTCGTAGACAAAGGATTCTTGAGTTCTGACGCTTGGACGGCAGAAATTCAGGAACTCTGGGCGCAGGTTACAGCGGCTGGTGGTATAGATAAGGCAAGCGATATCCTCGAGGGAGCGCAGCTTAAGTCTTTCAACGCATTCCTTACGTCTTTCTATTCGGCACAGGAATCTCTTGCGGTAAGCGTTACGAAGACTCAGCCCACGGTTTTCATATTCTTTATCATAGCGCTTCTCGGCGTGCTTGTTTCGATGTCTTCTTTCAGATCTCCGGCGATCGCGCTCATGCCTGACGTTACGCCCAAGCCTTTGCGTTCTCAGGCGAATGCGATAATCACGTTTATGGGCGGCGCAGGCGGTCTTGCTTCCATTATTCTTTATACTTTGCTGGCAAAAGAAAGATATCAGTCTCATCTCGCGCTGTTCTTTACTCTCGCAGGAGTTATGATAGTAATGCTTATAGCATATCTATGCACGGTAAGAGAAAAGCGTTTTGTAGAGGAGAGAATGCTTGAAGAAAAGAAATGGAACGTGGTTGACGAAGAAGAGGTTGCCACTTATTCAAGACTCCCCAAAGAAAAAATCATTTCTTTCGTTCTTATTCTCGGCACGGTATTTATGTGGTTTATGGGTTGGAACGCGATCAAGTCGCACCTTTCGACTTATGCCACAAATGTGCTTAAGATGGAAGACAGCTTTGTAGGAATAATCAATATTTTGAACGGCGCAGGCGGTGCTATAGCGCTTCTTCCCGTTGCGCTTATGGCAGGAAAGCTGGGCAGGAAAAAGACGATACTTATCGGCGTTGTGATCGCGGTTGCGGCGTTCTTCCCGTGCATATTCCTCAACGACGGCAGTTTCAACAGCAACGCAGTGCTTCTTAAAGTAGCGTTTACGGCTTGCTTCCTGCTTGCAGGATTCGGTCTCGTTATCATAAACGTCAATACGCTTCCTATGGTTACAGAACTTGCAAAGGGAAGCAACGTGGGGCAATATACAGGCTATTATTACGTCGCGTCGATGACGGCTCAGGCGGTTACCCCCTTCTTTGCAGGTCTTATCCTTGACGCTGTTCCCGAAGGAGGCGAAAGCATGATTTTCGTTTACGGCGTATGCTGTATCGCGGTGGCATTCTTCACGATGCTCTTTACAAAACACGGAGACAATAAGCCCGAAAAGAAGAAAAAGGTGATTGAATATTTTGCCGAGGAGGACTGACAATGGCTAAATCGAGAGCGGCAAAACGCAAAAAGAAAATGTCTAAAGGCAAGATTATTTTTCTTGTCGTTCTGGTGCTGGTGATAGTTGCGGCGCTAGTCGCGCTGTGGTATTTCAGACCCGACGTGATCAATAATATTCTTGCTTCGTTTATACACAAGGAAGAACCCGGCAATCCTTCAGGAGGATCCGGTAGCGGCGGTCAGGCCGATAATCCTTACGTAGAGGGAGATACGCTTCAGATGACCGTGCTTGATATAGGGCAGGGAGACTGCATTTATATCGCTTTCCCCGACGGAAAGAATATGATCATGGATATAGGCAGTGAATTCGGCACAACTTCTCCCTGGAATACCGCCAATGAATTTCTGCAGGAGAAGAACGTCTCTCAGATCGATTATCTTTTTATCACGCATGGAGACTACGACCATATCAGAGAAGCTAAAAAGCTGCTTGACAATTATGAAATAAAGTCTGTCTATATGCCTCTCGATAAGGCGCAGGACAGCAATACATGGCTTAAGCTTATCGATGCGGCTAAGGCTGAAACTTACACCGACGAGAACGGCAACAAGGTAGATGCCGCGTACAATTATAATGTCGGTGCTTATTCTATCAGCGGTGAGAACTGGGAGATGAAATGCTATTCTTTCGACGAAGCCGATTATCCTACGGGAACAAACGCCGAAAAGATAAACGCGGTTTCTCCGATATGCCTTCTCGAATATGCTGACAGAACAATAGTTCTTACAGGCGATGCAAACGAGATGACTGAAGAATACGTGCTGTCAAAAGGTTATCTCGATAATGTCGACACAGACATTCTGAAGGTTGGACACCACGGCTCAAAGAGTTCTACCACACAGGCTTTCCTCGATAAGATAGATTCTGAGTTTGCGATTATATCAACAAGCGGAACGAGAGAAGAGCCCAATGAAAGTTATACCCACCCCAATCCCGACTTGTTGGCAAGACTTGACGGCTATACCGATGCCGTTCCTGACGCAGATTATAACGGATTCAGACAGATCTACATAACGGCAAGCGACGGAGACATTACTGTTACGATCGGCGCTAACGGCGGCATCAATATCACCGCGTCTGAAGCTGCTGACAAGAATTACGGCGAATTAAAAGTTACCGCCGTTATAACTAACGGCGAGCAGTTGTTCGCTATCTGCATCAAGCGCGGCGCGTATGTCGTTCAAGAATAACATAGCGCTGGTCGCGTCGGATTATAAACTGTGCCGCAGAGCGGCTGAAAGGCTTGCAAAGGACCTTGATATGACCTTTGCTTGCTCAATGGGTATTTTTGACTATTTTTCTGCAGGGAAAAAGCCTGCCGAACTTGTAAAACTTACAAGCAGACAGTTTGCGCAGTCAAAAGCCGACGATACGGTGAACGCGCTTGCGGATTGCGAAAATTCGGTAATAGCGCTGAGTGCGAATCTGATTACCGATTCTACGCTTTGCGCGCTTCAGACTGACTGTTATATCGTCCTTATCGACTGTGCGCTTACCAAAGCGGCGGACAGACTTCACGAAGATACGTTCGCTAAAGCGATGGGACAGACAAAAAAACAACTTACGGAGACATGGAAGCTTATCCGCAAAGGAGCGGATCTGCTTCTTGATCACGTGAACAGATACGACGTGGTATGCAACCGTACCAAAGAATGGTTAAAGGAGATGGCAAAATGACTTTCGATATAGAACTTGTCGGAAAAGTCGGCTCAATGGCTCTCGTAAACAAGAAATGGGGAGACATCGATTATAACGTAATGGCTAAAATAAGCCGTCAGCTTCGCCCCGGATATATATGGGTTACAAGCGGCGCTACAGAAATAGGCAGACTGGATTATATCAGACGTACGGGCAGAGAACTTATCGGTCCTTACGAAGACGTAAAGACTGACTACGCCGCGCAGGGGCAGGCTATACTGATGTCCAACTACCGTCAGTTTATCGACCCCAAATACGGTCTCAGACAGATCCTCGTAGAGCATCAGCATTTTAACGACGACGCAAAGCGCGAATATCTTAAGAATCTGTTGCTCCGTTGTCCTGCTCAGGGCGCGATACCTATAATAAACTACAATGACCCTCTGTCCAGCGAAGAAATAGTCAAGACTGAGCTTCAGAACCTTATGAAGAGCAGAAAGCACGTCGTACACTGCGCAGACAACGATGAAACGGCGTCTCAGATAGCTTGCCTGGTCAAGTGCAAGACATTGCTTATATTCACGTCTACAGACGGCATTTACAGCGTTCCGGGCGACTCCGCAACGCTTATTCCTGAAATCTGCGGAAAGGACGCTTACGAGACGATAGACGCTGTATGCGAATATCAGAAAGTATGCGTAGGCAGCAGCAGAGAGGGCGCGAACGGCGCATATGCAAAGCTGGAATATATCAAAGCTCCGCTTGAGAACGGCACTGAAGTTTATATCGCCAGCCCGAAGTATGCAATAAACGACATTTTGTCTGGAAGCGCGCCCAGCACGCACATTTTTATAAAATGATATACAGCTTTAAGCCGATATACGATGAAAACAGCAAAATCCTTATTTTGGGGAGTATGGCTTCGGTCGAATCCCTGAAACAGGGATTTTATTATATGCACCCGAGGAACAGATTCTGGAATACGCTCGGCAAAATAACAGGCAAAACCGTGCCTGATACTATTGAAGGCAAGCGCGCTTTTTTGCTTGAAAACAACATTGCGCTCATGGACAGCATATATTCTTGCGACAGAGAAGGCTCGCTTGACAGCGATATAAAGAACGTCGTGCCTAACGATATAAAAAAGGTACTTTCAGAGACGAATATTAAAGCAGTTTTCTGCAATGGTAAAAAATCTTATGCTGTTGCAAAAAAGGCTTTCCCTGACATAGATTTTGTCTGCCTTCCGTCCACTTCGCCTGCCAATGCGGGAGGATGGAAAGAGGAAGAATGGCTAAAGCTCAGAGAATACCTGTTGTGAAAAGCAGAACAGATAATCAATAAGTTTTTTAAAGCAATCAACCAATGCGGCAAATAACACTTGCCGCGTTTTTTATATATCAGCTTATGGCGTTAAAAAAATTTGGAAACCGATATCAATCACAGCTGAATTCAATACAAGAAAACAAATATTATATTTTCTGAAAAATTACATTTAAATTATATCTCTTTTCACAAAAACCACGTTTTTTGTGAAAAGTACCTTGCAAAAAGTTGAGTTAAGGCGAAACTTTTTGTATGGAAGGGATATCGTAAGGGATAACGTAATTTGATCGCGTATGAGAAGTAATTTTTACTTTGATTAAGCGATAAAATTACGCAGTCCTTTGAGAAAGATAGCCACGCTAAAATCACTTGAATCATATCTCTTTTCACAAAAACGACGCTTTTTGCGAAAAGTACCTTGCAAAAAGTTGAGTTAGGACGAAACTTTTTGTCGGAGGGGATAGCATAAGGGGAAACAATATTTTTGCGTGTATGAAAAAAGCCGCTCGATTGAGCGGCTTTTTGATTTAGCGATTTAAATATCGGTGTCCCTTATGATTTATTACTCCGAAAGCTTTTTATAACCTTCATATCTCTCTTTAGCCTGCTTTTCGTTGAGTTCGAAGAGTTTCTTAGCAACTTCGGGTTTTGACTTGGAGAGCTGAGCGTATCTGTTTTCGCCGAGCAGGAATGCCTGGTAATCGCCGGTAGGCTCTTTGCTGTCGAGAGTGAACGGATTCTTGCCTTCTTCTGCGAGAGCCGGGTTGTAGCGGTACAGCTGCCAGTAACCAGCGTCTACAGCCTTCTTCATTTCGATCTGGCTGTTGGACATATTGATACCGTGGTTGATACAAGGAGCGTACGCTATGATGAGAGACGGACCGGGGTAAGCCTCTGCTTCTTTGATAGCCTTGAGGCACTGGTTCATGTTTGCGCCCATAGAGATCTGAGCAACATAAACGTAACCGTAGTTCATAGCCATCTTGCCGAGGTCCTTCTTCTTGGTGATCTTACCGCCTGCAGCGAACTTAGCAACAGCGCCTGTCGGAGAAGACTTGGAAGCCTGACCGCCGGTGTTGGAGTAAACTTCGGTATCGAGAACGATAACGTTGACGTCCTGACCCATAGCGAGTACGTGGTCGAGACCGCCGTAACCGATATCGTATGCCCAACCGTCGCCGCCGAACATCCATATGGACTTCTTGACGAGGCAGTCTTTTTCGTCGTAGATCTCTTTGCAGAGTTTGTCGCAGTCGCAACCGCAATCCTTGCAGCCTTCGATAGCCTTGAGGAGAGCTTCGCTTGCGCTCTTGCTTGCGTCAGCGTCGTTCATGCCCGCGAGCCAAGCTTCGCAAGCAGCCTTGCCGTCAGCGTAATCTTTCCAAGCCTCAGCGAGAGCTTCGACTTTGGTCTTGAGCGCTTCACGGCGAGCGGTGTATGCGAGGTTGATACCGTAACCGAATTCAGCGTTGTCTTCGAACAAGCTGTTAGCCCATGCAGGACCGTGTCCCTTGCTGTTCTTAGCATACGGGCAGGTCGGAGCAGAGCCGCCGTAGATTGAAGAACAACCGGTAGCGTTGGCGATGATCATTCTGTCGCCGAACATCTGGGTAATGACCTTGAGGTAAGGAGTTTCGCCGCAGCCTGCGCAAGCGCCTGAGAACTCGAACAGAGGTCTGTTCAGCTGGCTGCCGAGAACGGTGTCTCTCTTGACGGGAGCGTCGGTTTCAGGCAGCTTGTCTGCATATTCCCAGTTTTCTTCTTCGCCGTTTGCAAGAGCGCTGTCGAGCGGGATCATGGTAAGAGCCTTTTCCTTAGCGGGGCAGATGTTTGCACAGCTTCCGCAACCGGTACAGTCGAGCGGGCTTACCTGCATACGGTACTTATATCCCTTAGCAGCCTTGCTGTCTACTACGCCGAACGTAGCGGGAGCGTCTGCGAGGGTTTCGGGCTTCTGAACAGCGGGTCTGATTGCCGCATGGGGGCAAACGAACGCGCACTGGTTACACTGGATACACTTGCTGCTGTCCCATGACGGAACGGTAACAGCTATGCCGCGCTTTTCGAACTTGGTCGTAGCGGTGGGAACGGTGCCGTCTGCTTCGATCTTTGAAACGGGCAGCTTGTCGCCTTCCTGAGCAAGAATAGGATTGATGAACTCGAGGAAATACTTGTCGTCGGCGGTAACCTTTGCGGTAGCGCCGGTCGTAGCGTTTTCCCAAGCTTTCTTGTCATACTTGATTTCTTCGATGTTGCTTACAGCGTTGTCGATAGCCGCGAAGTTCTGATCAACGACAGCCTGTCCCTTTCTGGAGAAGGACTTGACAACGAACTGCTTCATATAGCCGACAGCTTCGTCGTAAGGAATAACGTTAGCAAGTTTGAAGAAGCAGGACTGCATTGCAGTGGAGATACGGTTGCCGAGGCCGATAGCCTTAACAACTTTGATTGCGTCGACGTTGTAGAACTTGATGTTCTTCTTAGCGATCATTCTCTTCATGGAAGCGGGCAGTTTTTCGTCCATTTCAGCAGCGGTCCAGGGGCTGTTGAGCAGGAATGTGCCGCCGTCCTTGAGGTCAGATACCATGTCGTACTTTACAACATAAGCGGGGTTGTGGCAAGCAACGAAGTCAGCCTGGTCGATGAGGTAAGCGCTCTTGATGGGCTTGTCGCCGAAACGCAGGTGAGATACGGTGATGCCGCCTGACTTCTTTGAGTCGTAAGCGAAGTATGCCTGAGCGTACTTTTCAGTGTGGTCGCCGATTATCTTGATAGAGTTCTTGTTGCTGCCGACGGTACCGTCAGAACCGAGACCGTAGAACTTGCAGCTGATAGCGCCTGCAGGAGCTGCGTCGATCTTCTCTTTGATTTCGAGAGAAGTGCCGGTTACGTCGTCTACGATACCTACGGTGAAGTGGCTCTTTGGAGCTTTTGCCTTCATATTCTCGAAGATAGCGTTGACCATTGACGGGTTGAATTCTTTTGAACCGAGTCCGTATCTGCCGCATACGACGTTTGCCTTGCGGTTCTTCTCAGCGAGTGCCGCAACAACGTCGAGGTAGAGAGGTTCGCCCGCACTGCCGCTTTCTTTGACTCTGTCGAGAACGGTGATGTTCTTAACTGAAGCGGGGATAGCGTCGACGAATTTGTCGATAGCGAACGGACGGTAAAGTCTGACTTTGAGAAGACCGGTCTTTGCGCCCTTAGCGTTGAGGTAATCAACGGTTTCTTCAACGGTCTCAGCGCCGCTGCCCATCAATACGATGATGTCGGTAGCGTCTTTAGCGCCGTAGTAGTCGTAGAGGTGATATTCTCTGCCGGTGATCTTCTTGACTTCTTCCATAGCCTCTTCAACGATAGAGGGAACAGCGTTGTAGTACTTGTTTGCAGCTTCTCTGCCTTGGAAGTATATGTCGGGGTTTTGAGCGGTACCCTTCTGAGTAGGATGCTCAGGGTTGAGGGCGCGCGCCTTGAATTCTTTGATATAGGGCATATATTTGTCGAATACGAGCGGCTTGAATTCGTCGTAATCGATCATTTCGATCTTTGAAACTTCGTGAGAAGTTCTGAAACCGTCGAAGAAGTGCAGGAAAGGCACTCTTGATTTCAGAGTAGAAAGATGAGCGACGAGAGCAAGGTCCATAACTTCCTGAACGGAGTTGGAGCAGAGCATAGCGAAGCCGGTCTGGCGGCAAGCCATAACGTCGCTGTGGTCGCCGAAGATGTTGAGCGCGTGATATGCAAGAGCACGAGCGCTTACGTGGAATACGCAAGGAGTGAGTTCGCCTGCGATTTTATACATATTGGGGATCATGAGAAGAAGACCCTGGCTTGCGGTAAAGGTGGTGGTGAGAGCGCCTGCGCTCAGAGAACCGTGTACCGCGCCTGCAGCGCCTGCTTCAGATTCCATTTCAGCCAGCTTAAGGGTCTGACCGAAAAGATTTTTGCGGTCGGCATTAGCCCACTCGTCGGCATTTTCTGCCATAGGAGAGGACGGCGTGATAGGATAGATTGCAGCAACTTCGCTGAACGCATAGGCGATATGCGCTGCCGCGGTGTTGCCGTCAATAGTCATTTTTTTGCCCATTGTAAACCTCCGATTAACTATTAGTTTATTGTTTTTATGGTTTGTGTATATTTATATTATTATCTTTCACATACATATGTAATTATATAGGATTGGATTTTGCAAGTCAATGGATTTTGCTCAATAACTTGCGGGCGATCGCAAAAAATTTAACCTAATCTTAAGGTGAGTATAAGGACTGTCAGACTGTCTATAAAGGAAAAATTGAGGCGTTGAAAAGTGAAGCCCTTACAGTGGTTCATTATAGCTTTTAAGCGGACAATGAATGTCGCGCCAATAGTCTGAATAAAGGCAAATATTCACGGTTGGAGAAACTTTGACGGGGATAGTGGTTGCGCATTAAGACAAAACGCGCGTCGGGCGCGCAAGTTTATGCTAAATATTTGCGATTTACGGCAGGATATGATATACTCTTTGATATTGTGAGGTCAGAATGGCAACTGCTATTAAACTGGAAAACGTATCATTTTCCTACCCTATGAACGAGGGAGAGGAGCATAAGGCGGTAAACGGCGTTTCTCTTGAGATAGAGGAAGGCACTTTTGTCGCGCTTGTCGGGCATAACGGCAGCGGAAAATCCACGCTGGCGAAACTGCTCAACGGCTTGCTTACTCCTACGGGCGGAAGAGTGCTTGTCTACGGCGTTGACACTGCGGACGACAAGAAGATTTTCGACGTGCGCTCGAGCGTGGGTATGGTCTTTCAGAATCCCGACAATCAGATGATCGCGACAAACGTTGAGGACGATATAGCCTTCGGACCTGAAAACCTCGGAGTTCCGCGCGAAGAGATAATCCGCCGCGTTGACTGGGCGCTTGAGAAAGTGGGGATGAGCGAGTTCAGAAACGCTACTCCTTTCAAGATGAGCGGAGGACAGAAGCAGAGACTTGCCATAGCGGGTATTCTTGCGATCAAGCCGCGCGTTATGGTGCTGGACGAATCCACCGCGATGCTCGACCCGAAGGGCAGAGACGAGGTGATGAATGTCGTAAAGCAGCTCAACCGCGAAGAGAAAATGACGGTTATCCATATCACGCACTATATGGACGAAGCGCTGGACGCGGACAGACTTATAGTTATGAACGACGGCAAAGTCGTGCTTGACGGAAAGCCTTCTGAAGTTTTTGCAGAACATAAATTGCTTACAAAAATCAAACTGGGTGTGCCTTGCGTAACTCAGCTTGCGGTTACGCTTTCAGAAGCGGGAATTGCGGTAGATCCGCGCATTACGGATGAGGAGGAACTTGTAGACAGCTTATGCAGATTGTTGTAAAAGACCTCAATTATACGTATAGCGCGCGCACTCCTTTTGAAAGACACGCGCTCAAAGGCGTAAATCTCACGATAAACGAAGGCGATTTCCTGGGTATAATTGGACATACCGGCAGCGGTAAGAGCACTTTTATCATGCATCTTAACGGTCTGTATAAACTGCAGAGCGGAGAGATAGACGTTTTCGATATAAAATTAGTTCCCGACAAGAAAAACAAGAGCGATTTGAGAAGATTGCGCGGCACCGTGGGAATGGTATTCCAGTATCCCGAATATCAGCTTTTTGAAGACACGGTTGCAAAAGACGTTGCTTTCGGTCCTAAGAATATGGGGCTTGACGACGAAGAGGTGGCAAAACGCGTTAAACGTGCGATAGAGCTTGTCGGCCTCGATTACGAAGATATAAAAGACCGCGCGCCGTTCGAACTCTCAGGCGGACAGAAAAGAAGGGTCGCTATTGCGGGAATAATAGCAATGCAGCCCAAAGTGCTTATACTTGACGAGCCTACCGCAGGTCTCGACCCGTACGGAAAAGAGCAGATACTTTCGCTTATCACTCACCTTAAGAAGGAATGTTCTCCCACGGTCATAGTCATATCTCACGACGTGGACGAAATCACAAGGTTTGCCAGCCGTATAATAGTGTTCAACGACGGCAAGGTAATGTTTGATCTTCCTATGAACGAACTGTTCAGACATGCCGACGAACTGCACTCGGTAGGACTTGAAATACCCAAGGCGGTAAGGATCGCGGACAAGCTGAGAAAAAGAGGCGTTGAGCTTGAAGGAGACATCGTTTCTCTCAACGATCTTCTGCACGCGATAGTGAAAGCATACAATAAAAAACATATAGACAAAACGGTTAACGAAAACATAAACTTCAGCGCATTCGAATTCAAAAACGAGGTCGCTGAGGACGGAAAAGACGGGGAGGATAAAGGATGAGAGACGTATCTTTCGGGCAGTATTATCCCACCGGCTCTATAGTGCACAGACTCGATCCGCGCGCAAAGGTGATTTTTTCCATCATCTTTATGGTAACGATTTTCTTTGTCGTTTCCTATGCGGCTTACGCGCTTGTTGCGCTTTTTCTCGTTTTCGTCTGCCTTGTTTCCAGAATATCGGTAAAAAACGTGCTCAAAAGCGTGAAAGCAATACTGTTTATAATGCTTTTCACGGCCATTATCAATATATTCTTCTACGACAGCGGCAAGGTGCTGTTCGAGTGGTGGAAGATAAAAATCACTCTGGGAGGCATTGACTTTGCTATCAAAATGGCTCTCAGAATATCTCTTCTCGTGATGGGAACGTCTCTTCTTTCTTTCACGACCACGCCTATGGAGCTCACCGACGCGATAGAAAGTCTTTTGAAGCCGCTCAAGTATATCGGCGTGCCCGTACACGACATCGCGCTGATAATGAGCATTGCGCTCAGATTTATCCCCGGTCTTATGGACGAAACGGATAAAATAATGATGGCTCAGAAGGCGAGAGGAGCAGAGATCGACACGGGCGGACTCGTAAAGAAAGTCAAGGCTATGCTCCCCGTGCTGATACCGCTTTTCGTAAGCGCGATCAGAAGGGCGGACGAGCTTGCGGACGCCTTGGACGCACGTTGTTACAACGCGACCGACCGCCGCACAAAGATGAAAGTGCTCAGACTTTCATGGAAAGACCTGATAGCTTTTCTGATCGTAGCGGCTTTTGCAACGCTTATTTTCCTCGACAAATATCTTGCAGGCGGCGTAGATAAGTATATCGTCGAATTCTTCAAGGGGTTGTTCAGCTGATGAGATACGCTTTGGTAATAGAATACGACGGCACGAATTATCACGGATTCCAGAGACAGAACGGACTGCCTTCGGTGCAGCAGTCGCTTGAGGATGCGCTTTCTCTTAAGTTGCAGCACGGCGTTACGATAATAGCGAGCGGCAGAACGGATGCGGGCGTTCACGCAAGAGGACAGGTGGTGCATTTCGACAGCAACGTTGAGATAGACTGTTCAGACTTCGGCTGGAGAATGAATCCGCTTCTTCCTACCGACATAGCGATAAAAAAATGCGTAAAGGTGGACGAAAATTTCCACGCGCGTTTCGGCGCAAAGAAAAAGACTTATGTTTACCGCGTTTATCTTTCAAAGATCCACAGCCCTCTCAAACAGAAGTATAATCACGTGTGTTTTTACGATCTCGACGTGCCGCTTATGCAGAAGGCGTGTCAGTATTTTATCGGGGAGCACGATTTCAGAAGTTTTATGCTTTCGGGCGCGCAGGTGAAAACTACTGTAAGGACGATTTACGATATGCATATCGAGGTTTCAGAAGAGGGCAGACAGCTTGATTTTTATTATACGGGCAACGGCTTTCTTCACAATATGGTGCGTGCGATAACGGGTACGCTTATCGATCTCGGCAGAGGACGTTTTACGCTTGAGCAGATACCCGAGATAATAAAGAGCAGAAAAAGAAGCGACGCAGGCAAGACCCTCGAAGGGTGCGGATTGTATCTTGAAAAGGTGTATTACGAAGGATACGATAATATCTGATATCATATTTATTTGTCTTTTGCCGCGCGAAAATTTTGTAAAAAATTCTCAAAACGCGTTGAAAAACCGTTGACAAGCCAAAGCTTTACTGATAATATAAATACGCACGCACGAAAAAACGCTCAAGAATAGCCCCTCTTTTGCGATGGCTCGCGCAAGTCAAAGAATAATACACGGAGGTCTCACCATGAAGACATATATGGCTAAGCCGGAAGAGATTCAGAAGAAGTGGTATGTTGTAGACGCTACCGATATGGTACTCGGTAGACTGGCAAGCAACGTAGCTTCAGTTCTCAAAGGCAAGAATAAGCCGACTTACACCCCCAACGTCGATACCGGCGACAACGTCATCGTTATCAACTGCTCAAAAGTCGTTCTGACAGGTAAGAAACTGGAGAAGAAATTCCACACCTATCACACCGGTTACGTCGGAGGTCTCAAGCAGATTCAGTACAAGAAACTTATGGAAACCAAGCCCGAAGCCGCAGTTATGCTCGCTGTAAAGGGTATGCTTCCCAAGAACTCGCTCGGCAGAAAGATGCTTAAGCATCTCAGAGTTTACGCTGGCGCAGAGCACAATCATCAGGCACAGCAGCCCGAAGAATTGAAATTCTAATAAGGAGCGTAAAGAGATATGGCTACTAAAAAGACTAAGAAAAAGGTTCAGTACTGGGGTACCGGCAGAAGAAAGAAGGCTATCGCAAGAGTAAGACTTATCCCCGGCGGCAACGGTGCTATCACTATCAATAAGAGAGATATTGACAACTACTTCGGTCTCGATACGCTCAAACTCATCGTACGTCAGCCCCTTGAGCTGGTTGAAGCAGCAGGTAAGTTCGACGTATACGTAAACGTTTGCGGCGGCGGTTTCACCGGACAGGCAGGCGCTATCAGACACGGTATCGCAAGAGCTCTCGTTCTCGCAGACGAAGCTTACAAGGCTGATCTCAAGAAGGCAGGCTTCCTGACCAGAGATTCCAGAACCAAGGAGAGAAAGAAGTACGGCTTGAAGAAAGCAAGAAAGGCTCCGCAGTTCAGCAAGAGATAACAAGATTATCGCAATTTATACCGCTCCGGAAACGGAGCGGTTTTTTTATGCTTTTACTGTCGAGGGCAAGTAATTCGGTTTGGTTGAGCATTTATTAATGTGTTTATTGAAGTGTTTGTTTGCGTTTAAAGCGGATATTATCAATCTGGTTAACAAATATTGTATTTAAATAAATACATTACGGATTTAAGGTCGTCGAGCGCAGGGCAGAACGGATTAGAAAATTTATTAGTAATTTTAATAAGATTAAAAGCTGTAAAAGGCACTCTTTACGCGTTGCGCAAATATTATAATATTATATATCAATATAAATCGTATCTAATGCAGCTATCGTAGTTTTATAGATATTTCGAAAGGTTAAGCGACATTTTACGTCTGAAAGTGGAACTTTAATACTATTTTAATCAGAAATTTACCAAGATTTGGCAATATGCGCAGATTCGCAGGTTTACAATTACGCACACGTGTAGTACAATGATTAATGCAATAATTTTTTAACTTTTTCCTTTAAGGGGAAAGCGTCGGAGAGTAAAATTGACAAAGACTATCATCAAATATTACGTCAGATATTGGTGGATCATCTTGTGGTCGCTTGCTTTTCTTACTTGCGAGGCGCTCTGTGAACTGCAACTGCCTACCTATATGTCGCAGATAGTGGCAGACGGTATCGCCGTGGGAGATATGCAGACGGTATACAAGTACGGGCTCATAATGCTCGGCGTTGCTCTGGCGGGCAGCGTGTCTTCTGTCTGCGTAAGCTTTTTCGCTTCGAGGGCGGCGGCTGCTATTTCAAGAGACCTGAGAACGGATATATTCCTTAAGGTAAGCAATTTTGCCAACGCTGAATTCGACAAGTTCTCGATATCTTCTCTTATCACGAGAGCAACCAACGATATCACTCAGGTGCAGACCTTTACGGTAATGTTCCTCAGAATGGTAATGTATGCGCCTATCATGGGCGTAGGCGGCGTGATCAAGGCGATAAAGATGAGCGAAGGCATGAGCTCTATGATCATCGTTATCGGCGTCGCTGTTGCTACGCTTCTCGTGCTGGTAGCGGTGCTTATAATAACCGTTCTGCCCAAGTTCAAAGTGTTGCAGAAGCAGATAGACCGCGTAAACCAGGTCGCCAACGACGAACTCAACGGTCTTATGGTCATCAGAGCTTTCAACACTCAGGCATACGAAGAAGACCGTTTCGACAAGGCAAACAAGGATCTTACAAAGACCAGCTTGTTTGCATACAGAGTTATGGCGCTGTTGTCGCCGTATATAACACTTGTCATGTTCGGCGTTTCGGTAGCCGTCGTATGGATCGCAGCTTATACTGCCGAGGATATAACTCAGGTTGCCAATATGATGGCGTTTATTCAGTATGCGATGCAGATAATCATGTCGTTTATGATGCTGTCTATGGCGTTTGTACTTATGCCGCGTGCGGCGGTATCCGCTGGCAGAGTAAGCGAAGTGCTGACTACGCCTATCAGCGTAAAGAACAGAGAAAGCACCGTTGACGCGCCTGTTGACGGAGATATCGTATTTGACAAGGTGGGTTACAGCTACGGCGGAGAAACCGAAGCGATAGAGGATATCAGCTTTACCGTAAAGAAAGGAGAGACCCTCGCAATTATCGGAAGCACAGGCTCGGGTAAATCTACGATAGTCAACCTTCTGCCGCGTCTTGCAGACGTAACCGAAGGCAAGATCACTATCGGCGGCGTGGATATAAGAGATTTCGACCTTAAGAAACTGCGCGCTAATATCGGTTTCGTACCTCAGAAGAATATACTTTTCTCAGGCACGATTGCGACCAACGTCAAGTATTCAGACCCGTCCATGTCAGACGAAAGAATGAAAGAAGCGGGAGAGATAGCTCAGGCGAAGGAGTTTATCGAGGCTAAAGAGGAAGGATATGACAGCGAGATCGCTCAGGGTGGCGACAACGTATCAGGCGGCCAGAAACAGCGTATCGCAATCGCCCGCGCTATTGCTAAGAACGCGCCTATCTATGTGTTCGACGACAGCTTCAGCGCGCTTGACTTCAAGACGGACGCCAACCTAAGACAGGCAATAAAAGAAAAACTTTCAGGCTCAACCGTTATTATGGTTGCGCAACGCGTCGGCACGATAAAGAACGCCGACAAGATAATCGTGCTCGATGACGGCAGAATTGTCGGACAGGGCAGACACGAAGAACTGCTTAAAAATTGCCCCGTTTATGCGGATATTGCAAAATCGCAGCTCTCGGAGGAGGAACTCGGATTATGAAAGACAAGAAGATGTCTTTGAAAAAAAGAGGTCCTATGGGCGGACACGGCGGTCCGGGCGGAGCAGCGATTCCGGGAGAAAAGGCAAAGGACTTTTTCGGCACTCTGAAAAAGACAGTGCGCTATATGCGCAAGGACCTTGCGATAATAATCACGGCTTTCGTACTGGCAATATTCAGCGTTGTCGCAACCCTTCTCGTACCTGATATCCTGGGCGGAGCTACAGACGAACTGCTTGCGGGAACGATGAGCAAAACGTTCTATAAGAACGCGGTGCAGATACAGCAGTCGATACCCGAATTTACCGAAGAACAGAAAGCGTTTATCGAGGCAAATCCCGACCTTACCGTAAACGACGTAAAAGATTATATCCCCGTTGAGGTGGACGAATCTATGCTTTCGCTCAAGCTGACATCGCTTGTCGAAGCCAAAGAGGCGGAGACGGTGGGAGAGCTTTTCCGTGCATTGGGTGCAACCTCTTCGCTGGACAGTTTAGCGGTATCTTACCGCGCAAGGGTAGAAAACACCTCGCTTTTGTCAGCGCCGAAGATAAATACGGATCTTATCGTCTCTATCCTGACAAAAATAGTCGCACTTGTGTGCGTATCGGCGATCCTTGCGTATGTGCAGGGTCTGCTCCTTGCCGGAGTTGCGCAGAGGGTTTCATACCGCTTCCGCCGCGACATTAACAATAAGATCGATTCTTTGCCGCTTAAGTTCTACGACACCACGACAAACGGCGAAGTAATGAGCTATATCACCAACGACGTTGACGCGATCTCCAACTCTCTCAACCAGAGCTTGTCGCAGATAGTTACCAGCATTACTACGATAATCGGCGTCATGATAATGATGTTTACGATCAACTGGATACTCACGTTGATAACCCTTCTTATCGTGCCTGTTTCGATGTTTATAGTAATGCTTATAATTAAGCGCTCTCAGCGTTATTACCTGATGCAGCAGGAATACCTCGGACACGTCAACGGTCATATCGAAGAAATGTTCGCGGGACACAACGTCATCAGTCTGTTCAACGGCGAAGAAAAGAGCATAGAGAAATTCGCTGACTACAATTCAAAGCTGTATACTTCAGCGTGGTCTTCTCAGTTCTTCTCGGGTATGATGATGCCTGTTATGAAATTCGTGGGCAACCTCAACTATGTGCTTGCATGCGTGCTTGGCGGCGTGTTCGTTCTCAACGGCAATGTCGCGGGCATACAAATGACGGTAGGTAACATTCAGTCTTACATTCAGTACGTAAGACAGTTCAATCAGCCTATAAACCAGATTTCAGGTATAGCCAATACCTTCCAGTCCACGGTTGCGGCGGCTGAGAGAATATTCGCTTTCCTCGAGCAGCCTGAAGAACAGGAGACGGGAGCTGCTGAGCCTGAAAACGTTGAAGGCAACGTTACTTTCGACCACGTGCGCTTCGGCTATGTGGAGGATAAGATAATCATCAAGGATTTCTCTTGCGATGTAAAGAAAGGTCAGCGTATAGCCATCGTAGGACCTACGGGAGCAGGCAAGACGACTATCGTAAAACTTCTTATGCGCTTCTACGAGCTCAACGGCGGAGATATTTATCTTGACGGCAAAAGCATACGCTCGTTTACCCGTGAAGGGCTGAGAAAAGAAGTGGGTATGGTCTTGCAGGATACCTGGCTGTTCAGCGGCACGATCATGGAAAATATCCGTTACGGCAGACTTGACGCGACAGACGAAGAGGTAAAACGCGCGGCTAAAATTGCGTGTGCAGACCACTTTATTCAGACTCTCCCCAGTGGTTACGACTTTGAGATAAATACAGAGGCTGACAATATATCGCAGGGACAGAAGCAGCTGCTTACGATAGCGCGTGCGATCCTTGCAGACCCCACAGTCCTCATTCTGGACGAAGCGACGTCGTCTGTCGATACGCGTACCGAGATACTCATTCAGCAGGCTATGGACAGACTTATGCAGGGCAGGACCAGCTTTATTATCGCGCACCGTCTGTCTACGATACGCGACGCGGATAAGATACTCGTGCTCCGCGACGGCGACGTTATAGAGCAGGGCAGACATGAAGAGCTGCTCGCAAAAGGCGGCTTCTACGCAACTCTTTACAATTCTCAGTTCGAAGGTTGAAAAGAAATTCAATACTAGTAAAAAAGATACGGGAAATCACCGTATCTTTTTTTGAGTTGTATGATTTTTGTTTCGGAATACGTCCAGGTGAATTGCAGGGAAGAAAGGCTTTTTGCAGACTGTTGAATTCAGTCATAATATCTGAAGTTGCTTTCCATTTCTTTTACGATATCGTTCAGAGTTTCTGAGTCTCCGTTTGTCAGCAGATAGATATGGTTGCCGTCAGGCATAACGGCTTTTGCGATAAATCCGTCAGCTGTTTTATGAACTTTAAATTCAGCGGTATAATCCTGTGTAACCTTGCAGAAATAAGTCTTAAAATAGTTGTTGCCGTACATCTGCAGATCGTAATCGATAATACTGATCATCGATACAGATTGAATTACGTTTACTGTATAGCCGTTGTATTCGTATACCGATTTATATGCGCTCACCTGATTGTGGAGATAGAGTCCTTTGAAAGAGGTTACTCCGTCAAGATAAGCGAGAGTCAAGCCGCTCATCTTCGAGAACTCAGGCACGTTCTGAACAGGCAGATTTATTTCGTCAAGAAGCTCAAGACTTACCGCATAATAAGAATCAGGCGGGGGAGAAGAGTCGCTTCCCGGATCCTCGCTGCCTGCTTTCATATTCAGAGGAATAGCGATAAATACAGTGAGAATGTACAGCACGAATACCGCGCACGCGCTGATTGTCGCTTTCAGCGTAACGCGGAATGTTTTCTTTTTTCTTGCCGATACGCGTTCTTTTTCCTCTACAGGCTCACTTATAGTGCGCGCCTTGATTTTGTTCAGAAGAAGGGGAGATACCATGTTTGAACTCTGAACTGCCGAATTGAGTCGTTTTTCAATTTCTTTCATATCTTTCCCTCCTTTATGTATTCTGATAATATTTTAAGCGCGGACCTATATCTGCCGTACAGGGTAGTAAGCGGCAGACGCAGTTCTTTGGCTATTTCGGAGAAGGTATATCCTCCCCAGAACTTCATTACGACGACGGAGCGGCTCTCTTTGTCGAGGTTTTCAAGCGCGGTTTTAAGAGAGAGGTCTTCTATGCATCTGTCGACGAAGTCGGAAGAGAAGGAAGAGACGTCTGTCAGTTCTTCTTCGCTTAAAGAAATATCCTTGCGCGTGTAGGTTAAAGCAGTATTTTTTACTATTGTATACATCCAGTTTCTTGCACTCTGAGAGGGGTTATAGCTGGCGCTTGCGCGATAGATCCTGAAATAAGAATCGTTGAGAACGTCCTCGATTTTTTCTTTGTCGCGTGAATAACGATAGGCTACAAAATACATTTGCTCCTTTGTAAGATAAAAGAGTTCGTCAAGTGCCGATTCTCTTCCGCAGGCAATATCTACTATGAGTTTGCCTATTTTCTTGTCTGTTTTGTCCCTCACACTGCCTCTCATTTAATATACTGTGAAAATCAACCGATTTTCGTAGAAAACGTAAAAAATTATATTTTTATTTTATATTGCATAATTATATGTGTCAATATTGAAAAAGAAATTGCTGCAATTGTTTGAAAAGAGAAGTTATATCGTCTATAATATTAACGTTATATGTGCACCCGTAGCTCAGTTGGATAGAGCGTCAGACTCCGACTCTGAAGGCCAGCGGTCCGAATCCGCTCGGGTGTGCCACAGAAGGAAGCAAAAATTTCTTGCTTCCTTTTTTATCGTACGAGCGTTTTATTTCTGCAAAAGATCTTTACGGTATTATAATTTGAAATTACTATTTTCGACGTAATTAGTTCACTGCAGCATTTAAAAAAGCATCTTATACAGCCTTTGCAAAAATCGCGTATTTACTTTTTAATTTATATGGTCTATATTATTAATCGGATAAGCGTTGAAAACGGGGCAACGGTTTTACGCTTTATAAGATTGCAAAAAATCATTTAAAGGAGAAAGACATATGAAAACGATTACTGTAAAAGGAACGGGCAAGGCGTCTGCAAAGCCCGATTTGACGGTTATAACGCTAGCTATGGAGAGTATCGATCCCGATTATGAAAAAGCGATGGATAAGGCTTCTGACAATTTAAACGATATTTATTTGCGCCTTGAAAAGGCAGGGTTTGAAAAATCAGAGATAAAGACCGCCTATTTCAACGTTTCGGCAAGGTATGCCAGCGTAAGAGAAAAAGATGGCTCTTATGCAAGAAAATTCAGCGGATACGTCTGCTCACACAGGCTTAAAACGGAATTTGCTCTTGATATGAAAAGACTTTCTGAAGCGTTGCAGGCAATAGCGGGCTGCATTGCGAAGCCTGAACTCAACATAAGCTTTACCGTTAAAGATCCTGAAGCGATAAGCGCTGAGTTGCTTGAATCTGCTTGCGAAAACGCAAAAAACAAGGCGGAGATACTCTGTAAGGCGTCTGGAAAACAACTGGGAGAGCTTGTGTCCATAGACTACAACTGGTCTGAGCTCAACGTGATTTCTCCCACAAGATATTGCGTGGCGGATGAAAGTATGTCTGCGCCTCTTATGAAGAACAGCGTTAAGGCTGTGGATATCAATCCCGAGGATATCGACGTAAAGGACACGGCAACGTTTGTCTGGGAGATAGTATAAGTCAAATCAAGTGAATACCGGCGCGGATGAAATGTCAGATAATCTGATGTATTTGTCCGCGCCGTGTTTTGTCGTCATATAAATTTTGTATTTAAAGGTAAAACTTTTCTTGACAGATAATCTGTAGCGATACAGATATATAAAATATTTCATATTCAGTTAAAAACGCAATATAAAACGGAAAAATTACGCGATTTTACTATAAAATAACGCTATCAGAATAATATTTGAAAATTTATGTAAAAAAGTTCAAAATTCGCTTGTTAAATTGTTGACAAACAGAAGTGGCGCGGATATAATATAGTCAACAATTGTGAAAAATTTAACAATTGTTAATACGCGAAAATGCCTTGCGGCTTTTCTGAGAGTCTTTATTCAGATAGAAAAAGAGGAGAAGAGCGACGGCGGAAATTATTTCGGGCTTTTTGCGTATAATAAATCCGATACAATTTTTTTTCATAAAGGAGTTATTTGTTATGGCAAACATCGTCAACGACGAGGCTACGTTGCTTGACAAGATTGCTCGCGTCAAAGCAGCGCAGGCAAAGTATGCAACGTACACTCAGGAGCAGGTAGACAAAATCTTCTTCGCAGCGGCTATGGCTGCTAACAAGGCAAGAATCCCCCTTGCGAAGATGGCGGTCGCAGAGACCGGCATGGGCGTAGTTGAAGACAAGGTTATCAAAAATCACTATGCTTCAGAATATATCTACAACGCATATAAAGACGTTAAGACTTGCGGCGTTATCGAATCGGATCCCGGCTTCGGCATCACCAAGATCGCTGAGCCTGTAGGCGTGATAGCGGCTGTTATCCCGACCACGAACCCGACTTCTACCGCTATATTCAAATCCCTTCTCGCACTCAAAACGAGAAACGGTCTTATAATTTCTCCGCACCCCAGAGCTAAGAAGAGCACTATCGCAGCGGCAAAAATCGTACTTGACGCAGCTGTAGCGGCAGGCGCTCCCGAAGAGATCATCGGTTGGATAGACGAGCCTACCGTTCCGCTTTCAGCAATGATCATGAAAGAGGCTGACCTTATTCTCGCAACCGGCGGTCCCGGCATGGTAAAGGCGGCGTACAGCTCGGGAAAGCCGGCTGTCGGCGTAGGCGCGGGCAATACTCCTGCAGTCATCGACAGCAGTGCTGATATCAGAATGGCTGCGGCTTCTATCGTTCACTCAAAGACGTTCGACAACGGTATGATCTGCGCTTCTGAGCAGTCAGTAGTTGTTCTTAAGGACGTTTATAAACAGTTCAAAGAAGAAATGCAGGCTTGCGGCGCATACTTCCTTACCGCAGACGAGACTGAGAAAGTAAGAAAGACCATTATTATCAACGGCGCTCTCAATGCTAAGATAGTAGGTCAGTCCGCTTGCACCATCGCAAAGATGAGCGGTTTCGAAGCTCCTGCAGGCAGCAAGGTTCTCGTAGGTGAAGTTACCAGCGTTGACCTTTCTGAAGAATTTGCTCACGAAAAACTCAGCCCCGTACTCGCTATGTACAAGGCTGAAGATTTTGACGACGCCGTTGCTAAGGCAGGCAAGCTTATCGCTGACGGCGGTATGGGACACACTTCCGTTCTTTACGTAAACGTTGAGACCGGCAAGGATAAAATGGAAAAGTTCGAGCGCGCTATGAAAACGTGCCGTATTCTTATCAATACTCCTTCTTCACAGGGCGGTATCGGCGACCTGTACAACTTCAAACTGGCTCCCTCCCTCACACTCGGTTGCGGCAGCTGGGGCGGTAACAGCGTCAGCGAAAACGTCGGCGTAAAACATCTTATCAATATCAAGACGATTGCAGAAAGGAGAGAGAATATGTTGTGGTTCAGAGCACCCGAAAAGGTTTATTTCAAGAAGGGTTGTCTGGGCGTCGCTCTCAGAGAACTCAAAAACGTAATGAATAAGAAGAAGGCGTTTATCGTTACAGATACCTTCCTTTACAAGAGCGGCTTCACAAAGGCTATCACCGACAGACTGGACGAGATGGGCATTACTCACACCACGTTCTATAACGTAGCTCCGGACCCGACCCTCGCTTGCGCTAAAGAAGGCGCTAAGGCAATGACCGCTTTCGAGCCTGACGTAATCATCGCTATCGGCGGCGGTTCTGCAATGGACGCAGGCAAGATCATGTGGACGCTTTACGAGCATCCTGAAGTCGATTTCCAGGATCTCGCTATGAGATTTATGGATATCAGAAAGAGAGTTTACACCTTCCCGCATATGGGCGACAAGGCTTACTTCATAGCTATCCCGACCACTGCAGGTACGGGTAGTGAAGTTACCCCGTTCGCAGTTATCACCGATGAGACAACGGCTACCAAGTATCCTCTCGCTGACTACGAATTGCTCCCCGATATGGCGATCATCGACGCTGACCTTATGATGAACATTCCTAAGGGTCTGACCAGCGCTTCCGGTATCGACGCTCTCACTCACGCACTCGAAGCCATCGCTTCAATGATGGCTACAGATTATACTGACGGTCTCGCGCTCAAGGCGGCAAAACTCATATTCACTTATCTGCCCAGAGCTTACAACCTCGGCGGACACGACGCTGAAGCAAGAGAGGAAATGGCAAACGCTTCGACCCTCGCAGGTATGGCATTTGCAAACGCATTCCTCGGCGTATGCCACTCTATGGCACACAAGCTCGGCTCTTATCACCACCTGCCGCACGGTGTTGCAAACGCGCTTATGATCGAGCAGGTCATCCGTTTCAACTGCGCTAAAGCTCCGACAAAGATGGGTACCTTCCCTCAGTACAAATACCCCGATTGCGTAAGAAGATATGCTGAAGTAGCTACATTTGTAGGCATCACCGGTAAGACTGATGAAGAAAAAGTAGAAAAACTCATCGCTAAGATAAGAGAACTCATGAAGGAAATCGGCTTGCCGATGACGATCAAGGACGCAGGCGTAGACGAGAAAGTGTTCCTCGAAAAACTCGACAGCATGGTTGAGGACGCATTCGACGACCAGTGCACGGGCGCTAACCCCCGTTATCCGCTTATGAGCGAGATCAAGGATATGTACCTTACCGCTTACTACGGAGAAAAGAAATAACGTTTAAAGGATTAAATCCCTAATAATAACCCCTTCAGCCGACGCGCGGAGAAATTCTTCGGGCGTCGGCTTTTTTTTACGGAAAATAACAAACAGAAGGGGATAATAAAAATCAACAACAAATTTATTTGTCAGGGAAATTTATATTTTATATGCGGAATAAAGGAAAAATACAATAATTCATATTTTCGGCTTTTAAATTGATTATGCCACAAATTTAACAAAACAGAGGCGCAGACGGTATATCGTTGACAACCTGCCTTTTGCTATGCTTAAATAGAGAAGGACGGCATAGCCGTAAAGGAGATTGTATGAGAAAAAAATTATTGATCATTGCAGTACTGGCAATCATGAGTTTTTCGCTGATATTCGCCGTTGCGTGCGACAAAGAATTTACTGAGCTTACTGCGAAAGACGAAAACCTGGGCAACTACGAAGGACTTGACGTCGCTGAAGGAATGAGCGCATACGACCTCGTTATGGAAGCGTATAACAACTGGATAACCGATACCAACTATGTCAGAGAAGAGTACTTCGCTTTTGCGGCAAATGACGGTGCCGTGGCTACGAGAGATTCTTATCTTGTGAGAAAGGTTGTCGGAGATAAGCTTTATTCTCAGGAAATTATTTACGGTACGGGATTCGATAAGGGTACTTGCGCTAAAAAGTATTATTATGACGGCAGCAAGGCTTTTGCGAGCAACAACACCAACAAGAAAGACATCACATTCGACAAGGAGACTTCTCAGGTGTCGACTGCGGCATGGGGAGAATTTTCTCCGTTTACGGGGGATATCAAAGAGGAAAACCGCGTGATGAAAGAGCATCTCACTACTTACGACATATCGAGCAAGGACAACCTCTCTGACGCTCACGACGACAAAGTATATGTTAAAGACGGCGTTTATTACTGCACCATTACGATAGACTGTTCTGAAGAGATGATGAGGACGATCCACCGCGCAGCTCTCGAAGAATTTATGGATATGACGGGCGCGAGAGAGAAGGGATTTAAAATCGACAACACGACGATTGATTTCGCAATAGGAAAAGTGGACGGCAAAATGAAATTCCTTATTTGGAGAAGAAACGAAAAGTACAGCGGAATAAACGCTTCCATTCCTTTTGAAGTGCCTTGCCGACAGACTTGCATAAGCTATTACACGTACGGCAGCGCAGAGATCACTGCTGACGATCTTGCGGGACTCAACAAGTAAAATCATTTTTATATCATAAATAAATGAGAAAAACCCGATACGTATCGGGTTTTTCTTTGTTTTGATGTTGTATAAAATTGATTTGAAACGGTCGTTATTTATTAAAACTCTGTTATTTATATGTTATCACGGGAATATGCCGCGTTTTTTCTTTGCCGTGCATATTCTTTCGATTGCGACAGCGTATGCGGCCAAGCGGTAACTTATCTTATAGTCGCGCGCCTTGTGGTATACGTCTGTAAGCGCTCTTGTCATAACTTTGAACAGAGTAGCGTTGACGTCGTTTTCATCCCAGGTAAGGGATTGCAGATTCTGCACCCATTCGCAGTAAGATACGATAACGCCTCCTGCGTTGGTCAGGATGTCGGGCAGGACGACTATTCCGCGTTCTTCGAGCACTGCGTCCGCCTCTACTGTCGTAGGTCCGTTGGCCGCTTCGATGATAAGGCGGCAGTTTACTTCCTTTGCGATTTCGCCCGTTATCTGATTTTCGAGCGCGGCGGGAATAAGTATGTCGCATTTGGTTGTGAGAAGTGCATGGTTGTCTATATGTTCGACGCCGTCTGCATTATAGTCTTTCAGCAGTTTTCTCTGTTTTACGAATTCGTATATCTCAGGAATATTCAGTCCGTCTGCCTTTCTTATTCCGCCTGACACGTCTGATACGGCTACGATTTTGCAACCCTTTTCGTAGAGAAGTCTTGCCGCTACGCTGCCCACGTTGCCCATACCCTGAATGGCAACGCTTACGTCGGACGGCGCAAGTTTATACTTGTCGAGTACTTCCATCGTGATTATCATAACGCCGCGTCCGGTGGCTTCAGGTCTTCCCAGAGAGCCGCCGACTTCCAGATCCTTGCCCGTAACAACGCCGGGTATGGTATAGCCGTTCATCATTGAGTATGTGTCCATGATCCAGTCCATGACCTGAGAGTTTGTTCCTACGTCGGGAGCGGGAATGTCTTTTTCAGGACCTATTATAGGCAATATCATAGCGATATAGCGGCGGGTAAGTCTTTCAAGCTCTCCCTTTGAAAGGGTGGACGGATCTACCTTTATGCCGCCTTTCGCGCCGCCGTAAGGAATGTTGACGACCGCGCATTTAAAGCTCATCCAAGCCGCCAGAGCTTTTACTTCGTCTTCGTTTACGCTCTGATGGTATCTTATTCCGCCTTTGCAGGGGCCTCTCGAGGTGCTGTGCTGTACGCGGAAACCTTCGAACACACGCACGCTTCCGTCGTCCATCTTTACGGGAACAGAAACTTTGAGTTCTCTTTCGGGATATTTGATAAGAACGTAATCTTCTTCTTTCATTCCCACTGCTTTTGCCGCCTTTTCAAGAACGGACAAAAAATTGTCATACGGATTGTATTGACGCGCCATAATTTCCTCCTTTCTCGTTCTGATTATATTTTAGCACACAGATGTGTATGAATTCAATAGATAAAAAAAATTTGCCCTGAGGTGTAAAAATTGTTGATTATTCCCCGTTTGTATATTAGAATATAATCAGAAACCAATATGGAGAAAAATTATGGAACACGTAAACAGATTTAAAAACGACAAACGCAGCCGCAAATCAAGACAGGCGATAAAGGAAGCGTTCAAAGAGATGGTGCAGACTCAGGAGATGAGTCATATCGTTATAAAGGATCTTGCTGAAAAGGCAGACGTAAACCGCAAGACGTTCTATCTGCATTATACTGACGTATACAACGTGCTTGAAGACGTTGAGGACGAGCTTTTAGAGGATATCAAGAAGATATTCGGAAAATTCGATATGAATAAGATAAAAACAGACCCGTATCCGCTTTTACTTGCGATAAGCGACGGCGTATCGGGAAGCGAGAACGAGACTTTTAACAAGCTGTTGTTCTCGAGCACGATTTCAGGCAACTTTATGAGAAAGATAAAGGATATGCTCAAAAAAGAGCTGTTCAATTCTTATAAGTTCAACTATATCAATGCGCAGAAAGCCAATATCGTACTTTCGTTTATCGTCTCAGGCGTAGTCGATTGCTACAGAGACTGGTATCTTTCTGACCGTGCAGAAAGCCTCGAAGATCTGGCAAAAGAGCTTTCTGAACTTATCAAACACGGCGTAGCGCGTTATTTCGAAGTCTGATGAGCGGAGATATATGCCTGCTTTGTCCCAGAAAGTGTGGCGTTGACAGAAGCGTTAAAAGAGGATATTGTTCTGTCGGAGATGCAGTAAGACTGGGAAGGGCGGCGCTTCATTTCTGGGAAGAACCCATCCTTGCGGGGAAGAGAGGAAGCGGAGCAGTTTTCTTCAGCGGGTGTTCGTTAAAATGCGTTTATTGTCAGAACTTTTCATTGTCCGGCGGTGAAGGCATCGATATTTCCACAGAGAGACTTGCAGACATTTTCAAAGAGCTTGAAGATCAGGGCGCAGACAATATCGACCTTGTTACCGGCAGTCATTTTATACCTGAGATAGCAAAGGCTCTCAGAATTTATAAGCCGCGCGTTCCTGTCGTTTTCAACTGCGGCGGATATGAACTGACTGAAGCGCTGAAAATGCTTGAAGGACTTGTAGACATATATATGCCTGACTTCAAATATTCAGACAATGCACTTGCCGCGCGTTATTCTTCCGCTCCAGATTATCCAGAGATAGCGGCAAAGGCTGTCGAGGAAATGAAAAGACAGGTCGGAGAAACTTGCGTTGCAGAAGACGGACTTATGAAAAGAGGGCTTCTGGTCAGGCATCTGGTTTTGCCCGGGGCTGTCGCCAATTCAAAAAAGGTGTTGGACATTCTCGTTTCCCTTATCGATAAAGAAAAAGACTATATTTCTCTTATGAGTCAGTATATACCTTTCGGAAGAGCGAAAGAATTTGCCGAAATCAACAGAAGACTTAAGCCGCTAGAATATAAAGCCGTAGTCGCCCACGCTGAAAAACTGGGGTTTAAAAACGCATTTATTCAGATGAGCGATAGCGCTGAAGAAGAGTATATCCCCGATTTCAACGGACAGGGAGTCCTGACAAAAGAAGAAAAATGATTTGTGTTCCTAAGCAGAGAATAATCAACGTATAAAATTACGCCGCCCGTAAAGGCGGCGTAAACTTTTTAAGATATCTGATTATTTTGCCCAGCCTGTGTCGGAAGGGATCTGATAAAGAGGAGCGTTTTCTTTGTTGTAAGTGAATATCTTGTGCCACTCGTTTTCGCTGTATCCTTTGAGAAGGTTGAGAAGAGAGCCGCCCCAGCTGTCAAAGGTTTCGTACTGTCTGAACAGACCGCAATCCCATATCTGACATTTGATTGTCTGATAGCGGAAAACGATATCTTTGCTGCTTGCTGATTCTCTTGTGGATTCGGTCGCCAGCTTGAGAGCGTCGGACGTTACGTCAACCGTTATTTCTATTTCATAATAACCGTTTTCATTGTGCGTAAACGAAGCGTTTACGATGTTCTGAGCCGTAATATCGCCGTTGGTCGTCTCAACATAAGATTTGTTGTAGTAATCTTTCTTCATGAAATCGCTCACAGACATCGATTCCACTTTAGAGCATTTATTCCAGTCGATATACGGATTTTCAGTGTAAAAATTATCAACTGAGTTTTCAAGCAGAGCTTTGCTCTTTCCGCTCTGAACGTAGAAGGTCTGACCGTCAGGGGTGTACTTACGGTTGCCGTAATCGAGAAGAGTGCGGCACATGCCGAGTATGGTGGCGTCGTTCTTATCGGGAGTTTCTGTCTTGTAGCCGTTCATGACTCTGCCGAGCGTTACCATATACATTGCGGCACCGTCTTTGATGCGTACTTCGCGCACCTGCATAGAGCCGCTCATGCTGAGGTTGGTAACGGTCGCTACGCCGCTGCCGTAAGCGTAATCGGCATAATATGCAACTTTAGCGAGGTTGTCGTTTGCAAGATTAAAAAGATAAGTAGCCGCTTCTTTTACCGCTGCGTCTTCAGAAAGTTCTTTGCTTTCAACGTTGAGTTTAGAAGCGTCGGGTTTGTCGATACCTTGTTGAGCCGTTTCGTTGGGAGCGACGCCGAGGTCGTCGTGATTCAGATCCTGGTTTTCGTTGAACGTTTCGCTTTCGCCGTCGCACGCCATAAAGAATATCATTGTGCAAAGCAGTACGACGCTTATTATTGCAAATAGCAATCTCTTTTTCATAGTATCCTCCTTGTCGCGGCTTCCGCCGTCAGAATCATTATATAAATATTTTATCGGTCGGGTCAAGGTTTTTTCTTGAAATCAGATGTAATAATATCTTCAGGAAAGTGTAAGATAAGTGTAAGCTTGGCCTTATTTTGCCTTGAATTAACGGACAAACTGCATTAAATAGGGGATTTTGTCATTAATTTATATTTTTTTTGCATGCGCGAATAATCGGGCGCGCAATTGTTGAAATTTTATCTGCGTTGTGCTATAATATCCAAAAATGTCTTCAGGCGGTATCTGATTAAAAATGGAATGGTGGGGCAAGGCGCTTCTCTGCGTCGCGGCGTATCTGATAGGATCAATCAATTTTGCTATCATATTCTCAAGACTGAAAGGTACGGATATTACGAAAAAGGGCAGCGGCAATCCCGGCACTATGAACGTTCTGCGTTCTGTAGGCAAGCTGTGGGGCGTGCTTACTTTTGTATGCGACTGCGCCAAAGGCATTGTTTTTGCCATTATAGGCATGTATTGGATAGGCAGCGTTGACTGGCTGTTTATACTGGGACTGGTTACGATAATCGGACATGTTTTCCCCGTTTACAGCAAGTTCAAAGGCGGCAAGGGTGTGGCTACGTCCATAGGCGTTTTTCTTGTCGCATATCCGATAGTGGGCGCAATAGTGCTTGCCGTGCTTATAGTAATGCTGCTTTTTGTAAAATACGGATTTATAGGCTCTATTACCTGCATCAGCGCGATAACGGTTTACAGCTGTGTCGTCGGCAGGGATAACGTTGCGGTCATAGTATGTTCTTTACTGATATGGCTGATCGTGGTGCTCAGACATTATTCAAACATAAAGAGACTGATAAGAGGAGAGGAAAACACTCTCAAACTCGTAGGAAAAAACGAAAGTAAAGACTTGGCTGACGATAAAGGTGCGGACGAAAAGCCCGCGGAAAGCCAAAAGGAGAAGAAATGAAACTGGGAGTAGTAGGTTTGCCCAACGTAGGCAAAAGCACGCTTTTCAACGCGATAACGCAGGCAGGCGCAGAAAGCGCCAATTATCCTTTCTGCACGATCGAGCCCAACGTGGGTGTCGTTGCAGTACCTGACGAAAGACTGGATAAGCTCGCCGCTTTGTACAATTCAAAGAAGATCACCCCGACCGTGCTTGAATTCGTGGATATAGCAGGACTTGTAAAAGGCGCGTCTCACGGAGAAGGTCTTGGTAATAAATTCTTGTCTCATATAAGAGAAGTTGACGCGATCGTTCACGTTGTCAGATGTTTTGACGATGAAAATATCACTCACGTAGACGGCAGCGTAAACC
This sequence comes from uncultured Christensenellaceae bacterium, assembly GCA_944381325.1. Lineage (GTDB taxonomy): Bacteria > Bacillota > Clostridia > Christensenellales > UBA3700 > Ornithoclostridium. Next base: position 186,723 of record CALWKS010000003.1, on the reverse strand, counting down.
CTCTGAGAGACATCGATACCATTGATCTCGAGCTTATTTTTGCGGATATGGAGACTGTGCAGAGACGCTCTGCTAAATCGAGAAACTCTGCAAAAGGCGGAGACAAAAAATATGCAGAGGAAGCGGATTTCCTTGACGGAGTGCTCAAAGAGCTCGAAAACGGCAAGCCCGTCCGCCTTATGCAGTTCAACGAAGAAGAACAGGCGATTATCGACGATATGTTCCTGCTTACGGCAAAACCCGTCATTTACGCCGCAAACATCGGCGAAGACGACCTCGGACAAGAGGACAACGATTACGTAAAAGCGGTCAAAAAGTTTGCCGCTTCTCAGAACAGCGAAGTTATCGTACTGTGCGCGAAGATAGAGGAAGAACTCGCAGGCATGGATAAGGATGAAAAAGAAATGTTCCAGCAGGAGCTTGGCATAGACAAGAGCGGTCTGGACAAGCTCGTTTCCGCTTGCTATAAACTTCTCGGACTTATCAGCTACCTTACTGCAGGAGAAAAGGAGACCCGCGCCTGGACGATAGTAAAGGGCACGAAAGCTCCTCAGGCGGCAGGAAAGATCCACAGCGACTTTGAAAAGGGATTTATCCGCGCCGAAGTCGTGGACTGGAAGGTGCTTCTCGAATGCGGCTCATATAACGCTGCGAAAGAGAAAGGCAAGGTCAGAAGTGAAGGCAAGGATTACGTCGTACAGGACGGCGACGTCGTGCTTTTCAGATTCAACGTTTGATACAACAGAAAAAGAGGTTAACAATGGATTACAAAAAACTGCTCGCGGATATAGTTATTCTTCAGGACGTGGAGAGCGAGGATATAGAGCCGCTCATCACCGTACCAAAAGATCCTTCTATGGGCGATTATTGCCTGCCGTGCTTCAAGTTCGCCAAAGAAATGAAAAAGAGTCCTATGGTGCTGGCAAGCGAAATCGTTTCACGCATCGGAGCTTACAATTTTCTTGAAAAAGCCGAAGCCGTAGGCGGATACGTCAACTTTACTCTCAACAAGAAAATGGTTGCTTCAAAAGTGGTCGAGAAGATCTTGTCTGAAGGCGAACGTTACGGCAGATCTGAACAGGGTGCAGGCAAGACTGTGTGCATTGACTTTTCCTCAGTCAATATCGCAAAGCCTTTCCATATGGGACATCTACTCAACACGGTTATCGGCGGCGCTCTTTGCAGAATTTACCGCGCGCTGGGATACAAAGTCGTGGGTATAAATCACCTCGGAGACTGGGGCACTCAGTTTGGCAAACTCATTGTCGCATATAAAAAGTGGGGCAATAAAGAGGATATCGACAAGCGCGGCGTAAGAGGACTTCTTGACATATACGTAAGATTCCACGAAGAGGCTGAAAAGAATCCCGAACTCGAGGACAAAGCCCGCGCATGGTTCAAGAGAATAGAAGACGGAGACAAAGAAGCTCTCGAACTTTTCGGATATTTCAAAGACGTTACGATGAAAGAGGTCGAAAAGGTATATAAGAGACTCAACGTAACTTTCGATTCTTATGCTGGAGAGAGTTTTTATAACGACAAGATGCAGCCCGTGCTTGACGAACTGGAAGCAAAGGGACTGCTCGAACTTTCGGACGGCGCTAAAATCGTAAGATTCGAAGGAGACAAAATGCCTCCTTGTCTGCTTGTCAGAAGCGACGGCGCGACTCTTTATGCGACGCGCGACCTGGCAGCGGCTGTTTATCGCAAAAACACTTACGATTTCTATAAATGCCTTTACGTTGTCGCTTATCAGCAGAATCTGCATTTTAAACAGATTTTCGAAGTTCTGCGCCTTATGGGCAAGCCGTGGGCTGACGATATGGTACACGTCGCGCACGGTATGGTGTCTCTTGAAGACGGCGCGCTTTCTACCCGCACGGGAAGAGTGGTCTTCCTTGAAGACGTGCTCAATACGGCTGTCGCAAAGGCGGGAGAGATAATCGCTGAAAAGAATCCCGATCTCGAGAACAGGGCTCAGACGGCTGAACAGGTAGGCGTCGGTGCGGCTGTGTTCGCAATGCTTTTCAACGGCAGAATAAAGGACGTTGTCTTCGACTATGACAAAGTTCTCAATTTTGACGGAGAGACAGGACCTTACGTTCAGTACACTTATGCGCGTTGCTGTTCGCTTCTTGAAAAATGCGTAGCTGAAGGCGATGATTTTGACGAAGAAGGCATTGCAAACGATGAAGCTTACGCTCTTGTGAAAGCGCTTGATAAGTTCCCTGAAAGCATAAAGGCGGCAGGTGAAAAGTATGAGCCCAGCATCGTTACGAGACAGATAGTCGATATAGCTCAGGCGTTTAACAAGTTCTATTTCGAACACAATATCAAGGACGCCGCGCCCGCTGTGAAGAATGCGAGACTCGCGCTTGTGGGAGCAACCAAGCAGGTGCTTGAAAGCGGTCTCACGCTTCTCGGCATAGCTGCTCCTGAAAGAATGTAAATTGCTTTTACAATCACGGGCAGGAAAAATATAGCAAATAAAACGCCGTTTTCTTTATATCGTGTGAAAGAACTCAGAGTCAGCCATGCGAACCTTAAAGCAAAAACGCGCGTTTTGATATAAGATTGAAACAAATACTATAATCGTCGTAAGACGAAAGGAGAAAGACAAATGTTGGTAGACAAGAGAGTTGAAACTTTGGCAAAAAATCTGGTCAATTATTCGTGCAACGTTCAGAAAGGCGAAAACGTTCTTATCGAAGCGTTCGGCGTGGATTATCAGCTCGTCAACTGTGTTATCAAAGAGGTTTATGCTGCAGGCGGTTATCCGTTCGTCAGCATTTTCGACAACCGCGTTCAGCGCGAGCTCTATAAGGGTATGGACGAAACTCTTGCCAAGAAGATGGCAGAATTCGACTGCGCCAAAATGGATAAGATGGACGCTTATATCGGTATCAGAGGCGGTGAAAACGCTTACGAAACCTGCGATATCGACTCTGCAAGAATGAGCGCTTACAGCAGATTCTATTCGCTTCCCGTACATCACGACAGACGCGTTGCGCATACAAAGTGGGTCGTTCTCAGATATCCCACGCAGGGCATGAGCTGTATGTCCGCTATGAGCACTGAAAGTTTCGAGGACTTCTATTTTGACGTATGCAACCTCGATTACCGCAAGATGGGCGAGGCTATGACTCCGCTCGTAGAGCTTATGAACAAGACTGACAAAGTGCGCATCGTAGGACCCGGCACAGACCTTTCTTTCTCAATCAAAGGCATAGGCGGCATAAAATGCTGTGGTCTCAGAAACATCCCCGACGGAGAAGTTTATACCGCTCCCGTCAAGGACAGCGTAAACGGCAGGATCACTTACAACGTTCCCACCGGCAAGGACGGCATCAAGTTTGAAAACGTATCTCTGCTTTTCAAGGACGGCAAGATCGTTGAAGCTACTGCAAACGATACTGAGGCTATCAATAAGATTTTCGATACGGACGAAGGCTCAAGATACGTCGGCGAATTCGCTATCGGCGTAAACCCGTTCGTTACCAAAGCTATGGGAGATATCCTGTTCGACGAAAAGATAAGCGGAAGCATACACTTTACTCCGGGCAGCTGCTACGACGACGCTTGCAACGGCAACCGCAGCGCTATACACTGGGACCTCGTGCTCGTTCAGACCAAGGCTTTCGGCGGCGGTGAAATCTACTTCGACGACAGACTTATCAGAAAGGACGGCATTTTCGTCGTAGACGAACTCAAGGGACTCAATCCTGAAAATCTCGCATAAAAAACGACAGTGAATAAATAGCGTTAAATTTGTTGCAAAGCATTGTAATTTTTTTAACGTTGTGGTAATATATAAACGGTACGGAAAATGGCTGAAAAAGCCGTTTTTCTGTGCTGAATAAAGGGTAAATACGCGTAAATGCGCGCAATACGACAATAAAGATAACAATTTTGGAGGTAATTTTTATGCCATTGGTTACATCTGCAAATATGTTTAAGAAGGCTTACGAGGGCGGTTACGCTATCGGCGCTTTCAACGTAAACAATATGGAAATCATTCAGGGTATCGTAGAAGCTGCTACCGAGGAGAACGCTCCGCTTATTCTTCAGGTTTCTTCCGGCGCAAGAAAGTACGCTAACCCCACCTACCTGCGCAAGATGGTAGAAGCTGCTGAAGAAGTCAGCCATCTGCCCATCTGCCTGCACCTCGACCACGGCGATACGTTCGAGCTGTGCAAGAGCTGTATCGACGGCGGTTTCAATTCCGTCATGATCGACGGCAGCCACCACGCTTTCAAGGATAACATCGAGCTTACCCGTAAGGTTGTTGAATACGCTCACGACCACGGCGTTGTCGTAGAAGGCGAACTCGGCAGACTTGCAGGCGTTGAAGACGAAGTTAAGGTTTCTGCTGAAGACAGCTCTTACACCAGACCTGAAGAGGTTGAAGAGTTCGTTACCAAGACCGGTGTAGACAGCCTTGCAATCGCAATCGGTACGTCTCACGGCGCTTATAAGTTCAAGCCGGGCACAAAGCCGCAGCTCAGATTCGACATTCTCGAAGAAGTTGCAAAGAGACTGCCCAACTTCCCGATAGTTCTCCACGGCGCTTCTTCCGTTCCGCAGGAATTCGTTAAGATCATCAACGAGAACGGCGGCGCTCTCAAAGACGCAATCGGCGTTCCTGAAGATATGCTGAGAAAGGCTGCTTCTATGGCGGTTTGCAAGATCAACATCGACAGCGACCTGCGTATGGCTTGCACTGCAGGTATCCGCAAGCACTTCGTTGAGCATCCGGATCACTTCGACCCCAGACAGTACCTCGGCGACGCAAGAGCAAACATCAAGTACATTGTTAAGCATAAGCTGACTGAAGTTCTCGGCTGCGCTGGCAAGGCTACTGAAATCCTCAATGCGTAATCTTTAAAAAGGATATAAGGGACGGGCAGAAATGCCCGTTCTTTTTTTATTCGATTTTCAAAAATATCGGTTATCACAGTTATTTTGTTGACAACAAAAGATTATAAAACTATAATATAAATATCGTTTATGACGGTTCTTCTAAGAATCAATCTGATATATAAAGTCAATTCTGTTTTGAGGCAGGAACAGAGGTTTGAATTTCAGAAAGGAGGGCATATATGATTTATTTTATAAGCGATCTGCATTTTGGGCATAAAAGCGTAATAAGTATGTGTAACCGTCCTTTCAAAGATGTTGAAGAGATGAATGAAGCCTTGATTTCCGCGTGGAATAAGAGAGTGCATAAAAACGATACGGTTTACATTATCGGGGACTTTGCTTATCGCTCTGAAATTCCGCCTGAAGAGTACCTCAGAAGACTTAAAGGGAATAAATACCTGATCATAGGAAATCACGACCGCAGTTGGATAAACAACGTAAATCTTTCCGATTACTTTATCGGCTGTTCGTCTTATGAGGTGATCAATACGGGCAAGGGAAAAGCTACGCTGTGTCATTTTCCTATGCTTGCGTTCGAGGGCAGAAATTTGATACACGGGCATATGCACAACAATACCAATCGCCCGTATTGGAGATATCTTAAGACTATGAGCAACGCATTTAACGCAGGAGTTGATATAAACGGCTTTATGCCCGTTACGTTTGAAGAACTAGTTGCAAACAATGAAGAATTCAGAAGAACGAATTAAATTGAGCTTATTTAACAAATGCACTTGAAAGCAATTACGGCTTAGCTCAAACATATTGCCGATACAGCCATACGGCTCATAAGTTTACGCTTTTTGCGTAAACACAGGAAGGGGGCAGGCTGCATAGGACGGGGCGGACGCAAGTCCGCCTTTTTTTATGAGAATATCAATTTAATATAAATGAAATATTTCTTTTATAGAAAAAGCCTTGCAAGGTGAACGCAAGGCTTTGTTTGTTTAAGTTTATAGATTAAAGTTTATGCTGTGCCGCCTATGGCTTGCAATATCAGCGTCATTACCGGCAGAGTCGCTATGCTGAAGACTGTGCCGAGGAGAACGAGGTTGGCGGAGTTTTCCTGTCCTTCGCCAAGCATTTCCGCAAAGTTGAGAACGACGCTGGCAATAGGTGCGGCGCTTAAAATAAACATTGAATATTTGACGTAAGTATCGAACGGCAAGAACCATATCAGCAGAAATCCTATAAACGGGAAGATAAGCTGTTTTACCGCAACGATAACGTATTGCGAAGGAGTGCAGAAAAGAGATTTAGGCTTCACCGTAGCAAGGCGCATGCCCATGATAAGCATACACATAGGTGTTGACATTTTGCCGAGGAGAGTAAATATATCCGCAACTTTTTCAGGAAGTCTCCATTCAGTGAAGAAGAAGGGGATACATACTATCATTGCTATTGCGGCAGGGTTTACGATCGCTTTCCACGGTTTAATGTATTTCTTGTCTCTTGTAATGATCGCCGACGCGATTGTCCAACCGAATATATTCATTCCCAGAAGATAGGAAACGGAAAGAATGGTTACGTTGGGATTGTCGGGGAAGAGAGCCTGAAGAAGAGGAACGCCCATAAAAGCACAATTGCCGAAGCTGGTAGCAACGGTGTAAACGCGGTATTTAACGTCGGCGTATTTTTTGCGCAGAATAAGGAAAGCTATTCCCAGCATAATTGCCTGAGCAGCCATCGAAATAAAGAAAAAGCCGATTATCTGCAAGATCAGATCTTTAGTATAAACGGGTACGGCGTTTACTGAATAAACGGTAAGGCAAGGGCTGCAGACGTACATCAGGATAACCGCAAAAGAGGAGATGCTTTCAGGTTTGATAAGCTTTGTTTTGACAGAAATAAAGCCGGGTACTGCATAGACAAGCATTGTCGCTACGGCTATTAGTGTAGTGATAAAAAATTCCATAAACGCTCCTCGGTCTCCCGCGCACTTGTGCGGGCGCATAAATACGGTCAGATTAACAAAGGTATTATATTACCGCATTAAAAAACAGTCAAACGAAAGAGAGAATAAAAATATGGATTTTTTAAATTTGCTTTTAAATTAAAAAGTACGGATCGTCCATAAATCAGCAGATGAAAAGCGTTAAACAGAAAAACGCCGCCCCGTAAAACGCGGAGCGGCGCGTGAATTTACTGAATTTATTTTTTAACGAATACCGACTTGGGTTGTTTGCATACGGGACATCTGAAATCTTCAGGCAGTTCTTCAAAAGGAGTTTCTCCGTCATATACGTGTCCGCAGACAGAGCAGACCCATTTGCCTTTTTCAGTTTTTTCCTCGATATAAGTCGGGGCGTTTTTCGCCGTTTTTCCCTTGATAACGTTGTGATAATAAGAGTAGGTCATAGGGGGCTTGTTCTCAAGGACGTCTGCATCAGCGACTTTTCCCAAAAATACCGTGTGCGTGTCGGTTTCAAGCGTTTTTTCAACATCGCAGACAATGTATGCCGCCGAGTTTTTGACAACAGGCATCATGCCTGCCAGTATATACTCGACCTTGCTGAATTTATCTGTATCTCTGCCGCTGGAAAAGCCGAAAGTCGAAATGATATCGGGATTGCTTTCTTCGTGAAGAATGCTGATTGCAAACTTTTTACTTCTTTCTATGCACTCGTGCGTATAGTTGTTTTTGTTAACGCTTACGGCAACGGTTGCAGGGGATGAGGTTATCTGCATAACGCTGTTCACCGTACATCCCGTAGGTCTGCCGTTGTCCCAGGTGCTCAGAACGTATACGCCGTAGCTCAGCGCGCGGAAAGCCGAATTGTTCATATTAATAGTTTTTGCTTCTCAGCTGGAAATATGCCTGAGGATGAGCGCAGACGGGGCATACTTCAGGCGCTTCTTTTCCGTAATGGATATGTCCGCAGTTGTTGCAGATCCATTCGTTTTCGCCTGCCTTCTTGAATACTTCGCCCTTTTCGATGTTTGCGAGAAGAGCGCGGTATCTTTCTTCATGCTCCTTTTCGATAGCCGCAACGCCTTCAAAGAGTTTTGCTATTTCTTCAAAGCCTTCTTCGCGCGCTTCTTTGGCAAACGTAGCGTACATATCCGTCCACTCGTAGTTTTCACCTGCAGCAGCGTCCTTGAGGTTGTCGGTAGTAGCGCCTATGCCGCCGTGCAGAAGTTTAAACCAGATTTTAGCGTGTTCTTTCTCGTTGTTTGCGGTTTCTTCAAAGAGGTTGGCAATCTGAACGTAGCCGTCCTTTTTAGCCTTTGAAGCGTAATATGTGTACTTGTTTCTCGCCTGAGACTCGCCGGCAAAAGCGGTCATGAGGTTCTGTTCGGTCTTCGTACCTTTGATATTCATTTGTTTATCTCCTTTTTTACATTTCCCAAAATTGTCGGGATCAAGCATATTATAAAGTAAGAATGACGCGTTGTCAATACGTAATTTTGTGCTGTTTTCGATGTGGAATAAACTACCATTAGAACTTGGATTTTAAGCTACAATAAGGTGCATTTAGTGGCGTAATTTTATTGATAATAAGCTGTACGACGAGTAAGATGGCGCTAACTGCTTGTCAAAAGTTTTTGCTGATGTTAAAATAATTATATTATCAGGGCGGTGAAAGCTATGAAGATACAGGAATCAGGCGAAAATTATCTCGAAACAATATTAAGGCTTAAGAACAGGCAGGGCAACGTGCGTTCAATAGACCTTGCCGTTGAACTCAATTATTCAAAGCCCAGCATTTCCAGAGCTGTAGGTCTTCTTAAAAAAGCCGGCTATGTTTCTGTGGACGACAACGGATACATAGAACTTACCGCTGCGGGTCTCGATAAAGCGAATTCAGTTTATGAAAAGCACAAGATCATAAAGAGTTTTCTTGTTAAAGTTCTGGGCGTAAATGACGAAACTGCAGAAAACGACGCTTGCAGAATAGAGCATATCATAAGCGACGAGAGTTTCGGTGCTATGAAAAATTATCTGAAAAAGACGGGTGAATGACAAACTAAGAGAAATTTATATTGTTAGTCGAGACTAACGGTTGACATAGTGCTCGATAGCATATAGAATTTAATTGCTCGGAGGAATCCGAACAATTTTTTGTCGACTGGTTAGCAGTAGCTAACTAAATTTACGGGATAACAGATTAGTTGTTCAGCGTCGACATAAATAAGCATATAATGTAAAGGTCAACGCCTCGTAAGGGGCGTAATATAAATGGCTGCGGTTAGCTTAAGCTAACTAAACGGAGGCGATGATATGACTTTAGCGTTCGCTCCTTTCGGAAAGGAGCTGATAATTGTGAGACTGATTGCAGAAGATAAGCTTAAAAGACATCTTGAAAATCTCGGATTTATACCCGGGGCGTTATTGCAGTCACTTTACGATAACAAAGGCGACGTCGTTGTCAAAGCAGGCAACGCAAAGTTGGCTCTCGGCAGAGGAGTGGCAACAAAGATAGAAGTGAAATTAAAGGAGGAAGTATGTTAACCACTTTAGACAAGCTGGAAAAAGGTATGCAAGGCAAAGTTGTTTCAGTGACAGGAGAAATAAAAATCAAAAGGAGACTTTTCGATATGGGTATTACGCCGGGAGCAGGCATTGTGCTGAGAAAGGTCGCACCCCTCGGAGATCCGATCGAGATCACTCTTAGAGGGTACGAGCTGTCTTTGAGAAAGAGCGAAGCGGCAAGCGTAACTGTGGAGGTGTAATATGATAATCGCTTTGGCGGGCAATCCCAATTGCGGAAAAACCACTTTGTTCAATGCGCTTACTGGTAGTACCGCTCACGTGGGCAACTGGCCGGGGGTTACCGTAGACAAAAGGGAGGGTACATATAAAAAACGCGGATTGAAAATTCAGATAGTCGATCTTCCCGGTATTTACAGTCTTTCTCCTTATACTCCAGAGGAAGTTGTATCTAGGAATTATATAATCAAAGAAAGACCCGATCTTGTAGTAAACGTTGTAGACGCGACGAATCTTGAAAGAAACCTCTATCTTACGACACAGCTTCTCGAACTCGACGTTCCCGTCGTGATCGCTCTGAATATGGGAGACGTATTGAAAAAGGAAGGAAAAAGTCTCGATGATGCAAAACTATCAAAGCTGTTCAAAGTGCCCGTCGTTAAGATAAGCGCACTCAAAAAAGAGGGACTTGAAGAACTTATGTGTACTGTTTCCGAAAGCGCTGCTTCTGCACGCGAGGGATTCAGCGTTATAGAAAAAGGCGCGCTTGAAAATCTTTTCAAAGATGCCAAGACCTTATATAAGGATAAAGGCGCGGACAACGTTGCGTTCAGAGCCGTCAAAGCAATTGAGCAGGACGTGGAAGAAGTAAAAACTAATTCTGACGTAACGGCTAAGATTAAAGAAAAGCTGAATGACGGAGAGGATTACGAAGCCGTGGTCGCAGACTTGAGATACACATTTATCACAGAGAAGACTAAAGGCGTTGTTGGCGGAAAACAGAAGGCAGTAAAACTGTCAGCCAGCGACAGGATAGACAGAGTGCTTACGCACAGAATATGGGGCATTCCTATATTTTTATTTATAATGTTTGCTGTGTTTCATCTTACGTTCAGCGAAGATTTTCTCTATCTAGGCGCAATGGGGGCTATTCCCGAGTCGGCGAATCCTACGGGGTGGAACAATATTTTCGGCAACGGAGCAATAAACGCTCCCGGCACAATTTTGTTTAATCTTATGGATTTGGCTACGGGAAAACTCGGAGATCTCGTCGCAGGCGCAATGCCTGAAGGAACGTGGTATACTTCGATGGTTTGCGACGGATTGCTCGGAGGCGTTTTTTCAGTGCTTTCGTTCATACCACAGATACTCGTGCTCTTCTTGTTCTTGTCAATTCTCGAGGACAGCGGGTATATGGCGAGAGTGGCATTTATTATGGACAGAGCTTTCAGAAGATTCGGTCTGTCAGGCAAATCATTCTTGCCTCTACTGATGTGTTTCGGTTGCGCCGTGCCGGGAATTATGGCAACGCGTACAATAGAGAGTGAGAGAGAAAGAAGACTGACAATAATGATTACGCCCTTCTTTTCATGCGGAGCGAAGCTGCCTATATGGGCGTGCATAGGAAGCGTTCTTTTTGCGGGTCAATATAAAGATCTTATTGTTTACGGCGTATACGTTCTGGGAATAGCGGTGGCTGTGTTAAGCGCGCTTGTGCTCAAAAAGCTGGTTATCAAGGGAGAAACCTCTGCTTTCATTATGGAGCTTCCCGAATATCGTAGACCGCAGTTTTCAAATACTATGATTCATCTGTGGCAAAAGCTTAAACACTACCTGTTCAGAGCTGCAACGGTCATCGCAGGAGCGACTGTAGTTATATGGTTTTTAACGAGTTTCAGCTTCTCGTTCTCCTTTGTTGAAGATCAGGGGGAGAGTATTTTGGGTGTGATAAGCAAAGCGTTCCAGTGGTTGTTCGTTCCTCTCGGATTCGCCATGGGAGAAGACGGCTGGAAGTTTGTCGTAGCGGCATTCAGCGGACTTATCGCAAAAGAAATGGTGGTATCTGTTCTAGGTATGTTTGCGGGAATGTCAAACGACGTTCTCGATCTGGACGAGAGCACGCTACTGTCTACCGGATTCGGCTCTCTTGTTGTAGGTATGGCAGGAGGTGTCCCTGCGGCTATGGCGTTTATGGCATTCAATCTGCTCAGCGTGCCTTGTATGGCTGCGGTAGGTGCGGCAAGCGGCGAATTGTCAAAAAAGAAATATTTGTTCGGAGCAATAGCTTACTGGATGCTTACGGCTTATATCGTGTCCGCGCTTATTTTCTGGATAGGAAGATACTGGTGGATAAGTATTATACTTGCGGGGATTGTAACGGTAGCGGTTGCTGCAAAGTTGATTTATGACAAATACGGCAAAAAACGCGTTAAGACGGTGAAAGACATAAATAAGGAGTGAGTATGGAGATATTTTTTATAATTCTTGCGATTTCTCTCGTGGCTATTTTTGCAGGCACTTGCATATATAAAGCTGTTGCCGCAAAGAAAGGTAAAGGCGGCTGCGGGTGCGGAGGAGGGTGTTCTTCATGTCCGTATTGCTGCAACGCCAAGAAAGACGAAAACAAAAAGGAAGACTGAATTACGGGCGGGAAAAATCCCGCCTGTATTATATATTGCAGATACTTTAAAGCGCAGAGGCATGAAAATTAAGTCGACATCAAAATTGTGCAAAGAAAAAAATAAGTTAGTTATTGCTAACTGTTTGACAGCGCAATCGGTAGACTGTATAATAAGTGATGTAAACGAGGGAATCCTCCGTTGATTTTTTTGCATATGGGTTAGCGTTTGCTAACTCTATGCGGAATCAATAGGATAGCCCCATATACGCAATATCATAGCGGAGGCGATACTGATGACTGCGTCGGAATACAGATATTTGCAGGCGATAGATCAGATTCAGAAGGAAAAAGGAAAAGTTATCATGACGGATATTGCCGTAAAACTGACTTACGCCCGTGCAAGCGTATATAAAAAGCTTTTGTCTTTGGAGCAGCAGGGTTTTATAGTGAAAAACGACGGCAAGCTGATTATGCTGACGAAAAAAGGAAAAGCGGAATACGATGTTGTGGGAACGTTTGCAGACAAGTGTGCAGATATTCTCTCACAGCATACGGGGCTAAACAAAAAATTCCTTTTACACGACGCGGTAAATATGGCTTGCGCCCTTTCTTTAAGATGCAGAAACGCGTTGCTCAACAATAACTGACTTTCACAACACAACTTATAATCTCCGATGACGGGGCGACAATGTCGTCCCGTCCATTTTTTATATAAACAAGCGTAGTCGTTGAAAACAAGCTGGCTTTATGTTATCATATATTATATGGACAAACTTATAGTTTTACTTGATGCGGATGACACCCTTCTTGATTTTGCTAAAAGCGAGAAAGAAGCTATAGTGTCGACGTTAAAAGAATATTCAGTTCCCGTAACGGACGAAATAGTAGACAGATACGTGCAGATAAACAAACATTGCTGGAAACTTCTTGAAGACGGCAAGATCACGCGCGTGTATCTTGACAGGCTACGCTTCGATATGCTTTTTGAAGAATTCGGGATCACGGGCAAAGATACTGTAGCCGCAGGCGCTTGTTACCGCGCTCATCTTACTGAAAGGGGATACGTTATAAACGGCGCAGTGGAATTTCTTGATAATATTTCTAAGAAATACCGCTTGTTTCTTGTAACCAACGGCACTCAGCCTACGCAGATCGTAAGACTGAGAACTGCAGGTATAGACGGCTATTTCGAAGACATGTTTTACTCTGAGCAGATAGGTTGTGCAAAGCCGTATAAAGGGTTTTTCGATCATGTGTTTTCACATATTGAAAATTTCGATCTCTCCCGCACGGTGCTTGTCGGCGATTCTCTTACGTCAGACATTCTCGGAGCGAACAACGCGGGGATAACGGGAATATGGTTTAATCCCAAAGGGCTGTGCCTCGATGACAAGGCAGTGCCTGATTATACGGTAGCGGGTTACGCTGAGCTTGAAAAGCTGCTTGACGCGATTGACAAGAAAGAGCAAACGAAACAATAATAAGAACGTACAAATTTTATATCGTCAGAAAAAGCAGTTCGTCGAAAGAACGAAAATATGAATCAAAACGGATATGGCATAAAATAAGCGCCTGCGGTTTTCGCAGGCGCTTTTACTGTTGTTGTCGTCAGTTGGCAAGATCGAGATCTCCGCCGAAGTAGTCATCGGAAATTTCGTACTGAGCGTAAGACGAATTCTGCCATACTTTTACGTAGTCTACGTAAAAAATACTTTCGCTTTCTTCGTTGAATTTTCCGATTTTCTGTCCGTGCGGACCGTATCCGTCGCCCGCATCGATTTCAACTGTAAGGCGCAGGAATTCTTTTACGTGTGAAACGCCGCCGCCCATGCTTGCCCATGTGGGCTGACCGTCTATATAGAAAACATAATAAAGGGGAGTCCATTTAAGCGCAAAAGTGTGATATCCGTCGTAAAGGTCTGTGCCCGTATCGAGGATGTAATCGTCGACCTTTGCGAACTCTCCGTATCCGTTCCAGAGAAGAGCGTGCCCCATTTTGGTTTTGTTATTTATAAATGCGCTTTCGTATACGTCGATTTCTGTGCCGTCCACGCCTTCAGCGCCGACTTTGCGCATATTTGAAGACTGCAGCCAGAATGCGGACCATAGACCTTTTGCGTCGGGGAATTTTACTCTTGTTTCAAAATATCCGAAAGCCTGAGAGAATAAAATATCGTCAGACGTGCCTTTATTGTCGTCGGGATCGCCGACGATCGCGCGGGTCTCTATGCCGCCAGTGAATCTGCCTGTCTTGGGACAAGAGCCGTCAGAGCAGACATGGTTTTCTGAATAAAAACTTCTTATGTGAAGATTGCCGTCGGCTACAGATACTGTCTCGGGACACCAGTAAACGTTCTGTTCGGGTTTATCGGGATCGTTGCTTTCCCAGCGTATTGCGTGGGGAGAGGTCGTCCATATTTGAGTATTGCCTTCGTAGTTTTCGCCGAAAGTAATGTTTTCATTGAGAGAAGTGCCGTCAAAGTTGTCCTCGAATACCATATACCAGCCGTCTTCGCCGAGAACGGGAAGAGAAAGGTCGTACGCATCCTTTCTCCAGTCTTCTTCTTTACATCCGACGAGAGAGAACGCCGCAGTAAGCGCAATAATCACGCAAATTGACAAAGCGAGTAATTTTTTCATAATATCCACCTTATAATTTATTGCATAAACATTATAGGATTATAAGGCATATATGTCAATGCGACTGACATATCATATTGATAATATACACGCTTGAAATTATAATTTTTATCAAAAAAGCACTTTTTCATCGTCAATTATTTGACTTATAACAAATTAAGTGTTATAACAAAGCTGAACAAAAAATTTATTTTCACCGGAGGATTGTAAGATGAACAAATCAGAAAGACAGAACGTTCTTGACGTTCAGAAATGGATTGACAGTGAACAGAAGGGTTACGACTGCTGCGGCAGTTACGATTTCTGCGCAAAGTGCGACAAGCAGGTTGAATATCCCTGTGCGGTAGCATACGACGCTTTCAACGCTAAGGCTGCAAAAGCGGAGAAGAAGCCCGCAGCAAGGAAAGCAACCAAGAAAGCTGAAAAGGTTGAAGCAAAGGCTGAAGAAAAAACAGAAGTAAAGGCAGAGAAGAAGCCTGCAAAGAAAGCAAGCAAAAAGGCTTCCAAGTAATTTTTAATATGAATAAAAAGCGAGCGGCGGAAGCCGTTCGCTTTTTTTATAAAGTCTTTATCCGTGTCGATTATAAATATTATTCTGAAAACTCTTTGCAAAGCTTCTCATTGAGCTTTTTCAGTTCTTCTTCATTTACTTTGACCACTCTGCGGTCATAGGTAACAAGTCCGTTCACTTCGCTTTGCACGTCTGATAGCTGAGTGTATATGCTGGCGCAGAGCCCTTGTTTTTTTGCGGGCAGAAGCTCAGTCTCCCACAGTTTTCCGATCGCGGCGTTTAGTTTTGTTTCTTCCTTGAATATAGCGTATCCGAATATCTTATCTGAAAAAGCGTGATCGTCTATCTTCATGCTGTATCCGCCGAATTCGCTGAGAATTACGGGACGCTTTTCACGTAAAGGCATTTTGAACGGCACGAAATACTTGTGTATACTTCTTATCTCTCCGCCCTGGTCGCTCCATCCGCTTGCATGGTCGATTATTCTCGTGTTGTCAAGAGAGCGCAGATACTCGCACGTCTTAAGGCTGTCGAACTGCCCCCAGCCTTCGTTGAACGGCGTCCACAGCGCTATGCAGGGGGAGCTTTTCAGAAGATTTACGATCTCGGTCATCTCTTTATAATAGAGATCGCGTCCTTCTTTGTCTTTTCTGGAATAAAAACCGTAATGACTGTCTTTGACGCGTATTCCTGCATTGGGGAAGAGAAGGATGGCAAAAGGATTGTATTTGCCCCCGCCGTTTACAAAGTCCTGCCAGACGATCATTCCCAGTCTGTCGCAATGGTAATACCACCTGAGAGGCTCTACTTTTATATGCTTTCTCAAAGTGTTGAAACCGCATTTTTTTGCGAGCATGATGTCATAGACAAGCGCTTCGTCGGAAGGTGCGGTATAAAGACCGTCAGACCAGTATCCCTGGTCGAGAAGTCCTGTCATGAAATACGGCTTATTGTTGAGCATGAAACAGGGCTTGCCGTCTTTGCGTCTTCCCACAGAAAATTTTCTGAGTGCATAATATCCGCCGACTTTGTCTTTGCCGATCTTTATTTCATAATCGTAAAGGACGGGATTTTCAGGCGTCCACGGCGAGCAGTCTCTGCAATCGACGACAACGCTTCCGTCGTGGCTTTCATACGTCTTGCCGTTGTGCGCGGTAAGTATAAAATTTTTCCTGCCCGTGTTTGTAAAAGCTGATATTTTTACGGTTTTATTGTCGTAATCGGGGATTGCTTCAACGCTTTTTATGTATTCGTCGGGCAGGTATTCGATCCATACCGTCTGCCATATTCCGCTGGTAGGAGTATACCATATTCCGCCGTGTCTGACGGCTTGCTTTCCTCGGCTTATCGGAGCGGTGTCCGACGGGTCTGTAACGCATACGACAAGTTCATTGTCCTTGTCTTTGAGATATGCGTTTATTTCGCATTCGAAAGGGGTATAGCCTCCCGTATGTTTCGATACAAAATTTCCGTTCACGAGGACTTTGCATTTATAGTCTACCGCGCCGAAGTGGAGCAGAGCGATTTCGCCGTCCTGCTTGTCGAAAAATGTGCGGTATATCAGAACTTCGTCCAGCAGAAGAGTGCGGTTTACGCCCGACAGCATACTTTCAGGAGCGAAAGGAACCGTTATTTTGCCGTCGTAAATTTCGTCTTCGGCAGGTTTATAAGATAGATCTCCTTTGATAATTTTGTAGTCCCATTCTCCGTTGAGCGGAAAATAACTGTCCCTCACCATCTGAGGGCGCGGATATTGAGAAGTGTCAGGGTCGACTGACCATACGGTTTTCAGATTGTTCATAATTGCCTCCCGCTTAATTATACAATAAGGGCGCACACTTTTCAATATGCAAAGTAAAAAGCTGAATCCGCATGCGAAAAAATGAGAGATTGGGTATTGAAAACGTATGCAAAATATTGTATTATTTATAATAGAATAAAGCGAGGTAACGAAATGAAAATATATGACGATATGACTCAGCTTGTGGGCAGAACTCCGCTTGTGAGACTGAGCAATATGGCAAAGAAATACGGTTTAAAGGCAGAGATTTGCGCTAAAGCCGAATGCTTTAATCCTTTCAGCGTAAAAGACAGGGTTGCGGTTGAGATAATCGCTCAGGCGGAGAGAGACGGAAAGCTGAAGAGCGGCGGCACGATAATCGAGCCTACTTCAGGAAATACAGGCATAGGACTTGCGTTTATCGGTGTGCTTAAAGGCTATAAAGTTATTCTTGTCATGCCTGAGAGTATGAGCATAGAAAGGCGAAAACTGGTTGCCGCATTGGGTGCAGAGGTAGTGCTTACGCCTGCGGCGGCAGGTATGCAGGGCGCGCTGGACAAGGCGGAGGAGCTGGCAAAGGAACTGGGCGGATATATTGCAAATCAGTTTGCCAATCCCGCAAATCCAAGAGCGCACGAATTGACGACCGCGAAAGAAATTCTTTCTGATACTGACGGAAACGTGGATATATTCGTTTCGGCAGTAGGTACGGGCGGCACGCTCAGCGGCACGGGCAGAGAGCTTAAGAAGCATAAATCTGACGTTAAAGTCATAGCAGTTGAGCCTGCGGCAAGTCCGCTTCTTACAAAAGGATACGCAGGACCTCATGCGATCCAGGGCATAGGCGCAAACTTCGTGCCGGACGCGCTGGACAAAAGCGTTATTGACGAAATCATAGACGTAGAGGACAACAGAGCAAAAGAGGTAGCAAGAGAACTCGCAAAAGCAGAAGGTCTGCTTTGCGGAATATCGTCGGGCGCGGCTCTGGCGGCGGCGATAGAAGTGGCAAAAAGAGAAGAAAACGCAGGCAAACGCATTGTAGTCATCCTGCCTGACGGCGGAGAAAGATATATGTCGACGGGACTTTTCGACTGATGAAAAAGTTCGTTCCGTACGGAGACAAACCTGCTGAAAAAGCAGTCGTATTGCTGATACGTATTGCGAAAACGCTGTTTGTGGACGATTGCAACTGTCTGATATGCGGACGGGAGCTGATTGAAAAACACAGAAGCGGATTGTGCCCTGAATGTCTTAAGAATTTATCCCTGAACAACGGCGAAATTTGCAGGAAATGCGGCAGGGTGCTTGAAAACGAGGCGGATTATTGCAATACCTGTCAGAATAACGACAGGCATTTCAACGCGGCGCGTTCGGTATGCGTATACGAAGGCGAAGCGGTAAAGCTCGTGCAGGGGCTCAAGTTCGGCAACAAACGCTATTATGCGAAATATCTTGCCAACCTTATGGCAGACAAATACCTTGACGAGGAGATGGATTGCGACTGCGTAATAGCCGTTCCTCTTTCTTCAAAACGCAGAAAACTGAGAGGCTACAATCAGGCTGATCTTCTTGCGAGGGAGTTGTCATCTTCTCTCAGACTGGATTATATCGACAAAGTCCTTGTCAAGGTCAAAGACAACGAAATGCAGGCAAAACTCGGACACGCGCAAAGAGAAGAAAACGTAAAAGGCGCGTATAAAGTCGAGGACAGGGACGCGGTCAAGGGTAGGAAGGTGCTTCTTGTGGACGACGTCATGACAACGGGCGCTACGGCGAGCGAAGCGGCAAGAGTTCTTTTAAAGGCAAAAGCGCAGAGTGTAAGCGTGCTTACCTTTGCAAGTACAAGATATAAAGTTCCGTCAGAGACGGGAGACGGGGAGGAAAACTATGAAGAGCAGATGGTATAAAGACAGCTTTTTCTATCAGATTTATCCGCGCAGTTTCTGCGATTCCAACGGAGACGGCATCGGTGATCTCAAGGGTATAATCTCAAAACTGGATTATCTGAAAGAACTCGGCATTACCGCGGTATGGCTTTCGCCGTGTTATAAGTCGCCCAACGACGACAACGGCTACGATATAAGCGATTACCGCGATATTATGGACGAGTTCGGCACAATGGAGGATTTCGAGCAGCTTATAAAAGGACTGCACGACCGCGGCATAAGGCTTATCATGGACCTTGTCGTAAACCATACTTCGGACGAGCACAACTGGTTCAAAGAGAGCAGGAAGAGCAAGGACAACCCTTACCGCGATTATTATTACTGGCGCAAAGGAAAGGGCAGAAAAGGCAACCGTCCGCCCAACAACTGGATGTCCAATTTTCTGGGACCTGCATGGAAATACGAAAAAGAGACAGATGAGTGGTATATGCACCTGTTCTCATACAAACAGCCCGATCTCAACTGGAACAATCCCAAGGTCAGGCAGGAAGTCGCCGATATATGCAATTTCTGGTTCGAAAAGGGCGTTGACGGTTTCAGATGCGACGTAATTACATACATATCCAAGAACGACGGACTTCCCGACGGCAAGATAAAGCTGCCGCTGATAGGCTTCGAGCAGTACTGTCTGACTGAAAATTATCATAAGTTCATAAAAGAACTTGCCGACAGAGCGTGGAACAGATACGACACAACCATCGTCGGCGAGGCTATGGGCATAACCAGCGAAAACGCGGCGGGATATATCGACGAAAAGGTGGGAGAACTTGACTGCGTATTCGCGTTCGAGCATACCAACTGCGACAGATATATGCAGATACTGCCGCACAACGTAAACCTTAAAAAGCTCAAAGCGATTTTCGCGCGTTGGCAGGCTTTGCCGGCAACTTGCGCGCCCACTCTGTTCTTTGAAAACCACGATCAGCCGCGTTGTATCCCGAGATTTATCGGATACAACTGCAAAGGGCATTTTGACGAGGCGGCTAAGATGCTTGCGGTCGCGCTTTATATGCAAAGAGGAGTGCCCTTCGTGTATCAGGGGCAGGAAATAGGCATGACCAATCTGCCCGTCAAAGAAGCGAAATATCTTAAGAACTGCGACGAACGTGAAAATCCGGTAATGAAAGCGGACGAGGTATATGAGGACGTGTTGTCGGTCAACGTGCTTAAAGCGTTCAGGAAGAAAGCTCCGTTTATGCTTCCCGTTGTCAGAAAAGCTCTGTCCAAGGTCGCGCGCGATCACGGAAGAACGCCTATGCAGTGGAGCGGAGAAGAGAACGCAGGGTTCTCAGCCGAAGGCGCAAAGCCTTGGATGACGGTAAACCCCAACTACGTATATAAGAACGTTGAGGTTCAGAAGGACGACCCGTCAAGCATACTCAGTTTTTACAAGAGACTGATAAGATACCGCCTCGGCAACAAATTTATAATAAAAGGGCAGTTCAACGAATTTTATAAAAACAGCTCTAAACTGTATGTCTACGAGAGAAGAATAGGCAAAGACGCTCTCGCCGTGATATGCAATTTTACCAATAAGGAAGTAAACTTCAGACTTCCCGAAGAGTGGAAAGGCAAATGCGCTCACGCGGTTGAATTGTGCAATTACGAAGAAATTCTGCCTCTCGGCAACAGGAAGCTCAGACCTTTCGAAGCGGTGGTTTACCGCATCTGAAACAAGGTTTTTCAATGAAAAACAGTTGAAAAGGAATTAAAAAACAAATCTGCGCCATTGTCCGGTTATAAAAGACTTTGGCGCACTTTTTTGCTTTTTTCAGCTGAAAAACCGTAATTTTATGCGTTTTTTATATACAAAACCGTAAATTTGTTTGACTATTTTGTTTTTATATATTGTTGTAACCGCGCACGTCGTGTGTTACAATTATTTTATTAAGGTGAAAGGAGAAGATTATGAGTTCCAAGACATTGAACAAAGGGCTGACCTGGGGCGAGAATATCACCTATTCGCTCGGTTCTCTCGGCAGAGAAGTCAGCAATAACTGTATCAACGTGTTTTTCCTTGCGTACCTCAATATCTATATGGGACTGGACGCCCTCGTTCTTACGTTTGCGTTCGTCGTCGCAAAGATATGGGATACCGTCAATGACCCGCTGCTGGCAACTCTCGTAAACAACACAAAGCCCAGCAAGAGATGGGGTAAATTCCGCCCGTGGATAGCTATAGGCGCTTTGCTGAACGCTGTTTCGCTGGTTGCTATGTTTATTCCGCTCAATACCGATACTACAGCAGTCGGCGTCAGATATTTCTATTACATTTTCATGTACATAATCTGGGGTATGACGTTTACCGTGGTTGACGTTCCGTTCTGGTCAATGATCCCGACTATCGCCAACTCTACCGATGAGCGCAACAAGCTCAGCTCTCTTGCTAAACTTGTAGGCGGCTTCGGCGGTTTCGTGGCTTCCACCATCGGTACTTCGCTGTGCATGCCTCTTATCGCTCCCAAGTACGGCGTAAAGACTGCTTACCTTGCTCTCGGCATAATCGTGGCTGTTCTTATGTTCTGCTTTATAATGGTTACGGTGCTGTGCAATAAGGAAAGATATAAAATCCCTTCAGAAGACGTAGGCATTAAAGAGATATTCAAGTTCTTCAAGAGCAACGATCAGCTGAGATCGTACGCGGTTTCTTACGTTCTTTTCTGTTCGGCAACGACGATATCGCTGTTCCAGATACTCTATATCTTTATTTATTACGGCAACGACAGCATAGGCATTCTCGATCCCAACGTAGGATATACGGTATTTACCGTAGTTGCCTGCACCGGTCAGGGCATAGCGATGTTTTTCTACAACCTGATCACAAAAAAGATACCCAGAGAGAAGATATACGGCGCCAACTACTTTATGGCTATGATAGGTATGGCGGCGCTCTTCCTCGTGTTCTTTGTTTTGAAACCTGATTACGGCTTCGGCAATTCGGGCGCAAGATGGCTTAACGTTGTAATAGTCGCTATTGCAGGCGCATTCCTTATGACAAGCAACGGACTCAATCAGATAGGCTCTACGGTTATGATCGCAGACGTTGTAGATTACGGCGAATACCTCAACGGTAAGAGAGGAGACAGCATTATCTTCTCTGTGCAGACCCTTCTGACCAAGTTCGCAGGCGCTATCGCAATGCTTCTTCTCGGTATCGGTATCAAGGTTGCGAAGCTTCCTCAGATAATCAGTCAGTGGAACGACGCTACGGGCACTTACGAGCAGATCGCAGATACGACAACTGGTGTGCTTTCTCTTGACGCACTGACTATTCTGCGTGTGTTTATGTTCCTTATCCCCATTCCTATCTGTGCGCTCGGATATATCGTATATAAGAAGAAGTACAATCTTTACGGTGCAAGATACGATGAAATCAAGGCTGAAATAGAGCGTCGCAGAGCGCTTGTTGCAGGCGTTGCTCCCGCTGACGAAGAAACAGTGAGCGAGACCTCTCCCGTTGCAGAAGTTGCTGCAAGCGAAGAAGACAAGAAAGACTGACAATTCAAGTCAATAGAAAGAAGCGGGCAAACCGCTTCTTTTTTTATGCGTATCGGATTTTTGCGATTGTCACTTGCTTATTAATACCAGCATTATCAAAGTCATGATCGATTATTAAAATGCTATGAGTAATAATATAATCAGTGTGGTAAAATAAACGCTTAATCTCTTTCAGGCTTAAAGTCTTAAAGTCGGGCGTATTTGATCAAGAAATAAACGATATTGATTGAGTTTTGCGTTAAAGCGCGTTAAATGAGGAAATAAAAACGAGAAAACGAGAATAAAAAAAGAAGCGCGGATTGCGCTTCTTTTTATTTGAATTGCCTTATTATTTCTTTCTTGTAAGAACTTTCTTTGCAGCGTCGTAGATATCGTTTGCACGCAGTCCGAACTTTTCTTCGAGGTAAGGGATCTTGCCCACTTCGCCGAACATATCCTTGACAGATACGGATTCAGCGGGAACGGGGCAGTGCTCTGCAAGAACTTCTGACACAGCGCCGAACAATCCATTGTGCACGTTGTGATTTTCGGCAACCACGCAAGCGCCTGTCTTGGAAACGCTTTTAACGATGGTTTCTACGTCGATAGGCTTCCAGGTATATACGTTGATGACCTCGGCGTAAATGCCTTCGCTCTTGAGTTTGTCCGCAGCTTCGAGAGCGCGCGATACCATAATGCCGCTGGCGAAGATAGTGAGGTCGCTTCCCTGGCGGAGAGTGAACGCTTTGAACATATCGAACTCAGCGCCCTCGCCGTAGATCTGTTCACACTTCTTTCTCATAATGCGCAGATATACGGGACCGTAATAAGAGGCGATCTGCGGCATGAGCGACTTGAGCATAGCCGCGTCGGTGGGCTCGATACATACCATATTGGGGATGTTTCTCATGATGCCCATATCTTCAAAAGGCATATGCGTGCCTCCGTTAAGCTCTGCGGTTATGCCGGGGTCAGTGCCCACGATCTTCACGTTCTGTTTGCTGTAAGCGACAGATATAAAAATCTGATCGTAGCAGCGACGGGTAGCGAACGGTGCGAAAGAAGAGCAGAAGGGAATCTTTCCGCAAGTGGAAAGACCTGCGCTTATGCCTATCATATTCGCTTCAGCAATACCCACGTTGATAAATCTGTCGGGGTGAGCCGCCTTGAAACGACCTGTCTTTATACAGTTGGTCAGGTCAGCTTCGACAACGACGATGTTTTTGTTGGTTTCAGCCATTTCGAGAAGGCTGTCGCAATATATTTCTCTCAGTTCCTTTACGTCTTGCATCAGTCCGTCTCCTTATTGCAGAATTCTCTCCATTCTTTCTCTGAGATAGAGAAGCTGTGGCTGCCTACGCCTTTGCTTACAGCCCAGTCAACGCCATAGCCTTTTATCGTATCCATTACGATGCAGGTGCACTTGTCTTTGGTGTTCTTTGCTTTGATGATAGCGTTTTCAAGCGCTTCTTTGTCGTGCCCGTTGACGCGGATAGCCTGCATGTTGAACGCTTCGCATTTTTTGTCGAAAGGCTCTACGCTGTTGATGTTGTCAACGTAGTCGTCGATCTGCATTCTGTTGTTGTCAAGGAAAATGGTGAGATTGTTCAGCTTTTTGTTGCCTGCAAGCATGATAGCTTCCCACACCTGACCTTCCTGGGATTCGCCGTCGCCTATGATAGCGTAAACTTGATAATCCTTGTTGTCCATCTTTCCTGCGAGAGCCATACCGACTGCCGCGCTGATGCCTTGTCCGAGAGAACCTGCGGTCATATCTACGCCGACTGTCTTGTTCATGTCGCAGTGAGAAGGAAGGTTTGTACCCGGACGGTTGAGGGTCTTGATCTCGTCCATCGGGAAATAGCCCTTTGAAGCCAGAGTTGCGTAAAGCGCAGGACCTGCGTGTCCTTTACTCATAACGATGCGGTCTCTGTCAGGGTCCTTGGGGTTTGCAGGGTCGACCTTTGCAAGGTCGTAATATAATACGGTCAGCAGATCCACGACTGAAAGCGATCCGCCGACGTGTCCGACGCCCAGACGACCTATCATTTCGATAAGTATCTTTTTGATTTCATCGGATTTTGCGTTTAAGAATTCGAGTTTTTGTTTATCCATAAAGCCCTCCACAGCCATTATAACACAAACACCGTTTAGTTCAAATAGCTTTTGTCGATTTTTTGCGCAGTTTGTCAAGATATTTTTTTAACAGATGAGGCTTTTATGACTGTTGAGAATAAGAGAGCTTCTGTTAAAGAAAATGCAAAAAATGAGGGTAAACGGGAGAGCAGAGCAGACTGACTTTTATGCAGAAAAATTATCTTTTGTGACGCGGACATATGAACGGACGCTGATATGAATATCTGCTCATATAAAAAATTTTCGTATGAGCAGATGCGAATATCTGCATCTGACGATATTTAATTATGCGAATATGCGCATATATGCATATAAAAACGCGCGGCGCGTGCGGTTTATATCATATCTGTCCGATAATACTTGATTTTGACGTTCCCTTATGCTAAAATTTCAACTAACGAACTAAAATAAAGGAAGATTTTTATGTTACTCAGCAAACTGGTATGCGAAAGGACCAAAGAAGCGCCGCAGGACGCTAAAATCAGAAGCCACGTGCTTCTTTCCAGAGCAGGATTTATCAAGCAGGTTTACGGCGGTATCTATACCATGACCACCCCCTGTCAGAGAATGAGCAGAAAGATTCAGAACATCATCCGCGAAGAGATGGACGCGCTGGACGGACAGGAAGTGCTTTTCCCCGTCGTTATGCCCAGAGAACTCTGGGACAGCAGCGGCAGATATGAGTCTATAGGCTCTGAGATGGTGCGTTTCAAGGACAGAAACGATCACGATATGCTGCTCGGAATGACTCACGAAGAAGCGGCAGTGCATCTTGCCAATCATACGGTTTCAAGCTACCAGCAGCTGCCTATGATGATATATCAGATCCAGACCAAGTTCCGCGACGAAGCGCGCGCACGCGGCGGACTTATCAGAGTGAGAGAATTCACGATGAAAGACGCGTATTCTTTCCACAACGACGCAAAGGAGCTTGAAGAATATTATTACAGAATGTTCGACGCTTACTACCGCATTTTCAGAAGAATAGGTCTTAAGAAGTTCGTTGACGTAAAGTCGGATTCGGGAATGATGGGAGGAAGCATTGCTCACGAATTCATGCTCATCACCGATGCGGGCGAAGACAGCATCGTTTTCTGCAATCACTGCGATTACCGCGCAAATATGGAAGTGGCTGTTTCTGTCCTCGACAAGCACGACGACAAGCCCGAAGAACTCAAGGAGGTATTCACAGGCGAAGACAAGACGATCGAAGAGGTCTGCATGCGCCTTGATATGCCTGAATACAAGACGATAAAGGCTGTCGTTTACGCCGTAAAGGGAGAGCAGGACGAACTAGTGGTCGCTTTCGTAAGAGGAGACCTCGAAGTCAACGAAGCTAAACTCAAGAAAGTCCTCGGCAAGAACGTTGTCGCTTACGACGGCGGAATAAGCGAAGACATCGTCTGCGGCAATATCGGCGCAATAGGACTTTCAGACAAGCTCATCGTCGTTTACGATAAGTCTATCGAAGGGACGAACGGTATGGTATGCGGCGCTAACAAGCCTGAATATCACTATGTCGGAGTAAGCCCCGACCGCGACTTTAAGAACGTAAAATACGTCGATATCTCCAAGGTAAAGGCAGGACAGAGATGTCCTGTATGCGGAGGAGAACTCAGAGTTGAGAACGGTATCGAGATAGGCAATATATTCCAGCTCGGCACAAAGTACACCAAGTCTATGGGCATGACTGTGCACGGCAAGGACGGTCAGGCGTTCAATCCTATCATGGGTTGCTACGGCATAGGCGTAGGCAGAGCGATCGCTTCTGTGGCTCAGGAATCCAATGATGAGAACGGTCTTATCCTTCCTATGTCCGTCGCTCCGTGGCAGGTGCATGTATGCGCATTGCGTTATGACGACGAAAACGTTGCAAAGCAGGCTGACGCTATGTATAAAGACCTTACCGATAACGGCGTTGAGGTGCTTTTTGACGACAGAAACTGCGGCGCGGGCGTCAAGTTCGCAGACGCAGACCTAATGGGTATGCCGATAAGGATCGTCGTTTCGCCCAAGACTCTTGCCGACGGCGAAGTAGAGATCTGCATGCGCGCGACCAAAAAGGCTGAAAGAGTAGCCCTCAGCGAATGTACCGCTAAAGTCAAGGCGATAATCGAAGACGAAATGAAGCAATACAGATAATCAAATAAATATTTTCGGGGAAAATATGGAAGAAGTACGCAAAGGTAAAATATCTTTGGGACAGAAAATTGCTTATGGCAGCGGCGATATGTCGGTGAACATATTGTTCGCCGCCATATCTTTTTATCTGCTCTATTTTTTTGTCAACGTAGGCGGTCTGAAGGCGGGTCTCGCCTCTGTCGTTTTCATTATCGCAAGAGCGTGGGACGCGGTTACAGACTATATGATGGGCAGAATAGTGGACAAGACAAAGTTCGGCAAATGGGGAAAGCGCAGAGTTTATATGCTTTTCGGCGCGATACCTTACGGGCTGAGTTTTATTCTGCTGTGGCTTGCGCCTTTCGGTGAGAACGCGCAGATTGCGAAAATGATATATTATACGCTTGTCTATATGCTGTACAACACGGTGTGGACGGTCGTATATATACCTTACAATGCGTTGACTGCCAATATGACTGACGATTACGACGAGCGCACCTCTATAAGCGGTATAAGGATAGCTATGGCAAACGTAGGTATGCTCCTCGGCGCGGCGGTTTTCGCTTTGCTTGCGGACGGCACTGAGAGTATTCTCTACGGCGCACTCGGCTCTCTCAGCAAGGCGTATGCGGTCGCTTCTGTGATATTCGGCGTGCTTGCTTCGATAATCTTCTTTATCTGTTCTCTTACGGTAAAGGAAAGGGAAGAGACTTCAAAAGAAAATACGCAAGGATTTTTCGTTACGCTCAAGGAGTTTTTCAAGCTCAAGGAATTCCGCAATATTATCGCAACGTATCTGCTCAGCATGGTCGGCTTCGATATCATAATGAGCGTGTTTATGTTCTTTATCAACGATACTATGGGCTTCGGCGGAGGAACGATGAGTATGGTGTTTATCGCAACGCCGCTTATCTGCGCGATACTTTCGTCTTTCCTTTGGGTAAAAGCGAGCGAGAAATTCAGCAAGCACAAGGTCTACGCGATTGCCTGCGTATATATGACGGTTGCGCTTTCGCTTGCGCTGTTCGTGCCTGAAAAGGTGGTATGGAGCACAGTTCTTATGTGCGTTCTGGCAGGGCTCGGCATGTCAGCAATACAGATACTTCCTTACGCCAGCCTTCCCGACGTTGTGGAGGTGGACGAATACGTCAACGGAGTGAGAAGAGAAGGCGCGTTTTACGGCATAACCCAGTTTATGTATAAACTCGCTTCAGGCGTCGCCGTAGCCGTCGTTTCTCTCGCACTCGAACTTTTCGGATATATAGAAAGCACAGACAATACGGTCATTGCTCAGCCTGAATCAGCGCTGACTGCGATAAGAGTTGTGCTTGCAGTTGTGCCCAGCGTTATTTTTCTTGTGTCGGTAATTTTTGCCTTCCGCGCAAATATGGGCAGAGAGCGCTTCGACGAAATAAAGAGAGAACTCGAGAGCCGTAAGAACGCGTTGAAAGACGGCGAGGCGGTTGCGGAAAGTTCAGAAATAAATAACGCAAAGTAAAAATCAGACAGAAATTAAAAGATTCGAATTATAATAAAACCGACCTTACGATAAGAAAGGTCGGTTTTTTAATGCGAAAAATTAAGCCCTGATAAGTTTATATTATGTAATATATAGAAAGCGCGTAAAGCACCTGGGCTATGCAGTATGTAGGCATTACGATAAATGGCGAGACTTTGGGGTTGATTTTTAAGTCAGGGCAGTAATGCGTAAGTCCCAAGAAACAGTCTGAAAACGCAAAAAGCACAGAAGCGGACAGAACTATATAGCCTGCCGCAGAGCCGTTGGAGTTGAGGAGAAAGCTTACCGCGCCTATGATAACTCCGCCTACTACTGCAAAATACGCTATCATCATATAGCTTTTGACTTTTGGAAGGGTGATGTGTCCCGTAAGCACCAATGCCAGCATTATAAGCGGCAGCACGGGGAGCGCGATGAGAAGGAACGGGGTTTTGCTGATCGGCGAATAGACGAAAAGCAGCACCATATACATTATGTGTCCCAAGAAGAACACCGCCGTACCCACCACGTTGAAGAAATCGTGATAGCTTTTATTGTTGGGGAAAAAGCCGTCCAGACAAAGAAGTATGTCTCCTATCGTGCCGAAGATAAGCGCGCAAAGAATAAAAATGCCGTAGCTCATAGACTGCGGATTGTTGTAAATAGCGTAAACGGCGCAGAACATAAAGCTTACGCTTGCGAGAAGCTTGGCTATAAATTCTGCTTTTACCGCTTTAATTGTGTCAAAATACGCTTTTGCGAAAGAACTTGCCACGCATACCGCGCCGATAATGTAAAAGAATACCATAATTTAATGATATATCAACGTTTATTGCTTGTCAATATGCGTTTTTTATTTGGCTATTTCAGCAAATTTTTCGCTGTTCTTCATTCTTACTGAAAGTTCGTCTTTCACAGGGTCGTAACATGCGAGAAGCACGCGCCTTACGTCTTCGCCCTGAAGTTGCTCAAGCAGCCATTCACGCGATTTGTCCACGCGTTTGAGCGCGTCGTCGAATATTATTCCGTCGATTATGAAAGGCAGGATAAGACGGGCTTTTTCTGTCTTTATCCCCAGTTCTTCCGTGCTTGCAGGTCTGCATTCGGAGCGGGGTAGTATGCTCAGTTCTCCGCTTGTCTCGAATACCGCATAAGCGATATCCTTAAGGTCGAAATATCCCGCTACGCGGCACATGCCGAGCAGAGCATTGACGTCGAGTTTGCTCTTTTTCAGATTGATATAGTCTATCTCCCCGTCGCTTATAAGCACGATAGGAGAGCCTTTGAACAGTTTTTTGAGAAAAGGATTTTTGCGCTCTGCAAAGTCTATTATAAGACTGAGAATGAAAAAAATGAGGATCGCCGCGCAATATACGTACCACGGCTTGTCTCCGTCGTCGATTGCCCATTCTGCAGAAATTGAGCCCAGGGATATGCCCACTACGTAGTCGCAGAAGGTAAGTTCGGCAATCTGTTTTTTGCCAAGCAATTTTGCAATAAAAAACAGGGATACAAACGCTATCAGACTGTTTATCAATATCTTGTATATCATAAGATAATGATTGACAAAGGAATTTGACTTATTCGTTCGTTACTCGATCGGGTAAAAGAAAAGCGCGGTTTTCCGCGCTTTCATCAAAGTTTTCTTGCTGAGTTTAAGGCTTATATCTTTTTCGGAATAATGCCGTAAAGATGAGATATGTTCATATCCTTGGGGATATTGCTGCCGTGATTGCCGAGACCTATTATCATTCTGTGAACGCCGTGATCGGGGGCAAACCCGATAAGCGTGTCGTGTTTTTCCCAACAAGTATTGACTTTTTCACCCAGTTTGATAAAAGAAGAAGCATAACAGTCAAGCGCGTGCTGAGAGCGTTTGCTGTTGGGGTGAGAGCGGTGCATAGAGTCGTCATAACGCTGATTGTATACGCACAGCAGGTCGTGTTCGTCTTTTTCTATAAGCTCAAGAGCGCGCTCTACGACTTCGTCGTCGTAGGTCTCAGAGAAATACGCCATATCTCTGCCTTTGAAGATCTTGTCCATGCTCTGATTTTTCACACTTACGATACATGGCTTTTTGCCCGCTCTTATAAACGCGTCGAAAATCGTGTCTATGGTTACGACAGGTTTTTCGTATTTGGTAATGCCGTGTTTTTCGGGGAGCGCGCCCGTGTACATGCTGGCAAAGCATACGGGGGTCTTGGGCGGATAGACTGTGATAAAACGCTGTCTTATCGGAGCTACGGCTTCGCAGGGCGCGAATTTGTCATAATATTTATCGTATATATAGTCCGCGACGGCGTCGGGATTATACATCAGTATCCTGTCGACTGAAGACACTCCGCTTTGCGCCGTAAGACGCTCTTTGAGTTCTTCGCAGGAAGGCGCGGCAAACTCAGGCGGCTTTACCCCTGCAAAGTCGCACAAGGTAGCGCATAGAGAAGTAAGAGGAGTTGTGAAAAATTCTTTGTTCATAGTCGTTTATTCCTGAGTTCTGTATATCCAGTTTACAAGGTTGAAAGGTTCGAGGAAGACTTTCGTGGCGAAAAGAGAGTCCTTTGCAGAGCTTTGCTTGCGGTCTATATTATAAAGACTGCGCACTCTGAGAACTTCGTCAAGCTGTTTTTTTGTCGTTCCGCTTACGGGTATGCTTACGCTCGCGTTGCCGCCTGCGGGCATATCGAAGAAGTTGTCAGAAAATTCTCCGTCGATTCCTAGAAGCGTAAGTTCAACGCCGCGGGCATAAGAGCTCGATTTAAGATCGATAGTGTAAACGTTGCCGTCATAAGAAGTTTCGTATGTTATCTTCGGGTTGTGAAGACGGCACTTCTTTTCCTTTTCGCAAGTGTGGTATCTTGACGCGATAAGTTCTCCCTCTTTCGACTTCAGCAAAGCGAAGACGACGCTTTCTTTTTCATTGCCGTAGTCGCGCGGTTTTATCGAAGCTATCTCTTTGCTTTCTCCGGCTTTGAGAGATACGGGGCGGGTCTGCTCGTAAACGGTCTTGCCGTCGAAAGTAACGATGCCGTAAGTTACGGTGAAATCTCCGTCTGAAAGTGTATCGTTTATAACTGTTACCGTGCGCTTGTCCTTATCTGAGAGAATGACGACGGTGCGCGGAGCGTTGAAACGCTTTGCTTCGTAATGCACAGCTTTGGGATTGCCGTAATAGTCGTATCCCGACCAGCTGGTTACGCCCCAGCAGTCGTTGAGCTGCCAGTAAAGAGAACCGTTGCAACGACCTTTTTTGCTGCGCCAGCTTTCAGTAGCGACTCTTGCGCAGTAAGCCTGGCTGAGCTGTGTCATATATACGAGGTCGTCCATATCTTTGGGAGACCAGAAGCGGTCTACGATATAGAAAAGGGTGCGGCTGTTGCCGAAAGGAGCCTTCTGATGAGCCTGCATTACCGGATCTTTCATCGAAGCAGGCATAACTCCGCCGTTCATACGCACAAGCGTGTTGCGGTGGGGGAGAGACTGAAGTCCGTATTCGCTGCAGAAGCGCGGATTTCTCTTTGTAAGGTAATCGCTCGGACGCATGCCGTGCCATACCTTCCACAGGTGGCAATCGCCGTAATCGTCGTTGTTGAAGTTCTTCATATAGCCGTTTCCGCTGGGAGAGCCCTGGTGATACGGCGTAACGTCGTCGAATTTTTTTATGATAGAGGGCAGAGTTTTATAGAAATATTCGCCTGCCTGAGCGATGATATCCTGTCTGACCATCCATGCCCCTGCCATCTGTTCCAGCTCGTTGTTGCCGCACCAGAGCGCAAGGGATGCGTGATGACGAATCCTCTTTACGTTGTCTTCTATTTCATGAGCAACTTCTTCCATATAATCCTTGCGGGTGTAAGGATAAGGAGAGCAGGCAAACATGCAGTCCTGCCATACGAGAATGCCGAGTTCGTCGCAGATATCGTAAAAGTCGTCGCTCTCGTAATATCCGCCGCCCCATGCGCGGAGCATATTCATATTAGCATTTTTAACAGATTTTAATATTCTTTCGAGGTCGGTGCGTGTGGTTCTGGTGATAAAGCTGTCTGACGGCACCCAGTTCGCGCCGCGTGCGAAAATGCCTTTTCCGTTGAGAATAAAACGGAAATTCTCGCCGTATTCGTCCTTTGAACGGTCAAGAACAAGCGTTCTGAGACCTATCTTGTAAGTCTTGGTCTGTTTTCCGAGGATGCATTCCAGCTTGTAAAGAGGTTGCACTCCGAGGTCCGCAGTCCACCAAAGCTGAGGATTTTCGACAGTGATTTTCACTGTGCCTGAGCCTGCCGCAGTCAGTTCGCTTCCGTCGGGGCAGGTAAGTCTGTAACCCACGGTCTCGCCGTTTCCTCCCGTTATTTCGGGAGTTATCTCGAGAATGACTTTTCCGTTTTCGTGTATCTGTCTTGTCTTTACGCCGTCAAGTCTAGCGCCGTTGTATGCGCGGATATACGCAGGTTTCATTATTCCGCAGTGCAGAAGGTGCGGTGCCCAGTCCCATCCGAAATGGTATGCAGGTTTGCGTATATGACAGCTGCCTGCTTCGCCTTCTGTGGTGTTGGGAAGAGGCATAGCCTTATGCCACTGACGTATATAGTCGAGGGGAGAGAAGAAGACAACCTTTACTGTGTTTTCGCCATCTTTGAGAAGTCCTTTTACATCGAATACGTAAGTGCGGTAAGCGTTCTGAGTCTTTCCGAGGCTTTCTCCGTTGAGGTATATCTCAGACAGAGTGTCCAGCATCTCGAAAACCATTTCCTGTTTTTCGGCGTTTGCAATTTCTGCGCTTGCGTCGAAGGTCTTTTCAAAAGTCCATATTTTCTGACCGACCCATTGAACGCTCTTTTCGTAGCAGTTGAGGAAGGGGTCGGGGATAGTGCCTGCTGCGATAAGATCGGTAAAATTGCACCCCGGCACCGTAGCGGGGATTATCTCGTTGCTGTCGTTTCTTGAGAGTTTCCACTCTCCGCATAATGATAAATAATTCATAAGCACCTCTGTTTAACAGTTTAAATTATATACGCGAATTAGTCAAACGTAAATTTAAAATAAGAACAGAATAGGCATAAAACAGGATATAAACAAAACTTTCTGTGCGTCGGAGAGTTGAAAAATTAAATAAAACAGGATAACGCGGCTTCAGGGTATTATTTCAGAAATCGCGTCAAGAATTGTTACGGGAAGAAAAACAGCTGAAAACGTAGTCGGTACATAAAATTTTGGAGCGGTTATGCAGGAAAAACTCAGTTTAAAAAGCAAAATTTCATTCGGAATAGGCGCTTTCGGTAAGGATATGGTATACGCTATCGTATCCACTTTCTTTATGAAGTATCTCACCGATTACAGGCTTGCGGACCCGATATTCGTTGCGGTGCTTTTTGCCGCGGCGCGTATATGGGACGCGGTAAACGATACGTTTATGGGCGTTGTCGTGGACAATACGCGCTCAAAATGGGGCAAGTTCAGACCCTGGATCCTGATAGGCACGATAATAAACGCTGTCGTGCTTATAGCCATGTATGCGGACGTAACGCTTACGCCGGTAAAGTATGCCGTTTACGTGGGCTTTATGTACGTGCTGTGGGGAATGACTTACACCATTATGGATATTCCGTACTGGAGCATGGTCCCTGCGCTTACCAACGATGAGCATGAACGCAATCAGATAAGCGCGATTCCCAGGTTTTTTGCAAGTATGGCTTGGCTGATCGTAGGGTCGGGAGGACTGTATATCGTCAAGTTCTTCGGCGGAGACAACAAGACGCTCGGCTTTTCGCGCTTTGCGATCGCTGTTGCGGTCATATTCGTCGTGTCGTCTCTTATCACCGTATTCAACGTAAAAGAAAAGGTAGTCGCAACGTCGGGCAGCGGAGAAAAAACAGATATCAAGAAGATGATAAAAGTGCTTTTCAAGAACGATCAGGTGCTTGTCGTATTGCTTATCGCGCTTTTCTTCAATATATCATATCAGTTGTCCAACAGTTTTGCGCTTTATTATTTCGAATACGTCTGCGGAGTGGAGGACGAGTTGTTCTCGATATACACGGCTGTGGCGGGATTTGCGCAGATGGGCGCTTTGCTCAGCTATCCGATACTTGGCAAAAAGCTCAAGAAAAAGCTGTTGTTCATTCTGGCTTGCGCTTTGCCTGCGGCGGGATTTGCGCTGCTGTTCGCGGCAGGTTATTTTGCGCCGACAAACGCAGTATGGGTAGCTATTTCAAGCGTCATCGTCAACGTAGGCATCGGGTTTATGCTTGTTATCCTTACGGTCATTCTGTCAGAGGTGGTCGATTACGGAGAATACAAGATGGGCTCAAGGAATGAAAGCATACTTTTTTCGACTCAGACGTTTGTCGTAAAATTCGCAGGTGCGTTCAGTGCTCTGGTGTCGGGTGTGGGACTTAAGGTGATAGGGTATCAGGCGAATCAGACACAGACTCCGACAGCGATCGCAGGTATGAGAATAATAATGATCGCGGTACCTGCGGTGCTTATGCTTTTGTGTCTTGCGGTATATCTCAAGGGATATAAACTCGGAGATAAGACATACCGCAGAATACTTGCTGAACTTGACGAGAGAAAGCACGCGACAGACAACGCGGAAATGCCTGATACAAACACGGACACAAAAAAACCTGATGACGGCGGACAGATATGAAGAGTATGAATATAGGAGAATTTATGATTGCCGGAGTGGATTATTATCCCGAGCAGTGGGATAAATCGATGCTTGAAAAAGACCTTGACAGAATAGTCAGGCTGGGTTGCAATACGATAAGGATAGGCGAGTTCGGCTGGCACGTGATGGAAAGAGAAGAGGGAAACTATAAATTTTCCTTTTTCGACGAGGTCATAACTGCGGCAAAGCAAAGAGGACTTAAAGTTATCTTCGGCACTCCGACGGCTACGGCACCTGCCTGGCTGGCAAAAAAATATCCCGATACGGCTTCGAAATTTGCTGACGGCAGGGTGAGGACTTTCGGAGGAAGACACACGTCTTGCTATTCAAGTGAAATATATTGCGATCGCTCAAAGAAGATCGTCAGAAAGCTTGTTGAGCATTACCGCGACGAAAGCGCGATAATCGCCTGGCAGATAGACAACGAGCTAGGGCATGAAGGCAGCGACGTTTGCTGGTGCGAAAAGTGCGTTGAGGGCTTCCGTATATGGCTGAAAGAAAAGTACGGCGATATAGACATACTCAACGACACTTACGGCACTGCGTTCTGGAGTCAGCAGTATAACTCTTTTGACGAAATACCTGCGCCCAACGCTACGATCACCGTGCACAACCCGTCGCTGAGGCTTGACTGGGAAAGATTTTGTTCAGACAAAATATACGCTTTCGCTAAAATGCAGGTTGAAATAATAAAAAGCGTTATACCGTCGGCGACAGTATTCCATGACTTTTCAGGCGGAGGACTCGGCAAGAGTTTTGATTATTCGTCTGTATCCGATATCACCGATAAAACGGCATACAACAACTATCCCGTATGGGGAGGGCAGAGAAAACCACTGCCGCCTTCAGAAATAGCGTTTGCTCTGGACTATATAAGAGGACTGAAAGGTGAAAACTTCTTGATAACAGAGGCCATTATGGGCGCGCAGGGACACGACGTTACAGGATATACGCCGCGATCCGGGCAGGCTAAGATGTGGAGCATGCAGGCAGTCGCAAGAGGGTGCGACGGACTGATGTTCTTCAGATACCGCGGCGCTGTAAAGGGAGCGGAACAGTATTGTTACGGGCTTCTTGACGCTGACAACAGAGAGGGCAGAAAGTGGAGAGAAGCCGCAGAATTTTTCGCGCGTTTCAAGTCCCTTGAAGGGAAAATAAAATCTCCGTTTAAGGCAGAGGTCTGTATGATTTACGACTTTGACTCTCTCGCTTCTTTCAGGATTCAGAGACAGAGCGAGATCTTTGACAGCGAAGCGGAAATGAAAAAACTGCATGCGGCGTTTTATAGCGTGAATATTTCCGTTGACGTAATACCGTGGGACAGGTGCTTCGAGAGTTACAAAGTCGTGATAGTTCCGAACCTGATCATATGCAAAGACGGGTTTAAGGAAAGACTTAAGACTTTCGCGGCGGCAGGGGGAGTTGTCATTGCAACCTTCCGCACTTCGGTCAAGGATGAAAACAACAATCTTGTCTTCGGAGAAAAACTGCCTGTAGGACTTTCGGATCTGTTCGGTCTTACTGTCGAGGAAAGCGAAAGCCTTTGGGAAGAAAACGGCGTGAAGTTGAAAGGAGAGAGCAGCGCGGCGAACAAACACGCTGTTGCAGGGGTTTTCAGAGAGATGTGTAAGACGTCTGCGGCAGAAGCTCTGTATTCTTACGACGACCCGTTTTATTCGGATTATGCCGCAGTAGCAAAGAACAGATACGGCAAAGGTCTTGCTTTTTATATCGCTTGTTCTCCTGAAAAGGCTGTGCTGGACGAGGTGGTGTCTAAAGTGTGCGCGTTTGCAGAGATAGCGCCGGTATATTCTCCGTCGGGAGTTGAGATAGTAGAGAGAAAGTTTTCGGGCGGATGCCTCAGGTTCATCATAAACCATAATGCTGAGAAAGTTTATTATGCAAATTATGCGCTTGAGCCGTACGGATATGTTATTGAAAATGTTGAATAAACTACACGGGCATGGAAATTATTTTTAATATTATAAAGTCTGCAATCGTGTGTATTTTTGTTGATAAAACAAATTCTTAAGACTAAAATATACAGCGAATATAAACGGGGATGAAGTCCTCCCGGGGCGTTTGCCCGAACCGCTTTTATGCTGATGACTTCTGCTTTTGTGCGAGAGTTACGCCGACGCTCGCGCAGACTGCGGAGTTGTCAGCGATTTTTTTACGGGAGGCAAATATGTTTTTACTCAGTATCGCTCTTATATTTTCTCTGGGACTTCTTTTGTCTTGGGTTGCAAAGCTGCTCAGACTTCCTCCGCTTATCGGTATGATCGCGGCAGGAATGATATTGGGACCTTACGCGCTAAATCTTATAGACTCTTCTTTGCTTGACATTTCGTCAGATCTCAGACAGATAGCGCTCATTATCATAGTCTTGAGAGCAGGGCTTTCGCTCGATATAGCGGATCTCAAGAAGATAGGCAGACCTGCTGCGCTTATGTGTTTTGTGCCCGCGTGCTTCGAGATTTGCGCTATGGTCATCTTTGCGCCTATGTTTCTTGGTGTTACATATATCGAAGCAGCCATTATCGGTACGGTGGTTGCCGCCGTTTATCCTGCGGTAATAGTACCCAGAATGCTTATGATGCAGGAAAAAGGACTGGGCGTAAAAAAGGGGATTCCGCAGATGATCATGGCAGGGGCTTCGGTCGACGACGTTTTTGTTATCGTGCTATTTACGGCGTTTTCTTCAATCGCGGCGGGGGACACAGTATCTGCATGGAGCTTTGCAAGAATACCTGTTTCGATAATCCTCGGCGCAGGGATAGGCTTGTTGACGGGCTGGTTGTTCGGTATGCTGTGCGCAAAGGCTCATATGCGCGATTCTCTCAAGGTACTTCTGATATTGTGTTTTTCTTTTTTTGCCGTTGCGGCAGAACAGCTTATAGGAGATGTTGTTCCGTTTTCGGGGATATTGGCTGTGCTTGGGTTCGGCATGGCGTTCCGCAAAAAGCGTGAAGTTGCGGCGGTCAGGCTTTCAGTCAAGTTTTCAAAACTCTGGATCGCGGCGGAGATAATGCTGTTCGTGCTCGTTGGCGCAAGTGTGGATATAGCTTATGCGGCAAAATCGGCAGGCTGGATAATACTGCTTCTTGTCTGCGGTCTGGCATTCAGGGCAGTGGGAGTTCTTTGCTGTCTGATAAAGACAAAGCTCAATATCAAAGAGAGACTTTTCTGCACTGTGGCGTATATGCCCAAGGCAACCGTGCAGGCGGCTATAGGAGGTCTTCCTCTCGCTATGGGACTTGCCTGCGGGCATACGGTGCTTGCCGTAGCCGTTATGGCAATTATCATAACCGCGCCTCTGGGCGCTCTGGCAATAGATCTGATTGTCAGGAAAACGAAGGTATTCAGAGAAGAAAAACAGGATTGTAAAGATCAGCGACAAACCGAGCTAGCTGAAGCCGTAAACGAATGCAGCGTTGACGAGAAAAAAGAATAAGTAAGGGAAGCAGAAAACAGCGAAAACATTCCCAACAGAAATAATAACATAAAAATGTTGTCAAACCGACGGTTTTATGATATTATATCTGCGGAGGATTGTTATTATGGATACTAAAATTTTAAAGAGTAAGCTGATAAAAATATTTGCGGCGATATGTGTGATCTCTGCGCTTTGCGCAGCGCTTATCGCATGCAACGGAGACAATGACGTGAAAGACGAAAGAACGTTTGAAGAATCATGGATGAGCTATATTTCCGGCGAAGCACTCGTAAGCAAAACAGCTATCGTCGGATCTCACGACGCAGGAACTTACGGCTCTGACACATCGTGGGAAACGCAGCACAGCACTATTGAACAGCAACTTTACGCAGGCGTCAGATATTTCGACTTCCGTGCTTCTGTTCATCCGCAGACCGGTGAATACGTGTTTATACATGCCAATAGCGGCATGCCGTATTTTGCCAACGCCTGCGGACAGAACGTTGAGCTGAGTCTCAAAGCGATAAAGGCTTTTGTTGAAAGAAACGATCAGGAAGTTGTGATCATGGACTTTCAGCATACGTGGCCGAAGAACGAAGACGGGTTGATCGAGCTTGTAAAGAGCACGCTCGATATGAATAAGGTCCTTACTAAAGATGATTGTCAGGATCCTTCGGAATTAACTTTCGGGGAAATGAGGAGCCTCGGAAAAAACATTATCATCATATATAAAGACACTTCAAGCGATATCTGTGATAAGAATTCTTTCCTTTTCGAGAGAAGCGAGTTCCTTCAGTCGGATTACGCAGGCAATGAACATGGCGGAGACGCTGAAAGACTTAAGGCACAGTGGCAGAATTATTTCGAAGCGAGAAAAGACGGTGTGTTCTTTGTGCTTCAGTCTCAGCTGACAGGTTCTCCTCTTGAAGGAAGAGAAGCGCTTATCCGTCCGGTGCTCGATAATTATCTCAAAGATACCGTGATAAATGACGCTGGTAAACTTGCCAACATAAATATCGTTATGAAAGACTTTGTTGCCGACGACGTCGCCGATTGCAGTGTTACGTCAAAGGACGCCGTTCATACGATACTTGCGCTCAACGTCGATAAGGGTGTGGTCAAAGCCGAAAAACTCGAAGAATACAAGTCGGCTTGTTCTTATGCAAAATAAAACAGTCAAGCGGCGCAGAGCTATGCAAAGCGCCGCTTTTATCCTTTGTAAACGCAATTCTATAAAGGGGTTTGATACAGGTGTGATTTATTAGGGATAAAAAACGTTTGAGATATGGAATTATTTCTATAATAATTATATTCACAATTAAATATAAAGTAAGATAAGGTAAACAATATTGAGGGGTAATAAAAATGGAGAGAAAGAGATGGTTGTTTACTGTTGCCGCACTTCTGATCATTGTATCATTGTGTGCGGTTGCGTGCGACGGTTCGGTTTCGGACGGTACGTTTCAGAATTATAAAGTAAATTTCTACAGCGAAGGACAGCTTTTTTATACGCTTGAAGTCAATTCTGAAAATTTTGACTTTTCTCAGTCCATGCCTTCCGCACCGACAAAGAGCGGAGAAGAAGGCAGTTTTGTTTTTTCTCACTGGCAATACGAAGACGGAACGGTTCTGACCAAGGATAATTACCCTAAGTCGGAGGCAAATCTCTATGCGGTTTTTACAGAGGTTTCAGATTCTTTTACGGTTACGTTCAAGGATTTTTACGGCAACTATCTTGCCGTTGACGGCAAATATTCGCAGGTGGTAAAAGAAGGAGAAGCTGCAAAGGCACCTGCGGCGCCTGAGGTGGAAGGATACAGTTTTACCGGTTGGGATAAGTCTTTTGAAGATGTCAGAGAAAATCTTGTCGTCAATGCCGTATACAAAAAGAACTCGCATACTGTTACGTTCAGATCGTTCGGCGAAGTAGTAAAAACAGTTGAAGTTGAATACGGAGATCCTCTTTCAGAAATATATCCGGACGTAGAGGTTATAGAAGGATTGACTTTCTCGGGTTGGGAAAGCGAGGATAAAGAGGTCTACAATACGGTACCCGATAAAGATCTCGCTTTTGACGCTAAGTGGAGCGTCGACGTCGCAAGGGGAGTAAATTTGATAATTGAGTCCGCTTCGATAACATACGGAGAAACGGCAGACATAAGCGTGTCTTTTGAAAGATACGACGCGATAGTCTATACTGTGTCCTGGCTCGTGAACGGAATTGCTGTAGACAATCAAGGTAAGGCAGAACTTCAGCTGAACAAACCTGCGGGAAGATATACCGTGCAGGCGGTCATCAAGGCGGAATACAAAGGACTTAAGTCGTCCGTTCCTTCTGAGAGCAAAGTTCTTACAGTTGAAAAGGCAGATCTGTCGGTTTCTGTGAAAGATGACAGTATTGTTTACGGCGAAGAATACGTTCCTCAATTCTCTTACAGCGGTTTTGTCGGAGACGATGACGAGAATGCGCTTAAAACTCCTGTTTCGGTAAGTACAACTTACGTTCCGGGTGCGGATGTCGGCGAATATTTTGTCAACGCATACGGAGCTGAGTCTGACAACTACAATATCGCATATAAGAGCACGATCCTCAAAGTAAACAAAAGACCTCTGACGGT
This sequence comes from uncultured Christensenellaceae bacterium, assembly GCA_944381325.1. Taxonomy (GTDB): domain Bacteria; phylum Bacillota; class Clostridia; order Christensenellales; family UBA3700; genus Ornithoclostridium. The sequence continues at coordinate 145,921 of CALWKS010000003.1, read as the reverse complement.
AAAAGCAGACGACGCTATAGTTGTTTACGGAGAATCTTTTGCTCCTTCAAGCTACAGCATGCAGGGCGTGTTTAAAGATGACGATCTCGGCGAGCCCGTACTTTCTTGCGCATATCCTTCGAAAGAGAAAAACGCAGGCGAATACACGATTCTTTTTGAAAACGGACTCAGCGGCGAAAAAGTAAAAAATTATCAGATAGAATACGCAAGCGGAAAGCTTACGGTTGAAAAGAAAACTGTTTACGTTTCTGTAGACAGAGTTGAAGATATCGTTTATCTCGATCCGATGCCGTCATTCAGCTATAAGGCAGACGGACTTGTCAACGGCGACGGAACGGAATCTCTTTGTGAAATAACATTCGTAAGCGATTACGAAAAGGGCGCTTCTGCAGGAAAATATACCGTTTATGCCGTAAATCACGGTGAAAGCGCGAATTATAACGTAGAGATCCTTACGACAAAAGACAACCCCGTTACATTTACAGTGAACGGGTATACGGTCGGATTTGAAGGCTATGCTTTAAAGGACAACCGTTACAATCAGGAAATGTGGAGCGGGGACGCGGCAAAATTCGTAACGGGACTTCCTGACGGATTTACTGTAAAAGGCGCTATTGCCGCTACTACGAACGTTAGCGGAGAGTATGTCCTGACGGGAAATGCTCTTACGCAGGACTTTGAGTGGATCAGCAACCTTGTGATAATGAACTCGGACGGAGAAGACTGCACGGGCAGTTTTAACGTACTGTACGATTTTACTCTGTCTGTAGGAGCTGCCGAAGTGGATCTTAACGTGCAGAACTACGTTTACGATTACAACGGACAGCCTCAGGGCGCAGGCGTCGAAATCGCCGGAGAAGGTTATACCGCAGAGTACCTCTCAGAAGAAGGACGATACACTTCTGATCTTCCGACTTTCGTGAAAGCAGGAGAATATACGGTAGAGTTCAGAGTATTGAATTCTGATGGAAAAACTGTTGTAGAGTCTTCATACAGGATCACGATAAACCGCATTTCCAATAAGATAGATTTTTCAGGAGTTTCAGAATACACATATAGCGGCACTGAACAGACTGTCGGCGGCGCTGTTGCCCTTTATGAAAACGCATCGATAAGTTATATCGATAACACGTTCAAAGACGTGCCTGAAAACGGAAAACTTACGATAACCGCAGTTGCTGCTCAGACAGAGAACTACAAAGAAACGAGCGCTACTTTTGAAGTTACGGTAAACAAAGCGGATTACAGAGTAGAAGAAATACCCGAGGTTTCATGCAGAGCTTTTGCTGAACCCGGCAAAACTCTTAAAGACGTGGACGCACCAGAACATTTCAGATGGTATGACGCTGATTCGACGCAGATATATGTCGGAGAACAGAAGGTTGACGCTTATTATTGTGCTGACAGCAGAAATTACAACGAAATCAGAACGACCGTTACCTTAACGGGAGAAAAAACTCCGCTCAGCATAGTTGCAGAGAATTCAACTATCGCTTACGGTACGGAATACATTCCTCAGTATTCGTTTGAAAAGAACGCTCAGAGTTTTGATCCTTCGACGGTAGGTCTGACGCTCAGCGTAAAGGCAGATATGACAACTTTTGAAGTAGGCTCGACTTACAGAATAACGTTGTCTCTTGAAGAAAACGGTTGGTATACAGCTGAAGACAAGTGCGTTATCGTCAAAGTGCCCACGGTGCTTTACAACGGCATTTATTATACGATAGAAGACGCGCTTAAACTCAATCAGGAAAGCAAGATTTATATTGTTGTCGCTTACGACACTTCTTTTGCGGCTTCGGATATAGCAGCCGAGATGTATCCAGACGCTTCTTATTACAATTTGTCTTCAGGTGAAAATCTGCTCGTTCCGTACAGTGAGGCTCACAGCACGAGCGCTTTCGATTACAGCGAAGTAGTTGGCGGCGTTACGAGGAACAGCGCATATGCGACTCTGTTTATTCCTGAAGGCATAACGTTTACGTCTCAGGGGTACGTTTTCGTTTCTGCGGCAAGAAGCGTAGCTACAGGGCAGCCTACAGGAAATACCATTGGGAATTACGGCCTTCTGGATATTGCTTCAGGTGCGGAATTCGTATCGGAAGGAACGTTTGAGTGCCTTGGCTATACGCAGGGAGAAGGAAGAGTCAGCGTGAAGGGAGGCAGCCTTTACGAGCCTATGATCGCAATCGGATACAAAGGCGGAAATATTACCAACTCAATCAATAAAACGGTATTCCCTATAAATCAGTATACGCTCAATAATATTATGACAGATATGTTCATTTACAGCGGAACGAATTACTTTGCAAAGGCTGCCGTCGGTGCAAGCGGAGAAGAGATCGTTTCGGACGTAAAATTTATGGGCGCTACGTCGAGTGAGTTTATACAGCTTAAAGACGGATATGTCGTTAAGTCTTACAACTCTGAAAACGGAGTGGTAGATTTCTCTATATACGGGACTGTCAATTTTAACAATATGTCTATAAAGCTGGAAACAATTTTCGGTGATCAGGAAATGTCTACTGCAGGAAAGCAGGTCCCGCTTCCCGGCTACTTTGACTTTACACTGAAAAGCGGCTTTACAGGAACGGTCAGTGCAGGAGTAAAACTTTTGCCGGGAGCTTCGTTTACAGTTGAAGAAGGAGCTACGCTTAACGTTAATGCTGATATCTTCGTTTATTCTTCAGTCGAAGACGTAACGTACGACAAGACTTCAGACAAATACGAAGGTACGGTCATATATGACGGCTGGCAGGACGGCGGAAACGCAATGACTTATCCGTATTCCGCGGCAAGCAATTATTTCTACAATGCCGTTGCCTTTGATTTCAACGGTACGACTCCGGCTGTTTTTGCGATACGCGGAACGCTGAACGTTAATAACGGCGCAAAGATTGCCGGCGCATTCGTCATAGAAGACAATGGCGTTATAAATGTTGATACAAATGCGATTGTAAGCAATACTATCAAAGAGGATTTTTCAAATTACGCAGACAAGATATTGTCAATAAGCGTAAGAGGAAGATATTTTACATCTACCGCTTCTGCGTATTTCGTGAATGCAAACGGAAAGGGAAAGATTTCGGCAGGAAGCACGTACACGGCGGATTCCTCGCTATAAAGGAGAAAAATGGAAAAGATACTTTCTGTAAAGGGATTAAGAAAAAAATATGCGCCCAAAGCACCCTGGGCGGTGGACGGGATATCTCTTGAATGCAATCCCGGAGAAATAGTGGGTATTCTCGGTCATAACGGCGCGGGAAAGTCAACTACGATAAAGTGCATCGAAGGTATGCTTCCTTTTGAAGAAGGTACGATAGAGATATGCGGATACGACGTAAAGAAGCACCCGTTGAAGGCTAAAAGCAATATGGGTTTCGTTACCGACAATCACGCTGTTTTTTCTAAGATGACAGGGCTTGAATATCTTGCTTTTCTTGCAGATATCTATAAGGTTGAAACCTCTCAGCGTGAGCCGAGACTCGAAGAATTGCAAAGAGTTTTCGGGTTGGGAGATAAGGTTTACGATCTTATTTCTTCTTATTCTCACGGAATGAAACAGAAGATATGTATGATCGGATCTCTTATGCACGCGCCGGGTCTGTGGGTGCTTGACGAGCCGATGACGGGTCTTGATCCCATGACAATGAAATCGGTCGAAAAGTTTATGCGCGAATATGCCGACAGAGGCAACGCTATTCTTTTCTCTTCACATAATCTCACGTCTGTCGCAAAGCTCTGCGACAGGGTGGTTATTATAAAACACGGCAATCAGGTCTGCGATCTGGATATGAGAGAAGACGGCGAGCAGCAGGCGCGTCTGGAGGAAGTTTTCTTCAATGAACAATAAGTTTAAAGACAGCGCCCCTGATATCGCAACGCTTCGGGTTTTGCTTAAGAAACAGGCGAAAGAGACTTTCAGCGGGTTTAAAGATAAGAAATTCGATTATCTCGGACTGATACTGAAAATAGCGATCTATATTTGTTTTACTGCTACTTTCGTATTCATGTTCGTGCGCTTCAGCGGAGTCTATCTTGATATCAAACTGTACGGGGTGCAGGATATATCCGCACGCGCATACGAAATGCTCACCGTGCTGTACGAGGTCGTTTTCCTGCTAACGGTGATCGGCGCAGTGGGGCAGATAAACCATACTCTTTTTCATAACGACGAGAATATGCTGTTTTCGGCAATGCCGATAAACGGTTCAACGCTGTTTTTGTCAAGGCTTATTTCTATTTATCTCAAGCAGCTGATAGTTTCGATAATATTCGTTTTTACAGTCAACATATCGCTTGCTCCGTCAATTCATGCCGGGGCATGGTATTATGTCGCAACATTGCTTACGACGGTTTTCTGGCCGTTTTTGTCGATATCGGTTGCTTCGCTCATAGTGCTTCCTATGAGAAAAGTATTGGAGTTTTTTAAGAACCGTTTTGTTCTGTCTTTCGTTTGCGTAACGGTTATGCTCGCAGGAGGGTTTACCGCATATTATTTCGTACTTAATGCAGTAAAGCAGATCTTGCTAAAAGACGACCTGCGTTATTTCTTCACAGAGAAAGTCATGAACAGTATTGCAGAAGGCGTAAGCTTTACCGTGCCTGCCAGATTTGTCGCAGGTTTCGTCTTGGGAAGGGATACGCTTGTAAACGGACTGATTTCGCTTGCGATTGCCCTGGTATGCGCAGGGTTTGCAGTGCTGATGATAAAGCTTTTGTTCAGAAAGGCTATGCAGAGCAAAACGCAGGGAAGATCGGATTTTGAGCGCAAAAAGAAAGCGTTTCCAAAGCGCCGCAGTCCTTTCACGGCACTGATAAAAAAAGAATTTATCATTGTGTTCCGCACTTCATCGTATATGTTCTCGTATTTTTCAGTAGCGCTTATTATGCCGCTTATGGTATTTTTCTGCTTGTCATTGGGGGACAATATGGTGAAAACGCTCGTCGGCGTGGATACGTCGCTTGAACTTGCGCTTATTCTGACAATGCTTTTCGGCGCGATAACCAATACGTTCTGCGCGACGAATATAAGCAGAGACGGTATGATGTTTTACTGCGTGAAGGCGATGCCGGTAAGTGCTAAGCAGGTGGTGTTTTCAAAGATAGCGCTTTGTTTGTTCACTACAGTGCTCAGCAACCTTTTAAATGCCGTGCTCGTGGGTGCGGGCGGTTTTGTAAATGTGGGAGAAGCTGTGCTTCTTGCCGTAACAGGCGTGCTTTTCGCGTTTTCTCAGATATGCTACGCTACAAGGGCGGATATGAAATTCGCGCGTTTTTCAGACAGCGACGGAGGGGAAATCTCTCAGTCGTCAGATTTAATAAGCCAGATCATTGTGATAGGATTTTTGTCTATCATCATCTGCGGCGGCGCGCTGTTGTATCTCAACGTGCAGGGAAACCTGAAAGGCATGAAAATAGAAAACGTTACCTGGTCTGTATCCTTGGTCGCGGCGATACTCTCCTGCGTATTTTTCTATATTTATCTGGTCAGAAAACTGGCGACAAAGTATTACGAATTTTCAGGAGGGTATTGATATGAAAAAGATGATCATTGCTCTTATATTGGTCGTGCCGCTCCTTTTCCTTCTCACAGTGTTTTCGATTGCGGAGGTCGGAAGTCTCAACGTACAGATTCCCGTAAACGGAATCGAGATAAAAAACGATCTGGATTCAAAGACTTTATATATTGATTTGTCTGCGTATAAAGACGACTATAAACTTGAAGTTGCCGTCTATCCTACAAATGCGGCCAACAAAAAATACTCGTTTGCAGTTGAAGAGGTGGAGGGCAGCGATTTTGCCGATGTTGCCGTCAGTGATGACGGTGTGATCAGCGTGAATTCGACAGGATCTGCAAAAATCGTCGCAAAGTCTTTTGACGGCGGATATACAGACAGCATGACGGTCGTTGTCGGCTCTTCTCACGCTCTTGACATAATCCCGTCTCTGTATGAAGGGCAGAATGCCGAAGGCGAAAATCTGCTTGTTAAAGACGGCGACGGATATGTTGCCGATTTAACCACAGGCATTTATTCTTATTCTTCAGGACTTGTGCCTGCAACAGGTGAAAAAACAGAGATGAAATGTCTTCAGGGCTTTGCCGTGATAGACGAAGGCTCGAGAACGGTTTCTCTGCCTTTTGACGGAAGTTGCGTCCTTGAATTTTCTGTCTCGGACGGAAAAGGCGGAAAACTTTCAAGACAGGCAACCCTCAGCGTGAGCAAACTTGCGAATTCTTCAGGAATTCTCGTGAACGGATACGACGATTATACCGTTTCGGTTGATTCGGTTTTGAGAAAAGGCGAGTGTTTTGTATCGTGCGCTCAGGAACCTGTGATTTCAGGCGCTGATGCGGTGTTTATCGAAGATTATACGGTTGAGACGATTGAAAGCGGAAAGTACAGGATGTCTTTCGTTGTTGCTCAAGGCGCGCCGTCTCAGCTTGAAATAAATATTTCTTCGGCAGGCAGAGAACAGAAATTCAATATAGCCGTAGGAGAGTTTTCATATACTCTCAGAAGCGATCTGCCTGTGCAGACAGGTGAAAACATAACGGTTATCGCAGGAAGCAGCGTTAAGTTTTATGCCGTTTCCTCCGTCATTGCAGACGACGTGGAATACGTCTGGACTATTGCAGGCGGCGGCGCGGTAATAAAGGATGTTTACGGCTCTGTCTGTGAAGTTGACGGCGGAGCTGCAGGCGAAACGTTCGTTCTTACATGCGAAGCGTTCAGAAATGGAAAGAGCGTTTCGTCAAAAGACGTTTACGCTAGAGTAGTTAATCTGGCTTCAGGCGTAAGTTTTGCAGACAGACAAGGCGAAGGACTTGCAAAACAGACCGCTATTGCAGAATATGCTTTTAAGGACGCAAAAATCTCGCCTTCAGACTATGTGTTCGATTTTAAGCCTTACGTGGCAGGCGGCAGTAATATCAGCGCAGAAGACTTTGATTTTGCAATCTCGGATGACAAGGTGGCAAGCGTAAGCGTTTCGGGCGGCAAAGTCAGACTCAATATATTGTCTACAGGCGAAGTAACTCTGACTGCAGTATGGAAAGGCTGTGCGAGTTACGGCGTAAATATAGCTGCGAAATATACTTTTACTGCGGTAAAAAACGGCGTAAGCGTTACTGACAGCGACGGCTTCTTTGCTGTGTCCGAAGAGGGAAGACCTCTTGTTGTCAACGCAGACATAGTGCTTGGAACGGATTCGTCGGGAAACGCTTATTCTGTTGAAAAGCTCAACTCGATGATGGGCACAATGACCAGTACGTATAATACCGAGTTCCTGAAAAATTCAGGTATGGATACCACTGTGCGCTATGTGGCGGAATTCAAAAACGACGTTTACGGCAACGGCTATTCAGTAAACGCAGAGAAATTTACGATGGCGGCAGACGCAACGGGAGTTCCTCTGCTTTTCAAGGGAGCTCTGCCGCTTGTGGGCGTATATGCGGATAAGAGCCTTGCTATGAAGGTTTCAGCGCAGGACAATATAGCTTTCCTTGTCCGCACTGACGGGGTTACGCTCAGCAATCTTACATTGCTGGGATGCTCAGACTCGGTCATAACAGGAGAGGACGGCATTGATCTCGCAAAGCTGAATACAGCGGGTACGGTGCTTGACGTGAATGCAGATTGCAACATACTGAATTGCCGTATTAAGAACGGAAAGACCTGCGTACGCGTTTACGGCGGAAACAGAGACGGCGGAGACTTTATCCGCACTTATCTTGACGGTACAGACATTGCGGATAAGGACAGGATAATAGTAAATATTGACGGTTGCATCATATCTCAGGCAAGAGAATTTCTCATAAAAACAGGTGCGAACAGGGCACTCAAGTCTTCTTTGGCTAACGGAGACGAGCCCGATCTTGTCAAGTCAGACGGAAGCGTTTATTCGCCTTTCGATGATCTTTCGGATGACGAATACTTCTATAACAAGTACGTGATGACAGATCTTACTGTCAGAAACAGCGTGCTTGAAAAGAGCGGACTTTTTGCACTCGGAATGGAAACGAATTTTTCAGGAAGCGTGCTGAACGGTGAAAAGGTCAGCGAATACGACTTTGCCAAGAACTGGGGCGTGGGAGGAACTTCGTTCGGTTGTATAGTAAGACTTGAGGGAGACGTGAGATTTTACGACTGGAAATCGGTTGAAAACATAGACAGTTCACAGCTTGTGGAAGTGTTCTCAGGCGGCATATTCGACTCTTTCGTAATGGATATACGCAAGATGATAGAGACAGTCGTAGAAGCGGCTCAGGCTGAGGGAAATCATTCTTACGATAACATTTTCTGTTATCAGGACGGAGAGCAATATATCAACAGTGCGATCGTCAGATACGGCGGAGGAAAGAACTACACTATGCTGGATATGTCCGCTCTCGACGAGGAGTATAAGGACTTTACAGATTATAAGATAAATATTTCTGTATTAAGAACTTCTTCTGATCCCGATATAAAACAGCAGGGTGAATATCTGCCGCTTGCCGCAGGAAATCAGGATTTTGTATTCTCGCTTTATTCTTCAGAGAGCGACAACTCTTTTGACGCACAGCTTGCGGCTTACGGCAACGGCACAGCGTATGACGGTGTGTTGCCTGTAAGATAATTTAAACGCGAACTCACTGAATCATAAAATATTTATCCGCGTAGATTAAATAGCTTATAAGGTCCGGTGAAAATGCCGGACCTTTCGAGGTTTTATTATGATTTAACGTGTTTTAAAGTTGAAAAAGAGGCTCATTAAACACACTTTTCGGTATTAGCGATTTACTGATCATAAGCTGATAAAAGCAATTTAACGTATAAATACAGAGAGAATACGTATTGACAAAAAACCGTAAAATTATTACAATTAAGTCGTATCGTTTCGATTGACGTATAACGATAACGGAGGTAAAGACATTGAAACCTGCAATTGGTATTAGACCGATAATCGACGGCAGATGGGGCGGCATACGCGAAGGTCTCGAAGCGCAGACCAGAGGTATGGCTCAGAGAGCAAAAAAACTTATTGAAGAAAATCTTTTCTATACCGACGGAACTCCCGTCAGGGTAGTCGTGTTCGACGGCACTATAGGCGGCGGCGCGGAAGCGGCGCGTTGCAAAGAGTATTTCGATACTCAGAACGTTGTCGGCACTCTCAGCGTTACGCCTTGCTGGTGTTACGGCTCCGAGACGGTAGATCTCGATCCGTACACGGTAAAAGCGATCTGGGGACTCAACGGCACTGAGCGCCCGGGCGCGGTTTATCTTGCGGCGGCGATGGCTGTGCACGCGCAGAGAGGACTTCCTGCTTTTGCTATTTACGGCAAAGACGTGCAGGACAAGGACGACAAAGTCATACCCGATGACGTAGCTGAAAAGATACTTCGTTTTGCCCGCGCGGCTATAGCGGTAGGCTGTATGAGAAACAAGGCTTACGTCGGCTTGGGCAGCGTAGCTATGGGCATAGGCGGATCATTCCTCGACGGCAACCTTATGCAGAAATATTTCGGCATCCGCGCCGAATGGGTGGATATGACCGAGATCACCAGAAGAATTACTCTGGGCATTTACGACAAGGCAGAGTATGAGAAAGAGCTTGCCTGGATAAAGAAAAACTGCAAAGAGGGCAAAGATCCCAACGAAAACCCCAAGTCGAGAGAGGATAAGGATAAGCAGTGGGAGTTTATCGCCAAGATGACCCTTATAGTAAAGGATATAATGCTGGGCAATCCCAAACTCAACGAAACAGGTTGGCACGAAGAAGCGCTGGGAAGAAACGCTATTTTAGGCGGTTTCCAGGGACAGCGTATGTGGACGGACTGGCTGCCCAACGGCGACTTTACTGAAGCGATGATGAACACTTCTTTTGACTGGAACGGAAAGAAAGAGCCGTTTATTCTCGCTACCGAAAACGACACGCTCAACGGCATGTCAATGCTTTTCGAAAAACTGCTCAATCAGACGGCAAGCGTTTTTGCAGACGTGCGTACATATTGGTCTCCCGAAGCTATAAAAAGGGTAACCGGCTGGACGCCTGAAGGCAAGGCTAAGGGCGGCTTCATACACCTTATCAACAGCGGCGCGGCGGCGCTTGACGGCACTGCCATGGCTAAGGACGGTAAGGGCAACGCATGCATGAAACCCTGGTGGCAGATGAATAAGGACGATATAGACGGCTGTATGTCCAAGACGGACTGGTGTCAGGCAAACCTCGGATATTTCCGCGGCGGCGGCTTCAGCTCTCACTTCAAGACAGAAGCGGAAATCCCCGTTACGATGATGAGAATGAATATGGTCGACGGGCTCGGACCCGTCATTCAGATAGCTGAAGGCTACACGGTAACCGTGCCTGACGACGTGCAGAACACGCTGTGGGACAGAACAGACCCCACATGGCCGAGCACCTGGTTCGCTCCCAGACTTACAGGAAAGGGCGCGTTCAAGGACGTATATTCCGTTATGGCAAACTGGGGCGCAAACCACGGAGCGTTCACTTACGGACATATCGGCGCAGATATAATCACACTCGCTTCTATGCTGAGAATTCCCGTAAGCATGCACAACGTGGACGAAGACAAGATCTTCAGACCTCACGCATGGACGGCTTTCGGCACTGAAGACAAAGAGGGCGCTGATTACAGAGCATGCGCAAACTACGGCGCGCTTTACAAATAAAAAACTATGAAAATCAAGGAATTATCCGTAAAAGAACAGGTCCTCGAGGCAATGAACCGCGTTTATTCCAACGCGCTTACTACGACTTCGGGCGGCAATATTTCCGCTATTGACGAAAACGGGCACATATTCATTACTCCCAGCGGAATAGACAAAGGCTCGCTTACTGTCGACGACATCGTAGAAGTTTTGCCCGACGGCACGAGGATAGGGAAGCATGCTCCTTCAATGGAGCTGCCTTTCCATTCCAATATATACCGCGTCTGTAAGGACGTAAGAGCGATCGTGCACGCTCACGCTCCCGCGGCGGTAGCTTATGCCTGCATGAACCTTGCGCCCGACTCGGGATATGCGCGCTGTTATCAGGACGCTCTCGGAGAAATAGCGGATTCTGAATACGCGCTTCCCGGCAGTCTCAAGCTGGGAGATATAGTTATGCAGAGATTTGCAGAGGGATACCGTACCGTAATGATGGATAATCACGGCGCTACGGTAGCCGCAAAGGATATGCAGAGCGCTTTGGCTAAGTATGAGACTCTCGACTACCTGTGCCGTACGCTTTTCCACTCAAAAGCTCTCGGCGGAGCTAAAAAGATAAAGGAAAAAATCCCGCTTAAATCAGCCTGCTACGCTGTCGGCAATGCAGGAGAAGCAGACAGGGATAAGGTAAAGCAGATGGTAGCCTTTATCAGAAGAGCGTATAAAGGACAATTAGTAGGTAGCGGTTGGGGAACGCTCGCCGTAAGAGACGGAGAGGGAATACTTTTCAACGCAGATTGCGACGGACCTGCAGATATAGCTGAAGAGGATATCGTAAGATATTGCGGCGGGACGGTCTCTCAGGATAAGCCCTGCAGATATCTCGATCTGATAATAAAGATATTCGAGAAGACGCCTGAAGCAAACGCAGTGTTTGTTTCGATGCCTGCCGCGTCAATGGGATTTGCGGTGGCAAACGTAAACTTTGACGCAAGGCTGATCCCTGAAAGCTACATAATGCTTAAAGATGTGTCGCGTCTGCCTTATACGGCTGTCGAGGACTATGAAAAGATCGCTGAAACGCTGACGACTTCTGCGCCTGCGCTTATCGTGGACAACGAGTGCGTTATCACGATAGGAAAGAATATAACAAAGGCTTTCGACAGGCTCGAAGTTCTTGATTATTCTGCGCGTTCGGTAATTATGGCAAAGGCGGTTGCCGATATAAAGCCTATCAATCAGGATCAGGTAGACGAAATAAACGATACGTTCAACGGTTGGTGAAATATGCTCAAAAAAGTGCTGGCTATCGATCTGGGTGCGAGTTCAGGCAGAGGAATAGTATATACCTTTGAAGACGGAAAAATCTCAGGTAAGGAAGTTCACAGATTTTCAAACGGCGCGCTTGAAGAAAACGGCGGGCTGTACTGGGATATCGACAGGATATTTAAAGAAGTCTGCACCGCAATAAAAATAGCAACGCAAGAATGCGGCAGGATAGACGGCATAGGCATAGACACCTGGGGAGTGGATTTCGGCATTGTCGGAAAGGACGGAACGTTGATAGGAAAGCCGCGCCATTACAGGGATAAAATCAACACGGACACGAGAAAATCTCTGCAGGATAAAGCATATTCCTTTTTCAGGATAGCAGGCATATCCGACAACGATTTCAATACGATTTATCAGCTTATCGCGCTTAAAAGACAGGGCTTCGACTTTTCAGAGGTCGACAGCATTCTGTTTATGCCTCAGCTCATAGGATATTTGCTTACGGGCAAAAAAGCTACAGAGCCGACGATCGCTTCAACCAGCGGATTTTTTACAAAAGACAAAGGCTTCGACAAGGAGTTTCTCTCTGAATACTGCATACCTTCAGAAATTTTCCCTGAAGTAAAGCAGACGGGAAGTATTCTCGGATATCTGAAAGACGACGTAAAGAAGAGCATCGGCATTGATTGCGATATACCCGTTATCCTTACTGCGGGACACGATACAGCTTGCGCGGTAGCGGCATTGAACGCATGCGAAGAAAATCCGCTTTATATCAGCAGCGGAACATGGTCTTTGTTCGGTACGCTTACAGAAAAACCCGTTATGACCCGCGCTGCGTTCGAAAGCGGATATACCAATGAGCTTGCCGCGGACGGCAGAGTGCGCTTTTTGAAAAACATAATAGGAATGTGGATAATTCAGCAGTGTCGCGCTCAGTGGGCAGAAGAAGGCAGGGATTATTCATATCCCGATATAGTAGAGCTTGCAAAGAAAGCAGAAGACAGAGGCTCTTATATCGACGTAAACGACGGCGTCTTCGTTCAACCGGGAAATATGGCGGACAAGATCGTAAGGTATGTGCTTGAAAAGCATTCCGTCAGGCTTGAAAGCGACGGTGAGATTGCACTTTGCGTTTATAAGTCAATGGCAAAAGCGTATAAACAGGCGCTCGAAGGACTTTCGGCTCTTACGGGCGCAGAGTATAAAAGACTTTACGTTATCGGCGGAGGAGCAAACAACGCTTTTCTCAATTCTCTTACGCAAAAAGAACTGGGTATACCCGTTGAGGTAGGCGAGAGCGAAGCCAGTTCTTACGGCAACGCGTTGTTGCAGTTCAAGGCTTTGAAATGTTGCTGACATCTGACGTATAAAGCCGCAATCGTTGTCGCGCGGCTTGCGCCATTGTAATCAAAGTTCTTAAAAGACAAATTTTTTGGCTATTGACATTCAGCCGTTTTTAGAGTAAAACAAAAGTATAGGGGCGTAGTGCTATTAAACAGTTTGACTGTTTGGCACTCGCTTTTTTTGTTGTAAAAATTAATAATTTTATATAAAAAGGCAGTCTCGAAGACATTGAAAAAAGCGATGTGTTTCGGGATATACACAAAACCTGGAAGTTAATGCACGAATTAAATCAGTGTCGGAAAAAATCTTGAAAGAGGGGGCGTTGTAAATTATAGTAAAACTGTAAGAACATTCGGAATACAAGAGGTTTTTACGCTTATTTACTCAGGAAGAAGTATAAAAAAGTACTCGTTGGAAAAAGTAAAAACGGCGGCATAGTCGCCATAACGGATGAACGATCAGATAAATTAAAGCAATGAAAAAGATAAGAACTTCTTATTCCTATAAAAACTCTTTCAAGCAGCCGATTTATTATGTAATTTATTCGGATCTCGTCAACAATGTCTCGAACTGGAAAAAGAGCGAACATTCACATCCTTTCAGCGAAATAGTATTTGTAAAAAAGGGCAGAGGTCAGGTCGTCATCAACGGCAACAGATACAACGTCAAATACGGCGACGTAGTGGTTTACAATCCCAAGGACGTACACAGAGAAATATCGCTCGAAAACGAGGAGTTCAAAGTCATATTCGTTGCGCTTCAGGAGATAGGCAACGGAGAGATCCACAAGATAATAGAAGGAGACCGTCCGCCCGTCGCTTCAACCAACGTGCTTGCGCATAAGTTTGAAAACTATTTTTCAGATATAGTCAGCGAAATGCAGAACAAGAGCAACGTGAATACAGACATGCCGATATACCTTGCAGGGCTTCTCGTGCTGATGGTAAAGAAACTCTTTTACGGAGAGGCGCTTGAGCAGAGCGAAGTCGCAGATATATGCATTCAGGTCAAAAAGGCAATCGACAGAGATTATTGCAGCATCAGAAGCGTTGACAGTATTTTGAATTCTCTTTATGTATCGAAGTATTATTTTTACGAGAAGTTTAAGGAAATGTTCGGCCTTACGCCTTTGCAGTATCTGAAGACTAAAAAGATAGAATACGCAAAAGAACTGCTTAAGAATACAGATATGAAGATATCTGAAATAGCTTCGGTAACAGGTTATGAAAACGAACTTTATTTCAGCAGACTGTTCACTAGAGAATGCGGAGAATCCGCGTCAGAATTCCGTAGAAAACACAAAAAGAATTAAAATATGCAAACCGCTTTAAAAAGGCGGTTTTTGCTTTAAAAATGGTGTTTTTGGCTGAAAAGCCTGATTTCCGTTCGATTCTTACCGAACGGATTTTTTTATTATAAAAACGCAAACAGCAAGAATTCGTGCATAAAGATTCTGAATTCGGCGATTGAGGTTAAACGGGGTAGTTTTCTATAATTTAGGTGTAGGATTATCCGAAATTGTGATAATCGCAAAAGCCGCAAGGCAAGGAGGTCAGTTATGAGAAAAAGAATTATCGTATTGTTGACGGTATTGGTGATGCTGGCAGGCTTCGCAGCAGTGTTTGCAGGTTGTCAGCCTGAAGCGACAGGCGAGCTTAAAATTATAAGCGTCGGCTGCTACAATACCAACTGGGAACAGGTTTTCGTAAGAGATAAAATCATTGCGGAGTTTGAAAAGGAGTTCAACGTCAGAGTTTCGCTTGACGTTCTCTCTTCAACGGACGCGATGAAAAAAATCAAATCCGAACAGGATACGGGAGAATACGTTACGGACCTGGCAATAGTACACAGCGGTGAAATGCCCACCTTCATCACTAAGGGATGGGTGCAGGACATCACCGCAGATACTAAGTACGACGACCGCACGATCGACGGCGACGGAATGTTCGATTCTGTTACCAAGGTAGGTGATACGAGATATTTCGTACCTGTATCCGCAGACGCGTATCTTACAGTTGCCAACAACAAGGCTCTTGATTATCTTCCCGCAGGCGCTGATATAAACAATCTCACCTGGGAGCAGTACGCTGAATGGGCAAGCAATATTAAGAACGGCGTTGAAGGCAAGGTCGGAGTCGGTGCAAAGACAATGTTCCCCGCGCAGGCAGGTTATAACCTTATCTACATAATGGGCGGCATGGGCTTGTCCTACGGCGCTGATTTCGTAGACGTAGACAGCAAGGATATGCAGCAGGCTTACCGTCTTATGCTTGAAATGGCGCAGGACGAAGTTTTCGTAAGCGAGCAGAAGAACTATTCGACCGCAGTCGATAAGATGAAGGACGAAACCGCTTGGCTTTCTTATCAGCACATGACTCAGGCAGGAGAAATTCTCCGTTATAAGCCTGACGGATTCACCATTGCGGCTCCTCCCTCAGGCGATGCGGGCAAGGGCTCTATCGTAGGTTCATGGGGACTCGGCGTTCTCGACGGCGCTCCCAACAAGTCTCTTGCGCTCAAGTTCATCGAGTATATGACAAGAAAAGAAGTCAGCTATAAATACTGCACAGGTCTCGGCGGCATCATAAGCACCGTAGACGAAGTCGTAGAAGAAATCAAGCAGATCCCCGCAAATGCACGTTCTACTTCAGAGAACATCATGATGATGGGTATCGACGTTATTGAAAACGGCGTAACAAAGGGCGTTCCTTCTGCTGATTACACTGACTGGAGAGCGGTAAAGACCGTATACGAAGCAATGTTCGACAAAATCATGCTCAAGTCATGGACTGAGGTCGAAAACCAGATGCCGATAGCTAAAAAGCAGATACTCGGACTTCTTAAGGAGTATCCGCAGGAAGGAATGTAACATCCGGCTGAGGGAAAATTATGAGAACAAGAACAAGAGCGAATGTCTTCATTGCGGCGCTGTTATTGTTCGTACTGGTTGAAAGTTTTTTCTTCCCGACGGCATCTGTATTCGGGTTGTTCGGTACGACGACTGACAGCGTGGCAGAAGAAGTAGCAACGGGCGGAGACGGCTCAGGCGCTCCCGCGATCACTGTGATCGCGCCGCCGCCGCTCAACATTACGGACAGGTATCTGACCCTGTCTGCAGAGATTACTGACGACGGAAGTCAGGATAAGCCTCTTTCGGTAAAGGTATATTACAGAGCAGATCCGCAGCTTCCCTGGCAGTATGAGATAATGACTCCTCAGGCGGAGAACAGCAATGTCTATTCGGTTACGATAGATACCTACGTTTACTTCGGCGGAGCTAAGGAAAATAAGAAATTCTTTACCGATAAAGTAATCTACTACATCGAGGCAAAGGACGCCGACGGCAACGTTTCTACCACTCAGGAGAACATCGTAAAGTGCAATCAGTATTACGGAGACGTAACGGATTATTCCAAGCTCCCTTATCTTCTTATTACTGAACTCGTCGTTGCGACTACGGCTAAGTCGCCTGAGGGTAACGGAGATAAGTTCGAGTTTATAGAGATCTACAACAACTCTGACACACCAATAGACTTTTCGGGTTATGAGCTTCATTATATGACAAGCCCGAGCGTCCGTCCGGCAGAGTATACGGCTTATTGGCCGGACAACAGAAATCTTATCATTCAGCCGCGTTCTACCATAGTTATATGGATAAACACCAACGACTGGGCGAATAAGGGCAATTTCCCTGCAAAGGATATGCAGGAATATTACTACGGCACTGAAGAATCCCCCAAGGACAACTGGAACCTTGACACAGGCGTAACTCTGACGTCTGAAGGCGACAACGCAAATCTGTCATACGTGCATTTTGCAGGACAGCCCAACAGCGGTCAGCACAGAGGCTGGGGAATTTATACCAATACGGGAGAGCTTGTCGTAGAGGCATATTACAACAAGAATAACGATACTGCAAACAATACCGACGTAACTTCGGATATGTCGATACAGTTCCGTTATCCTACCGACGGCGGCAAGCGCATGCAGAAGATCAGCGCCAATACGACTTACGGCAGCCCCGGCTTCGTACTCGAATATCAGGTGCCCGCGGCTTGCGTCGATATGCCCGAGGATACTGAAAACCCCGTGATCAACTATTCGCACAAGGACGTTGACATCCAGGCTACCGAAGCCAACGGCATCGCTCACGAGATATGGGCAAGCGTAACGGACGACACCATAGTCAATACGATTTATCTGGAGTTTAAGCTGTTCAACGACGAAAGCGACAAGCCGCAGTATTCGACTTTGCAGAGCTTTATCAGAGACGGCGAGACATCGTTCTATTGCGCTTATCTGGACTTCGGCAATTTCATAAGACAATCAAAAATAGAATTCAGAATTCAGGCACAGGACATAGTGGGGCACACGACGTACACAGACTGGTACACGATGAACATTCTGCCTTACGAAGATCCCCTCGAGGACAGCCCTTTGAGTCTCAGCCTGAAAGACGGTCAGTACGTGGGCGGAGACGTCAAATTGTCGGCTACAACCAACACGGACGAGATAATTTCAATGTGGCTGGACGGCGTGAACGTTGCCACTCAGGAAGACTCTCAGAGATACGCTTTGTTCGTATACGAGGTTTATGAGACAGACTTCAACTTCCGCAACGGCGTAACGATCAAGAACCCCGATTTCGGTACGGGAACAGAAGAATACAGGACGCTTTTCAACTTTGATATAAGCGGAGAATGGACGACTTATACCGTTCAGATACCGCTGGATCTGATTCTTCCCAGCGCTACCAATCCCGAAGGCGGATTGATAGGTCTGCACGCAGGCAGCAGATACACCGCTGTTTACGACAGAAGCGTATTCGACGCCGCGATTCAGAAATACCTTGAAGCAAAGAGCAACAACGATGCCGCAGGAATGGCAGAAGCAAAACAAGATTTCATATACGGCGACCAGCAGGCGATGAAAGAATATCAGGCTGAAATGGATGAAGTTGGTCTCAATCTGAACAGAGACGACTATTCGTTCAGAGACGTAAGACTCGTTCTTGCAGACGGCACCGTTCTTTACGATACCAATCCTGCCAACAACGGCAAGTATGATGATACCCAGAGAGACAGTATCTATAAACTCGGCGACGGCAGCGCCAGCGCAGTAAGACAGGTGTTCTTCAAGTTCGATATTCCTGAAAAACACGTAGATACCGTTTCTTACAGAATAGACACGAAGACGCTCTCGGACGGCGCGCATACGTTCAAAGCTCAGTGCGGCGGAGAGGAAAAGGAGATTTCCTTCTTCGTTGACAACACCGCTCCCGATTTCACTTTCGGTTTCGAAGACGGAGCTGTATTGAAAGGCATGCTCAACCTTGCTCCTTCGATCACAGAGAACGGCAGCGGCGTTGCTAAGAGCTACGGCTATCTCGACGGCAACAGAATAGGCATTCCTTATTACACGACAAGCGGCAATCTCGATGCTGGAGAGCACGTTCTCGAAGTTACCGTAACGGATAACGTAGGCAACAGCACTACAAAGAGCATTACGTTCAGAACAGAACAGGAACAGCCTCTGCGCCCCGAAGATCCTGCCAATAACGGCGGAGTTCTCGACGGCACTGACGCAAACCTTTCCCTCGGAGTTACTGACCCGTCGGGAGACAATCTGACGGTTGAATTCTTCAACGGCTCCAAGTTCGTGACGGACGCAGGCACAAACTTTATCGCTTATAAAAACAACGTCGATATAGAGCCGCCTCCGTACGTGGTATATCCCGGAGAAGAGGAATTCACTGAGGAAGAATACGGACTCGTTTCAAAGGTGGACGGTCAGTATATGGATTCTCAGTCCTATCAGCTGCCTTATCAGAGATTCGCAGTCAAGATCGATCCGACTCTTCCCAGAAACGGCGTTGTGAACATCAGATGGTACGGCAAGTCGTTCGAGGGCAGAAAGGTTACGCTTTACGCATGGAACATAATCGAAGAAGACTGGGAAGCTATGGACTACGTTATAGCGGGAAGCGAAGACTTCACTCTTGAAGCAGAGCTTACGATAGAGTTCTTCGCCAACGTCAAGACCAACGAAGTCAACGTGCTTATCCAGGACGAAGTGGAAGAACCTTCAAAAGAAAAGTTCACTTTCGCGTGGGTAACCGACCAGCAGTATTACACTCAGAGAAACGCTTACGACGACGAAGACCATATCATTATGGAGCTTCAGCACAAGTGGATCATCGAGCATAAGGACGAATACAACATCAAGTATATGTTCTCTACGGGCGACCTCGTAAACAGACAGTACGAAGCGTACCAGTGGGACGTCGTATCTGAAAGTTACGCGCTGCTTGAAAATTCGAGAATTCCTTACGGCGTACTTGCAGGCAACCACGACGTAAACTTCTCGCAGGACGACTATTCGGTATACGGGGAGTATTTCGGCGAGGACAGATACAAAGACAAGAGCTGGTACGGCGAGTCCTACCAGAACAACAGAGGACACTACGACCTTATATCCGTCAACGGCATCGAATTTATGATGGTCTATATGGGCTGGGGTATTTACGAGCCTGAGATAGAATGGATGAACGAGGTCATAAGCGCAAATCCCGACAAGATAGTAATACTCAATTTCCACGAGTATCTGGGCACTACAGGCGTAGTTACCGAAATAGGTCAGGAGATTTACGACAAGGTTGTCGTGCCCAATCCCAATGTAAGAATGGTACTGTGCGGACACCTGCACGGCAGTGCGAGCAGAGTTGACGAAATCGACGACGACGGAGACGGAGTCGCTGACAGAAAGGTATGGCAGCTGCTTGCCGACTACCAGGGCTCTATGAACACGTCCAGTAACTACGAAGGCGGCGACGGCTTTATCAGACTGTTCGAATTCGACGTTGAAAAGGGTGAAGTAAACGTAATCACCGTATCTCCGTGGCTTGAATATCTGAACGAACTCAGAGGACTCGAGCACGGCGACGAAGGCGCTTACAACATTTATCAGGCTCTCGGACATATGGACTACGAAGGACTGCGCGGAGACGGACTTGATATAAACGGCAACGGCACAGGTTCTGCGTATAAGAGTCTCGACGTCATGAACAACAGCTTCGTATACGAATGGGACATCACGCCGCAGCTCAAGCGCGTTGCGACAGACGCGATAGTAGTAGACTACCGAGGCAACGAGTCTTTGGGCAAAGTCGACGTGAACAGCGGAGACATCGCTTCGATAGACTGGAACAACCTCGCTCCCGGCACTGAATACGGCTGGTACGCCGTTATCACGGACGCCAACGGCGGAAAGTACATTACAGACGTATTTACGTTCAGGACAGCAGGCGAAGCGCCTGTCGACGGCGGAGGCGGAAACGGTATGCCGTGGTGGCAGATAACGCTGATAGTCGCAGGCTCAGTCGCGGTTGTTGCGGCGATAGCGGTTGTTACCGTGATCGTTCTGCGAAGGAAGAAACGCCCTGAAGGCGGGGAGGACAAACTATGAAGAGCGCAGTAATAAAGTCCGTTCTCACAATCGCGGCACTGTGTTGCATAATCGCAGCCCTCTTGACGTGTACGGTTTTTGCCTCGACGCTGCCTTCGGTGGAAGTGTCTGAGCAGGACAAGGTGATCGTCAAGGAAGCGGGACAGACTACGTTTGACGCAAAGACGCTGTTTGAGATAAATCCGGGCAGTTACAACATCGAAGATTTGTCGGTTGCTTATTCTCTCACAAAAGACGGTGAAGGCGTACAGCACGACGACCTGGTATTCGCGTTCAAGGACGGCAAATATTCATTGACGGTAATGGTTGCGAAAGGAGGAGAGTTCTCTCCCGTTCTCAAGACGGTGAACTTCGAGCTCAAATCAGTAGCGCCCGAATTCGAAGACGCGGATTCGATGCAGAATATCAAAACGATAAACGTGCAGAAAAATCAGGGATTCATAGACCTCAGAATTCTGTACGACGTGATAGGCAACAGCTACTCGGAAGAAGAATACAAAGTTTCTTTCGACGCTAAATATCCGGGCAGAACGGTTGAGATCTTCGGTTATTTCATAAAGTCGATTTCAGGCGTTTATACGATAACCGTAAAGCTGAGTTCTGTTGACGGCAGTTTCGAAGACGTAGTAAGCGTTCCTATGACGGTAATAGTTCAGAAGGCCCAGCCTCAGGTGGTTTTCGAATACGAGAACGAGACGGGCATGACGACTATCGGTGAAGAACACACGATCTACATTTACGCGGGCAGTCAGTACGTTGATCTCAACGAATACTTTACCGTTTACGGCAACGCCTATGTGGCAAACGAGTATTCAGCAAGCCTTCTGGTAAAGAGAATGGTCGGAGAAGACGAATACGTGAACTGTCAGGTCTTCGACGGCTCGATCGCTCCGATCGAAGGCGAATACAAGATAACCGTAAAGGTAGACCCCAAGATCCAGGGCGCGTTCACCCCGATAACCAGCCGCACGGTAACCTTCTATATCGTAAAGGCTGTGCCAAAAGTAACGACTACGAGCGTATACGTCAATAAGGCGAACGAGGACGGCAACATAGTGCTTTCAGACTATATATCTGTGTCGAACAGCGCGTATTCTAACGACAGCTATGAGATATTGTACGAGTTCATGAAAGACGGCAAGCCGGTTGCAGAAACGAAGGGCAATACCGTTGAACTCAAGAACGGAGAATACACGGTGAAAGCCACGATAACTTCTCTCGACGGCGCTTTCGAGCCGCAGGTTTCGGAGTTCGTGATGACAGTTGAGCTTACGCCCGATATCGTTCCGATTATAGTAGGCTGCGTATGCGGAGGAGTAGCCCTTGCCGCGATCGTAGCAGTAATAGTAGTAATTGCAGTAAAAAAATCCAGAGGCAAGAAAGAATGTACAGAGGAATAAGCGGTTTATCCGATATTTACCTTAAGAAGGCTTCCCGCAGAAGACGCGTGAGCAGTTGGGATAAAAAGGGCGGCAATGCCGATTATATCATAATTGCTCCAGGTGAAGAGGTTACGCTCTGCGACGTAAACGCGTGCGGGATAGTCAACCATATCTGGATGACGATGAAAAATACGGGCGGGGAGGAGTGTTATTACCGTAAGCTCGTGTTGAAAGTATATTACGACGGAGAACGGGAACCCAGCGTTCTCGCTCCCGTCGGGGATTTCTTCGGGATGGGACACGGCATAACAAAGAACTTTGTGTCCGCTCCGTTGCAGATGAGCCCTGAGGACGGCAGAGGATTCAACAGCTGGTGGCCGATGCCGTTCAGAGAAAGATTGACTGTAAAAGTGCTTTCTGAGTGCAAAAGCGACGTGGTGCTGTATTTCTACGTCGATTACGAAGAAAGCGACGCCCTTCCTGTCGACGCGTTGTATTTTCACGCCGCATACAGACAGAGCGGCGAAAGAAGCGTACCTCCTATATCGTGCTATAAAGACAAACTCGACTTTCTGGGCGGACAGCAGTTTAATCTTGACGGCAAAGACAACTACGTTGTGCTTGAAGCCATCGGCGCGGGACACTACTGCGGATGCAATCTGAATATCTTCAACACGAGCACGGACGCCCGTCACGACTGGATAGGCGAAGGCGACGATATGATCTTCGTGGACGGGGAGGAATTTCCTCCCACGCTTCACGGCACGGGCACAGAGGATTATTTCAACACCGCTTACTGTCCCACGCAGGAATACTGCGCTCCTTATCACGGCATCATTCTTGCAGAAAAGGAGAACTGGAAGGGCAGGACAACCTATTACAGATATCACGTGCAGGATCCCGTTACCTTTGAAAAGAGCATAAAGGTAACGATCGAACAGGGGCACAACAACCAGAGAGACGACGACTGGTCGTCGACGGCATACTGGTATCAGACAGAGCCGCATTTGTCGCTCTCGTTGCCGCCCGTTGAAGAAAGGATGCCTCTCGATGAAAAAGAGATGAGGTTTTACGGAAGAAAAACACGGTTGAAACCGTAATTGCAAAGGGGAAAAATTATGGAAAAAGTCTTTGACTCAAAGCCGCTTTTAAAAAAGCGCAAAGGCGTTTCAAAAAAAGTCATGCCGTGGCTGCTGCTTGCGCCGTCGATAGTGTTCTATCTGCTTTTCTGGCTCTTTCCCGTAATTGCGGGAACTTATGAGAGCTTTACCGACGCTGAGGGACATTTCACGTTTATGAACTACGTCTATATCTTCAGGGACGCTGAGTTCGGCACGGCAATTCTCAACACCGCGCTTTTCGTGGTGATTTCAGTTCTCGTTCAGTACGTGCTGGCAATGATACTGGCGCTGATACTGAATATGAAATTCAAATTCAATAAACTGCTGCTTTTTATCGTTATGATTCCTATGGCGATCACGCCTACCGCCGTCGCAATAATATGGAAGACGGGTCTCAGAGAGACCGGCTGGATAAATTCCATACTCACGGCGATGAGCATATCCCAGGATACGATAGCCTGGCTGGAAGCGGACGGACTGAGCGCAATTCTTATGCTCGTATCTATAGATACATGGACCGTTCTTCCTTCTACGGTGATCATTATTCTCGCGGGGCTGCAGAATCTTAATAACGAATTCAAAGAAGCGGGCGCGATTTTCGGCGCGTCCAAATGGCAGATAACCAAGGACATAGTCATACCAATACTTAAACCTTCCATAATCACGTCGCTGCTACTCAGAATGATAGCAGCGGCGCAGATGTGGGTGCTTGTGGTAATGGTGCTGGGATACAACGCGTTGCCGTTTATGGTTGAAAGAATAGCGTATTACGTAGAGTTCGTTCCCAATGCGCCTAACGCGGAAAAAATGGCTTATGCGATGAGCATAATCGTTGCGATAATAGTGTTTATCACGTCAGTGATTTATTACAAGGTCGCCAAGAGAAACAGCGTTATGGAGGCGAACGATGCAGAATAAGAAGAAATACGCTTTTCTTAAAAAGCTTACGCCGCTCAACGTGCTAATAGTGCTGTTTATGGCAATGGTTGTTCTCTCGATAATCGTGCCTCTGCTGTACTTCGTAACGGTCGCGTTCTCTTCGGTAAACGAGATTTCTCAGTTTCCGATGAAGATGTTCCCGTCCTTCAACGTTGAAGTGCAGGTAACTTATATCTCTGATCCCGAAGACCCGAATTTTACGAAATACCGCGTTCAGGTCAAGGAAGGAGACTCCTTCGAGCCGGCGTTCACTTCGAGAAACAGCCTGGAGATCGAAGAATATTTTGAAAGATATCTTTCGGTAAGAAAGTCAGGCGACGAATTCCTCGAAGACTTCGAGGTCACGAAGACTCAGGGCACTACGGTGTTTAAATACGCGAAAGATCCGTGGTACAACTTCAAAGCCTTTTTCAACCTGACGGTAAACGGCGTGCAGTCGCTTGTCAACAGTATTCTGGTTTCACTGATGACGATACTCATATCCGTATCGCTCGGAAGTTGTGCAGGGTATGCGATAGCGAGGTACAAATTCAAGGGCAGAGAAAAGGTGAATATGATGCTGCTTATAGTAAGAATGTTCCCTATCGTTGCGATATCTCTGCCGATGGCGATATTGCTGATAAGATTTAATCTGTTCGACTCGCTGATAGGACTTGCGATAATTTATTCGATACCCAACATAGCGTTGACGTCGTGGATAACGAGCGGTATCTTCAGCGGCATAAATCCTGAATTGGAAGAAGCCTCGTGCGTGTTCGGCGCAAGCAAGGTGCAGACCTTTTTCAAGATAACGCTGCCGATGACTTTCCCGGCGATTGCCGCAAGTTCGATGTACGCGTTCTCGACGGCGTGGAACGACACTATCACAGCGCTTATACTTACCAACAGAAACAGCACTCTCGCTCTTGCCGTATACAAGGCGATAGGCTCGGGCACCAGCGACATTCAGTTCGCCGCGGCAGGCAGTATAATCCTCATTCTGCCGGCACTGGTATTCACGTTCATAATGAGAAAATACATCAATCAGATGTGGGGAGCATCTGCAATAAAATAAGGGAGAAAAACTATGAGTTTCTTGCAACTTGTAAATCTTAATAAAAAATATTCTTCTAAAGGTCCTATGATTGTCAAAAATGCCAATCTGAATATCGAAAAGGGAGAATTCGTCGTATTCCTCGGCCCGTCTGGTTGCGGAAAGACCACGATAATCCGTATGATAGCGGGACTTGAAGAAGTAACGGGGGGAGACATCCGCGTCGAAGGCAAATCAATCGTCGACCTTCAGCCCAAGGACAGAGGAGTATCGATGATATTCCAGAGCTACGCCGTATGGCCGCATATGACGGTATACAACAATATAGCTTATCCGTTAAAGCTCAAAAAGTACAGCAAAGAGAAGATAAAAGAAATCGTCGAAGACGTTGCTGAGGGTTGTGAACTTACGCCTTATCTCAAGCGTTATCCGTCTCAGCTTTCAGGCGGACAGAGACAAAGAGTGGCGGTCGCAAGAGCAATGGCGGTCAAACCCGAGATCTTCCTTATGGACGAGCCTCTCAGCAACCTGGACGCAAAGCTGCGCGTTTCTATGAGAACGGAGCTCAAGAGAATACACGAGAAAATCGGCGCAACTTCGATATTCGTAACGCACGATCAGAGCGAAGCTATGAGCCTTGCGGATAAAATCGTAGTTCTTCACAACGGAAAGATAGAGCAGATAGGCACGCCGTACGAAGTCTATCACGAGAGCGAGACGGTATTCGTCGCGTCATTCATAGGCTCTCCTCCGACCAACTTCTTTGACGTAGATATCACGAGAAAAGAAAAGGGGCTTTACGCTTGCTGCGACGCTTTCGAATATAAGCTCAACGCAAAGAACGCAGGTATTCTCGAAAGATACGAGGGCAAAAAGGTAAAACTCGGCATTCGTCCCGAGAACATAGTTGCCAGCCTCAAGAAGACTTTGCGCACCACCGTTGAAACGAAAGTCGATTTTGCCGAGCCGCAAGGATCATATGCAATACTTATCACGAAAATAGCGGGACAAGAAGTCAAAGTCGTAAGCAACGATTTCGAAGACTGGCAGTCAGGGAAAACAGCTTATCTCGAGTTTCCGCAGGATAAAGTCGCGTTCTTTGACTTTGATACGGAGCGCAGGATAAAAGAAGACAAGACTTATGAATATCTCAAAGAACTTTATCCCGACGACTACGCTGAAACATACCGCAAAATCGAAGAGCTCAAGAATAAATACGCTCCCGACGGTCCTATTCAGCGCAACGGACTCAGTCAGAGAGACAGCATTCTGATCACATACGGCGACACCCTGAAGAAAGAGGGAGAAAAGCCACTCGTTACATTTGAAAGGTTTGCAAGAAAGTATCTTGAAGGAAAGGTGAGCGCGATACACTTCCTGCCTATATATCCTTATACCTCAGACGACGGATTCGCTGTTTCTGATTACAGAGCGGTAAATCCCGAGCTGGGCGAGTGGAAGGATATCGAGAAAATAAAGGACGACGGTTTCGACCTTATGCTTGATGCCGTTGCAAATCACGTATCAGCAAGCAGTCCTTATATGAGAGGATATCTGGCAGGGGACGAAAGATACAGAAATTACTTTGTAGAATGCGACCCCAATGCCGATTACAGCAAGGTAATCCGCCCCAGAGCTTTGCCTCTGCTGACGCCTTTCGATACGCCTTACGGCAAAAAGTATCTGTGGACTACTTTCAGTGAAGATCAGATAGATCTGAACTATAAGAATCCCGACGTGCTTATAGAGATTCTCGACGTGCTTTTAGAATATGCGGACAAGGGCGCGAGATTTATAAGACTTGACGCGATCGGCGTACTCTGGAAAGAGCTTGGCACAAAATGTATGCACTTGCCCGAGACTCACAAGCTCATAAAGATCATGAAGAATGTGGTCGAGTCCTGTTTCGAGGTCAAGTTCATAACCGAAACCAACGTGCCGCACAAGGATAACATATCTTATTTCGGCGACGGAGACGAGGCGGACCTCGTATATCAGTTCCCGCTTCCTCCGCTGGTAATGTACACAATGCTTACGGGCGACACGTCAAAGCTCAGAGAATGGGCGGCGATATTGCCTGAGAAGATGGACGGCAATGCGTTCTTCAACTTTCTCTCGTCGCACGACGGAATAGGCGTGAGACCGGTTGAGAAGATGTTGAACGACAAAGAGCTGAACGTTCTGCTCGAACATACCGTAAACAGAGGTGGCAGGATCAGCTACCGCAATATGCCTGACGGCAGTCAGTCTCCTTACGAGCTGAATATCAACTATCTTGACGCAGTTACTTCTGCAGAAGACGATGACAGCACGGCAAAGAAAAAGTTTATCTGTGCCGAGTCTATAGTTCTGTCTATGGCGGGCGTACCTGGTATTTACATTCACAGCCTGCTGGGAAGCAGAAACGACGTCGAGGGTATGAAGGCGTCGGGTATAAACAGAAGAATAAACAGAGAAAAACTCGATTACGAGGAGGTGGTCAAACAACTTGAAACAGAAGGCTCGCTGAGAAAAGAGGTCTATTCCGCCATTTGCGGATTGCTGGCGATAAGGTCACAACACAAAGCGTTCTCTCCGTCAGCGGCTCAGAAAATTCTCGACGCGCCCGAAGGTGTTTTCGCACTGGAGAGAAGTTGCGAAGAAGAAAAGATATTGTATGCGGTCAATATGTCGGGAGAGCCCCGCAAGATCGCAATATCTGAAGGAGGAACTGATTTGTTGAACGGCAATACGGTTTCAGCGACTGAGCTTACGCTCGCTCCTTACGAATTCGTATGGCTTAAAACAAAATAAACTGAAGAGGAGGAAATTATGAAAAGAAAAATGGGACTAGCGGTTCTCGCGGTGATTCTCGTATGCGTGCTTACTGTGTCTGTGATTCCCAACAGACAGGCTTTTGCACAGACGACTATCTCGCATGAACCCGTTCTGAGTGCAGAATACGGCTCAGACATTACCATCAGCGCGGAAATAACCGATGCGTCGGAAGCTACGCTGTACTACAACACGTTCGGCAAAGGCGCGGCTTTCAACGCAGTTCCGATGACGGCAGAAGGCAGTACGTTCAGCGCTACGCTCAGCGGAATAGCCCTTGTTCCTGAGATATATTACTATATCAAGGCAGGCGACGTCAGCGACGGCTCTGAAGAAGCGCCGCACAAAATCAAAGTGTCGGCAAAACAGGATTATGTCAAACCGCAGGTCGTTATCACAGAAATGAACGCAGTAAACGGCAGAAGATACGACTTCGTAGAGATGAGAAATACGGGCGACGCTCCGCTCAAACTTTCAGAAGTTTCGCTCGTGATGAACGAATATATCTGTGACGGAACAAAGTTCACTGTTGACGAATCCAACAATAAAGGCGAAGCGTTCTTTGCTATCGACGCGGGAGAAGGCGTAAAGCAGAGAATCACCGCTGAAAACGAAGTGGAGATCGCTCCCGGCGAATACTTTGTGATGTTTATCGGCAAAACCGCTATAGATACAACAGAACAGAAAGGACTTGCAAAAGCGCCGTTCAATTTCGAGTATCTTAAAGCACAATATACCGAAGGCAGAGTAGGCTCTTTCGGAGTTAATTCACAGGATATTGTAGACTACGGCAATACGAAAATGTTCCTTGCCGTATCAGATCCGTATTCTGCAGACTCTGCTGTAATACCTGATCCGTCAGCGGCATACAAAGATACCGCTTACGGCACTATGTGGACGGTAAAGGTAAACGGAGAAGAGGTTACAAGAGCGGTTGTCGGTATGAATAACGACGGAAGTGCGGCTCTTGAAGACAAGTCTACCAACAGCAACTTTTCTGAAACAGCTGGCGTAAGCTCTGTACATTATTCTCCGTACTTCGTAGACGTTGAAATGGGCGGAGTAAAGATAACCGTTCAGTCACGCACTACGGCAAGCAAACAGACTGCGATCAGTTTCGGTTACGAAAAGGCGGTGCCTTCGCTTAATGCTCTTACTGAAGCCGTTGATCTTAATACCCCCGACGAGGTAAAGCAGGTTGCCGTTGCTGAAATCGTATCTGTAGATGGCGGCAATTATTTTGCAGACGAATATCAGATGTCTTACGCTCTCAGCAAAGACGGAGAGGGAAGCGTACCCGCTTCTGACGGAAACGTAACGATAAACGGTCTGGGACATTACGTCCTTACCGCTACCGTGAGCAGCGAATACTTCGACACTTTTGAAACAAGCGTTGAATTCGACGCTCTTGCGGACTCAGTTCCTCCCACACTCAGCGACCCTGCGGTTACCCCTGACGTAGCTTTCGGCGGAACTATCGATTTTTCTGTCACTATCACAGACAACGTAGCTCTGTCAGAAACTCAGTTGCCCAAGCTTTTCTACAAGACTGCGGTAAACGCTGAATATAAGAGCGTGCTTCTGAATAAGGGTGAAAACGACGTTTACAGCGCAAGCATCTCTTCTGTAAAAGCTCCTTACGTTTACTACTATATTCAGGCAGAAGACGCACTGGGCAACGTCGGAAGCATAGGCAATGCGGATGAGCCTGAAAAGTATACGATCGGCGCTCCTGCAGACAGCAGCGACGCAAGACTTATTATCACAGAGGCGAACTCTATAACCAGCAAGCGTGCTGATTTCATTGAGATTTATAACAACTCTAATAAGCCCGTCGCGCTTTCAAAGGTGGTAATCAAGCGCTACGATTATATCGTTACCAACGGCGCATATACCGACGCTTTCCTGAACAGAGAAGCAAATGCCGAAACAGGTCTTGCAGTAAGCAAGAACGGCAATACGGATCAGGAAGCAATCACTGAAAACAATGAAGTTTATATCGCTCCGGGCGAGACTTTCGTAGTCTTCACAGGCGATATTTACGCACTTTCTAAAGAACCTTACTATTTCGATTACGTAAGAGATTATTATGCGGAGGAAAATTTCCCAGGCATAGACCTTTCAGCACTTACGGATAACGTAAACGCATTCCTCGTTATGAGTGTTGTTGACGGCAGCCCGAAGTACAGCGCAAGCAAGTACGGCACGGCTTATGCGGTTGAATACGACGGCGTGGAAAACTGCGTTGCTGTTGTAGGTATGGACAATGACGGCAACTTTGTAGACGAAGCTTCTTCAGGTTCGAATTCTGGCGGAGTAGGCTCTTCTCAGTTCGGTAAGTGGAGCGTTGACATTGAAAAGAACGGCGTAACCCAGACCTTCAGAGGTAAGATTTCTGAGAATAAAGAAGCTGTCATCAGCTTTAACAAACTTGTAGAAGGACAGACTCCAGACGCTCAGTATATCGTAAAGCCTGAAGTAAGCCTTACACAAAGCGCTGTTACGGTTTACGGCGTAAACGGAACTTATGACCTTACATCTCTTCTCGATATCAATCTCAACGGATATACCGAGGAAGAATTTACGATAACCGCAAACGACGGAGCGGAGATAGCAGACCTTGTGGCTTACGCATACAGCGCAGGAACAAAGACTGTTGTGTTTACCGTTTCCTCCGCAACAGATGAATTCGAGGCGTACACGCTTTCTCTCGAGTTTACCGTTGTCGATTCTCCGACAATAACCGTTGCAGAAGACCTGTCTGTTGAATTTACAGGCGCTCCCGTCAAGGTAAGCGATTTCTATACGGTAAATCCCGGAGCTTTCGCAAACGCGTATAAGCTGACTGTAACTTGCTCGACATTGCCCGTAATGGACGGACTTATGCTTGTTGCCGGATCTTACGATATCACCGTTACGGTCGATCCCGTAAACGCAGGAGATTTTGATCCTGTAAGCGCTCAGTTTACCGTAAGACTTCTTTCTCAGCCCGTGATAACGGGAGAGGATGCGGTAACAATGCAGTCTTGCGAGAGCATAGACCTCAACGGACTGTTCAACATCAATAAGGGCGGACACGAAGACGCTGTCGTAGAATTTACCGCGACAAAGGACGGACAGGCTGTCGAAGTCAATGACGGAAAGATAGCAGGCGTTGCAGGCGTTTATACGATAACTGTCAAGGTCAGCCCTGCAAGCGGAGATTCTTTCGAAACCGTGGAAAAGACGCTCACCCTTACCGTTGAAAACCGCGTGCCGAGCGTAAGCGCAAAGCAGGCTGAAGTAAACGTTGTCGCAGGAGACGGAAAGACCGTCGACGTTGCAGGACTCTTCAACGTAGATCTCAACGGATATACGGCTGAAGAAGCTACCGTAACTTATGCGGTTACCAAGGACGGACAGCCCGTAACCATTGAGAACGGCAAGTTTGCGGCGGCAGAAGGCACGTACGTATGCACGGCAACGATAAGCGCGGCAGGCGGACAGTTCGAAGCCGTAAGCGCGAACGTAACGGTAAATGTTGTTGCCGCGCCTTCGGTAACCGTAAAAGACGGAGCTGATACCAAGGTCGAAAGCGGCAAAGAGATAGACCTCTCCGCATACGTGAACGTCAACGTAAACGGATTGCCCGAAGGATCTTACACGGTCGTTTATAAGGTAACTTACAACGGCGAAAAAGTCGCACTCGACGGCGGCAAGTTCAGCCCCTCCGAGGCAGGCGAGTACAAAGTCGAAGTCAGACTGGCATCCAACGACGGCGCGTTTGAAACCGTAACTTACGATTTTACCATAACCGTTGAAGGCAAGACCAACGTAGGACTCATCGTAGGACTCAGCGCAGGCGGTGCGGTAGTAGTTATCGCTGCGGCTGTTGCGGCAGTATTGATAATCAAAAAGAAAAAGGCTGCTTAAGCATTAAAAAGGGAGCGTGCCGTACGGTACGCTCCCCGAAAAATAAACGATTATAAGACGGAATACTTTGAGGCAAAGTCCTTGTCGAGAGTTACTCCCAGACCCTGACAATCGTCAGGATAAAAACATCCGTCTCTGAAAGAGAAGGGGGCAACCGAAGCAAGAGAGGACAGAGCGAGATTGGGATTGGCGTCGACTTCCATAAACAATCCCCCTACGGCGGTAAGCACGTGCAGAGAAGCGGTCTGACCTATGACGCTTGAAAACATGTGAGGAGCAAAAGATTTGCCTGCTGATTTCGCTAAGGCGGCAATTCTCAGCATATTGGTAATGCCTCCGCATTTGCCCACGTCAGGCTGAAGGATATCGATGCAGTCGGTCCACAGCATATTTGAAAATTCTGTCTTGGTATAAGAATTTTCTCCTGCGGCTACGGTATAGCCGTCATTGCGGAGAAGCCGCATTGATTTCATATCGCAACAGGAGACGGGTTCTTCAACGAATTTAAAACCGAATTTGCTGTAAGCTTCGAGACGGCGCGCCGCTTCTTTATAACCTGAAAACTTCTGGTTTGCATCCAGATAAAGTTCTCTGTCTTTTGCAAGAGAACGTACGAGAGTGAGATTTTCAAGGTCTTTGCTCTCGGAAAAACCGATTTTGAGTTTGAATTTGCCGTATCCTCTGTCAAGAGCGCGTTCAACGCATTCTTCGATATGATCGGGACCCAGACCGCTTGCATAAGCAGGTATGGGGCGGTAAGAACAGGAAGCGTTTATCGCTTTGCAAAGGGGCAGACCTTTAAGGCGGGAGTATATATCCCAAAGCGCGATATCTATTCCGCTAACAGCCTGCATAATGTGCCCGAGAGCACCCCATTGTCTGCCCGCGCCGGTTTCGAGAAGGTTTTTCTCGATAAACGCGTAAGCGTCCTGAGGAGTTTCGAACTCTCTGTCCTTAAGCAAAGGGATAATGCATTTTTCAAACAAAATCAGCTTGGATTCGGCGTTGAAAACAGGATGATTGGTCCATACCTCGCCGATACCTGAAATTCCCTCCGCAGTGCGTACTTCAACGTACATCTGACGGCGGGAGCGCATCTCTCCGAACGATAACTTTATCGGATAGGGGAGAGGAATATCGAGAATATGCGGATATATGCCCGTAATCTTCATAATCAAACCTCCTGAACTATGTCTTATATTATAACACAGACACGGGCAGGAAAAAAGAAGATGAGACAAATTCCGTAAAAATGAAATAAAGATTCAAGGAGTGGCTATGAATATCAATATCGAAAACGTACCTTTTTCGTACCCCGGCAGTTACATTGCCGTGCAGAAAGAAAATCCGCTGTTCGGCGACGGAATATGGATAAGAAGTCTTATAAGACCTGAATGGGGAACGGGAAGAAAAAAGGCTTCTGACAAGCTTCTGAGAATAATCCCCACAGACGCGCGCGGCGTTTTCATACGTTACAAGACCGTATGCACCGCTGACAGTCTGAGATTTGAAAGCAACTTCGGATATGTGGAGCTGTTCTTCTCCGCATACGACGTGATCACGGTAAAGGCAAAGGATATGGGGCTTGTATTCGAACACAGCCACGAAGACGCCAAGTTCGTCAACGTAAAGTCGACGGACAATCTATTCACGGCTTACGTGCCCGTAACTTATCACAACGTAGAAATAGCCGTTTCAAAGGGAGAAATGAAATACGTTCCTTCTCTGAGACGCTGCTTCCTTACCTGCAACGGTGATTCCGCTCAATGCACGGTTACCGTATGGCAGAGCATGGTAGAAAAGACTCCTTGCAGAACGCCCGTGTTTACGAAAGAGGAGACAAAAGAGTCCTTTGCGGCGTTCAAAGCTCATTACGCGCCGTCCAACGACGTGCACGAACTGGCGACATATATTCTCTGGAGCGCAAGGATGCGCGCTCTCGGCAACATAACGAGAGACGTTACCGCAGTTTCTAAAGACATTATGGACAACGTATGGTCGTGGGACAACTGCTTCAATTCGTATGCGCTCAGAAAGGCAGATCCTCAGCTGTCTCTCAACAACGTAATGCTTTTCTTCGATCTGCAGAAGAGCGACGGAGGATTGCTCGACGCGGTCAATCCGTTTATTAAAGTCGACTGGTTCACAAAGCCTCCGGTATACGGATTTTTCGTTTACCGCCTTATGAGGTGCGGAATAATCCAAGGGAAAACTATAGAAGAACTGATGCCGAAAATGGAAAAACTCGCCGCAAGGTGGGAAAGAAATACGGGCAATACCAGACTTTTCTACTATGAAGACCCGTTCGATAGCGGTTGGGACAACGCTACCTGTTTCGACAACGGTATGCCTATGTATTCGCCCGATCTCAATGCTTATATGGTATGGATGTACGTCTGTATATCCGATATGGCAAAGCGCGTCGGCGACGATGCAAAGGCTGAAAAGTATGACAAAAAGGCGCATGTTCTGCTTGACACGATGGTAGAAAAAATGTTTGACGGCAAGCAGTTCTTATGCCTTGACGCTGAAGAGAAGTCTTTTGAAACGACCTCTCTTATAAAGATGGTGCCTATCATGCTAGGCAGAATGCTTCCCGACGAAGTGTTCAAAAACCTTGCAGAGGAGATAAGCAGAGAACAGCACTTCCTGGTCGAAGCTTCTCTCGCTTCAGAGGCTGTGGACAGCCCTTATTACGACAACAGAAAGTGCGACGCAGGCAAGCCCAACGCTTACTGGAGAGGTCCTGTATGGGCGCCGCCCGTGTACTTCATTCACGAAGGTCTTTTTGATGCGGAATATTACAAACTCGCTACAAAAATAGCGACAAGATATATCGGACTTATTGAAAACGGAAAGGACGGAATTTACGAAAATTACGATGCGATTCTGCAGACGGGATATGACGACAGCGCTCTCATGTGGACGGTGTCCGTATATCTGCTGCTCAAAGAGAGATACGATAAGAACAACTGAGACGAAACTATTGAGGAGTGTTTATGAATATAGCGATAGCTCACTACAGAATTAACAATACCGACGGCGTTTCGGTCGAAATGCAGAAGTGGAGCCGCGTTCTCACGGAGATGGGGCACAAGTGCATTTTCGTAAGCGGCTCGGAACAGAGCGAGACGAACTATCATATAGACGGAATAGATTTTCAGGACGAAAAAAACAAAATAGTCGTGGAAAACTGTTATGACGAACTCAAGAGTTTTCCTGACGAAGAAAGCCTCAAAGCGTGGATATACAAGCGCGCGGACGAGATAGAAAAAGAACTCAGAGAAGTAAAGAAAAAATACCGCATAGACTGCTTTTTCGTTGCCAACATTCTCAGCCTCGGCTGGAATTTGTCGGCGGCGATAGCGTTTGCCAATTTTGCAAAGAAGCATCCCAAGGTCAAGTTTGTCAGCGTTGACAGCGATATTTACTGGGAAAGAGAGCTTTACAATCACCCCGTAGTCGGCTTTGTAGGGCAGATGATAGACGATTATCTGCTCCCCGACCTTTTCAACGTCAAGCATTGTGTTATCAGCGAGCACGCGAAGAGAGAGATGATAAAAAGGCGCGGTATAAACAGCGAAATTCTGAGCAAGTATATCGATATAAGCGCTAATTCAGCTGAAATCCCCGTAAATACGCAAGAAATACGCAGAATGGCAGGAGCCGGAGAAAACGATCTTATCATTCTCAATCCCAGCCGTATTGTCCCGAGAAAGGCGATTGAATTTTCGGTCGAATTTGTGGCGTATCTCAATTCTGTCAAAAAGGAGCTTTGCGGAAAAACCTTGTACAACGGCAGACAGTTTGACGAAAATTCAAAGATAATCCTGCTTCTTTACGGTATTGAAGAAAACCTCGAAGACGGTTATTTCGACAGGATTAGGGCAGAAGCTGAAAGCGAAGGCGTAACCTACTGCTATATCGGAGACAAGATATCTTACGAGAGAAACGCTAACAAGCTCAGTTATATGGACGCTTTCTACGCGTGCGACGTGGTTGTCGTCAGTTCTGTTCTTGAAAGCTGGGGAAGCCATATCCTTGAAACCGCAATCGCAAAAAAGCCGCTGGTGCTTTTCGAATACCCCGTATTCAGCGAAAGCGTTAAGAAATACGGCTTCAGGCTTTGCTCTCTGGGCAACAAATATCTTGACGTAAAACCGCTCAAGATCATACAGTCCGACGCCGTAGGCAAAGCGGTGAAAGAGCTTAACGTTCTGCTTACCGATAAAGAAAAGGCAGACGCAAGCGCACAAAAAAACTATAACATATGCACAAAGTATTTCTCTTTGAAGATCCTGGGAAACACTTTGCAGAAAATACTTAAATTCTGATTTACAAAGGGAGAAAAATTATGAAATGTCGTATTGGAATCAGGCCGATAATCGACGGCAGAAGAGGAGGCGTCAGAGAGACGCTTGAAGCAAAGACGACTCAGATGGCTGAGGCGGCAAAGAAACTTATCGAAGAAAACGTATTCTACGCGGACGGCACGCCCGCAGAGGTAGTAATATCTCCTTGCACCATAGGCGGAGGCAAAGAAGCCGCGATATGCGCAGATTACTTTGCGACTCAGAACGTAACCGCAACGCTCAGCGTTACTCCTTGCTGGTGCTACGGCAGTGAAACGATGGATATTGATCCTCTTACGGTCAAAGCCGTATGGGGTCTCAACAGCACTGAAAGACCTGGCGCGGTATATCTTGCCGCGGTAATGGCGGCGCACGCGCAGAGAGGTCTGCCTGCGTTTGCGATATACGGCAAAGACGTGCAGGATCTGAAAGACGACGGACTTACCCCCGACGTTGCTGAAAAGATTTTGCGTTTTGCAAGATGCGCGCTTACGGTAGGGCAGATGAGAAATAAAGCTTACGTAGGTCTCGGCTCTGTATGTATGGGTATAGGCGGCTCTTTCTGCGACGCCAACCTTATGCAGAAATACTTCGGCATCCGCGCTGAATGGGTGGATATGTCTGAAATAATAAGACGCGTCAATCTCGGCATTTACGACGAGGACGAGTATGCTAAAGAACTCGTATGGATTAAGTCGGCATGCAGACAGGGCAAGGACTGGAACGAAGAAGCATTCGGCATGAAGAATTTCACGCCTGAAGAACTTGAAGAACAGTGGCGCTTCGTAGCAAAGATGACGCTTATTATAAAAGACGTCATGCTTGGCAACGACAAGCTGGCGAAAATGGGCTTCGGAGAAGAAGCTATGGGCAGAAACGCTCTGCTGGGCGGTTTCCAGGGACAGAGAATGTGGACGGACTTTATGCCCAACGGAGACTTTGCCGAGGCGATACTCAACAGCACTTTCGACTGGAACGGTAAGAAACAGCCGTTCGTGCTTGCAACGGAAAACGACAATTGCAACGCTTTCTCTATGCTTTTCTGCAATCTTCTTACCAACAGAGCAAGCGTGTTTGCAGACGTGAGAACGTTCTGGAGCAAAGAAGCGGCAGAAAGAGCGGGCGGTAAAAAATTGCAAGGCAGAGCGGCTGACGGATTTATCCACCTTATAAACAGCGGCGCGGCGGCTCTTGACGGCAGCGGCGCTTGCGAAGGCGCGGACGGAGCGCCCGTTATGAAACGCTGGTGGGAAATAGAAAAACGCGACATTGACGCTATGCTGGGCGCTACAGAGTGGATGCCCGCCAATAGAGGATATTTCAGAGGCGGCGGTTTCTCATCCTCCTTCTCGACGCGCGGCGGCATGCCGGTAACTCTTGTGAGACTGAATATGGTTGACGGCATAGGCTATGTGCTTCAGCTTGCAGAGGGCTGGACGGTCAGCCTTCCCGAGGACGTCAACAAAATATTGCTTGACCGTACCGACCGCACCTGGCCGTCGACATGGTTTGTTCCGAGACTTAACGCGAAAGATCCTGCTTTTGCCAGCGTTTACGACGTTATGGCTCACTGGGGCGCAAATCACGGCGCGTTCGCTTACGGACATATAGGAAAGGATCTGATAACTCTTGCAAGTATGCTGAGAATTCCCGTATCTATGCACAACGTAGAGGACGGCGATCTGTTCAGACCTCACAGCTGGTATTCATTCGGTACGAAGAACCCTGAAAGCGCCGACTTCGCGGCTTGCAGACAATACGGAGCACTGTATAAGTAAGATTATGAAATATACGTTGGGACTTGATTTCGGCACGCTTTCCGTCAGGGCGCTCATCGTGGATGCCCGCACCGGAAAAGAAGCGGCGCACGCGGTAAGCGCGTACAGGCATGCGGTAATGCAGTCTGCTATAGGACAAGAGGAGTGCGCTGGCAGAGAATTTGCATTGCAATATCCGCCAGATTACCTTGAATCAATGCGCGAAGCAATTGACGTCGCGGTAAAAAAGGCGGGTATAGATGTTAAGGATATCGCAGGCGTAGGCATTGACTTCACGTCGTGCACAGTGCTTCCCGTAGATGAGGAAGGCGTACCGCTTTGCGTAAAAGAAGAATTTGCTCAAGATCCGCACTCTTACGTCAAGCTGTGGAAACATCACGCGGCGCAGAGTCAGGCGGACGAGATAAATGCGGTCGCTTCCGCAAGGGGCGAAAAGTGGCTTAAACGTTACGGCGGCACTATAGGTTGCGAATGGCAGTTTCCCAAACTACTCGAAGTGCTTGAAAAAAGCCCGAGAGTTTATAATGCAACCGCTTACTGGTGCGAGGCGGCTGACTGGATTGTATGGCAACTGACGGGAAGTTACGTTAAAAACGCTTGTTGCGCAGGCTATAAAGGTATGTGGAGCAAAAAGGACGGATATCCGTCCGAGGACTTTTTCGAGGCTCTCAATCCTGCAATGCGCAACGTAATAAAAGACAAGTTCGACGCGCCGTTCGCGTTCCCCGGCGAACGGGCGGGCGTACTCAACGGGCGCGGTGCGGCATTGACCGGGCTTTCTGAGAGTACGCCCGTAGCCGTCCCAGTAATAGACGCCCACGCGGCGCTTCCCGCTTGCAAAATAGTGGACGACAATGTTATGCTGATAATAGTGGGTACGTCTGCATGCCATATTTCTTTGGGAAAGGACGTAGCCATAGACGGCATATGCGGAGTGGTGGAAGACGGAATAATGCCCGGGCATTTTGCTTACGAATCGGGTCAGGCAAGCGCGGGAGATCTGTTTGAATGGACGGTGAAGAAAATACTTCCGCAGAGTTACAGAGACGAAGCTGAGAAAAGAGGAATGTCCGTTTACGGTTATCTTGACGAGCTTGCTTCTGAGCTAAGACCGGGTGAAAGCGGACTTATAGCCCTGGATTGGTTCAACGGCAACAGATCTGTGCTGTCTGATTCAAGACTTTCGGGCGCGATAATCGGGCTTACGTTGTCCACAAAGGCAGAGGAGATCTATCTTGCGCTTGCAGAATCGATGGTGTTCGGCACTCGCGCAATAGTTGAAAATTACCGCAAAAACGGCATTGACGTTGATAAAATCGTGCTTGCAGGCGGCATTGCGGAAAAGAGCGACTTCGTCACTCAGCTTTTCAGCGACATTCTGAATATGCCCGTATGCAAGGCGGGAAGTTCGCAGGCAGGCGCGCTGGGCAGTGCGATATACGCTTCGGTTGCGGCAGGAGCGGACAACGGCGGATACGACGATCTGCGTCAGGCGGCGCTCTGTATGGGTAGCCTTAAAGACAAGGTGTTTACGCCAGACCCGTCCAGGGTGAAAGCGTACGATAAGCTTTATGAGGTATATGCCGAACTCTACGAAAAATTCGGCAGAGACGGAAAGATAATGCATAATCTCAAGGAGATAGCCAAAGAAAGCACAGATGAAAATAACCGTTGCGATTGATTCGTTCAAAGGAAGCCTTTCGGGAGAGATTGCCTGCGAAACGGTAAAGGAAGCTCTTGAAAAGGACAATAATTCTGTAGAGGTTTTTCCCGTCGGAGACGGCGGGGAAGGCACTGCCGCCGTTCTTGCGCGTTGCGAAGGAGCATATCCCGTTGAAATAGAAACCAAAGGCATTTATTCGCCCACGGTAAAAGGTCGCTATTACATAAAAGACAAAAGAGCGATAATAGAATGTGCTGAGTTCGTCGGAATAGACAAAAGCAAGGTAAGGAAAGACGCGTTGCTTTACTTCGATACCCAGGGCTATGGTCAGGCTGTCATGCATGCCGTAGAAGACGGTGTAACTGACATTGTGCTGTGTCTTGGCGGTTCAGGTACAAACGACGGCGGAGCAGGTTTTCTTTACTCTTTGGGAGTAAGGTTTTACGACTGCGAAGGCAGAGGTCTTTCTCCTGTGCCTTTTGCTTTGAAAACGCTTGCCCGTGTTGATTTGAGCGGATTGGATAAGAGATTGAAGAAATGCAGTTTCACCGTTCTTTGCGACGTGGACAATCCTTTGACGGGAGAGTACGGATGCAGCAGAGTTTTCGCTCCGCAGAAGGGTGCTTCTGAAGAATGCGTTGAGATTTCAGACGCAATAATAGCGGATTATGCGGGATTGCTCGAGACTGCTGCAGGAAGGAAGTGCTCGGATGAAGCGGGAAGCGGCGCGGCAGGCGGACTAGGCTTTGCGGCAAAATGCGTGCTCGGAGCAGAGTGCGTAAGCGGCATAAAATACGTTATGGAAAAAATCGGGCTTGAGCGTTCGGTGAAAGAATGTGATGCCGTCGTGTCGGGAGAGGGAAAGATAGATTGCCAGACTCTGCGTGGAAAAGTAATAAAAGGCATTGCAGATTTTTGCGAGAAATACGACAAGCCGCTTTACCTTGTTGCAGGAAAAGCCGAAGTGAGCGCGGAGCAGCTCGGCGATTGCGTAAAGGCAGTCGTATCTCTTTGCAGAGACGGCCTAAGCGAAAAATACTGTATGGACAACGCAAGACAGCTTTTGTTTGAAAGAGCGGAAGAGCTTGGCAAAATAATTTGCTCAAAAGGTGAATAAAGTATTGACTTTTCAAAATGTTTAAAATTTTGATCAAAGAAAAGATAAGAAAAAACCGCCTTATTCGGCGGTTTTTTCTTCTGAAGTTCAATATATTTAAAACTGTTTTCAGGCTTGTTGCGTGTTCTGAGCGATTTCTTCTTCGCTGTCAAAAGGAGCGGTTTTTTCTTTTGATTTTCTGTTTATTATAAAGTAATAGATTATACACAGAATGAGACTTACCGCCGCGGACGCAGGCACGGCAATGCCTATGAACATCATATTCGTATTTTCCAGAGAGCTGAAATAATACGAAAGGGGAATTCTTACAAGGAACGCCGTGAGAATGCCTTGCACCATTACGAAGGTGGTCTTTTTCAGTCCGTTGAAATATCCCAGCATACAGAACGATACCGCGATTATAATGTATTCGAATGAACAGCTCTTGAAATACTCGGCTGTCGAAGCTATGACCGCGCTGTCCTGAGTGAAAATCTTTGCAAGCATATCGCCTGCAAAGAAAGTTATCAGGAACATTATTATGCCGAAGGTGAGAGATACCGCGCTAGCACAGAAAAGGGATTGCTTTGCGCGTTTCAGGTTGCCGTGTCCGGCATTCTGGGCGACAAAAGCGGAAAGAGCGGACAAGAAAGACATCGGCACGATAGACAGAAATACGAAAAGTTTTTCCGCAATGCCTATGCTTGCCGACTGAGTTACGCCCAGTTTGTTTACAATAGCAGTTATTATAAGGAATGAAATGCTTACCAGGAAGTCCTGAAGCGCTATCGGCGCGCCGACGGTTATTATGTTCTTAACGCTGCCTTTTTGAGAAAATCCCTTTTTCGTCACGGGGAATGGCAGCTTTTTCTTTTTTACGTATATCAAAGAAAATACCACGCTGCAAGCCTGCGCGATTATCGTTGCAAGCGCCGCGCCCGCGGCGTCCATATGCAGAACGGCTACAAAGACAAGATCGAGCACGATATTTATGCAGCACGCAATAAGGACGAAAATAAACGGCGTTATTGAATTGCCAATACCTCTGAATATTCCGCTTATCGCGTTGTACGCGGTTATGAAAATCATTCCGCAACCGCAAATGCGTATATAAAGAGCAGTCTGTTCAAGTGCTTCTTCAGGCGCTTGAAGCAATTTTGCAAGCGGGGTGGGGAAGATGACAAGTATTGCAGTGATAACAACAGCTATCACACTGAACAGTTTAACCATTGCACACACTACGTAGCCCGCGTTCTCAGGTCTTCCTGACCCGATAGCTTAACCGATAAGGATAGTTATGCCCATGGTAAGACCCGTTACGATAGAGGTTACCGCAACCATAAGCTGTCCGCCTGTCGCAACCGCCGACATGCTCGCAGGCGAGCCGAATTGTCCCACGACAACAAGGTCCACCGCACCGTAAAGCGACTGCAAGAACAGCGACATCATAAGGGGAATCGCAAATTTAATCAACGGGGGAAGAATTCTGCCTTCCAGAAAATTGTCTTTCAAAATATCTCTCCTGTCTTATATGCTCAATAGCAGGGTATAATATTTTATTAAAAAAGTCAAATAAAGTACAACGTTAAAGCTTGCTGCAAGAGCATATCATATAAATGTATGAAAAACAAAACAATATAAAATACGAACCTTGAATTTTAAGGGTTCGTATTATTTGCTCTTGGCGCAGAGAGAGGGATTCGAACCCTCGGTTGGCTTTCACCAACACAGCATTTCGAGTGCTGCACCATCGACCTCTCGGACATCTCTGCGTGCTATGTTATTGTACAATATCCTGCGGGATTTGGCAAACGTTATAATCAAAAAATTTAATTGAGTCATTCAGATTAAAACAAATCATTTAAAGCTAGCGGTTAATACTCGTTTGGGGCACACTAAAAAATTCAGCCCTACTTGTACGTTATAATACGTTGCCGATGTGAATAATTTGACAGTGGGTTTTATTTTCTATATCATTAACATTGAAAACAGGACATACGGCCAGAATTAAAATTCATCTATAAGGAGAGAGGACTTTGAAAAGAAAAACTATCAAAGCCGAGATGTGGGATAAGGTCCAGTATATTTTCAAGAACTATTATGACGGAATGATGCATTGCGCTTTCGAGTATGAAGGTATCGTGGACGAAGATATCATGCGCAAGGCGTTAAAACAGGTCGTTGATAAAATTGACGTTCTTCACAGCAGTTTTGTTGCAAATCCCGTAAATCCGTATTGGGTGGTCAATGAGGATTATACAGACGCAGACGTTCTTACCGTAATAGAAGACGACGATTTTGTTGCTCAGATCCAGAAAATTCTTACGCGCAGAATAGATTGCAGAGGCAAGCTTCAGTTTGAGTTTACGCTGCTTAAAGGCAACGGCAGAAGCATGCTGTGCTTCCTTATCAATCATATGTGCTTTGACGGCAGGGATTTTATAAGTTTCGGCAAGACGGTATGCGAAACGTATAACGGCCTTAAAGCAGATCCGAATTATAAGGCGAAAGTAAAGACGGGCAGCCGCAGCGCAAGGCAGGTTTACCGCGATTTGCCTGAAGATCTTGCAAAACAGGCTAAGATGCTTTATAAGAACGTATCGAGAACAAACATCAAGCTTAAGTTTCCGTTCGAGCCCGACAAAGAGACGGATAAGTCTCACATAATGAAAGTCGAGCTTGAAGCAGAAGCGCTTGAAAAAGCAAAGATCAGAGGAAAGAAAGACGGCTACACGGTAAACGACATATATCTTGCGGCATTCTTCAGGGCGATAGTGAAGTTCTTTAAGGGCGTGGATGGAAAGACCCCGACAGAGATAACCTCGATGCTGGATCTTCGCAGATACCTTAAAGGCAACGATACTGAGGGCTTTACCAATCTTACTTCGTATATGCCTTGCAAACTCACCGAAGGCGCAGGCGACAGCTTTGCGGAAACTCTTGGTAAGGTAAAGGCGGCGCTTAAACCGCATAAAGAAAATCCTTTGCTGGGACTTGCGGGTCTGCCGCTTATGGCATTCGCTTTCCAGGCGTTCCCGTTTGCTATTTCTCAGCTTGCGGTCAGGATTGGATATACCAATCCTCTTGTGGGAATGTCAAACATAGGAGTTATCAAGAGCGAGTATATAGACCTTACAGGGAACAAGGCGATAAAAGCGTTTATGACCGGCACTGTGAAATTCAAGCCATATATGCAGGTTGCCTGCACGACGTTCAGAGGAGAGGCGACTTTCACGATATCGGAAAGATGCTCAGATAAAGACCTTGAAGTTATGAGGGCATTCCTCGAGTATATGACTTCTCTTATCCGCGATTACGGTGAAGAGAAAATCTGATAAATAAAATAACGGAGGCGGCTTTTGCCGCTTCTTTTTTTATATAATTTATTGAGTTTGAAAGATCATAACGGCGTACGTGGAAGGAATAGAATACAAAGCTTAGCGACGTAAAAAATATGTTGCGCTATACAATATATATAATATATAATCGATATATGAAGATATTGTTTGTGTGTTCGTCCAATATATGCCGCAGTCCTTATTGCGAATATGTTTTTAAGCGTATGGTAAAAGAAGACGCCGAGCTTTCCGCCAAGATGGAGAGCGTGAGAAGCGCCGCGGTGTTCAACCGTTCTTTCAAAATTCACCCCAAGGCAAGGCTTGCGCTTTTGAGAGAAGGATTTTCTGAAGAGGAGATAGACGCGCATAAGCCCGCATTTAAGTGGGGAGACGGTTATCTTTTTAAAGAAGCCGACGTCATTATAGGAATGACAAGAATGAATAAAATCGCTCTGCCGCTGAGATATCACAAGAAGTTCGTAACGCTGAGCGAGTATGTTGACGGCTATTACACTACGATCCCGGACCCTTTTCTTATGAAAAGTCTCGATGATTATTTTGCAGTG
Organism: uncultured Christensenellaceae bacterium; assembly: GCA_944381325.1. Classification (GTDB taxonomy): domain Bacteria; phylum Bacillota; class Clostridia; order Christensenellales; family UBA3700; genus Ornithoclostridium. The sequence continues at coordinate 101,192 of CALWKS010000003.1, read as the reverse complement.
ATGGATCTGATAAAAGGATTTCTTATAAAGCTTGCGGATAAGATAAAAAAAGAGCCTGAAAAGAAATAACAAAGTAATGATTCTTACGATTGAATTCGCCTGCATCTGCGGGCGTTTTGTTTTGCCGATTTTGCGGTTATACAAATATGGCGTAAGTGAAAAATATGTGGCTGTAAAAATTTTTTATAAAAATCCAATATTTTCCGGACACGAAATATAAGTTTTTGCGGTTTTTAAAATTACTGTCATAGCGGGTAACATTAAGTATAATGCAGTAATATAAAGTTACTTTTTAAGGCGTAAATATTTATTTGAATTTGTCAAGCAATTTTACCGAAATAATTTTATTTTTATTATTGAAATTGTCGTTGACAGACAATACTCACTATGATATCCTTTATAAGGCAAATACAAAATAAAGTAAATGGCGCGAGCAAATACCACAATATATTGTGGTGCGGGCAAAAACCGCAAAATGTTGCGCACGGGAGGGAATATGTTTGAAACAATCATCAAAAGAGACGGAAGAAGAGTACCTTACGATATAAGCAAGATACAGACCGCTATATCCAAGGCTATGGCTTCTGCAGGCAGAAAGGACGAGCAGGAGTGCGCAAGACTGGCGCGTCTTGTTGAAGAAAGACTTCTTGAAAAATACGCTGAGTCCTCGAAGAGCCCTACCATCGAAGATATACAGGACATGGTAGAAAAAGTCCTCATGGAAAACGGCTATGCCTATATCGCTAAAAAATACATTCTGTACCGTGCAGAGCGCACCAAGTCCCGAGAGATGAATACTGCGCTCATGCGCATTTACAACGAGCTGACTTTTACCGACGCAGGCGACAGCGATATGAAGCGTGACAACGCAAATATCGATGGCGACACCGCAATGGGCACTATGCTCAAGTACGGCAGCGAGGGCGCGAAGGATTATTACGAGAAGTACATTCTTCCTCCCGAGCAGAGCAAAGCGCACAGAGACGGAGACATTCACATCCACGACTTCGACTTTTACACTCTGACCACAACTTGTTGTCAGATAGACCTGCTTAAGTTGTTCAAAGGCGGTTTTTCTACGGGACACGGTTTCCTCAGAGAACCCAACGACATTCAAAGCTATGCGGCGCTTGCCTGCATAGCTATCCAGTCCAACCAGAACGATCAGCACGGCGGACAGAGCATCCCCAACTTCGATTACGGTCTTGCTCCCGGCGTTGTAAAGACTTATAAGAGACTTTATTGCTCAAACCTTACCAAGGCGCTTGAACTTATCGCGGGCAGCAATCTTACTCTGGACGACGTCAAGAAGACTATTGCCAAGATAGAGGCGGAGAAGGGCATATATCCCTGCCTCGCAGGCAATGCGGAATATGACAAAGCTGAAAGAGAAGCTTTCAAAGATTTCTCGGATGAGGACTTTGCAAAGGCAAAGGCTTTCGCTACCAAGAAGGCTGAGAGCGAAACTGACAGAGCTACTTATCAGGCTATGGAAGCTCTTATCCACAACCTCAATACGATGCATTCCCGTGCAGGAGCTCAGACTCCGTTCAGCTCTATCAACTACGGCACCGATACGACCCCCGAAGGCAGAATGATCATAAAGAACATTCTTCTTGCGGAGGAAGCGGGTCTCGGATTCGGCGAAACACCTATCTTCCCGATCCATATATTCAAGGTCAAAGAGGGAGTCAACTACAACAAGAACGACCCCAACTACGATTTGTTCAAGCTGGCTTGCAAGGTCAGTGCGAAGAGACTGTTCCCCAACTTCTCGTTCATCGACGCGCCGTTCAACCTGCAGTATTACAAGCCGGGCAGACCCGAAACAGAAATCGCGTATATGGGTTGCCGCACCAGAGTTATGGGCAACGTATACGACCCGTCGAGAGAAATCACTTACGGCAGAGGCAACCTCAGCTTTACCTCTATAAACCTGCCCAGAATAGCAATAAAGAGCAGAGGAAACGTGGACTGGTTCTTTGAAGAACTCGAGCGCAAGATGGATCTCGTCGTTCAGCAGCTTCTGGACAGATTCAAGATCCAGTCAAAGAAGAAGGTCAGAAACTTCCCCTTCCTTATGGGACAGGGAGTATGGATTGATTCAGACAAGCTCGGTCCCAACGACGAAGTGGGCGAAGTGCTCAAGCACGGCACTCTGAGCATAGGCTTTATAGGTCTTGCAGAAACGCTTACGGCGCTTACAGGCAAGCATCACGGCGAAAGCAAAGAATCTCTCAACCTCGGTATGGATATTGTCCGCTTTATGAGAGAATACCTTGACAGAATTTCTCAGAAGACAGGTCTCAACTTCGGTCTTATCGCTACGCCTGCAGAAGGTCTTTCAGGCAGATTCGTAAGAATAGACAAGAAGAAGTACGGCATCATCCCCGGCGTTACGGACAAAGAGTATTACACCAACTCTTTCCACGTTCCCGTAGGATACAATATCCGCGCATTCGACAAAATCAGAATTGAAGCTCCTTTCCATGCGCTTACAAATGCCGGACACATCAGCTACGTTGAGCTGGACGGAGACACCGCAAACAACGTTGAAGCGTTTGAAAAGATTGTCAGATGCATGAAGGAAGCGGGCGTAGGTTACGGTTCTATCAACCACCCCGTAGACAGAGACCCCGTATGCGGCTACAACGGCATTATCGGAGAGTGCTGCCCCAAGTGCGGAAGAAAAGAGGGCGAGAACGGCGTCGCATTTGAAAGAATCCGTCGTATTACCGGATATCTCGTAGGAACTCTCGACCGTTTCAACAACGCAAAACGCGCTGAAGAAAGAGACCGCGTAAAACACGGCATAAGCAAGGAAGACAAATGACAAAAATAAGAATTGCGGGCACGGTAAACGATTCCATTACCGACGGGCCCGGGCTCAGATATGCCGTATTCGTACAGGGATGCCCCCACAATTGCAAGGGTTGTCACAATCCTCAGACGCACGATTTTGCAGGAGGGAAGGAGACTGATATAAGCGCTCTGCTTGAAGAAGGATTGCAGAATCCTTTGCTCTGCGGCGTAACTTTCAGCGGCGGAGAGCCTATGTGTCAGGCACACGCGCTTGCAGAACTAGCTAAGATGTTCAGAGAGAGCGGCGTTGACGATATTGCCTGCTATACAGGATATCTTGTCGAGGATCTGCTTGCAGGAAAGGTCAGCGGCGCGAAAGAGCTTCTTGAGCAGCTGGACGTCCTTGTAGACGGACCTTTCGTGCAGAAAGAAAGATGTTATGACGCAAAGTTCAAAGGCTCTTCCAATCAGAGGGTAATAGACGTTCGGGCAACTCTTAAAGAGGGTAAAGCCGTCCTTTGTACGGACGAGAGGTGGAACTGACTCAGAGTATCTGAAAACAATAAAGGCGTAAAAACGACACGGGCAGGAAAAACCGCGTCGTTTTTTATTTGTCGTTAAAAAGCTGTTTAAACTGCGGAAAGACAAGTCGGTATTTTAAATCTGCTGTTCTGTAAGTCTATGAAAAGGCTTAAAAGACGTGCTGCTGAATGTGCCTGTAGTGTATTGTGAGATAATTCAGGACAATGTTCAAAGTGAAAATTGCAAGGATTCAATTGAAAATAACAGACGATATAAAAATCCCTATAAAAAAGAAATAACCGTTTTGTGCATAAAGAGAATAAATTTGTGCAACAAACAAGCTGTAACTGTGTAAAATTTTTGCTCAGTTTTTTGCTTGAGAATGTGGATTTTTAAAAAATCATGCATTTTCACGCACGCCCGCACGCGTAGAGCGCGTATTGAAAAATATTGGGTATTGCCAAAAATTAAAGCGTGTGCTATAATTTAAGCGTCAAAAAACGAAACTTATCAAAGGATAAATGTCAATGGAAAAAATAGCAATTATAGATCTCGGCTCGAATTCGCTGAGACTAGTATTGGTCGACATATTGGAAGGCGGTTATTTTTCAGTAGTCGACGAATTGAAGGAAACCGTAAGGCTCGCACAGGATATGGAGTTTGACGGTTTTTTACAGCCTGCAAGAGTTGCGCAGACTATCAAAACTCTCAAAATGTTTAGAAGACTGTGCGATGCTAATAAGGTTGAAAAGATTTACGCATACGCTACTGCGGCTGTACGCAGAGCAAAGAATCAAAGGGGATTTCTCGACGAAGTGCTGGCAACTACCGGCATAAAGCTCAAAGTTCTCGATGCCGACGAAGAAGCTCAGCTGGTATATCAGGGCGTAATCAACTCGATGGATATTCCCCGCGGTATCATAATGGATATCGGCGGAGGCAGCACCCAGTTCGTATATTACAACAGAAAGAATCTTTTGCAGCATATAACTCTGCCTTTCGGCGCTGTCGTTCTGACAGAGATGTTCTCAAAGCCCGGGGTTTCTCCGCAGGAAAGAAACAGAATGATAGAGGAGTATGTTACAGAGCAGCTTAAGAACGTTCCGTGGATGGCTGAGATACTTCCTGATACGAAGCTTATCGGCGTGGGCGGTTCTTTCCGCAACCTCGGCAAGATAAGCCGTATGCTTAAGAAATATCCGCTTTCAATGGCACACAACTATGTCGTAACAAATCAGGAGTTCAACGGCATTTACGGCAATATAAAGAACCTCGATCTTGACAAGACGATGAAGATAAAAGGACTCTCCAGCGTAAGAGCAGATATTTTCCCGTCTGCGCTTGCGGCAATCAAGAGCGTAATTAATTATCTCAATCTCGAAGAGCTGGTTATTTCAGGCAGCGGTCTCAGAGAGGGTGCGATGTTCAAGTATGCCGTTCCGTCAACCAACGAGAAGCCTATTTCCGACGTTCTGGGACACAGCATATATTCGCTGCTCAATTTCTTCGGAGAAAACATTCCTCACGCAGAACACGTATACAACCTTTCTATACAGCTGTTTAAGCAGCTCAAGGTGTTGCACAAGCTGCCGCGCGCTTACGTCAAAGTTTTGCGCACAGCCGCTATGCTTCACGACTCGGGCAACCGCATAAAGTACTATGACCACCATAAGCATTCTTGCTATATAATCCTTAACAGCAACCTTTACGGCATATCGCACAAGGATCTGGTAATGGCGGCGTTTATGGCAAGCATGCACAGAAAGGGCGACGTCAATATGGCTGAATTTATGCGCTACCGCGAAATGCTTACAGAAGAAGACGTCGACGCGATATTCAAGCTGGGCGTAATTGTCAGGATCGCAGAAAGCCTTGACAGAAGCATGAGCGGAGTTATAAAGACTATAACCTGCGACGTCCTGGGAGACAGCGTAATCATGAAGACGGACAGCGAAGGCGCTGAATGTTCGCTTGAAATAAAGGACGCAATGACCAGCATTCAGGATTTCAAGAGGGCTTATAAAAAGCAATTGCAGATACTTTAAAGAAAAATGCGGAGGCGAAAGCCTTCGCTTTTTTAATATAAATAAACTGTTTTTGATATAAATTTTGCCATGATTTGTAAGCTGAAGGCGTACATTTTGGCGTGTCCGTGTTCAACTATTGCGTAAATATGCTTGTAAACACGCGCGTATTATGCTAGAATAAAAATATTATAGGTTATCCCGTCGGATATTTTCGACGACGTACCATTGACATTTACGGAGTGGGTAATATGACAGAGAATATCAAGGAGTTGGAGAAAAAAGCAAAAAAGGACGTTGCGCTTCGCTATAAGCTGGGCGTAATGTACTTCAACGGCGAAGAGGTAGAACGCAATTATCAGAAGGCGTTTTACTGGATGGATAAAGCGGCTGCCGGCGGTTACGGCGACAGCAACTGCAGATACTACCTGGGCAGAATGTACGAGAAAGGTCTGGGCGTAAAGAACGATTACGTCAAGGCGAGAAAGTTTTACGACGCCGCTTCTAGAGCAGGCAACGTGAAAGCGAAGGTAAAACTTGCAGACCTTTATCGCAGGGGTCTCGGCTGCAAAAAGAACCCTGAAGGCGCAATGAACCTTTACATAGAAGCGAGAGAAATGGGCAGCCTTGACGCAAAGATGGGTATTGCCGATCTCTATCTCAACGGCGAAGGCGTGGCAAAAGACGAGGCTCAGGCTTTCGGTCTTTATACCGAACTTGCTAAAAAGGGCAACGATAAGGCGAAATACAGTCTTGCTTATTGCTATCAGAACGGTTTCGGAACAGAAAAGAGCCCGTTCATGGCAGGTCACTATCTCGTGCCTGCGGCAAAAGAAGGCGACTCTGACGCTCAGTGTTATCTCGCGCTTTGTTTTCTCAAAGGCGACGCTGTAAAGCAAAATCTTCCCAAGGCTGTTTACTGGTTCAAGAAATCCGCTTCTCAGGGCAACGAAGTTGCAATGTTCAACCTTGCTTTCTGCATGCAGAGAGGTCTCGGAATAGATAAAAACGAAAAAGAGGCATTCGACCTTTACGAAAAACTTGCCAAGGCAGGACATACCAAGGCATACGCCGAGGTTGCAAGATGTTACCGCTTCGGCATAGGTACTGCTCCTAATGCCGTAAAGGCTTACAGATGGGTGCAGAAGGGCGTTAAACTCAATGAGCCTACATGTCTCTGCATGATGGGTTATTTCTTCTATGAAGGCAAGCCTTATGTAAGACGCAGTCTCAAGGCAGCTTTCAAACATTTCAGCAAGGCGGCTTCAAGAGGCAGTTATGCCGCAAAATATGTCGTTGGTCAGATGTATTTCAACGGCATTTACGTCAAGAAGGACGTGGATAAGGCAGAAGCTCTTATGGCTGAAGCAGCTGACGCGAATTACGCTCCCGCTCTTTACAGAAAGGGACTTATCGCTGAGAGAGACGGAGACAACAAGCTCGCCGTCGACTGTTTCTTCAGATCGGCGCAGGACGATTACGCTCCCGCTCTCGTGAAAATGGGTATTATCAGCGAAAGAGGAGAAATCGTTGCACGCGACGAGAATGCTACGTTCTATTATTTCAGTCGTGCCGCAGAGCGTGAAAGCGCGAGAGGTTGCTACGGCCTGGCGCGTTGCTTCGAGCAGGGTATCGGCACTCCGATAAGCAGAAGAAAGGCTTTCGAATATTTCAGACTTTCGGCAACTAGCGGTTACTCGGCAGCTCTTCTCGAGACTGGTTACCGTTATATGTTCGGCATAGGCACAAAGAAAGAGCTTGTGCTTGCTAAGCAGTATCTTAACGAAAGCGCAGAGGACGGCAACCCCGTTGCTCCTTATTATCTCGGACTCGGGCACGAAAACGGTGTTCATTTCAAGAAAGACAAAAAACTTGCCCTCAGATTCTTTGAGAAGTCGGCAAATGCCGGTTACGTTCCCGCATATACAAAGCTGGGCGTTGCTTACTCAAAGGATGCGAAAGGATATAAGACAGATCTCAAGAAGAGCGCGAATTTCTTCAATCTCGCCGTTGAGAAAGGCGACGGAGAAGCGCTTGCTTATCTTGCCAATTGCTATCTGACTGGCAGCGGCGTTGAAAAGGACGTTGAAAAGGCAAAGGCACTTGTAAACGAATCTTGTGAAAGAGGTTGTGTCAACGGCATTTATATGAAGGGATATATGCTCTACAGCGCTATAGCTTTTGAAGAAGACAAGACTCAGGGGCTTGAACTTATTACGCGCGCCGCTGACGCAGGTTATCTTAAGGCTTGTACATTCCTTATCAAATACTATACGACGAAAGGCACTGCCGATACCGCAAAGGCTTTGCATTATAAAGAGATCGCGCTGCTTACGGGAGAACTCATGTACGCTTACGAAGTCGCACGCAGCTACGAACAAGGCAAAGTCGTTGTTGCAGACGGAGACAAGGCGTCTTTGTATTACGCAAAACTCGCTACGGCAGAAGAGAAGAACTCAAAGAAGAAAAAGGCGCTTAAGAACATCAAGCGCTTCAAAACCGACGACGGAATACATTGGGACAGCGCGAAGACAAAGAAGATGAAGAAAAAGTTTATCAAGAACAACGCTGAAAACGCAGATATCCGCAAAGAAGCCGAAGAGGTCGTGAAAAAGGCAATGGAAGATGACGCGTTCGAAGAAAGCAAATGATAATACTTGCATCTGCTTCTCCCAGAAGAAAAGAACTGCTTGCGAGAATAACTGAAAACTTTGAGGTTATTCCGAGCAGAGACGAGGAGAAGACTTCTTACAAAAGACCGCATCTTTACGTTCAGGCACTTGCAAAGCATAAGGCGGAAAGTGTAGAATCCTCAGCAAAGGACGGAGACGTTGTCATTGCCGCAGATACGATAGTGTGCTTTAAGGGCAGAATTCTGAACAAGCCCAAAGACGCAGAAGAAGCTGCAGATTTTCTCAGAATGCTTTCAGACAAACGACATTCGGTTTATACGGGTGTATGCATTATCAGAAAGGGTGCAGAAAAGCTGAGTTATTACTGCAAGTCTGACGTAGAGTTCAACGACCTTTCTGAAAGCTTTATAAAAGAATACGTTGCAAGCGGATCTCCGCTGGATAAGGCGGGCGCTTACGGAGTTCAGGATAAAGGAGTCGTCAGACGCGTTGTCGGCGATTACGACAACGTGGTAGGACTTCCGCTTGAACGGCTCAGACAAATAATCGGAGAATAATATGGGCACTGTAGAACTTGTTATAGACGTTGGCAGTAAGGTTACGACGATATTCAAAAAGGACGTGGGACTGATCATTCAGGAGCCCAGCGTTGTCGCTATCAACAACAAGCACAACAAGATGGCTTTGCTTGAAAGCGGCAAGAATGCTCAAAGGCTTATGAATACGCGCCGTTACGATTTCCAGATCCTCTTTCCTATCAAGGAAGGCGCGATTTTCCATGAACGCGCCGCAGTGCTTATGTACCGCGATTTCATAAACCGCGCTGTCGGAAGCACTATAATTTCTCCCAAAGTGAAAGTTATCGCATGCGTTTCTTGCGGACTCAACAATATGGAGAAAAAGGACGTTGAAAAGACTTTGCTCAAGGCAGGCGCAAGCGAGGTGCTCATACTTGAGTCTCCTCTTGCAGTAGCGCAGGGGCTCAACGGGCAGAGCAGCAGTTTTATTATGGATATAGGCGGCTCTAAGACGGAGATAGCCGTTATCGACAAGAACGGCATAGTTGCAGGTTGCAGCATAAATATCGGCGGCGATTCGATAAATCAGGCTATAATTGATTATGTTATCGATACAAGAAGATGTAAGATAAAGCCGTCTTCGGCAGAGAAGGTAAAGCGTCAGATCGCAAGTATGTACGACAATGACAGTTCGCCTATGATCGTGAATACAGAAGCCCTTCACGGCGACGAAAACGTGAGCGTAAGGCTTGTGGCAAGCGAGCTTAAGCAGGCAATTTGCCCCGTGATCGACAAGATAATAGAAGTCGCTTACAACTATACTTTCCAGATACCAGAAGGCATAGCTCAGGAAATTTACGAAAACGGCATTACCCTTTGCGGAGGAAGTGCGTATATCCCAGGTCTTGCAGATTATATTTCAGCAGAGCTTCAGCTCAAGGTCAGAGTCCCCGATATGCCTGAGAACGCGGTAGCGCTGGGCGCAAGTCATTTCTTCAACGATAAAGCGTCTCTTGCAAGACTTCTCAATGTCAAAGGACTTGACGGCTGATTTTAAGACAAACAATAGTGGGTGAAGAACTTCCTTACGGGAGTTCTTTTTTTTGCTTTCAAGCGGTTTTAAAGATCGTTCAGCTGTTTAAAAATTCAGATATCCTGTTTTCGGAAAATGGATTGATGAGTTTTATTCATTCTGCATATTCGACATAAAAATCCTTATTGTTACAAACAATGCGGTTTTACGCGCGCGTAACGGAGTTATAATGGCTGTATCGCGTGAAACAGATGTCAAAGAGGTATTTATGGCAAGAAGAATTGTTTTGACTTCAGGAAAAGGCGGAGTTGGTAAAACAACCGTATGTGCGGGACTGGGTATAGCGCTGGCAAAAAGAGGAGCGCGCGTACTTCTTGTGGACGCTGATATGGGGCTGAACAACCTTGACGTCGCATTGGGTATGGAAGGCAGGGTGGTTTACGACATGACAGACGTTCTGAGAGGCAGATGTTCTCTGAGACAGGCGATATTGCAGGATACAGAATATTCAACGCTGAGTCTGCTGGCGTCGGCTCACGGCTCAGACGACAGCGAGTTTCCGTCGGCGGCGTTCAGGCGTATGCTGGCTGAGGCAGAAAGCGCTTTCGATTTCGTGCTTGTGGATTGCCCCGCAGGTATAGACAACGGCTTCCACCGCGCCGTATGCGTGGCTGACGAAGCGATAGTCGTAACTACGCCGCACGTAAGCGCGATAAGAGACGCGGATAAGGTGCTGTCATTGCTTGAGACGTACAATCTTCATTCTGTCTCTGTGGTCGTAAACAGGGTCAGAGGAGACCTTGTCGCAGGAGGCAGCATGATGAGCGCTGAAGACATTTCAAGGCTTTTGAGACACCGCGCTCTGGGGTATATCCCTGAAGACGATTGCGTTACCGTTTACGCTCAGCTGGGAAGACTGGGCAAGGGAAATGCGCGCAGCGATATGGCGATGACGTATATAGCCGAAAACATAATTTACGGCACCCGCAAGGTTTTTGACTGTACAGAAGGGTACAAAGGACTTTTCGGCAAAATAAAGACATATTTAAGGAGACAGATATGAACGAAGGAATGATGGCGATAAACAGACTGAGGAACGTTCTGCTAAAAGACAAACTTGATATGAGCGAAGGCTTTATGCGAGCGCTGAAAAACGATGTGGCAAGAGTATTGTCCTATTATATGTGTCTGAGCGGCAGCGGCATCGAGGTGTTTATCGACGGTTCAGACAACGGTTATACCATACGCATAAAAGCCGACGCCAACGATATAAGACAAATAAAGGCGGTTTAGGCATAACGCAAAAACAAGAGAATATACTTTACTAATCCATTGTGAGGTGAAGTGTATGAAATATGACGATTGCGAAGTAATCGGAACAGAGGCAAAACTCAACGAAAACGTAACTTACGGCAAGATAAGCAAAAATCATAAAAAGGTCAACCTTCTCGATATCTTTGTCGTACAGGCTATCGTTTGCGCGGCAATAAGCTGTGCCGTGCTCCTTACGAGATTTATTACTATGGGCTGATGAAGATAAAACTTCATCCGCTCTTTGTTTTGCTTGCCCTGTATTTCGTTCTGACGAACAGGGCGGTAATGTTCGGCGGATACGTGCTTGCGGTTATAGCTCACGAGGTCGCGCATTCGCGCGCGGCGGAATGGAGAGGATATTCTCTCGGGGCAGTAACTCTTATGCCTTACGGCGGAGTTATCGCCGGCGGAGACAATTACGACGACAAAGACGGAGTGATAATCGCGCTTGCCGCACCGGTATTCAATGCGCTTTGCGCAATATGCGTGGTTGCGCTCTGGTGGCTTGTTCCGTCGTCTTACGGTTACACCAGAGATATATGCAGCGCAAATATCGCGCTGTGCATCGTCAATCTTCTCCCAGTTTATCCTCTTGACGGCTACAGGGCGGTTTCGTGTTTGGTGAAGAACAAAACACGGGCTGTTAAAGTAATGAAAGTCTGTGGGATAACGGTCGGGGGCATACTTGCAGTATTGGGGATAATAAGCATCTGGTACGAGTTCAATCCCACGATTTCCGTATTCGGATTTTTCCTGATATACGAGTCTGTTTTCGGCGCGGGCGGAGAAAGAACGCTGACCGCCGCCGCAAACAATAAGTTCTGCAAAAATTTTCGTGCAGGGGTTGATAAGCGCACGATTTTGCTTTATAAAGACGCGCCGCTGATGCGCGTGCTCGCAAAGATAAACAGAGACAGTTGTTCTGTTTTCGAAGTGGTCGACGAAGCGGGCAGATTGCTCTATACTCTTGACGAAGCGGATATCGGAGTGATGTGTGAAGAGTGCGAACTCTCCTGTACCGTGGACGAGGCATATTCAAAGACTTTTTCCTGAAAGGGCGCTTTGGAGCTCTTTTATTTTTTATAGCGCTTGATATATTGTTGTTCATTTGTTATAATATATAAAAATACGCGCGTGCGCGATGTGAGGTTTTATTTTATGGTATATGCAGGCGTAGACGTCGGCGGTACAAGCATCAAGATAGGTCTTGTAGACAGCAACGGCAATATCATTGCAGACAACTCCATTGAAACAGACAAGAGCAGAGGATATAAAGGTATTCTCGACGATATAGTTGCCGATATAAAGGTACTGTGTGAAAAAACAGGGATCGATTATCACTCCATTGCCGGCATCGGCATGGGGTTGCCGGGCGTCGTAGACAGTCGCACGGGTACGGTCAGCTATTCTGCTAATCTCGGATGGAGAGACGTTCCTGTAGTTCACGGTCTTGAAGTTGCATCCGGATTGAGGGCAGAAGCAGCCAACGACGCAAACTGCGCCGCGTGGGGCGAATACAAATTCGGTAGCAGCAGAGGCATGGACAGCGTAATCCTTATCACGCTAGGCACAGGCGTAGGCTCGGGAATAATCATTGAAGGCAAACTTTTTGACGGAGTTTCAAGTGCCGGCGGTGAAGCAGGACATATGATAATCGTTAAGGACGGAAAACAGTGCAACTGCGGCCTTAAAGGTTGCTGGGAGCGTTATGCTTCGGCTACCGCGCTTATAGAACAGACGCAGGAAGCTATGGCAAAACATCCTGAAAGCCTTATGAATAAGATTGCTGAAGAACAAGGCAAAGTAAGCGGAAGAACGGCGTTTATTGCTGCTGAACAAGGCGATAAGGCAGGGAAAGAAGTCGTATCGGATTATATCGATTATCTTGCGACGGGACTTATCAATCTGGGCAACATTTTCCACCCCAACGCAATTATTATAGGCGGTGGCGTTTCCAACGAAGGACCTGCACTCATAGCTCCGCTTGAAGAAAAGGTCAACAGCAGTCTGCTTGCAAACGAACACAATCCCAAAGTCAGAATTATAAAAGCGTCGCTCGGCAATAAAGCGGGACTTATAGGCGCTGCCGCACTGGTGATGTAATGATAGATAACGCAGTTTTAAAAAAGATATTGCTTGAGGTTGAAAAACCTGCGAGATATATCGGCGGAGAATTCAATCTGCCCGATACGGACAAGCCTTGTGACGAAAGGGTCTGCCTGTGTTTTGCCGATAAATACGAGGTGGGAATGAGCAATATCGGGCTCAGAATTCTTTACCATATGCTCAACGATACCGAGGGCGTCGTGTGTGAGCGTTCTTTCGCTCCGTCAGTGGATATGGCGGCGAAACTTAAAGAACACGGCATAAAACTGTTCTCTCTCGAGACGCGCAGAGAATTTACAGAGTTTGATATAGTAGGCTTCTCGATAGGCTTCGAGCTTGCCTATACCAACGTTCTGTATATGATGGATCTTGCTGGTATTCCTTTTTACGCTAAGGACAGAGGAGAGGATTATCCTTTGGTTGTAGCAGGCGGACCGTGCATGGTAAATCCTGCGCCTATCCTGGATTTCTTCGATGCGATACTCGTGGGAGAAGGAGAAGTCAATCTTGCGGGATTCGTCGCTCTTCACAGAAAATGCAAGGCTGAAGGCTTGAGCAAAGCAGAGTTTTTAAAACGCGCTTCAGAGCTTGAAGGAGTATACGTTACCTCTGTGGGCGGCAAGGTTAAGAGAGCGGTAGTAAAAGATCTTGACAAGGCATATTTTCCTACAAAGATATTGGTACCGAGTTGCGATATCGTTCACGACAGATCAACGCTTGAACTTTTCAGAGGTTGTGCCAACGGTTGCAGATTCTGTCAGGCTTGTTTTTATTACAGACCGATCAGAGAGAGAAAGAAAGACACGCTTTTAAAACAGGCAAAAGAGCTTATAACCAACACGGGCTACGAAGAATTGAGTCTTTCAAGCCTGAGCACCAGCGATTATTCCGACTTGAAAGGACTTGTAGACGGACTTAAAGAAGAAGCTGAGAAAGAGAACGTAAAGCTGGCGCTTCCTTCATTGAGACTTGACAGCTTTGAGGCTGAAATATACGAAGATACAAAGGGCGCTTCTTTGACTTTTGCGCCTGAGGCTGGCACGCAGAGACTGCGCGACGTGATTAATAAAAACGTTTCAGATGAGAATATTCTGTCGTCGCTGACCGCGGCGCTAAAGCACGGCGTAAAGAACGTGAAGCTTTATTTTATGATTGGTCTGCCCACTGAGACAGAAGAAGATCTCAAGGGCATTGTTGATATAGTCAAGCTGGTAAGAAAACTTCACGCTGAGCACGGAAAATCAAAAATCATAAATATAACCGTTTCAACCGCGGTGTTTATTCCAAAGCCGCTCACTCCGTTTCAGTGGGAAGAGCAGATCAGCATTGAAGATATGTACGCAAAGCAGGATTATCTGAAGAGAGAGCTTAAACTCAGGAACGTGAAATACAGCTGGCACGACGCAAAGGCGAGCGTCATCGAGGCGGCGCTTGCGCGCGGAGACAGACGTCAGTCCGCAGTCATAAAAAGAGCGTTCGAGACAGGTTGTGTTTTCGACAGCTGGAACGAGTGTTTCGATTACGAAAAGTGGATCGCCGCTTTTGAATATTGCGGTATCGACCCCAGAGAATATACGGGTGCTATACCGACAGACAAAGAGCTTGCCTGGGATTTTATAGACAACGGCGTTACAAAGCAGTATCTTTTGAGAGAAAGAGAACGCGCTTATCAGGGAATAACCACCCCCAACTGTATAGGTAAATGCAACGGTTGCGGAGCAAACAAACTGGGGAGGTGTTTTGAATGATAGTTTTCAGACACCGTAAGACGGGAGAAGCAGGTTATCTTTCTCATATCGACGCAATGCGCGTACTTCAGCGCACCATGAGAAGAATGAAAGCCGAGGTGAGATACAGCGCGGGTTTCGTACCACATATGCTCACATATACTACAACGCCGCTTCCTCTCGGAGTGCAGAGCCTGGCGGAATATTTTGTGGCAGACAGTCCTCTCGATAATCCTGAAGAGCTTCTTGAAAGATTCAACGCTTCTGCTCCTTCCGGCATGCAGGCGGATTTCTGCGCGGTTACTGCCGTAAATCCCAATCTTGCCGCAAAAGTTACGGCTTCTCTGTATGAGGTGAATTCAGAAGTAAAAATTTCTCAAGAGGTTCTTGAAATCCTCGATATGCAGGAATACTTTATGAGACAGCTCAAGAAAGGGCAGGAACTTGAAGTCGAAGTCAGGCGCAAGATATTTTCTCTCGAAAAGGAAGGAAACAAACTGTATATGACTCTTGCTACGGGCAATGAAAATCTGCGCGTGGACAGTTTTGTTCAGAGTCTGTCGCGCTTCGGAGTCAAGGCCTGTGCGGGGGATATCGTGAGACTGGAGCAGTTGGTGTCTGTCGACGGAAAGTTTGTCGCGGCTAAGGAGATTTTGCAGTGAAGAGAATACTCATAGACGTACATCCCAGCAGCACTAAAGTGTGCATAGTAAGAGACAATCTTCTCGAAGAATTCTGGGTGGAACGCAAAAACATCAATAAACTTGTAGGAAATATCTACAAGGGCAAGGTCATGAACGTGCTTCCCGGTATGCAGGCGGCTTTCGTCAATATCGGGCTTGAACGCAATGCGTTTCTCTATGCTGGAGATATCGTCATAGACGGAGAAAAACTCGAGGGTGCTGAACAGCTCAGGATAAACCTCAAGGCAGGCGACAGCGTGCTTTGTCAGGTGGAAAAAGACCAGTTCGGCACAAAGGGCGCGAGAATCACTACCAATATCACTTTGCCGGGAAGAGTTCTCGTATATATGCCGCAGATAGATTACGTAGGGGTTTCGCACAAGATAACGGACGAGAAAACAAAGGAAAGACTGGTCAAGCTCGCAGAGGAGATAAAGCCTGAAGGCTGCGGCGTGATATTGCGCACCCAGGCACAGTTTTGCGACGAGGACGAACTCCGCGCCGAGATGAAAGAACTGGTCGCCCTGTGGGATAAGATCAAAGAGGACACTCTGAAAAAACCTGCGGGAACGCTTGTATACAAAGAGCAGGATCTTGCGATAAGAGCCGTGAGAGATATGCTTGCGGACGTGGACGAAGTCGTAATAAACGACGAAAAACTTTATAAAGAATTCAAACGCACTTTCCCCTATGTCGAGAAGTCTCGTCCCGACATATTCAAGTATTACAACGGTGCGAAAGACTTGTTGCAGTTTTATGACCTTGCCGAGCAGATAGACGCGCTTCTGAAGCGCAAGGTAGTGCTTAAAAACGGCGCTTATCTGATAATCGACAGGACGGAAGCGCTTACCGTAATAGACGTAAATACGGGTAAATTCGTAGGCAACAAGAACCTTGAAGAAACGGTTTTCGAAACCAATAAGATAGCGTCTGTTGAAATTGCAAGACAGCTCAGACTCAGGAACATAGGCGGCATCGTCGTCATCGACTTTATTGATATGGAAGAACCCGAGCACAGAGAAAAAGTGCTAGAAGTGCTCGGAGCAGAACTTGAAAAAGACAGAGTAAAGACCTCTCTTGTCGGACTTACGGCACTCGGTCTTGTTGAACTGACGCGCAAGAAGACGCGCAGTATGATAGAAACGGTAATGCTTCAGCCTTGTCCGTACTGCGGAGGAGACGGGTACGTATACGGCGACGAACATATGATAATGAAAATACGCTCGGCGATCACTCAGGTGTTTGAAGGAATAAGCGCCAAGGCGGTAGTCGTTACGGTCGCGCCTTCGCTTTTTAACAAGATGTTTTCTTTGCGCTATCTTGAGAAAGAATGTCAGACAGTGTGGAAGGATAAGAGGATTTACGTTATCCCCGATCCTGCAATGCATATAGAAAAATATAAGATACAGAGTCTTAACTCTGCCGTTCTCGATCTTCCCGACAACGCCAGAATGTTGTATTAAGCGATACAGGTTGAGAAAAACGCTAGAAATAGGGCAGGACCGATAAAATACGCATAATTTTCAATACGGAAAAGCGAAGTACAGGATTAAAATTGAGCCTTGAAAGCGCGGAATTTTACAAAAATAACCGTGTTAACACGCTGAAAATCCGTTGACAGTATATTTATTTTATGATATTATAATTTGCGAGCCGCATGAAAAGGGTCTGCAAGTCCTTAATAGGCACCCGCATCAGCGAGACTGGAAAGAGGAGGTAATAATATGTACGCAATCGTTTTGACAGGCGGCAAACAGTACAAAGTTGAGCCCGGTCAGGTTATCAATGTCGAGAAGCTGGACGCAAACGTAGGCGATAAGGTTGAACTCACCGCGCTTATGGTAAACAAGGACGGCGAAATCGTCTGCGGTAACGCTGCTGCAAACGTTGTCGTTACGGGTGAGGTCGTTGCGCAGGACAAAGCAAAGAAGATCATCGTCTTCAAGTATAAGTCCAAGAAGAATGAGCGCAAGCGCCAGGGTCACAGACAGCCCTTTACGGCAATCAAAATCGGCGAAATTAAGGCATAATGACAAACGTTGTTGTAGTCAGACACAATAACAGCATAGTCTCGGTTGAGTGCGATGGGCATACCGGGTACGGTGTGGAAGGAGAAGACGTTGTTTGCGCGGCGCTTTCTTCGATAGTACAGACGGCATTGCTCGGACTGCTTCAGGTAGTTGGCGCAAAAGTCGATTACACCACGGACGAAAAGAGAGGTTATCTCAAGATGACTCTCCCCGCAGAGATGGACAGAAAGATGCGCAAAGAATGCGACATAGTTCTTGATACGATGCTTCTGGGGGTCGCCGATCTCAATCAGGGCTTTTCGGATTTTGTAAATTTGGAGGTAAAGTGATATGTTTATCAATATACAGCTTTTTGCACATAAGAAAGGTGTTGGTAGCTCACGTAACGGCAGAGATTCTGAGGCAAAGCGTCTCGGAGTAAAGCGCTCTGACGGTCAGTCTGTTCTCGCAGGAAACATCCTCGTAAGACAGAGAGGCACCAAGATTCACCCGGGTACGAATGTGGGCATCGGCAGCGACGATACACTGTATGCGCTCGTTGACGGCGTCGTAAGATTCGAGAGAAAGGGCAAGGATAAAAAGCAGGTAAGCGTTTACGCTAAAGCTGAGTAATCTAAAGACATTCAAGCCGTCGTAAGACGGCTTTTTTTATACATGATTTTCATCGCGTAAAGTTCAGTGCTCTTATAAGCAGACAGCAAGTTCTGCGTGTTGATGAAAGTTATCGAGGGTGGCAGAACAAATTCTGCAAAAACCGTCAAAAAGCGACAGAAAAGGTTGAAAAACACTATGGCAGACAATGATATAATAATTAAGGATACAAGAGATTTCGACATTCGCCAGACGTTGGACTGCGGGCAGATCTTCAGATATTCTGAGATCGGCGAAAACGAATACGAAGTTTTCTCAAAAGACAAGCGTTGCGTGGTCAGACAGGACGGAGTAGTCGTGATAAAAAGCGACGACAGTGCTTACTGGAGAAGATTTTTCGACCTTGACAACGACTACGGAGCGATAAAGCGCGCTCTTATGGACAAGCCCTTTATGAAAGAAGCTGTCGAGTATGGAGGCGGAATAAGAATTCTCAATCAGGATCCTTACGAAATGCTGATATCTTTTATCGTATCCGCCAACAATCATATCCCGAGGATAAAGGGTATTCTGTCAAGGATATGCGAAGGACTCGGAGAAAAGAAAGACGGGTACAGTGCTTTTCCGACGCCTGAAGCGATGGCTTCAAAGGACGCGGATTATTATGCCGCGCTGGGCGCAGGTTACAGAGCGCCTTATCTAAGTGAAACTGCAAGAGCGGTCGCAGATGGATTCGATCTCGAAAAGCCGCTATATATGAGCGGAGAAGAAGCAAACAAATATCTTTGTACTTTAAAAGGAGTTGGTCCAAAGGTAGCAGATTGCATACTTTTGTTTGCATACCATAAGAGCGACGTTTTCCCTGTAGACACATGGATAAGAAAGGTATATGCGGACATGACGGGAAAGGAAGCGACAAACAAAGAAATAAGAAAATATCTTATATCCACATACGGCAATCTGAGCGGATACGCTCAGCAATATTTGTTTTTCAACAAAAGAGAAAGTTAATTTTATCTACACGGGCAGAAAAAATCCGATTTGACAAGCGATTTCGGAACGAGGTTAATTCAGCTTGACGGAGGATATGATGAACTGCGCGTGTTTTATAGATCTTGGCGCTGCAAAAATCGATTTTGAAAGCTTTTCTCTTCTTCTCGAAGAAGTCGGCGCAAAATACGAACAGGTAAAATTTTACGCTTACAATGCAAAAAAGAACGGTGATTTCAACGCCTATATAAGACAGACGGGCGCTGAGGTCGCTCTTCCTTTGCACAATCGCAAAAAGGTGAGAGTTGATATACGTCAGGTGGTGGACAGCGTTGCCTGCGCTTGCAAAAATCAGAACATCGACGCGATCCTGCTTGTCTGCGCAGAGGTAGACAGTCTGCCTATGATATCTGCGATCAAGGCTCAGGGCAAAAAGGTGCTTATAGGAGTGGAGAGCGCAAGCAGCGTTTCAGACAGATGCGACGGCTGTTATATAATAAAAAAGACATTTAAAGACAACAAAGAAGCGGCGGCGGAGCAAAAGGACTTTCTGCCTTATACGGGCATAGAGCGCGACGAGGACGACGGTATGAACGACGTCAGAGAGAAACTGCAGGCGGCTCTCGATAAAAAATCCGCTCAGAAAAGCGCTTCGGCAAAAGAGGATAAGGACGACGAACTGGTAAAACTGCTTAGCAAATACTTTTAATGCCTTTGCAAGCTGAAAAAAGTATTGCAAACGAGGGATAATTGTTGTATAATAAATAACAATAATACTCAAGAAGGTGCGATTTTTATGAAACATATAGTATCGGTAGTCGTATACAACAACCCCAGCGTTCTTGCAAGAATTTCAGGGCTTTTCGGCCGCAGAGGATTCAACATCGATTCTCTGTCTGTTGCTACGACGGACGACCCCAAGATTTCAAGAATAACCATTACCGCTCAGGGCGACGAGAACACTCTCGACCAGATAGTCAAGCAGACTTTCAAGCTGGAAGAGACGATCAACGTTACCGCGCTCAAGGAAGAGGAGAGCGTATGCAGAGAGCTTATTCTGGTAAAGGTGGTTACAGAAACTTCTTTCGACAATGCGATCGTTCAGCTGGCTGACGAGTTCGGCGCTCTGATACTCGATATCACCGCAAAGTCGATGATACTTGAGCTTACCGGTACAAGTCAGAAAATCGATAAGTTTGCTAACGCTGTCATGGGACTTTGCAAAGGCAAGGATATGCGCGTCAAGAACGTATGCCGCACAGGTATCACCGCGATCGACAGAGGCGTCTGATAAAATTATAATCAAAGAGTTCAATGATCTCCGGAGTTATCTCCGGGGATTTTTTTGTTTTAAGAGGCTTACCGAGGCTGAAATTTTCAAACATTGACAAGTTGCTTTTTATAATCTATAATTAAATAAAACGGAGGGATTTATGGAAAAACGCTTTGTTATGATAGTTGTTATTGCGGTTTTTGTCGCGTTGACTGCAACTGCGTTCGTCGCATGCGATCTGACTAAGGACGATCCCGTGGATCTTTCCGGAAAAGGTATTGCCATAGACTTCAAAGGCAAAGAGCAGTTTGAATATACGGGGCAACCGATTACTCCCGATTTTAATATTCTGGACGGGTACAACATAATAGAAGAGTTTATCTATGGCGTTGCCAACGACAATATAGTCGTCGAATATTCTGACAATACCGGGGTCGGCACGGCAACCGTAACAGTTACGCCGGGAAATAGCGGCAAATATACGGGAAAGGCGGTTACAAGTTTTGAGATAGTCGCTTCGTCTCAGAAAGTCGAGGTAACGGATTTTGAAAGTCTGAAAGAAAGTCTGAACGGAGGTAAATACGGGCAGGTAGTTGTCGGCGCAGACATCACCGTGCCCGAAGGCGAGAGCATTGAAGTCGGCAAAGGCGTTAAATTGAATATGGGAGGGCACGCGCTTATTAACAACGGCACCGTTGAAAACAACGGCGAGATCAATTTTGACGAGGGAGGAGAAGGCAATTCGTTCGTGAACGGCGGTATGTTTAAGAATTACGGCAAGATACTGTTTTACGCTCCCGGGACGAATGCCGAAGCGTTTGTAAACGGCGGAGATATCGAAAATGCGGGAGAGATTTATTTAAACGGAAATAAGGAAGGCGCGCTTTGTGCAGAAAACAGCGGCGACTTTAAAAACGACGGCACGGTGTACATCAATACCTACGCCGATTTTTACAACTGCGGCGGTTTTGAAAACATTGGTTACGTACGTGCGTCCGGCGAAGCGAAATTCTATACGAACAGCGATATAAGCGGTAATCGGTTCTCCGCGCTTGTCCGCCGCTATCCGATAGAGGAGTTTGAGATCTCGTTAAGCGACGATAAGTTTGAATACAGCGGAGCAGAGATAAAGCCTACGCCGCATTTTTACAAGGAGGGCGTAGCGGTCGATTACGGCGACTATGAATTGTTTTACGAGAACAACGTCAACGCAGGAACGGCTACTGTAAAGATCGTCGCGATAAAAGATTCGGAAGCGTTTTACGGCGAAGCCACGCTGACATTCGGGATAGAGAAAGGAAGCGTTACCGTTACGGATGCCGAGGGATTTTATAACGCGTTAAGCAATCCCAATTACGATACGATCAATTTAAATACCGATGACAGATTCGGGACTTTGCTTGACGAAGGCTTTACCGTACCCGAGGGACTGACCCTTAATATATCTGCGGCAAGCGACGAGGGATTCAGAGGAAACGTCGTCAACAACGGCAGAATAGTCGTCCTGAAAGGCTACGGACTCAGAGTTTACGGCACGCTTGAAAACAACGGCGAAATGTCGGTTAAACATATCGTTAACCGCGGCACAGTCGACAATAACGGCACGATATCGCTCGGCAAAGGAAAGTCTTATTCAGGCAATCTGACCAACGCAGGAGTTATCACTATTGCGGAGAGAGGGACATTTTACGCAGGCGGCGACACTGACGATAAAAAAGAATTTGTAAACGACGGCAAAGTGGACTCGCTGGGTACGGTTTACGTAAATCATACTCTGACGAATAACGGCACGTTTGAGAACAAAGGCGAACTGTTCGTGTTCACTGCGGGAAGCGTTAAGGCAACCGAACAGATAATAAACGACGGCAGCGTATATCTGAACGAAGCGAGCGACGCTTTCGGCGGAAGCGGTTCCGTGAAGGTAAAATCTGAGATACAGCAATCCGACGTCGAAATAACCAATCTGCCTTTCGTCTATGACGGGGAGCAAAAGGAAGCGACGGTGCGCATAGAGGGCGGCGACAGCAGATACGACGTAACCTACAAACAAGGAGTTACCGAGACAGACTGTCCTTTAAACGCAGGCAGTTATGAGCTGACGGTAACTTTCAGAGAAGACAGCAGGGCGTTCAAAGGGAGCGCGACAATAGCCTTTACGGTAGAGAGAGGAGAGACGACTGTAAACACTTACGACGCTCTAATCGCCGCGCTTGACAATTACAATTATTCTCGTGTGGTTTTCAACGCGAAGTATATAAACGGCGATCTTCAAATCCCGCAGGGATACGTCCTCGTCATACCTGAAGACAAAACGCTGATAAACAACGGGCACGGGATAGAAGTAAACGGTAGCGTTGAAAACAACGGCTCTTATTCCAATGAGTCAATTACTTCTGCGCTGACGGTCAACGACGGCGGAACGTTTATAAACAACGGCACAAGTTATTTCAACGATTACGTGCCCGCAGGCGTGAGCGGCGACGGTACGGTATATTTAAGAGAGGACATTGCGAGCGCAACGATTCTTACGCTTACGAAAACCCAGGTGGTCTACTGCATGGAAAACGGCTATATCAAGACGGAAACCCCCGGCTTTACGCTGACCACTGTCCAAGGCGAGGCGGTCGACGTGGGAGAATACCGGTCTTTCTGCACGAACGACAGAGAAATATCGACAGAAGGAGATCTTGCAAAGCTGACGGTGAGGGCAAGTTCCACGTCAACGAAATATTACGGCGAGACAAGCGCTGAATATACCGTATTGCGGGGAGAGACGACTGTCTCCGCGTTTGACGAACTCAAAGAGGCGCTTGGCAATATAAAAGCGGGCACTGAGCTTTGCAACTTCGGCACAATAACGCTGACCGCTGATATCTCGGCGGGAGAGATAAAGAAAGACGTTACTCTGACGATAGCTTCGAATTGCACTTTGGTTATCGCAAATCACAACCTCGATCTGTACAACGAAGATCACATCACCGAAAATCTTTATATTGTCAACAAAGGAAAGATAGAGATTTACGGCGGCGCGTTTTCATACGTCGGAAGCAGATACAATGACGACGGAGGCGGCAGGATAATCGGCTATGCGGCTAATGCCGCCGATTTTGCAAGGTACGCAAGATCTTGCGACGAAGTACGTCTTACAGCTGATATAGACGAAGAAATCAGTCTTTTCACTAATTCGGTTTACGACGGAGAGTGTGTGATAGACACATGCGGCTATGACATAAAAAGGATCGTAGTTCAAATGCAGGGCAGAAGGAGCTTTACGATAAAGTCATCCGTTTCGGGAAGCGTTATCGGCGGAGAGCAGTATACGGATAGCGGAATTTACTGTCAGGAGATAGACGAAAAAGCGACTCTTACCCTTGTCAATCTGACGGTGTACGGAATCGAATACAATTATCTTGCAAGCGAAAATCGCGTATTTATCGATGAAAGCTGTAATATAATAAGCTGAAAAGACGGTCGGATTTTATAATTGCGCTCAAAAAAATCCTCTCGGATATCCGAGGGGATTTTTAGTTTAAAATATTCTGACGCGTATCGAAAACGCGATACATATCGCTTTTTTTAGTTTGAGTTGCGTTTTAATATTTTACGGTGATTGATTTATACGGGCGCGAACTGGCTGTTGTAAAGGTTGAAATAAAAGCCTTTCTTTGCAAGGAGTTCTTCGTGCGTGCCGTGTTCTATGATATTGCCGTCGTTCATGACGAGAATAAGGTCGGCTTCTTTTATCGTGGAAAGTCTGTGCGCTACGATAAAGCTCGTTCTGCCTTCCATCATAGTGTTGAACGCTTTCTGTATCTTTATCTCGGTGCGCGTATCTATTGAAGAAGTTGCTTCGTCGAGAATAAGCATTGGCGGATGAGTAAGCATTATTCTGGCGATGCACAAGAGCTGTTTCTGACCCTGAGAAAGGTTGTCTCCGCCTTCGGATATCACGGTGTCGTAGCCGTCTGACATCTTGGTTATGAAACCGTGTGCGTTTGCCGCCTTCGCCGCCGCGATTATCTCTTCGTCAGTCGCGTCGCGCTTGCCGTACGCGATATTTTCTTTAATCGTTCCGCCTGTGAGCCAGGTTTCCTGAAGTACCATTCCGAAGCACTTTCTCAGACTGTCGCGCTTTACGTCCGTAACGGGGTGGGATGAGACGAGAATTCTTCCTCCGCTTACGTCATAGTAGCGCATAAGAAGATTTATAAGCGTGGTTTTTCCGCAACCGGTAGGACCTACGATCGCTATTTTCTGTCCGTTCTCTACGGCAAGGTTGATATGCTGAAGAAGTATTTTGTCTTCAGTGTATCCGAAGCTGACGTTCTCAAGCTTTACTGTGCCGTCGCATTCGTTGATTTCAGAAAGAGAAGAATCGTCTGATTCTGTCGGCTCGTCAAGCACTGCAAATACGCGGCGCGCGCTTGCCATAGCGGTCTGAAGCTCTGTGATAACGCCGGTTATTTCGTTGAACGGTTTTGTGTACTGGTTGGAGAACATAAGGAAGGTGGAAAGTCTTCCTGCGGTTATACTTCCCGTATTTATTGCCAGCAAAGCGCCGGTTATGCCTACAGCTGCATAAACCAAGCCGTTTACGAAGCGGGTGCAGGGGTTGCTCATCGCGCTGTAGAATTGTGCCTTGTAGCCGTAACCGTACAGCTCCTGATTGAGCTTTTCATAGTCTTTCTGTGCGTCATCGCCGTAAGAGAAAGCCTGGACGACTTTTGCGTTGGATATCATTTCTTCGCCGAGGCCGCTGAGTTTGCCTTGCACTGTTGCCTGCTTAATGAACATATCGTGAGTGTGCTTTGCTATAAACGCGGCGACAAAGAGCGACAGAGGAGTTATCAGAAATACTACAAGGGCGAGTATCCAGTTTACGATAAACATGACGACAAGTGTGCCCACTATCGTGAACACGCCGTTGAGCAGTTGAGAAAAGCCCTGAAGTAGACCTGTAGAGATCTGCTCGATATCGTTGCCCATACGCGTTATAAGGTCGCCGTGAGAGTGCGAGTCGATATATTTGAGCGGCAACTTGTCTATATGGTTGAAGAGGTCTTCGCGCATATCCTTGACAGTGGAGAAAGACAGTTTGTTCGTGCTCCAGGAGAGCAGCCACTGGAATATGGTAGCAAGCGCGATCGTTATGCCGAGATAACCTATATATCTGATGACCTCAGAAAAATTGACGTTGTCCTTGCCGACAATGAAGTCTATTGCGTCGCCTATGAGTACGGGCGTCAGCAGAGAAGCCGCAACGCTTATGAAAGACGATATGACTGCAATAAAGAGCAACGCGCGGTAAGGTTTCACGTATTTGAGAAGGCGTTTTACAAGTTCGTTTGTCTTCATGTTCATCTTGCGTTCTCCTCCTTACTTACCTGAGACAGGCAGATTTCGCGGTAAACGTTGCAGGAGTCGAAAAGCTCTTCGTGCGTGCCGATGCCTTTTACGTCGCCTTCGTCAAGCACGATTATTTTATCCGCGTTTTTGATAGAGGTCGCGCGTTGTGAGACCCAGAACACTGTCGTGTCGCCTTTGCTTTCTGATATAGCTTTTCTGAGCGCGTAGTCGGTAGCAAAGTCAAGCGCGCTGGAGCTGTCGTCGAATACGAGTATTTCAGGTGAGCCTATAAGCGCTCTTGCAATCGTAAGGCGTTGTCTCTGACCGCCTGAGAAGTTGCGTCCGTCGCGTTCAACGACTTCGTCAAGACCTTTGCGTTTTGCACGTACAAAGTCCGCCGCCTGCGCGATTTCAAGCGCGCTCCAGATCTCTTCGTCAGTCGCGTCCTTTTTAGCCCACTGCATATTTGAGCGGATTGTACCGCTTGCAAGCACTGCCTTCTGAGGAACGTAAGCGATCATTGTGCGTAGTTGTTCGAGCGGATATTTCTTTACGTCTGTGCCGAACAGCCTGACGCATCCTTCGCTAACGTCGTAAAATCTGCCCAGAAGATTTACAAGCGTGCTTTTACCGCTTCCTGTGCCGCCGATAACGCCTATGGTTTCGCCTTTTTTAATGTCGAGTGTAAGACCTTCGAGCGCGTAGTTGCCGCTGCCGTAACCGAAGGATACGCCGTCGAAGCTTACCGCAGGAGCATTTTCGTCCGGTGTAACTGTAGTGTTGCCTTCGTCAGTTATAGAAGGCTCGGTATTCAGCACTTCGAGCACGCGTGATGCCGAAGCAGACGATTTTGTAATGAGAATGACCATATTGGCTACGACAACGAGGGCAAGCGATATCTGCGTCATATAATTGACGAACGCGATTATCTCGCCCTGAGTCATTTCTCCGCTTTCAACGATTCCGCCTCCGAAGTAAAGTATGGCGAGTATCGCAACGTTGATAATGGCAAAGGTAAGGGGATTCAGAAGAGATGATATCGCGCCTACCGTATTGCTTGTACGCGTAAGGTCCTCAGCCGCGGCTTTGAAGCGCGCGCGTTCGTAATCCTGACTGGCAAAAGCTCTTACTACGCGTACGCCTGCAAGATTTTCACGAGTTATGCCGGTAACGGTATCCAGCTTTCTCTGTACCGTCTTGTAATGCGGCACTGTGCGCGACATTATCATATAAAGCACGAATGCGATAAGAGGCGCTGCCGCGAGGAAAACGAGAGCAAGCTTGAGATTTATTATCATAGCCATGACTGCCGCACCGATAACGAGGAAGGGCGCGCGTATAAACAGGCGGATCATCATCGCAACCATATTCTGGAGCTGGTTTACGTCAGCCGTGAGACGGTTGACAAGAGTTGCCGCGCCGAATTTGTCCAATTCTTTATACGACAGTTTGTTGATATGCGCGAACAGGTCGTTTCTTAAAAGCGTGCCGTAACCCTGCGAGCATTTTGACGCAACGTACTGACATATCAGCGCGCAGCAAAGTCCTACGACGCCGAGGGCGAGGATAAGAAATCCGCGGGAGAGGATATATCCCGTGCCTGCTCCCTGGTTTATGCCTTCGTCGATGACCTGCGCCATTACCAGAGGAACGATGAGTTCGAATATCGCCTCAAGGAGTTTGAAGAACGGACCCCATATAAGGTGTGCTTTGTAGTTTTTTAAGTGGATAGCCAATCTTTTCATTTTCTCTCTCAAATATTGACATTTTTTTGCGGATAAAATACAATAATAACTACGGATAGTTAGCTACGCATTAAAAAACGCCGCGTAAAAAAATGGCGTTTTGCTTTTTTATCCGTATATAAAGTATATATATTTGAATCTTAAAATGCAATTATTTGGAGAATAAAATGAAAGACGGTTTTGTCAAAGTTGCGGCAATAAGTCCTGACGTAAAGGTTGCGGACTGCGAGTACAATTCAGAGCGCATCTGCGAGGGGATCGCAAAGGCTTACGACGAAGGTTGCAAGCTGGCGGTTTTTCCTGAGCTGAGCGTATGCGGTTATACTTGCGGGGACTTGTTTCTTCAGAACGTACTTGTTGAAGCTGCTGAAAAAGCGGTTGAAAAGATAAGGGATTTCTGCGTAGGAAAGCAGATTTTCGTCGTCGTGGGCGCACCTGTCGTTGCGTGCGGAAAGCTCTACAACTGCGCAATCGCTGTTTATGACGGAAAAATCCTCGGCATAGTTCCCAAGCGCAACGTGCCGTCTTATTCTGAATTTTACGAAGGCAGATATTTCGAGACGGGTGAAAAGCTCGACAACGTGGATAAAACCGTTTATTGCGGAGATGAAACAGAGGTTTGCTCAAAAGCAGTGTTCAGATGCCGCAATATGCGCGATTTCTGCATAGGCATAGAGATATGCGAGGATATGTGGATAGCAGGCGGCCCTGCGGACAGGCTTTGTGCGGCAGGCGCTTCGGTTATCTGCAATCTGTCGGCAAGCGACGAGACGGTAGGCAAGGACGAGTATCGCAGACTCCTTGTCAAGTCCGCTTCTGGCAAATGCAACTGCGCTTATATATACAGCGACTGCGGCAGCGGCGAGAGCACTACAGACCTCGTATTCTCAGCTCACGATATAATTGCTGAAAACGGCGCGATCCTGAGTGAAAGTCAGCCTTTCGGGAAAGGTTATGCCGTAAGCGAAGTCGACGTTGAAAAGCTGGCGACTGAGAGAATCAAACAGAACACGACCCCTTCTTATCCTCTCAAGGAGATCTATTTCGATTGCGCGTTGTCGGACACCGTGCTCACCAGAAATATAGAAAAGACCCCCTTCGTACCACAGGGAGAGGGAGACAGGGCGGCAAGATGTGAAAGAGTGTTCTCCATTCAGGCTCACGGTCTTGCAAAGCGTATGGTTCATACGAATTGCAGACATCTTGTCGTTGGCTTGTCGGGAGGACTTGACAGCGCGCTCGCATTGCTTGTAATGTGCAAGGCGGCTGAAATCGCAGGATTTGACAGAAGCGGCATAACAGCAATAACCATGCCTTGCTTCGGCACTACCAAGCGCACCCGTTCCAATGCCGAGAAACTTGCGAGAGCCCTCGGAGTGAAGTTTGAAAAAATAGATATAACAAAGTCTGTGCAGAGACATCTGAAAGATATAGGACACGACGGAATAACAGGAGACGTGGCATTTGAAAACGCGCAGGCAAGAGAGCGTACACAGGTGCTTATGGACTTTGCCAACAGGACGGGAGGACTGGTGGTAGGTACGGGCGATTTGTCTGAGCTTGCTCTCGGATGGGCGACTTACAACGGCGATCATATGTCGATGTACGGAGTAAACGGCTCTGTTCCCAAGACCCTTGTAAGACATCTTGTCAGATATTATGCCGAAAGCGTTGCAGACATAAAGGCGCGCCGCGTGCTTGAAGACATTCTGGACACCCCTGTAAGTCCTGAGCTTATTCCGGCAAAAGACGGTGAGATAGTGCAGAAGACCGAAGAGATAGTCGGACCTTATGAACTGCACGATTTCTTCCTTTACAATATAGTAAGATGGGGCTTCAAACCTTCAAAGACTTTCAGACTGGCAAAATACGCGTTCAACGGCGACTTTGACGACGAGACTATTTACAGATGGCTGAAGACATTCGTTTCCCGTTTCTTCGCTCAGCAGTTCAAGCGCAGCTGTCTGCCCGACGGTCCTAAGGTAGGAAGCGTGGATCTTTCTCCGAGAGGAGGCTGGCGTATGCCCAGCGACGCTTGCAAGACGGAGTGGATAAAGGATCTCGAAAGTTGCGATCCGTCAAAACAGGGCTGATAAAATCAATTAAAGAAAAAGCTTCCGAGTTACCGCTTTTTCCATAGTTTTTTTTTAGAAATTATAAAAGACTAACGAAAAAATATCGTTAGTCTTTATTTTACTTTGCAAAAATACACAATTTTATTTGCAAAGTATAGTGTGCTGTACTTGTAAAAATTTTTACCACAAAACCAATATGACAACTAGATAAATTGGAATTTGTTAGTATTACACTTCATCGTTGTAATACTTGGTTATCAATTCGGAAAGGCTTTTTGCAACCTCACGAATTTCAAATAGTTCATGTTCCCAAATGTAGATTGCAGATGCATCTGTTTTTCCATTTTCAAGAACACGATAGCAGTAATAATCACCGCAACCATTGGTCGCAAAGAAAACAAAACGATTGACTTTTTCTTCAAATTCATCGGGGGCAAGGTATTCTGGGAATATCTCTCTATTTTCTTTTACATGGCTTATGATTCTTTCTGCCGAAAGTAAAAACCAATGGTCACCATTTGTTTCTCGCAACAATGCTTTGAGTTCTTCGGGGAATGTAAATCCCACATATTCTTCTGCTCTCTGTATTTCTTCTTCGGGACAAGGTTCTTGCATATTTGCCCATTGATTGGATGCTGTCAGTTTTTTAATCAGTTCCCTATAAATAATAACTCTCTTTTCCAATTCTTATTTATCGGTAAGTTTATTATATCATAAAATTACATTCAATTTATTGAAATGCAAAAATTACATTGATATAAGTAAATAATACTGAGCATCGATATAGTCGTAAACGCATAAAAATGCCCTCCCGTCAGGGAGGGCGTAAGAAGTTTGCTGATTTATTTAAGCAGGTTTGCAAGAATAGCCTTGCTTGCGCTCATATCGTTGTCCTTTTCTGTGTAAGAGTAGAACGTGTAAGAGGTGCTGTCTGCAGAGCCGTTATAATAAATAAACGCTGCGCCGATCTCGCCGCTCCAGGTCTCTTCGGTCTCATAATATCTCATAAGTCCGCATTCCCAGATCTGAGCTTTTACGACGAGTTTGTTGACAGTCATGTTTTTGCCCCCGTTGTCCTGGTTGAGCTTGTCGGTAGTGCGCTGATCGGCATTTGCAACGTCAACGTCAACTTCGAAAGACAAAGCATAATATGTCTTTCCGCTCTCGTTCTGCTTTACTTCGATTTTAAGGGTGTCTGCCTTGATAATGCCTTCCGTATCCCAGAAAGCTACGGTTTTCTTGGTTTCTTCCAGATTCTGGCTTGAAGCAACGAATTCTTCGTCGCCGAAGTTCTTACCTTTGCTCCATCCGTCGTTGTTTGCCATGGAGAGAAGACCTGTTTCTTCGTTATAAACGAGATTATCGGTTTTTCCGCTGATGCGGTAAATCTTATTGTCGGTAAGAAGTCTTATCATTGCACTGGTAACGAAAGAAGTTTCGAATGACCCGAAGTTGTGGTTTATAGGCAGTTTAAGGGTCATATCGTCCTTGTCCTGCTGATTTTGTTTGCGCAGACGCTGATAAATGAGAGTGCCGCTTTTATCGCCTATCGTACTGGTGCCTATTTTATACTGGAAATAGTTGAATCTTGCAAGAGAAGTGCTCATCTCGTTCTGTTCTGTAGCAGACATCATCTGCATAGCCTTTTCGACGTCGGACAGAGCGGAATTTTCATATATCTCTTTTGCAGATATAAGGGAAGACGTGTCAAGCACGTCATCGGGGCAGACATCTGTATCCTGCAGAAGATTGGGGATATCTTCAGGGAGATCGCCTTCAATATGGTCAACGCAACCTGCAAAGCAGAAGGACACGAGACCGATGACGAGAACAACCGCTATAAACGGCAAAAACTTTTTCATAATAATCCTCTTCAATCAATTTATTCGTTCGGCAAAAGCCGTACGTTTCAGTTTTAAACGGACAGTAACAGGCTGTCTGTTTCTTTTATTATATTATTGTCATAAATGAGTTGTCAACTCCCATAAACGTACAAAATATGGACGAAACAGGAGTAAATATTATAAAAGCAGCGTTGACAAAGGAGGTTGCTTAATTTATACTTTTACTGACAACAAATTGTTGAGGTGAAAAATGGTCGAAAGGTTTTTGCTCTATCCGTCGCACGTAGCGGCTCTTTTAAGAGTGGAAAAGCAAATATTCAGAAAAATAGGCTCTCTTGAAGCAAAAGTATGTGTAAGCGATGAACCTGTTACTTTGAAAGAGGCAGAAGAAAAAGGTTTTTCTGATATAAAAAAAGGCGACGTATGGGCAGGGGATTTCGGCTGCGCGGTATTTTGTTTTTCAGGTAAAATACCTCCTGAAGCTAAAGGTAAGAAGGTCGTAGCTTTGGTAGATATACAGGGCGAAGGTCTGGTGATCAAAGACGGCAAGCCTGTTCAGGGCATAACTCATGTCGTGGACGGGATAGACTACGTTCAGAGCGCGAAGGGTAAACAGGAGATACCGCTGAGCGACTGCGCCGAAGGAAACGAAACGATCTCGTTTTTTATCGATGCGGGATACAACGGCAAAAAGAAAAAGACCGGTACTACGGCAAAATTCCGCCGCGCGGACATCGCAGAGGTAAACGAAACGGCAAGGGCGTTTTATTATGACGCGCTTCAGCTTTTTATGTTGCTGCTCACTTATGGACAAAACGAATATCTTACGAAAGAGAGAGCGGACGAGGTGAATGCTGCGCTTAAAAAAGCGTTCTCTCTGTATTTCGGAAATAATGCTGAAAAGGCGCGCGACACTCTGAGAAAATGCGCGTCAAAGCCTGTGGATTACAAAGCGCCCGTATATACGGCGATAGGACACGCTCATCTCGATCTTGCATATCTCTGGCCGATAAGGGAAACGAAACGTAAAGGTGCGAGAACTTTTGCAAATCAGCTTGCGAATCTGAAAAAATACCCGGACTACGTTTTCGGCGCAAGTCAGGCGCAGTTGTTTGACTGGATGAAAAATCTTTATCCTTCAATCTATCAGGATATAAAAAAAGCAGTCGCAGAAGGAAGAATAGAGATCCAGGGCGCAATGTGGACTGAAAACGACTGCAATATCCCATCGGGAGAGAGCATAATAAGGCAGTTTCTTTACGGGGAAGAGTTTTTTCAGAGCGAGTTCGGAAAGACAAGCAAGGTCGTATGGCTGCCTGACGTATTCGGTTATCCTGCGTCGTTGCCGCAGATTTTCAGAGGTTGCGGCAAAGATTATTTTGCTACTATAAAACTTACATGGAACAATCACAATAAATTCCCTTACAAGACCTTTGTCTGGAAGGGTATAGACGGCTCTGAGATATTGTCGCATATGGCTCCTCAGGGAAATTACAATTCTTCAGCAACGCCTATGGCTATGGTCAAGTCGTTTAAAGGCAATCCCCAAAGTAACGATATAAATCACGCGCTTATGATATTCGGCATAGGCGACGGTGGCGGCGGACCTGGAGAAGCTCCGCTGGAACTTCTTGAAAGAGAGAAAAACCAATGCGGACTTGCGCCGATAAAACAGGCTACGGCAGGAGAGTTTTTCGAAGAACTGGCAGCTGACAAAGATGCTGTGATCCCTGTTTACGACGGAGAGCTTTATCTTGAAAAACATCAGGGAACATATACTTCTCAGGCGAGAAACAAGCTTTACAACAGGTTACTCGAGCAGGATCTGCACACTTTGGAATGGCTTTTGTCTCTTGCGACATTAAAGGGAATAAAGTGGAATAAAAATGAGATTGACGATATCTGGAAAGAAGTGCTCTTGTATCAGTTCCACGACATAATCCCCGGCAGTTCGATAAAGCGGGTCTTTGACGAAAGCGTTGCGCGTTACAAGATACTGCACGAAAAAGCGCTTAAAGAAAGAGACAGACTTTTGCTTGCGATGAAGAAAGAGGACGGTGTGAAGAGCGCCGTCAATCCCGTTGACTTTGAGAGGCAGGAGTATATATTTGACGACGGTAAGTGGTATACCGTAAAGGTCGAGCCTTACAGCGTTGCTAAGGTTGAAGAGTGCAGAGATTATTGCGTAAGCGCAGGCGAAAACTGGATCGCCAACGACAAGATAAAAGTCGGATTCTGCAAGGAAGGCTGGATAAGTTCTGTGGTTGAAATCGACACGGGCAAGGAAATTTGCGGAGGCTATTTCGACAAGCTCGTCGTTTACGAAGACCCCAGACTTTTCTACAATGCGTGGGATATAAGAGAAGATTACCGCGAGCTTCCGCACAGTGTAATGACGCTTGTTGAAAGCAGATGCTACACGGACGGACCTACGGCTGTCAGAGAAGCTACGTACATTTACGGTGCTTCCGTTCTCGTTCAGAAGACAGTGCTGAAGAGCGGAGAAAAGTTTGTTGAATTTGAAAACAGCGCCGATTGGCACGAAGATCATAAAATGCTGAGGGCTGAATTCAAACCAAAGGTATATTCCGATAAGGTAAACTGCGATATACAGTTCGGCAACGTGGACAGAGATACAGCAGACGATACGCCTCTCAGAAAAGCGCAGTTTGAAATATGTGCGCACAAGTTCGTGAACGTGGACGGTAAGGACAGCGGTTTTGCGGTGCTCTCCGATTGCAAATACGGTTATCGCGTCAAAGACGGCTATATATCTCTCAATCTGTTGAGAAGCCCAAAAAGACCTGACCCCGAATGCGACAGGGGCAAGCATTATTTCGGATTTGCTATGTATCCGCATGCTGGCAACTGGAAAAACAGCGATCTTGTAAAGAAGGCGTATTGCTACAATTATCCGCTCATTGTCTGTGACTTTTTGCCTTCGATCGAAAGACTTGTCGACGATAAGAACGAAAATGTCATTGTAGAGACGGTCAAACCTTCTCACGACGGAAAAGGCATAGTTGCGAGAATTTACGAGAGATACGGGGAAGACTGCACGGCTAATATCCGCGCGGGGTTCAGATGCAAGGCGGTGTATTGTGCAGATATGCTTGAAAGGAAAGGAGAAAAACTGAATAGCTCTCAGCTTGATTTCGGCAAATATAAAATACGCACTCTCTATTTCGAGATTTAAAGTGCTATGCAAATATTGAGCATTGAATTTAATGCTTTAATCAAGACATTTAATATATCTATTGATCTTATATGAGGATGCGGCAGAAATGCCGCATCCTTTTATTTTTATTACTACGCATTTATCAGAAAATCGTACATTGATGCCGGAAATTGTCTATTGACATGGATTTATTACCTATGTTATTATAATAAAAAAAGCGTCCGTAACATTTTTTGCGTGAATTGGGTGTCTTGTAAGGGCGCGGGGGAAAAAGATGAACCTTTACGACAAGTTGCGCATAGGCGGCGTCAGAGTCGGCAATATTTGCTTCGGCATTTGCGTTGCGGCAATGCTCATAACGCTTTTCACATCGTTTACGCCGCTCATCACGGCATTGTATCTGCTTTTGATGTTTTTTCTTATCATAATCACTCTCGGCGCGATATTTATCCTTGTCAAAGACTTCGGCAGTGTTTTTACCGATATGACAGAAAAGATGGGCGTATTTACAGAAAGCGCATTGAAGGCAATGCCATATTTTGCGGTGCTTGCCGCGGTTACGGCAGTTATTTCAATAATTCTTTTGGCATTTGAAATAAGAAATAAAAAGCATACGTCCAAAATTATTGCGGCGGCAGGGTGCGCGGTGCTTTCTATCGCGTTCGCTCTGTTGTCAAAGGCGGTGCTGAATGGCTAAGCTCAATCTGAAAGTGAAAAGCGTCAACGGAGCGAACCCGGTCGTGAAAATAGACGGCAAAAGGATAAGACTCAAGAAAAACAAGTTCGGCAATTATTTTGCCGACATCGACGTAGCCGACGGGGCAGAGCTCAGCATGATATGCTGGGATACGATATTAAGCCCTTTGTGGATGCTTTGGGAAATGCTGTTTTTCGTGATAAGCGTCTTCGGAATTTTTGATTGGGGCAGAGATAAGTTCAGGAACTCGGCTGAATTTTCTGCAATTCTGCATCCGTCCGAAAACGCTCAGGCAACGGTAAAGTTTATCCGCGCTCAAGGGGAAGGCAGCCCTGCGGCGGAACTCGAGTGTAATTTCGATGCGGAAATCGTAAAAAACACCTGCAATTGTTTCGATACGGTGAAAAGAAGGCGCAAGATCGCCTTGTTGATAAAAATAGCGGCGTGGATATTGCTTGTTGGCACGGCAATAGTCATCGTTGCAAATACAATCGGAAAGTGAGGGAGAAGTGATGATTACTTTAGTTATCAAAAACAAGATGTTTTCAATCAAGGGCAGTTCGACCGTCAAGGATGAAAACGAGGTCGACAGATTCACCGTCAAAGGCGCGGTATTTTCTTTGAGAAGAAAAAAGAGCCTTTACGATATGGACGGCAACCTTCTTTACGTGGTAAAGAACAAGCTTATAAGATGGTTTATGAACAGCTGTTACATATACGATGCTGACGGTCATAAGATCGCGCGTATAAAGCAGAAGTTCAAGCTGTTCAAAAAAGAATTCACTCTAAAGGGGTATGCTGATGAAATAGAGATAAAAGGAGACTTCATTCAGCATTGTCTCGAGATATTCAAAAACGGCGAGAAGATAGGCGAGGTGGGTAAAAAATTTGTATCGCTCGTCGACAGATTCAGACTTGATTGCTATAAAGAAGAAGACGCGGCTTTGCTGGTCGCTCTCGTAATAGCGATAGACAATATAAACGATAAGAACCTTTCAGACTGATAATAATATGGCTAATGAAAACGCGCTCCCGCCTAAGGAGCGCGTTTTGTTATTAGTGAATTCAGATCAATTGTTTGCCGCTTTTTTAGCGTTGTTTACATAGCGCATTATCTCGCTTACGCCTACGTGTTTTTCAAAGCCGTCAGCGCTTACCGCAACAAGGGTGGGAGCCTGGCGTATGCCGTATGTCTCGACAAGATCTGCGTTTTCTTCTGCAAAAGCCTTGGTATATTTCACACCGTTGTCTGCAAGGAACTTTTCAGCTATCTTGCAATTGGGGCAGGTCTTTGTCGCAAACAGCGTCAGCTGAACGTCTGAGCCTGCGCGACGCGTTTCGGGTTCGTCTTTTTCGACTTTCTTGCTTCTCTTCAGGCAGGAGTGCGCGATATCGTAGACCTGTCTGTCTTTGAATTCCTGCGCTTTGCCGTCGTTCCAGTTCTGAACGGGACGGTAGTATCCGGTTATACGGCTGTAAACCTCAGTCTTTCCTCCGCATATCGGGCAGGTGTACTGCTCGCCGCTCAGGTAGCCGTGATCCTTGCATATAGAATATGTGGGGGACAGCGTGTAGTAAGGCAGTTTGTAGTTGTCTGCGATCTTCTTTACGAGAGCTGCCGCCGCTTTCCAGTCAGGCAGTTTTTCTCCGAGGAATGCGTGGAATACCGTGCCTGAGGTGTACAGCGTCTGAAGGTCGTCCTGAATGTCGAGAGCGTCGAATATGTCTGACGTGTAGCCGACGGGCAGGTGAGAGCTGTTGGTGTAGTACGGCGTGCCGTTTTCGTTGGCTGTGATGATATCGGGGAACTGCTCCTTGTCGTGCTTTGCGAAGCGGTATGAGGTGGACTCGGCAGGAGTAGCTTCGAGGTTGTAGAGGTCGCCGTATTCTTCCTGATAGTCAGAAAGTCTTTCTCTCATATGGTTGAGCACTTTCTTTGTGAATTCCTGAGCTTCTTTGCTGGTCATATCCTTGCGTATCCATTTTGCGTTCAGCGCGGCTTCGTTCATGCCTACAAGTCCGATAGTGGAGAAGTGGTTGGCGAACGTGCCGAGGTAGCGCTTGGTATAAGGATAGAGACCCTCGTCAAGCAGCTTGGTTATGACTGTACGCTTGATTTTGAGCGAACGCGCGGAGATGTCCATAAGTCTGTCGAGACGTTTGAAGAACTCTTCCTCGTTTTCAGACTGGTACGCGATACGCGGCATATTGATCGTAACTACGCCTACAGAACCTGTCGACTCGCCGCTGCCGAAGTAACCGCCGGATTTCTTTCTGAGTTCTCTGAGGTCGAGACGCAGTCTGCAGCACATACTTCTTATATCGCTGGGCTCCATATCGGAGTTGATATAGTTGGAGAAATAAGGCGTGCCGTATTTTGAAGTCATCTCGAAGAGAAGTCTGTTGTTTTCAGTGTCCGACCAGTCGAAATCGCGGGTGATGGAATACGTCGGTATAGGATACTGGAATCCTCTGCCGTTGGCGTCGCCTTCTACCATAACTTCGATAAACGCCTTGTTGACCATATCCATTTCTTTCTGGCAGTCCTTGTATTTGAAATTCTGCTCCTTGCCGCCGACGATCGCAGGCAGTTCTGCAAGATCTTTGGGAACTACCCAGTCAAGGGTGATGTTTGAGAACGGAGCCTGAGTACCCCAGCGGGACGGGGTGTTTACGCCGTAGATAAAGGATTCGATGCACTTTTTGACCTGGCTGTAAGAAAGGTTGTCTATCTTTACGAAAGGCGCAAGGTAAGTGTCGAAAG
The DNA here is from genome assembly GCA_944381325.1 of uncultured Christensenellaceae bacterium. Lineage (GTDB taxonomy): Bacteria > Bacillota > Clostridia > Christensenellales > UBA3700 > Ornithoclostridium. Next base: position 63,297 of record CALWKS010000003.1, on the reverse strand, counting down.
AGGAGAATGCCTGCGCGCCTGCCCATTCGTTCTGCATGATGCCGAGGAAGTTGACCATCTGGTTGCAGAGAGTGGCGAGGTGGCTTGCGGGAGCGGAAGTTATCTTGCCGGGAATGCCGCCGAGTCCTTCCTGAATGAGCTGTTTAAGAGACCAGCCCGCGCAGTAGCCGGTGAGCATGCTGAGGTCATGTATGTGAATATCCGCCTTTCTGTGCGCGTCTGCGATTTCGTCGTCGTAAATTTCGCTGAGCCAGTAGTTGGCGGTGATAGCGCCGCTGTTGGAAAGGATAAGTCCGCCTACGGAATAGGTAACGGTGGAATTTTCCTTTACACGCCAGTCGGTAGCTTTCACATAGCTGTCAACGAGAGACTTGTAGTCGAGCATGGTGGACTTCATGTTGCGGATCTTTTCTCTCTGACGTCTGTAGAGAATGTATGCCTTCGCAACGTCGGAGTAGCCTGCCTGTATGAGTACGGACTCAACGCTGTCCTGAATGTCTTCGACTGCGATTTTGCCGTCCTTGATTTTGGGCTCGAAGTCAGCTGTAACTTTGAGCGCAAGCATATCGATGATGCTGGGATGATACTGTTTTTCCTTTGCTTCGAACGCTTTGGTGATTGCCACTGCAATCTTTTTGATGTCGAATTCGGCAACCGCGCCGTCTCTCTTGATGACCTGATACATAATTACTCCTTCTTATTGTGCGGATTTATCCGTGTGCAAGAATTATTATACCATTGCGGTTGTTGTGTGTCAATATATTGTTGCAATATTTTTGGCCGAATACAATATATTGTGGTTTTCTTGCGTTGGGGTATATTTTTTCGATTGTAGATAAAAAGAGCGCGAAAAGGTCTTTTGAGGCGGTTTCGCCGCGTCTGACGTAATAAAAAGGGGGTAAAAATTCCGCCCCTGAAAAGACAAGGGCGGAGGAAGGACGATACAAGATGTTGCGGTATTTTCAGAATCGCTCAGTTCTCGCCACGTATTTTTACGGACGGAACAAACGGGCGCATAATTTCAGTAAAACGGATGAGTTTTTCGTCAGAGCAGGGCGATAGATTTCCGAATCTGACGTTTTCACTGTCCTTGAAATTCTGCAGGTAATACCGCTTAGCGCCTTTTATCCACCCGGCAAGTTCAAGCATGGAGGATTCGTCGTGAAGTTCGTCAACTACGGTTGTGCGCAGTTCGTAATCCACGGCGTCCGAAAGCAGGAACTTTATACTTTCGTCGATTTTGCTTATGTCTGTATCTGAGCCTGCGGTTTCGGCATAGCGCGAAGGGCTGTTCTTTACGTCCATAGCTACCGTATCGATAAGTTTTTTTTGAGCAAGAGAAATAAGCTTTTCGGGGAAAGAGCCGTTGGTATCGAGTTTTACTGAATACCCGAGGTCCTTAATGGCAGATAAGAATTCTTCTATATCGGCGTTTACGAGAGGTTCTCCTCCTGTAACGCATACTCCGTCGAGAATGCCTTTGCGTTTTTTAAGAAAGCCGAGAATGCTGTCTTTCGAGATGTCTTCGCCTTTTCCTGTTATGATTTCCCAGTTCTGGCAGAAAGGGCAGCTAAAGTTGCATCCAGCCGTGAATATGGTGCAGGCTACCTTGCCCGGGTAGTCTAAAAGCGTTGTTTTCTGAAGTCCTGCGATTACCATGAAAGCCTCCCGTCGTTTTCTTCATTATACACCCGATAAGGATAATAATAAAGATTTTCTGACTATTTTGCACGCGTATATAAAATCCATATAATATTGTATTGCTAAAACTGTGCTTAAAACCTTGTTTTGCTGCCGGCTGAGAACGGAAAATGCATAAAAAACGGACGCCAAAGCGTCCGCATTCTGAGAGTTATCCCGATATCAGTCGCTGTTGTATTTTTCCGTCCTGGGGATCTGGGTGTATTCCTTGGGGCTTACGCCCGTTACCTTTTTGAACACTCTTGAAAAATACAGCTGATCACTGAAGCCGCACATCTCGGCGATTTCGTAAATCTTGTAATTGTTGATGTTCTTGCTGAGCAGGAGTTTCTGAGCAAATCCTATGCGCGTTACGTTGAGGAACTGAAGCGGAGAGATGCCCTTTTCTTTGATGAACTGTCTGCGTATGTAGTCTTTGCTGAGCGGGAAAGTAGCGTAAACGTCGTCGAGAGAGAAGTTGGGATCAGAGAAATTTTCGACGATGCTGTTGGCTATCATTTCTACGTGCTGAGAGCAGTTGTCGCTGCCTGCAAATCCTGAGATAATATTGAGGATAAGCTCGGTGAAAGACAGTATTATATTTGCCTGGTTGGGCATTTCAGAGTTGAAGTAACGGTAGCACAGCGTAAGCACGTTGAAAATGTCTTTCTGAGGATTGTCGCTGAGCAGTATAGCCTTTTTGAAAGAGGGCGTCCAGTTCGCCACCGTCAGATAAATATTCTTGAAGCCCATCTTGGAGTCGTTGGTATGCAGCGTATGCGGCGGAATGATGACCACCTGGTTGCGCGTATACTCGATCGCTTCGCTTCCGTCGAAGAAAGTTATCGTACCGTCTCCGTTGGTGCAGTATATGATTTCCCAGTAGTCGTGCTGGTGCTGGGAAACGTGAAAGGTCTTCATATTCTTTCCTATATAGTTGATAATCGGCATAAATCCACCTCCGATTATTATTTTATCTTATTTCTCCTATTTTGTCCATAATTTTATTGCAATTTGCCTTGAAAAATTTTCTCCATTATTTTATAATATATTCAAAGGGCGGATTGTGCCCGTCAGGACGGATGGCAGAGCGTAAGCCCCGCATGCCGTCAGAGGAGATTTAAATGGACAAGAACGAAGTGTTTGCCGGTATCAAAAAGGAAGGCGTGGTAGTCGTCGTAAGAGGCGACTCTGTTGAACAGGCTTTAAAAACGGCAGAGGCATGCTACAGGGGCGGCATAAAGTTTATCGAGGTAACTTTCACCGTTCCGCACGCGGACAGTATAATATCGACTCTGTGCGATAAATATAAAGATACGGACATGGTCGTGGGCGCAGGCAGCGTGCTTGACCCCGAGACGGCGAGAGCGGCAATACTTGCGGGCGCGCAGTTTATTTTCAGCCCTTGCTTCAGCGAGGAGACGGTAAGGCTGTGCAACCGTTACGCTGTGGCGGTAGTTCCCGGCGTGTTCTCTCCGACTGAGGCGGTAAAAGCGCTCGAGATCGGCGCAAACTTCGTAAAGCTGTTCCCTGGCGACGTGGCTACTCCCACGGGTCTTAAGGCAATCAAAGGACCTTTGCCGCAGCTTCAGATCATGCCCACGGGCGGCGTAAGTCTTGCCAACGTTGAAGACTGGTTCAAGGCGGGCGCGGTTGCGGTCGGCGCAGGCTCTTTCGTAACTAAAGGCGCAAAGAAAGGCGATTACGACGAGGTTGAAAAAACCGCGAGAGAACTTGTAAAAAAAGTAGCTGAAATAAAGAGATAAGAGAGGCGTATAATGAGTATTTTGACTATTGGAGAAATTATGCTCAGGCTTCAGCCGTACGGATATAAGAGATTCGCTCAGGCGGAAGCTTACGAAGCGGTCTACGGCGGCGGAGAAGCCAACGTTGCGGTTTCGCTGGCGCAATTCGGCGAAGACGTGGCTTTCTTTACAAAGCTTCCTGAAAACGCTATCGCAGACAAGTGTATCGGCGAGCTGAGAAGATTCGGCGTGGATACTAAAAAGATCGTCCGCGGCGGCGAAAGAATGGGTATATACTTCTGTGAAAAGGGCTGTTCGCAGCGCCCCAGCAACGTAATATACGACAGAACGCACAGCGCGATAAGCGAGATCGAGCCTGAAGACGTAGACGAAGCCAAACTTCTCGAGGGTGTTGAATGGCTGCATTGGACGGGCATTACTCCCGCTATTTCCGATAAGACCGCAAAGGTGCTCGATATCATTCTTAAGGCGGCGAAGAAAAAGAACATTCCCGTCTCTTGCGATCTCAACTTCCGCAAGAAGCTGTGGAGCAAGGATAAGGCGAACAAAGTTATGTCTGAACTCGTCAAGACTGTCGACGTGCTGATAAGCAACGAAGAAGACTGCAAGGATGTTTTCGGAATAGAGGCGGACAACAGCAGCATAAGCGTCGGAAAGCTGAATAAGGACGGATATGCGGCGCTCGGAGCAAAGGTGCTTTCAAAATTCCCCGCGCTCAAAGGAATAGCTTTCACTCTTAGAGAAAGCTACAGCGCAAGCCGCAACGGCTGGTCAGGCATTTACGTTGCGAGAAACGCCGTTTATCAGAGCAAGCATTACGATATAGACATTGTTGACAGAGTCGGCGGCGGCGACAGCTTCGGCGCAGGTCTCATATACGGACTCAAGAACAATATGGGAGAGCAGGCGGCGCTCGAATTTGCGGTTGCGGCGTCATGTCTCAAACATTCGGTCGAGGGCGACTTCAACGTCGTTTCGGTTGCCGAAGTAAAGAAACTCGCGGAGGGCGACGGCAGTGGTAGAGTACAGAGATAACGTGATAAAGATGCTCCGTTCAGAGCGTGCGGAGAAGATATACGCGGCTGTTAAGGACCTGCCGATAATCGATTATCATTGTCATCTTTCGCCCAAAGAAATATACGAGGACAAGCCGTTCAGCGATATCGGCGAGATATGGCTTGCTGGAGATCATTATAAATGGCGTCTTATGCGCGGCTACGGCGTTGAGGAAAGATATATCACGGGAGACGCTTCCTGGGCTGAAAAGTTCGATAAATTCGCTGAAGCCGTTGGTTATGCTATCGGCAATCCCGTAAAAGACTGGGTTGCGGCAGAACTTATGTTTTTCTTCGGCATCACCGAGCCGCTGAATAAAGACACGGCGAAAGAGATAAGAGAAAAGGCAAACGCCGTGATAAAAGAAAAGGCGATATCTCCGAGAAAACTTATCAAAATGGCGAACGTCGAGTATATCGCAACGACAGACGACCCTTGCGACAGCCTCGAATGGCACGACAGGATAGCAAAGGAAGGCGTCCTCGAAGCAAAGGTCGCTCCTACGTTCAGAACTGATAATCTGGTATCTGTCGAAAAGAAGGATTACAAATCGTATATCGCAAAACTGGAAAATGCGAGCGGAATTAATATCTCAGACCTTGCGGATTTCAGAAAGGCTGTAGAAAACAGACTTGACTTTTTCGTAAGCCGCGGTTGCAGATTCTCGGATATAGGCGTCGCAGGCTTCCCGAAGGCGGTTGCAGATGAGAATGAAGCGGCGGCAACGTTTGCAAAGATCCTCGCATCTGAAAAGGTGAGCGATTCAGAGGCGAGCGCGTTCAAAGGATATCTTTACGTTTATCTTGCGAGAGAGTACAAAAAGCGCGGAATAACTATGCAGATGCACCTTGCCGTTACACGCAATTCAAACAGCGATATGTTCTCAAAGTGCGGCGCGGACAGCGGCTTCGACTGCGTGGGCGACGCTATAGATACGGTTACGCTTACGCGCGTAATCGACAAGATGAACAGTGAAGGCAAACTTCCTGAAACGATAATATACACTCTCAATCCGTCAATGTATTATACGCTTATCACTATGATAGGCGCGTTCAGGGGAGTACACCTCGGCGTAAGCTGGTGGTTCTGCGATCATGCGCGCGGTATGAGAGAGACTTTCGACAGACTGAGCGAACTGGGACATATCTGCTCGATGGTGGGCATGCTGACGGACAGCAGAAGTTTTCTGTCGTATACGAGACACGACTATTACAGACAGTGTCTTTGCGATTTCCTTGCGGACAATTCGTCTGAAAGAGACGGAGACGCACCCGTCGAGGTCGCAAAGAAGTTGTGTTATTACAACGCAAAGAAACTTTTGGAGGATTGATTATGGCATTCAGAATGACTTTCAGATGGTACGGCGAAAACGACAAGGTCACGCTTGACGATATCAGGCAGATCCCTTGCGTTCAGGGCGTGGTATCTGCGATATACGACACTCCCGTAGGCGAGGTATGGTCTGAAGAGAGCATTGCAAGACTTAAAAAACTTGCCAATGACAAAGGACTTACTTTCGAGGTTGTGGAGAGCGTTCCCGTTCACGAAGACATTAAGCTGGGCAACGCCAATGCCGCAAGACTTATAGAGAATTATAAAGAAAACGTCAGAAGACTGGGCAGGGCGGGCGTCAAATGCATATGCTACAACTTCATGCCCGTGTTCGACTGGCTGAGAAGCAATCTTGCAAAAGAACTTCCCGACGGCTCCAATGCGCTTGCTTACGACCACGAAACAGTGCTTGCAATGAACCCCCTTACCAGTGAACTTTCACTTCCCGGTTGGGACGCAAGCTACACGAGAGAAGGACTCAAAGAACTGCTTGAGCAATATAAGGACATAGACGACGAAAAGCTGTGGGAGAACATGACTGTGTTCCTCAAAGAGGTAATTCCCGTAGCGGAGGAGAGCGGCGTAAAGATGGCTATTCACCCCGACGATCCGCCGTGGGGAATATTCGGTCTTCCCAGAGTCATTATCGACGAGAAGAATCTGAAGAGGTTTTTGTCTATCGTCGACAGCCCCAGCAACGGCATAACGCTGTGCACGGGATCTCTGGGCGTCAATCCTATGAACAACCTCGTATCCATGATAAAAACCTGCAAGGGCAGAATGCCGTTCGTACACCTGCGCAACATCAAGATCACAGGCGATCATTGCTTTGAAGAAAGCGGTCATCTCAGCGAAAAGGGAAGCCTTGACATGTACGAGATAATCAAGGCTCTTTACGACGGCGGTTTCGACGGTTACGTGCGTCCCGACCACGGCAGGATGATATGGGGAGAGACAGGCAGAGCCGGTTACGGTCTTTACGACCGCGCTCTCGGCGCTATGTATCTTCAGGGTATTATCGAAGCCGTTGAAAAGAATGCTAAAAAATAAGGCAAACAAGGCAATTTCAGTATAATCAATATATAAGGAAGGAGAAACGTTATGTCTGTTTATAAAGACAAAGTTGTAGTAATCACCGGCGCAGGCGGAGTTCTGTGCAGTGAGTTTGCAAAGGAATACGCAAAATACGGCGCTAAAATCGCTGTGCTCGACCTCAATCTCGAAGCGGCTCAGAAAGTCGCTGACGACATCGTCGCAAACGGCGGCGTTGCAAAGGCGTACAAGGTCAACTGCCTTGATAAGGAGAATATGGAGCAGGCAAGAGTAGAGATAAACAAGGATCTCGGCAAATGCGATCTGCTTATAAACGGTGCGGGCGGCAACAACCCCAAGGGTACAACCACAAACGACTACTTCGATATGGCTGACGTGGAAAACCCCGACGTAAAGAGTTTCTTCGACCTGGACGGCAACGGAGTTGATTTTGTGTTCAAACTCAACTTCCTCGCTACCTTCCTGACGACTCAGGTTTTTGCAAAGGATATGGTTGAAAGAGGCGGCAACATAATTAACGTTTCTTCAATGAACGCGTTCAGACCTCTTACCAGAATTCCCGCATACAGCGGCGCAAAGGCGGCTGTAAGCAACTTCACCCAGTGGCTTGCGGTACACTTTGCAAAGGCAGGCATAAGAGTAAACGCCATCGCTCCCGGGTTCTTCGTAACCAATCAGAACAGAGCGCTTCTGTTCAATCCCGACGGCACTCCGTCTGCACGTGCAGAGAAGATCCTGAGAGGCACGCCTATGGGAAGATTCGGCGAAGCAAAAGAACTTATGGGCACTATGCTGTGGCTGTCAGACGATGAAAAGGCGGGATTCGTTACGGGTATCGTAGTCCCCGTTGACGGCGGTTTCTCCGCATATTCAGGAGTCTGATAAAGGGAGATAAAGATATTATGAGTACGGTTGCTGTATTGGGACTCGGAAACAGAGGCAAAAACTACGGCGGACATCTCAACAAGCTGGACGGCGTAAAGATAGTAAGCGTCTGCGATAAGTATCAGGCTAAGATAGACAACGTCAAAAAGGCGTGGAACGTGCCTGACGACAAATGTTTTACCGACGAGGACAAGTTCTTCGCTCAGGGTAAGATCGCTGACGTTATGGTGATCGCCACTCAGGACCGCGACCATTATGCGCACGCGATCAAGGCGCTCAATCTGGGCTATAATCTGCTTCTCGAAAAGCCTGTAAGTCCCGATATAAAAGAGTGTATCGAGATAGAAAAACTGGCAAGAGAAAAAGGACTTAAAGTTCTTGTCTGCCACGTTCTCAGATATGCCAACTACTACCGCAGAATAAAGCAGATAATCGACAGCGGAGTGCTGGGCGAGATCAAGCTGATAAAGCATGACGAGCATATTTCATGGTGGCATTTCTGTCACAGTTACGTCAGGGGCAACTGGCGCAGAGAAGAAGAGACCACTCCGATGCTGCTTGCAAAATGTTGCCACGATATGGACCTGTTGTACTGGTTTTCAGGTTCGAAATGCAAGAGCTTGTCTTCTTACGGAGATCTCAGCTTTTTCACAAAAGCCAACGCTCCTAAGGGCGCGGCGGCGAACTGCTTCGACTGTCCGCACAGAGACAAATGCATTTACGAATGTACCTATCAGTATGTGGGCAGAGGTCTCAAACGCAATAAATATCCGTGGGGAACTTACGCTTTCTGCACTACGGGCAAGAAAAAGGACGTAATAGAAGAGCTTAAAAACGGAGAAAGAGGAAAGCTGTGGTCAAGATGCGTGTTCAATTGCGACAACGACGTTGTGGACTGTCAGACCGTTAATATGGAGATGGAAAACGGCGTAAAAATCGTCATGACCGCCAACGCTTTCAACGAAAAAGATCACAGACATACAGAGATCAGAGGCACTAAAGGAGAGCTTGTCGCAGATGACAGCGGAAGCGTCATATGGCTTAAACTCTTCGATAAGAAACCCAAGAAGATAGTAGTCAACATAATTCCTGTAATAAAAGGACATTACGGCGGAGATCAGGGCATTACCCGATCTGCGGCGGATATGCTGGCAGGAAAACTCGACCCCAAGTGGCAGTACACCTGGATAAAAGACACCATTGAAAGCCACCGCATCGTAACCGCGGCAGAGATTTCGCGTAAGAACGGCGGCAGAAAAGTCGATATGACGGAGATACCGGACATAGAATAATATATGCAGACAATTCTTGAAGGACAGTACATACTTACGCGTAAGGATCAGAGCACTCATTATAAAATTCCTTTTAACGTGCCCGAAGACGCAAAAAAAATGTTGGTCAGCGTCGCTTACGATCCCAAGTATAATTATGACGAAGAGTACGGGCTGGACCTGATAGAAAAAAGCATGTTGAAGCAGGCGGGAGAACCTCTTATGAGCAAAGGCGAGATGCGCGCCTGCCTTCCGCTGGACAACCACCTGTCGTTTTCGATCGATTCGCCGTGCGGCGTCGTCGGTACGGCGCACAGGGGCAATAACGTACAGAATTTCACTATAAGCGCGGAGAGCGCAGACGGCGGATTTTATCCGACCGAGATAAAGAAAGGGGAATGGACGTTTACCGTGAGCGTAACATGCATAATCACGGATACGATAACCGTTTCTCTGAAAATAGAGGTGGAAGTATGAGATATTTCAGGTGCGAACTGCATACTCATACGACCATGTCAGACGGCAAGATGACGCCTGAAGAGCTTGTCGCAAGAGCGGCGGAATGCGGTTATGCGGCGATAGCGCTGACAGACCACAACACCGTTGCAGGCGTTGAAAGAGCTGTAAAAGAAGGCGAAAGACTTGGCGTAACCGTGCTGAGAGGGATAGAGTGGACGACTTTCTGGGGACACTTTACCGTTATCGGCGGCAATAGCGACGTGTTGTGGAGAGACATCACTCCTCAGAACGTAAGTGAAAAAATCGCGCGCGCTCAGAGTCTCGGTGATATCGTGGCGATAGCGCACCCGAGGCGTATGGGATATCCGCTATGCAGCGGCTGTCATTGCGATTACGACATCGAAAAACTGACAGGCGCGGACAACTACGAGATATGGTCTCATTATTACCCCAACGAGGGCGTTGCCGCAAGACAGCAGCTTGAGCAGTGGCACTCTCTGTTAAATAGGGGTATAAGAATGACAGCGGTTTACGGTTACGACTGGCACAACCGCGACGACGTTCCGTCGTCATACGCGTACACGTACGTGGGCGCAGACAGCGCGAAGGCAGAAGATATAATCAGAGGTCTGAGAAAGGGCGCGACTTACGTAACGGTGGGCGTCGAAGTAAATTGCAAGGCGGTATGTTGCGGAAAAGAATATCAGATAGGCAGCGTGATCCCGTCCGGAGAATGCGAGATAGAGATATCGTGCAGACCTGTCGACGATTACCGCTCAGACAAGGCTAAAGAGCTTACGAGGGCTGAAATACGCACAGAAAACGGAGTGAGATCCGTGCCGATCAGGTTCGGCGAAAAGATAATGACAAAGGCGACTTTTGCAAGATACTGCACGGTCGGGATATACGGAGAGAGAAAAGGAGAGGAACAGCTGCTTGCGGTAACAAGCGCGTTCTACAGTGGAGGAGAGAGATGATAACGGCACACGGAGGAGCGCTCGGAACGGGACGCAATTCCAGAATCTACTTTGAAAACATAAGCACTTTCAAAGCTGACGCTATAGAAGTCGACGTGCACAGACGCGGAGGCTTGCTGTATCTCAGCCATCTGCCTGCGCCGTTCTCATACAAAAAGAAAATCACGCTTGCCGAGGCTTTTGCTTTTGCAAGAAAGAACAACGTCAAGATAAACTGCGACCTGAAGGGCAGAGGTCTTGTCGCAGACGTTATAAAACTTGCGAAAGAAATGGCTGTTGCAGACCTTCTGATATTTACGGGTTCGGTCAGGCTTTCTGACAGCAAAGAACTGACAGAAGGCGAAGCGTGGGTGAACAGAATCAAAGGACTGTGCTATACGGCAAAGAATGTGCCCAAGATAAAAAAGGTGCTCGAGGATACGAAAAATCCGCACTTTGCGGGACTTAACGTAAACAAGATATACGCGACGGATTCTTTCCTCGCGGCGTGCAAAGAGCACGGAGTAAAGCTGTCCATATTCACCGTAGACAGTTATAAAGAACTCAAAAGGCTCGTACCTATGGAGCCTGCAAACATAACGACAAATTACCCCGTAGTCGCGTCTACGATAAGATTTGAGACGCGCAATGCGGAAAAGGAGAGCAAATGATCAGGGTCGCCGTAGTCGGAATAGGCAGAATGGGCGGAAGACACGCGGAAAATTTCTGCAAAGGAGCGGTCAGCAATGCAAAACTCGTCGCAGTATGCGATACGGACGAAAAAGTTCTGGCTTCTTTCAGAGACAAACACCGCGGCATTGTCGTATATGCGGATTATGACAAGATGCTGTCAGAGACAAAGCCCGACGCAGTAGTTGTGGCGACACCGCATTATTCTCATTCCACAATCGCTGAAAAGGCGTTGAAAAAAGGAATAAGCGTGCTGGTCGAAAAGCCGATAACGGTTACCGTTAAAGACGCGCTTTCGTTGATCGAAACGGCAAAAGCTCACCCCGAAGCGGTCTTTGCCATAATGTACAATCAGAGAAGCAACAGAATGTACGCTAAGACAAGAGAGCTTATAAAAAGCGGCAGGCTGGGAGAGATCCAGAGAGCTTCTTTTACCGTTACGGACTGGTACAGAACGCAGTTTTACTACAATATGGGCGGCTGGCGCGCAAGCTGGTCGGGAGAAGGCGGAGGCACTCTTATAAATCAGTGCGTTCATCAGCTCGATCTGATACAATGGCTGCTGGGTATGCCTGAAAAAATAGTTGCCAGATGCAAGACGGCAGGAAGAGACATCACGACTGAAAACGACGTTACGGCGCTTTTCCTCTACAAGGATTTCGATTGCGTTTTCACAGCTTCGACTCACGAATTGCCGGGAGAGAACAGATTGGTCATAGTAGGGTCAAAGGGTACTGCGGTGATAACGAGGCATAAGGCTGTGTTCAAGTTTCTCAAGATGGACGAAAAGAAGGTAAATGCCCGTTCAAAGAGAGATTACGGCAACGGCGCAGATAAAAAGTATAAAAAGAAAACCGTTTATTACGGACTGTGCAATTATATTACAGACGCGCTTTACGGTCAGCAGTGCAATATCCTGAGAGATTTTGCTTCTGCCGTGGAGAAAAAAGATCCCTCTCTTCTGAGGGCTCGCGGAGAAGATGGCGTAGATGCGCTCAATCTTATAAACGCGATAAACATGTCGGCTTGGAAGGGCAAAGAAGTGGACGTGCCCGTAGATCCCGACGAATACGAAAGCATGCTCGCAGAAAAGATAAAAGGCGAGAGAAAGATAAAGTAATGCCTGTGAGGAGGATATAAAACGATATGGCAAACATAAAGATTTCAGGATTTTACGACGAAGTCAGCTCAAATCTGGACGAACAGATAAAGCTTATAAAAGAGTATGGCGAATGCTATCTCTGCCCCAGAGTGGTTGACGGCAAGAATATAGCAAATTATACAGAGCAGGAGTTCAGAAGCACGATCAAGCCGCGTCTGGACAATGCAGGCATAAAGTTCTCCTCGATCGGCTCTCCGATAGGAAAGATCGGACTTTACGACGACGAGGCTTACGAGTCTCAGCTGAACAAACTCAGAGAACTTGTCAAGATCTGCAAGGATATGGACTGCAAGTACATAAGAATGTTCTCTTTCAGAGTTAAGGCAAGCGGCGACTACAACGCTTATTTCCCCGAGGTGGTCAAAAAGCTGCGCGGCTTCCTCAAGGTAGTCGAAGGCACGGACGTTATTCTTCTTCACGAAAACGAGAAGAGAATATACGGCGACACTCCTGAAAGATGCCTTCAGCTTTACAAAGAAATCAATCATCCGCAGTTCCAGCTGGCGTTCGACGCGTCCAACTTTATCCAGTGCGGAGTAAACGTACCCAAGGCTTACGAGATGCTTAAGGACTACGTTGTGTATTATCATATAAAGGACTGCTCACCTGAAAAGGTGGAAGTGCCTGTAGGTCTCGGTCTCGGCAATTACAAAGAGATGATTAAAGACCTAATCGTAAACCGCAAATACGACGGATTTATGACGCTCGAGCCGCACACGGGCAAGTATGCTGATCACAAGAAGCTGTTCTATATCTTCGGCTGGTTCACATGGATGCTTCCTTACGTGGGCAAGTGGAACAAAGTGTTCAAGCGTATCAATGCGGCAAAGGGCATATCTCCCATGCAGAGCGTAACAAGAAAGGATATCTTCACCTGGCAGTACAAAGGTCTTAAGGAAATAATCGACGAAGTCGAAAAGGAGAACAAATAATGGAAAAGGTCAGATACGGTATCGTAGGTATCGGCAAACAGGGCAGCAACTACGCAAAGAGACTTTTAAAAGGTATGGACAAGAACGGTCGTCTTGTCGCAGTATGCGACGTGTCCGAGGACCGCAGAAAGTGGGCTGAAGCCAATCTTTCAGGCGTAAAAGTCTTCAGCGATTACAAAGAGATGTTTGCCTCAAAACTCATCGACGCGGTCATCATCGACACTCCTCACTACGCGCACCCGTCAATCGCCATAGACGCGCTCAAGGCGGGTCTCAACGTGCTTTGCGACAAGCCTGCAGGCGTGTTCACGAAGGCGGTAAGAGAAGCGGCAGAGTTCGGCAAAACAAAGCCTGAGCTCAAGTTCGGTCTCCTTTACAATCAGCGTACCAATAAAGTATATAAGAAGGCTAAAGAGATCATCGAGTCGGGAAGACTGGGCAATCTCAAGCGCATCGTCTGGATAATCACCAACTGGTACCGTCCTCAGGCATACTACGATCAGGGCGGCTGGAGAGGCACATGGGCAGGCGAAGGCGGCGGCGTTCTCATCAATCAGGACCCCCATCAGTTGGACTTGTTCACCTGGCTTGCAGGCACTCCGATAAAGAAGGTATGGAGCAATGCCAAGACTGTGGGCAGAAAGATCAACGTTGAAAACGACGTTACCGCGGTATGCGAATTCGAAAACGGAGCTACGGGCGTATTCATCACGTCGACTCACGACGCTCCCGGCACAAACAGACTCGAGATCACGGGCGACGGCGGCAAGATAGTGATCGAGGGAAGCAATGACGTAAGCATGAAGCTCACGTTTACAGAAAACAGTGTGCCCGAACCCGAATTTTCAAAGACGAACAAAGTGTTTATGGGCAAGATACCCAACAAGGTTTCAAAGTATAAACTGGGTCTTATCGACATCATTAAGGGTATTATCGAGCAGCAGCATATCGTCGTTATCCGCAACTTCTCTGAAGTAGTGCTGGGCAAGGCGGACAAGCTGGTCGCTCCGTACGCAGACGGTCTGAACGGCCTCGGATTCTCCAATGCGATACACCTTTCCGCTTGGACGGGCAAAGAGGTAGTATATCCTTACGACGAGGACCTCTATATCAAAGAACTTGACAAGAGAATAGAAGAAGAAAAGAATTCAGGCGTAAAGTGAGCCTGAGATAAAGGAAAAATTATGGAATACAAACTCAAAGGCGGAAAGATAATCACTACCGGCAAATTCCACGAAAAGACGCTTTACGACGTCAGCAACAACCGTATCACGGCTCAGTTCGACGGCAGGGGCGGCATATCGAAGTATGCTGTAATGAATAAGTTTTCCGTGTTCACAAACTACTATTCGCTTTATACCGTGGACGGCGTGCCTTTCGATTATATGGAAGACAAAGTCGTTATAATGGAAGGAAAGAGGCAGACGACCAAAGTCGAGCACGAAAAGTGCAGAATGACGATAACTCAGTTCCTCGACAACGAGAGCAACGCGATTTATGTCGAAACTGCGGTCGAGGCAAAAAGCGATATAACGTTTGACAACACGATAAATTTCGGCATCAATTACGAAAGCTACGTGCAGCAGCTTCTTGCCAACAGACTCAGCCCCAAGACGATCGCCACCGTGCTCACAGGCTTCATCAAGAGCAAGAAGAACGGTCTGACTTTTGTCGGGGACAGCGCAAAACTGCACGGAGACGTGCTGGGCGATTTCTATATCGACTACGCCATAAGCGAGGGTGCTCAGGCGGGAGAAGCCGAAAGAGGTTTCCACAATCAGTTCTCTTACGGCGCTAAACTACGCGCAGGCGAACTCAGAAAGTTCAGATACGTCGTCAGCGCGGGTACGAGAAACGACTTTACTTTCTGCGACGTTATGCAGGCGCTGAACAATTTTGACAAAGCCGCATACGAAGCTCAGAAATATATAGACGACCTCGGTTGTCCCGATTGCGTAAAAGGCGACGACTTTATGGAGACCTATTACAAGTCTCTGCTCAATTGCAGTATTTCCAACTATAAAGAGCTGGGCAGATTCAAGGGTTTTCTTGCAGGTATCGTATATCAGTTCCCTGCGAGAACGTATTACCGCGACGCTTACTGGACTGTGCTTTCGGTGCTTCCCGTAAGACCGGCGCTTGTCCGCAACGAGATCGTTACTCTTGCGAACGGCATTAACAAGAAGGGCGAATGCCCCAGCGCGGTCAAGTTCAATTTCAAGAATTACTGGGGCAACCATTACGATTCTCCGTCTTTCTTCGTCGCAATGATCTACGACTACGTGGTACATACGGGCGATCTCGCAGTGCTTAAAGAAGAGTGCGATTGCGGCACGATAATAGAGGCGGCAAAACTCGTTCTCGACAGACTGGAGCAGGAGACCGACTCTACGGGACTTCTGGTAAAGGGCGGAGAGTACAACCGCCGCGACTGGTGCGACAACGTGTTCCGCAGCACTTACGTTACTTACGACGAAGCGCTTTACGCACGCGCGCTTTTCGCTATGAGCGAGCTCTGCGACGCATGCGGCATTGACGGCAACCCGTATTACGCAAAGTACGTCAAGGTAAAGAAAGCCATAAACGACCTTTTGTGGGACGAAGAAAAGGGATATTACGTCAACTATAAGAGCAAGGATTTCACTGAGGACAACCTGTCTATAGACACAGTTGTTGCCGTACTTTTCGGCATTGCCGACGAAGAGAGATCAAAGCGCGTGCTTAAGAATATGGAAAAAATGCTCGAGTCAAAAAACAACAAAGAGCAGAGGGCAGGCGACTTCGGCACTCTCAGCGTGTATCCGTTCTATAAGAACACAAAGGATATCGTTCAGAAATCTTCACTTCCGTATTATTACCACAACGGCGGAGACTGGCCGTATCTGTCATGCGTTTACGCTTACGCAAAACTCATGTACGGCATGGATTATAAATATCCGCTCACAAGATGGTTTGAATACAATCTCGATCAGGGCAACTATACGCCCGTTGAATTCTTCAGCCCGATACATCCGCAGGGCTCGTTACTTCAGGCATGGTCAAGCACCGGTGCGTTCGTACTTTCGTACAACGACGGCAACTTCTTCCGCAAACAGCTCGGCAATAAGCGCGTTAAGTGAGAAGAGGGCAAACAAACGACAAATACGCCTATATTTTAAGGCGTCAAAATCAAAATAAATTTGGGAGGTTATGAGGTGGAAGACACGACAAACACCATCGATCAGGCAGGAGCTCCGCAAAGTTCTCCCGCCGATGAGGAAGTTCTGAGCGCTGAAGATCAAAAACTCATCAATCAGAAATTCCTTAAGCCCAGAGATTACATACTGTTCTCGCTTGCAAGATTCGCAAGCAGTGCGGTTACCGGTCTCGTGCAGGGTTATTTGTTGTTCTATTACACTGCGTGTATGGGAATTTCTCCTACGGCTGTAGGTACGATGTTCCTTATCACCAAGATTTTCGACGGTCTCAACGACCCCGTTATGGGTATTATCGTTGACAGAACGCGTACAAGATGGGGTAAAATGCGACCATATCTCGTATTCGGTGCCGTGCCGTGGGCGATAGTTACGATATTGCTGTTCATGCCGATATCCAACTGGAGCAGCGTGGGCAAAATCGTATGGATGTACGTTACTTACATCATGTATGACATCACGGGTACGATCGTAGGCGTTCCTCTTGACGGTATGCCTGCAGTTGCGTCCCCCAATATGGACGAGCGTTCGAAGATCATTTCCATAAGCCGTATCCTCGGCTCTATCGGTGAGCAGTCTGCGCTGGTGCTTATTTCTATTGGACTTATTCTTACCAACGACGATTACGCTAATACGTATTTCATCGTTGCGATCATTATCGGCATTCTCGGACCTCTGTTCATGGTCCTCGGCGGTATAAGAGTCAAGGAGAGATGTGAACCTACAGAGACCACGCCCAGTCTTATCGAAGGCTTTAAATATCTGTTCAAGAACAAACCGTTCCTGCTTCTGATATTGTCCAACCTGCTTACGTTCTTCAGAAACCTCGTAAGCGCGGCGATCATGTACGTCGTGGCGTATATCTACAGCAACGGCTCTTTGCAGATAGCTTTCGCGCTGCCTGGTGCGATAGCTTCGATGATAGGTATGTTGTTCGCGCCCAAACTTAAGAGAATGATGGACTCCAAAAAGCTGTTCATCTTTGCAACGGTATGGCATTCAGCGGCACTTGCAGTGATATTCTTCATTTATATCATCGGCGGTACCAACTGGATACTCATTGCGGCTCTTATGTTCTTTGCAATGCTCCCCGTAGGCGTTCTCAACGTCGTTCCGCACCTAATGGCAACGGATACGCTTGACTACTGGGAAGACAAGTGCGGCGAACGTCTCGAAGGCATCACGTTCTCGCTTATGAGTCTTAGAAGTAAGGTCTCTTCAGGTTTCAAGGATTACTTCCTTTCATGGCTGCTTGCGTTCTTCCTGTTCTCACAGCCGCTCTCATTCCTTACCGACCATAAGCCGGCTCAGACAGAGTTTACAAAGCTGGGACTTTTCATGATATTCACGATAATTCCCGCTATAACCAACCTGATCTCTATCGTTCCGATGCTGTTCTACAACCTGTCAGGTAAGAAGATGGCTCAGATAGAAGCGAGACTTGCTCACAAGAGAAAGCAGGAATATGAAGCGAAAATGGCTGCAGAAGGCGCTTCTCTCGACGGAGAGGCAGGCTCAGAACGCTATATCAGCGATATGGTCGTTGACGAAATAGCGAATTCTCAGCCCGAGCAGAAGGAGGAATAACGCTATGAAAAAAAGATTTTTGTCAATATTCGCAATAGTAGTTGTTGCCGTTCTGCTTTGCACAGCGTTTATCGGTTGTTCTCAGTCTGAGGAAGATTATTACGCCGATATACAGAAGGATATCGAAAAGTTCAATGAGCAGTACGACGATATTCTTGCAAATCTTTACAAGGCAAACTTTACCGTCAACTTCAACTTCAATACGCACTACAATGCCGCTCTCGTAAGAGGCAGTGCGCAGGAGAAGGGATGGGACAGCTTTGAAAACGCATACAAGGCTTTTTATGAATCTATAGGAAAAGAAGATCCCAACATCTTCGACAATATCTTCGGCACTAAGACAGACGCGCAGAAGGCTATCGACGATCTCGGCGTTCAGACAAACGCGTGGATGGACTCTTATACCGAAGTTACCTATATGCAGAACGGAAGCAAAGACTTCTATCTTAAAGTAACGACCTATCCTTCTATATGGGAAGAATATTACGATTCGTTTATAGAAGCGCTTGAAGATCCCGCTGTCCTGACAGAAGGACTCAACGAGAATCCCTCTGACAGAAAATGGCTCGCTGTGAAAGAGACGATCGAAAACAAGGACGAATATGTGCTCAGAGCAGAGAACGGCGTTGCGGACGGCACTCAGTACGACGGCATCGAAGTTCTGTCAAAGATCGTCGGTATCGTCAACGGACAGATGCCTGTAGACGATTGCTATACGTTCACCAACGGCAACAAGATTTACACACACGTCATGCAGGCTCAGTATATCACCGCGTATAAGCTGGCAGAGCAGGCTGACGTAAAGTTTGACGAAATCGTAGCTCCCGAATACGGCACTGAAGAATGGAATAAATTCATTGCTGAATTTCCTGAAACCATAAAGTCATGGAATCTTAAGGCAAGCGAGATTTTTGAGAACAATCTTCTTTCTATGAGCGACGATCTGCGCATAGACAAGTCTGAAAACGTTGACGGAAAATACTGGACGGGCTTCGGAGAAGATATCGTTTACAACTGGGAAAACGTCGGCGCAATGAAAATCACCCGTTACACTTACAACTACAGCAAGAGTAAGTCAAGACTCGATCAGATAGACTATTACACTGAATACGTAAAGCCTTACTATACTGAAAAGAGCGCGGCGGATTCTACTCTCGAACTTAAAGGCGACGTTTATTACAACTCTCATATAGTTGCCGATTTTGAGTATTCGGAAACAGCAATCAGTTTCCCTCAATGATTTAACGTGTCTTTAAACGTTATGAAGGAGCGTGAAAGCGCTCCTTCTTTTTTAGCTGAGTAAGCAAAGGATAACGTTATTGATTTTGCGCATGAATGGTATATAATGTTATTTAAATAAAGGCATTGTATATCTCGACAGAAGGAGAAAGAAATGAAAAACGTTATATTCAATATTGACGGCATGAGTTGCGTCGTGTGCAGCGGGACCTGCAAGAAAGCACTGCTTGCTCTTGACGGGGTCAAGCGCGCCGACGTAAACTTTGCCAGCGGTAAAGCCGTCGTGGAATACGACGATAAAAAACTCACGGAGGACGATCTTGCCGCCGCAGTTGCAAAGGCAGGATATAAAGCGCGTTTTGAGAAAAAGACGGAGGAGAAGCCAAAGGCAGACAAAGAGTTCGTCTTCACCTTGCTGAGAGTAGTGCTGGGCGCCGCGTTGCTTTTATGGTCTATGCTTCCCATGCTGGGAGTGCCTTATCCTTCGGCTATATCGCCCGAGGGCAATCCATTCGTATACTCGCTTGTTCAGATAATATTGTGCGTGCCGGTTATGGCGCTCAGCTACAAGATATATTTCAGAGGTTACCGCAATCTTTTCAGGCTCGACCCCAATATGGATTCCCTTGTCGCGGTGAGCACAACGGCGGCATTTGTTTACAGCGTATACGGGTTTGTGCTTATCTGCGGCGGAGACGCACATGCGGCGCATCAGCTTTATTTCGAATCAGCAGCTGTGATCCTCGCACTTATCTCTCTGGGCAAATATCTTGAAAACCGCGCGCTCAAAAAGACGGGGAAGGCGATAGAAGAACTGACGAGGCTTGCACCCGATTACGCTACCGTGCTGAGAGACGGCGCATTCGTGCAGGTGTCGTCGTCCGAGGTTGTAGCAGGCGACGTGGTACGCGTTGCGGCAGGGGAGAGCTTCTGTTGCGACGGCATAATAATAAAAGGCTCGTCGGCTATACAGGAGAGCATGATTACGGGAGAGAGCCTGCCTGTAGACAAAACAGTCGGGGACAACGTTATTGGCGGCACTATAAACGGCAACGGCGTTGTAGAATTCAAGGCTACGGGAGTAGGCGCGGATACAATGCTGTCAAAGATAATCACGCTTGTGGAAAACGCGCAGAATTCGCGCGCGCCTATCGCAAAACTTGCAGATAAGGTTTCAAAAGTGTTTGTACCCGCAGTTATGGCTATCGCCGTCATTGCAAGCGTTATCTGGGCGATTGTCGGCAAGGATTCAGCTTTTGTCATTAAAATATTCGTATCCGTACTTACGATAGCCTGCCCTTGTGCTCTCGGACTCGCAACTCCGACGGCGATAATCACGGGCAGCGGCAACGGGGCTAAGATGGGAGTGCTGTTCAAGAATGCAGAAGCTCTTGAACAGACCGCGCACGTAAACACAGTCGTGTTCGACAAGACGGGCACTATTACCGAAGGCGTTCCTCGTGTGGTCAGAGTTTACGCTGTCGACGGCGACGAGAACGGACTTCTTGCCCTATGCGCTTCGCTGGAGAGTTCGAGCGCGCATCCGCTTGCAAAAGCAGTGACGGATCACGCAAAAGAAAAAGGCGTTGCGGTTACGGCGGCTGAAGGAGTCGAGAATCTGAGCGGTTTCGGCCTTTCTGCAACGGTTGAAGGAAAGAAGGTGCTTTGCGGCAAGAGCGCGCTTCTTACACAAAACGGCGTGGATATAACGCCTATTCAGAAATATCTTGACGAATGTTACGACAGCGGAAGCAGCGTTATCGCGGTTGCTGAAGGCGGCAAAGCTCTCGGTTGCATCGCGCTTGCTGACGGCGTGAAGCAGAATGCGGCTGAGGCGGTCGAAGCGCTTAAGAAGCTGGGCGTAAAGACGGTCATGCTGACGGGCGACAACGCGAAAGCCGCGGCTTATATCGCAAAGCAGGTTGGCATAGACGAGGTCGTGAGCGAGGTTCTTCCTGAAGGAAAGGCGGACAAGATAAAACAGCTCAAAGAAAGCGGCGCATACGTTGCGATGGTCGGGGACGGAATAAACGACGCTCCCGCACTGACGGAAGCGCAGGTGGGCATAGCCGTAGGCGAGGGAAGCGACGTTGCGATAGAAAGCGCAGACGTGGTGCTTGTGGGCGGAGACGTCCGCGCAGTCGCAGACGCTATAGAGCTGGGCAGAGCAACGCTGAGAAACGTGAAAGAAAACCTTTTCTGGGCGTTTATATACAACGTTCTGGGCATACCTTTTGCCTGCGGCGTGGTATATGCGCTCGGCGGAGTGTTGCTCAGTCCTATGATCGCGGGACTTGCGATGAGCTGTTCTTCTGTATGCGTGGTGCTCAATGCGCTGAGACTGACTTATTTTAAACCCAAACGCTTGAAAAACGCACAGAAATGTGTGATAATAGACGAAAAAGAACAACAAAGCGAGGTCTGCACGGCAGGCTGTCCGCTTAAGAAGGATAACGTTATGAAAAGCGAGATCAAAGTAAACGGAATGATGTGTGCTCACTGCGAAGCGAGAGTGAATAAAGCAGTGCTTGCTCTTGACGGTGTAAAGAGCTGTCAGGCAAGCGTCGCAAACGGCAGCGTAAACGTTGAATACGACGAAAGCAAAGTAAGCCTTCAGGCGATAAAGGACGCAATAAAGGCTCAGGATTACGAGGTGGTAGACTGATGTTCAAGAAGATAAAGACCATTATGAGTTCAGAAGAACTCAAAGCTTTAGTGCCCGTAAGCGCTGAGATGACCGCGATAAAAGAGGCGCGCGATAAGACGGTCATGGATATTATCGCAGGAAGAGACAAGCGTCTGCTCGTGGTCGTCGGACCTTGTTCTGCCGACAATGAAACGGCGGTATGCGATTATGTTTCACGCCTTGCTAAACTGTCTGACGAGATAAAGGAAAAGATCTTTATCGTGCCCAGAATATACACCAACAAGCCGCGCACTAAAGGCGAGGGGTATAAGGGCATAATGCACAATCCCGATCCGCACAGGAACGAAACAGACATACAGGCAGGCATCATCGCGCTGAGAAAGATGCATCTGAGAGCAATTTCCGAGAGCGGACTTTCTGCGGCGGACGAGATGCTTTATCCTGAAAATCACGTATATCTCGACGACCTTCTGACATACGTAGCTGTCGGCGCGCGTTCTTCAGAAAATCAGCAGCACAGACTCGTAGCCAGCGGCGTTGACATTCCCGTAGGGGTAAAAAATCCGATGAACGGAAGCATGCCCGTAACGCTCAATTCGATATACGCGGCGCAGATCCCCAACGAATTCAAATACCGCACCTGTCAGGTAAGGACAGAGGGCAATCCTTATGCTCATGCGATACTTCGCGGAAGCGTTGACGTTTACGGCAACAATATCCCCAATTACCACTATGAAGATCTTATCCGTTTCCACGATATGTATCTTGCACAGAATCTCAAAAATCCCGCGGTCATCGTGGATACCAACCACTCAAACAGCGGAAAGAATTATCTCGAGCAGATAAGAATAGTCAAAGAAGTCGTGGACAATATAAGACACTGCGAAAAGATACGTTCACTGGTAAAAGGCTTCCTTATCGAAAGCTACATACAGGACGGCGCTCAGCAGCCCGGGGGAGACGAATACGGCAAGTCGATCACTGACCCCTGCCTCGGCTGGGAAAAGACGAGAGACCTTCTTCTCAGCGTTGCGGACAAGATGTGAGGGAACACGGTTGAATTAAAAAAGATAAAGAAAAACGACGGAATTTCCGTCGTTTTTTGTTTTTATGAATTTAAATATTTTCAGCGAATTTCTTCAACTATTTCCGCGACGTAAACGTCGTGATAGTCTTTCTGAGGATACCACTTTTCTATATTGCTTTTATCGATAAAGCAGTCTTCTTTCAGCGTCTGACGGTACAGCTTTCTGCAAATAAGCGTAATGGAAGATTCTTTGAATACGGGCGCGCCGTCCTTGATATCTAGAGTAAGTCCGCTCTTTGCTATTTTATCCTCGTCTTTTCCCGATACTTTGCCCATGTATCCCAGCATCTTCTTGTAAGATTCGTCAAAGAAAGAGAGAGAAAACTTTTCAGCCGAATCCACGAATTTTTTTGTATATCTCTGAGGACGTATGAATACGAATACTACTTTTTTGCCCCACAGCACTCCCATTCCGCCCCATGAAGCAGTCATTGCGTTGGTTTTTCCGCTTTCGTCGCAAGCCGCAACAAGCATCCATCTTTCGCCGATGAGAGAGAATACGTCGTCTTTGGTTATATCTTCATTGATCATGTTTTTTACCTCCGAGAGCAATTATACCGCGCTTTTAGACAAATTGCAACAGATGAAAAATGCGGGGGATTGAATAAAAAACGACTTTATGTTATAATTTAATCAACAATTGAGTAAAATTCCGAAAAAAATCGATTTTGCGTAGTATATTAGGCAGAGAGGGTGCGTATGAGAAGATTTATCGTATCGGTTTCAGTCGTTCTTCTTGTTATTGCTGTTGCGGCTTTTTCAGTAAGCGCCGCATTTGCGACTGAGCCTCAGCCTGAATATACTGAAAGAGGAAGAGAAATCAACGGACTGATCAGTCAGAATGACGATACGGGCATTACGCTCGTTTGTCGCAAGGTCGTATTCGATATAGACGGTTTTCCGACATCTTACAGTCAGTATAACGGTGAAAACGTTGATGACTACTGTCAATGCGTTACGTCGACCTCGCTATATAAAAACGATACGGATAAAGATATAAACCTGAGAATGGCAATGCTTTGCGGAAGACTTGGAGGAAAGTTCAGCCGATTTAACGACAGATACGTTCTCAAGATGAACGGAGAGGTTTGCGAGGGCATAAACCGTTACGTTTACTGCAATGTCTTCGAAGAGGAGGACAGATGCGCAAAGAAAAAAGTTTCTTCTCTTAAAGACGAAAGAAGCAGCTATATTTTCGGTGAAGAGAATGCATACGTTACCGAATATGCAGTCACGGTTGAAAACGGACCTGAAGACGGTTATGAAGTCATAGTGAGAGCGGCAATAGGTGAAGAAGAAAGATTTTTCGCAGACGGTGAAAAGTTTATCGACAGCGGAAATCTTGTCGCTTACCGCATACCCGCGCGCAACGGAGACGAGATAAGGTTTTTCAGCGTGGGTTCTCAGTCCGGTGCAGGAATAGATATAAATGTCGAAAAGGACGGATCCGCGGTGAGTTGCTACATCAAAGAAACGGACAGGATAGTAACGACTCTTTCCGATTATGCTGACAGGACGTGTCAGCTCGGCGATTCAGAAGTTGTCCGCACAGACTGGTACAATATTATCGTAGGATTTCTCGGAGATAACAGCGGAGACGAAAAACTCAATCCTTTCACAAATGCCGCTGAATTTTCACTCAGTTGCATAGCGCTGATAAAAGAATATGATTTTATAGCCAAAGCGGGGAAGGAAACAGAGTGCGTTCAGATTTCTCCGATCTTTCCCGATATAGACGAGAACTACCGGCCTGCGGTATTACGTTATACATACAACGACAACGTCGCGGCAGAAGAATCGGGAGAATACCGGATAGATGTTGAGATAAATACTCCGTATTATCTGTCTGGCAATCCGATATATAAGAAAACAGAGTACGGATATGCCGCACAAGAGAACAATTCCGCTTTTAAATTCTCTTTGTCCGAAGATGAGAATCCCGCAAGGGTTTTTTACGGAAATGCGCGTCCGAACATTGAAGAGATAACGTTCATATCCATGCACGTCATATGGGCTTCTGAAGCCTTGACAGTAGTTGCTTTTGCCTGCGTGTATCTGATCAGAAAGAGAAAAGAAGGCGCAAGAGGGAAAACTTTTTCAAGAGAGACAGCCAGGGCAATATTTACGGTTGTCATCTGTCTGCTGACGGCAGCGGCAGCGTTTTTGGCGGCGATGTATTATTCGTCTTTATATTACGCGGAGTATGCCGTCAAAGTAACGGTTCTTACAGTGTCGGCACTGATTTCGGCAGCTGTAACCGTCATAGCTTGTTTTTCTTTCGTAAAGATGAAAGCGGCTGAAAACAAAACTTCTGGCGAGAATAACGTCTGAGACGATAAAAAAATTTATAAGAACGAATAAGACGATAAAGGAGGACAGGGTTATGAAAAAATGCAGAATTCTCGTTCTTGCGTTGCTTATCGCGGCTTTGACTGCCGTTGTCAGTTTTACGCCGGTTGTTTCCGCCAATTCTGCGCAGATGCATTGGCACGGAATAAGTTCTTCGGGGGCGCTTATATTGGGGGAAGATTGTCCCGTAGTGGTGAATTCTGAAAAGCTTGTCTTTGATATTCCGCATTTTCCCAAAGAATATTACAGCGAGGACGACGCCGACGAGATCGAAGAATACGACGCGAAAGTGAGCGCGACGTACGAGTTTGAAAACCCTGCCGATTACGACGTGAACGTAAGGCTGGCGTTTCCTTTCGGTGCAGTGCCTGATTATTTCGGAAGCGAGAAATATCTAAAGTCGAAATATTCGGTTACCGTCGACGGAGAAGACGTTGATAAGAAAGTCAGATACACTTACACGAATAACAGGTGGAGCGACGGATTTATTACCGAAGAGGCGACGGCGAGACTGAGAGACGAGAAAATTTCTTCAGGCTGGATCAACGGCGACGTTAAGGTTGCGGAATACACTGTAAAGCCGAGCGGAGCGTCTCATGAGAATTATACTGTTTGTCTTGAAATGAATAAGAGAAATGACGTTAAAATTCTGGGCGGATTCAATTATTATTCAGATAAAGGCGATAATATCGAATACGGCAATTCTGTGAGAAACAGCATCTCTTTCAGTTTCTGCGTTGTCTATGCTGGAGAAGCGCCGTCTTTCGCTTACCGCGCCGAGTATGAGGGAAAAGAAATCAGCTGCGATATAAAAGAGATTTCTATAACCACGCGCACTCTTGAAGAAGCGGCGGCTGAAAGTTATCCTTTTGAAGACGAACGCGAAAGCGCAAAGATCGACTGGTATAATATAATCGTAGACTTTTTGTCAGAGAACGACGGTTTGATCTCGCGCGACCCGTTTGCGTTGTCTCAGTATTTTGTACCTGATTGCGTAATGTACTGGTATGAATATGATCTGAATATCCCTGCAGGGGCAAAGGTGGTCAACACGGTGACTGCGCCGCTTTTCCCTGCGATAGACCGCAGTTTCAATCCTCCCGTATACAATTACAATTATCTGCTTTCTCCTGCAAAAGACTGGGCTGACTTCGGAACGCTGGATATCGAGGTGAACACGCCTTACTTTATTCTCGGCGCTGAAGAAAAGGGATTTGAAAAGACTGAAACGGGATATAAGCTAAGCTTTGATTCGCTCCCTGACGGAGAACTTTCTTTCAACGTAAGTGAAAGCGAGACTCCTGAAAAAGTGCCCAATTCTTACCTTATGATGACAATGCTGATCATTTTGAGCATTGTTACTCCGTTGCTCGGTATTGCCGGTATAGCGTCGATAATAGCTGTGGCAAGTGTCGGGGCGCGCAGAAGAAATTCTGCAGAAGAAGATCCTGAAGAAAGAAAGAAGAACACTCAAAGAGCAGCCGGCACGGGATTTGTGTCCTCGGTAGCGCTCGGGCTTGCGCTCGTTGTTCCGCTGTTGTCTGTTGCGATGGCTGACGGAGCAGGGGCTGTGATCGCGATAACGGCTGTGTTATTTGCGCTTGCGGCAGTAATTGAAGCGGTGGCTGTAAAACTTCTGTACGTTAAAAAAACGTGTCATGAAAATAACTCTGAAGACGAGACTGACAAGGGGAAAAAGAACGGGGAAAGCGCGTTAAACTCTGCTGATTCAGATAGTTGACAGATTGAAAATCAAATGATTTACTGATTTTTATCGGCAATGATAAACGGATATAAAATCGTGTTTTAAAGCGGGGCAGTTTAGCCTCGCTTTAAAAATATATGATTGTTTTTTAAACGTTTGCAAACTTATTTTTCACACTGATTTGTTGCAGGATATGTCCTGCCGTGCTATAGTCAAAGGGTAAACTGATCTTTTATTTTTACCGTTTTGCTGAGTTTGTACGTGCCGAGGTATCAAAGAACGCAAAACTGTAAATAAAAGAAACATCACGTGTAAAACGGCATAAAATGATAAAGAAAGCCGTTTTCGGAGGGAAAAATGAAACTTATTGACGAAAAGACAACTTACATTTCTCCCGATGCAAAGATAGCGGAAAGCGCCGTTATCTATCCCAACAATACAATTCTGGGAGATACCGTCATCGGGGAGAACACAGTGATTATGCCAAATTGCATAATCGACAGCTGCAAAATCGGCGGAAACGTAAAGATCACCGCCAGCGTAATGGAAGGCGCGGTCATTGAAGACGGCACAACGGTAGGACCTTTCGCTTATCTCAGAAAGGGCGCGAATATCGGCAAGGAATGTCGTGTGGGAGACTTCGTGGAAGTAAAGAACGCAACGATAGGCGACGGCACGAAAGTCGCTCATCTGACTTATGTCGGAGACTGTGAACTCGGCAAGAAGTGCAACGTCGGTTGCGGCGTTGTGTTCGTCAATTACGACGGAAAGAAAAAGCATCATACCACAGTGGGAGACAATTGTTTCATCGGCAGCAACTGCAACGTGATAGCACCTGTGGATATTGCAGACGGCAGCTATATCGCCGCTGGTACGACGATTACAGAAAGCACTCCCAAGGACTCTCTCGTAGTCGGCAGAGCACGCCAGGTCGTCAAAGACGGCGCAGGCAAGGGCAGATTCTGAGAGGTGGCTTATGTATTTCGGAACTGACGGTATAAGAGGCGTAGCAAACGTAGAACTCACTTGTCAGCTTGCGCAGAGCGTGGGCAACGCTTTGGCAAGTTGTAAAAAGAACTGCCGCGTGCTTATCGGTATGGATACACGAGTTTCGGGAGATATGCTCCTGCATGCTGTGGCGACGGGCGTTATGCAGGGCGGCGGAGACGTGCTCGACGTAGGAGTAATGCCGACGGCAGGCATAGCTTACCTTACGCGTTTTTACAAGGCTGATTACGGCGTTGTTATAAGCGCGTCGCACAATCCTGCCGAGTATAACGGCATTAAGGTTTTCGATTCCGAGGGCTACAAGCTCGGAGACAAGAGAGAAAGAGAACTTGAAACAAAAATGGCTCAGCCTCATGTGGTAAAGGCTATCGCTACGGGCAAATATATGTTTATGCACGATTCTGCCGCGGATTACGCTAAATTCCTTGTGTCGCAGATACACGGACTTAACGGTCTCAGAGTGCTTGTGGACTGTTCCAACGGCGCGGCGGGCAGAGTGGCTAAGAGCGTTTTTGAACAGGCAGGGGCAGGCGTGGTTGTAATAAATACGTCTGCGGCAGGCATAGATATAAACGAAAACGTAGGCGCGCTTTATGCGTCCAATCTCTCCTCAAAGGTGAAGGACGGCGGCTTTGACGTCGGTTTTGCTTATGACGGCGATGCGGACAGACTTATTGCCGTTGATGAAAACGGCAGCGTTGTGGACGGCGATCATCTTCTGTATATCCTTGCTTGCGACGCAAAGAAGAAGGGAATTCTCGACACTGGCTCTGTCGTGGGTACGCACCATACCAACATGGGCGTTCAGGAAGCGCTTGAAAATAAAGGAATAAAGCTGGTAAGAGCGGACATAGGCGACAAATACGTTCTGGAGCAGATGCTTAAGGACGGTTCTCCCCTCGGCGCAGAGCAGTCGGGACATATAATTCTTGGCAAGTATACGACTACGGGTGACGGAATCCTGGCATCTCTTGTGATAGCTCAGATCATCGTGGATTCAGGCAAAACGTTGTCTCAGCTGGATGATGCGAAGGGATATGCTCAGGTCAATATAAACGTGCCCGTTTCTGACAAACTCAGAATTATAAACAGCGAGGCTGTAACTCACGAGGTGGGCAAGGTTTATGAACAGCTGGCAGGTCAGGGCAGAGTTCTTCTGCGTGCGTCAGGCACAGAACCGAAAATCAGAATAATGGTCGAATGCAAGAGCGAAAGCAAGGCAAAAACGCTTGCAAAGCATCTTGAAAGCGTGCTTAAAAGCTTAAGGTAAAATTAATTTTACAAAAATTTTACGTTTAAGTTCTTTTTAAGTCTTGAAAATTATTAATTATAGTGCTAAAATCTTATTAATATAGGGAGCAGATTGCGCCCCCTCGAATATATGGAATTGTGGAGGTTTGGTTATGAGAAAGAACAGATTCCTTATTCTGCTCGCACTTGTTCTCGTATTTGCTATGCTCGCAGTTACCGTAGTCGGTTGTCAGGATAAGGTGAATACCCCTGATAACAACGGCGGCGACGTAACTCAGCCCGGCGGAGACGAAGGCGAAAACGGAGGAAACAACGCAGGCGGAGGCGGTTGGACCGAAGGCGGCAACGGCGGCACTTCTCAGGGAGGTACAAGCTACGCTATTTTCGATGCAGACGCTTACATATCCTTTGACGTAAAAGCTGACAGCGCATCAGATATTTCCGTTACCAACGCGACAGGCGGTAAAGTTGCGGTCGATATCAAAGAAAACAACGGTGTTTTCACAGTATGGGCTCCTGACGGCGGTTACGAAAAGGGCAGAGTTTACAAGATCACTCTTTCAAACGGCGCTACTTTCGTAAAATACGAAGGCGTTTCGGTTATTACTTTCGATATCGGCAATTCTGCCAACAACGTAAAACTCAATTCAGGTTTCCTTACTTACAGCGCGGCTGCAGTAGTCAACCAGGGCAGTGAAAGCACTGACGGTTACGGCGTAACCACCGGCACTATGAACCTGCAGACGAATGCTGCAAGCGCAATGACTGCCGGCACGATATATCTCGTAGAAAATGCTGACGGCTCTCAGGCTGCTTATAAGGTCGTTAAGGCTGAACCCGCTACCAACGGCGTATATTATATTGAATATGTAAAGCCTGAACTTTCTGAACTTTTTGAAGAATTCGAATACAGCGCTACCAGCAAAATGACCGAAGACAGCAACGTTGACTTCGATTATATGAACGGCAAGAAGGCTCTCGACAACAGCGAACTCGCTATGAGCATCTTCTCCGTGTTCGGTTCAAAGCCTGAATTCGATATTTCAGTTCCTACTTTTGAAAACGGAAAGGTTGTTGTTGATATCACAATCACGGTTCCCAATGTTGTTACCGTTGAAGGTTATGCTTCAAGCGACCTCGTCATCACCGTTCACAACGTGATGGAAGTTGAAGCAAGCGCTGACATCAACAAGGCTACCGTTGCTGAGGAATTCTCACTCAACGCTATTGTAAGAAACGATATTACTACCACCGTATCTCTCGGAGCTGACGGCGGTTATACCGGCGCGGTAAACGTTCCTGAACTTATGGATAAGCTCGTTGAACTTGCTAACGACAGCAGAGACGATGCAACCGCTATCCCGCTGTTCAAGTGGACTGTTCCCATCGCAAACGGTGTAGCTTCAATCACCTATAACGCAGACCTTATGTTCAGATTCAGCGTTGCAGGCGACATCAATGCAGAAGCTCACGCTCAGCTCGACTACGAAGTCGGTGTTATGTACACAAAGGCTGACGGCATTCAGGCATACGCTCAGGAGCTTGACGAAAACGGCTTCGACAAAGTAACGGTAGACCTCGGCGGTCAGGCAGAACTCAAAGTCGGTCTCAGACAGGATCTCAGTTTTGACGTTCTCGCAGGTGTACTCGGCGTAGGCATTGAAGCTGAAATAGGCAACTACAACAGACTCTACGGTTACGGCGAATCTTCCAACCTCATCGACGAAGCTGACGATTATTTCGTAGGCGGCGTTTATTTCGAGGGCGGTTTCTATTATGACATCAACCTTTCTTACGGTCTTAAGATAGGCAGCCTCCTTAACCTTGCAGATAAGGTTGACATCGTCGACGGAGAAATCAAGGGTTACGAAGCAGGCAACAGATATCTCGTACTCGGCGTAGGCGCTGAAGTTCAGAGCTACACGCTCAGCGCTATCAACACCAACATTCCTGCTATCTACTACAAGGAAATGTACGATCTTGTCACCAAGACCAGATATACCGAAGCTGCTTCAGCTGAAGAATTTATCTTCGAAAGCGCAGGAAAGGATCTCGCTATCGAAAACTATGTGATCAGAGTTACCAAGGATATCGAGCCGACGACCGTTACCGCTACTTATGCTGCAAACACTGACCTTAAGGTCGACGTTGCTTACAGATTCTCTCTTGCTGATCCTATTCTTGACAACGACACAATTGTATTCAACAAGGCAAGCTATACCAATGCAGGCGCAACGCTTGAATTCGGTATCAACTACAACGGCTTTGCAAATGCTGAAACCACTGTTACCAGTGATGACGTAACTATCAGCGAAATCGACAGAACTGAAACAAAGGCTACTGTTTCCGTACCTGTAAAAGAACTGCTCCTGCTCGACAACGGTATAAATAAGATCGAAATGAGCGTAGGCGGCAAGTCTCTCGTCCTCAATCTTGACGTAGAAGGTACTGTTGCTTGGAACCAGTTTGCTAACGGTGCTAACAACTACAACGTATTCACCGCAGATCAGATCCTTGATATGATAAGCAGCAACGCTTCTTTCGACGGCGCGGTAATCACCATTACCGATGACATCGATATGAAGGGCGCTGAAATCGCTCCGATCAGCGTATTCAACGGCACGCTGCAGGGCAACGGAAAAGCGATCAAGAATTACACGGTAAAATCCTTCGCAGGTGAAAAGGCAGGCTTCATAGCTGTCAACAACGGTACTATCGACAACGTAGTATTCGCAGGCAACGTTGACGTAGCTCTCGAGGCTTATACCGGTAAGGATTATGCGGTTGCAGGTATCGCTGCTGTAAACAACGGAACTATCGCAAACAGCAAGTTCACGGGCAATGTAGACGTTTACTCATACGGTCTGGCTGCATTCGTCGACTTTGACGTAGCTGCTATCTCCGCAGTAAACAGCGGTACGCTTACCGATAACGGCGCTGCTGAAGATATCACAACGGTCAAGGTTACCATCAAGTTTGACCTTGCTAACGTAAGCGTAAACATCGGTGACACGACTTCTACCGCAAATGATATCGCAAGCGTAAACAAAGTGATCGTCTGCGAGAACTGTGCTAAGGGCGGTCCGTGGGCAACAAAATGCAACGTTAAGTAATTCTCTTGACAAACATATGAATAAAGCGGAACAGTCGAAAGGCTGTTCCGCTTTTTTATTATGTGGGGCAATTGAAATTGTTGAATACAGGCTTTATCACGTTTAAAGAAATTGTAAAAGCATAGCAAGATTCGCTGAATGCAGAAACAGCGAAAAGTATGACAATGGAAGAAATACGCCTGATAATATCAATTAGTGTGGCAACAGGGACGGTGTGTCGTATCTCATAAAAAACGCATTTTATTGTGTGTCTGAGAACTGTTATTTAATGGCGACTGAAACACCAAAATATTTGTTATTTCTTTTGCGGATAAAGGATAATTTATTCAGCATAATTGACTGAATTTGATAAATTAATTATAATATAATTAAATTTATGCGGAGGGTGTTATGAAAAAGTTTTTTGCTGTATTTATTTGCATCGTTATTCTGACTGCTGCAATTTGTGCTTTTACAGCTTGCGACGATTTGAAAAATGAAGGAAGGCAGGTGGATATGTCGCTCCGCTCAGACACTCTGTACGGACTTTATTGGTACGGCGACAGCGGAGAGACTGACGACACTATGATCTCGCAGGAGAATATGCCTACTGAATACTACGATCCGTCCAAGCCTACGCTAATTTATTCTCACGGCTGGAAGCTCAGCTCTGAAGAGAGAGAAGAGTTTGCAACGCTTTCTAAGACTATCAGCAAGACAGGAGGCGCTTCAGACAATTACAATTATGCGAAAGAGCTCAAAGAGCTCGGATACAACGTAGCTTTCTGGGACTGGTATGATTATGCGCATGAACTTGAAAATCTGCAAAACGAGATCTGGGTGGTAAAGTTGGCTGATTCTATCAGCGATAAAGATTCCAATTACTATGCGGCAGTAAAGGCTCTTGACGGCAGAAGTTTCGCAGGTGAATTCGTGAGATCGATGAATGCGGTCATGAAAAACGCAGGAGATCAGGACGTTATCTTAGTGGGGCACTCGTTCGGCGGACAAGTAGTCACCGCGGCGGCTTATACGCTTTATAAACTCGCAGACGAAGGCATCATTACAAATACGAATATACTGCCTGACAGGATTTCTCTTGCAGATCCTTATATGCCTGGTACAGAGGTCTCAGGTGAAATGGATATGCTGGAAGAGACAGTTTCTCCGACTCCTACTGCGCTTAAGGCTGCCGACGCGTTTGAATATCTCAATTTAAAGGGCGCGGTCATCGATTTCAACGGCGCAATGAGCACTATGACTTACAATGCTTATGCAGGAATGTTCCCCGTTAAAGACAAGGCTGTCCAGACGCAGATAACTGAAAAAATAAAAAACAACACAGTATACGTTATTCAGGATGCGCTTATAAACGCTTACGGCAAGGTAGGAGATATACACGTGATATCCAGAGACTACATACTCACTACGTTCATTGAAGGAAAGAAGGGCAATCTTTCAGGATGCACGCCCAACGTGTCTATGACTGCGGCTCAGCTCAGAGAATACGTAGGCAGAGAGTTTTCGCTCGCAGGAAAAGGCTTCCTTATTTCAGATGCGACAATGACAGAAATACTTGATGAATAAAAGGAAACAGTCAGATTCCTTTGCGGTTGAGGCAAGGGATTTTGATTTATGACTTTTATTTTGAATTTTGTGTCAGTATTGCATGTGTCAGATAAAATTCTGGCATAAGATGCATAACATGAATATATTCACGAATAAATGCATAAAAATACAATTTAACACGAATATTCAAAGTAAACAATAGTGCGATAATAAATTTTTATAAAAAATTGTGAATAATTATGTTAAAATGCTTGCAATAGAAATCAAATTGATATAATATAAATACAACAAAGCACGAGAGGTGTATTTATGGACAAGATCAAAAAAGTCGTATTGGCATATTCAGGAGGTCTCGATACCTCGATAATCATTCCTTGGCTCAAGGAAAATTATGACGGATGCGAGGTCATCGCAGTGGCAGGCAACGTAGGTCAGGGCGCTGAGCTCAAAGGCTTGGAAGAAAAGGCAAAGAAGACCGGCGCAAGCAAGCTTTACATTGAAGATCTTACTGACGAATTTGTTGACGATTACATTTTCCCCACGCTGAAGGCAGGCGCAGTTTATGAGAACAAATATCTTCTCGGTACAAGTTTCGCGCGCCCCATCATCGCAAAGAGAATCGTTGAAATCGCGCTTAAGGAAGGCGCTGACGCTATCTGCCACGGTTGTACGGGCAAAGGCAACGACCAGGTAAGATTCGAGCTGACGATCAAGGCGTTCGCTCCCAATATGAAGATAATCGCTCCCTGGCGTATATGGAATATCAAATCGCGTGACGAAGAGATAGATTATGCAGAAGCGCACAACGTTCCTCTCGCTATCAGCAGAGAGACCAACTACAGCAAGGACAAGAACATATGGCATTTGTCGCACGAAGGTCTCGACCTTGAAAATCCGGCAAACGAGCCCGACTATGATAAAATCCTCGAGCTTGGCGTAAGCCCTGAAAAAGCTCCCGATAAAGCGACTTACGTAACAATCGGCTTCGAAAAGGGCGTTCCCGTATCCATCGACGGCAAGAAGATGAAGGGCAGCGATATTGTTGCTTATCTCAACAAGGTCGGCGGCGAAAACGGAATAGGCATTGCGGATATCGTCGAGAACAGACTTGTGGGCATGAAGTCGCGCGGCGTTTACGAGACCCCCGGCGGTACGATCCTTTATCACGCTCACGAAGTGCTCGAGACGTTGTGCCTCGATAAAGAGACAGCGCACTTTAAACAGCACGTTGCGGTAAAGTTTGCGGATCTCGTTTACAACGGTCAGTGGTTCACTCCGCTGCGCGAGGCGCTCAGCGCGTTTGTCGACAGCACGCAGGAAACCGTTACCGGTGAAGTAAAACTCAAACTCTACAAAGGCAACATCATCAACGCAGGCGTTACCAGTCCGTACTCTCTGTATGACGAGGATATAGCTACGTTTGCTGAGGACGATTGCTACGACCAGAAGGACAGCGCGGGATTTATCAATCTGTTCGGACTGCCCATCAAAGTCAACGCTCTTATGAAGGCTAAGAAAAAATAATGGCAAAAATGTGGCAAGGAAGGTTTTCAAAGGATCTCGACGAAAAAGTCAATGACTTCAACAGCTCGATTTCCTTTGACAGCCGTATGTACAAAGAAGACATATCGGGCAGCATAATCCATGCGACTATGCTGGGCAAAAAAGGCATAATCTCAGAAAAAGACAGCCGCCTGATAGGAAAAGAGCTTTCCGCTATCTATGAAGAAATAGAGAGCGGAAAACTTGCGTTTGACCCCACCGCGGAAGACATACACATGTTTATTGAATCCGTGCTTACAGAGAGACTGGGAGAGGTGGGCAAAAGACTGCATACCGCGCGTTCGAGAAACGATCAGGTTGCGCTTGATCTCAGAATGTATATGAGAGGGCAGATCGACTGCATCGTCGGTATGATAAAGGCGCTTATCAGAACTCTCGTGAACAAGGCTGAAGAAAACCTTGAAACGGTTATGCCGGGATATACTCATCTGCAGAGAGCTCAACCGATAACGTTTGCGCATCATCTTATGGCATACGTTGAGATGTTTAAGCGCGATATGGTCAGAATGTTCAACTGCTTTTCGCTTATGAACGAATGCCCTCTGGGCTCAGGCGCTCTTGCCACAACCACTTATCCTATCGACAGAGAGTTTACGGCAAAACATCTCGGGTTTGACAATCCTATGTACAACAGCCTGGACGGAGTGAGCGACCGCGATTACGTTATCGAGCTTGCAAACGCGATTGCAATCTGCATGATGCATTTGTCCAGACTTTCTGAAGAAATAGTGCTATGGAGCAGTTGGGAATTCAAGTTTATAGAACTCGACGACGCATACGCGACTGGTTCAAGCATTATGCCTCAGAAGAAAAACCCCGATATTTGCGAGCTTATCCGCGGCAAAACGGGACGCGTAAACGGCAATCTGTCGGCGCTTCTCACAATGATGAAAGGTCTGCCTCTTGCTTACAACAAGGATATGCAGGAGGACAAAGAGGCTATATTTGACAGCGTAGACACAATAAAGCTGTGTCTTTCGACGATAAAGCCTATGCTCGACACCATGACCGTCAACAAGGAAAATATGAAAAAAGCGGGCGAAAAGGGCTTTATAAACGCTACCGACTGCGCTGACTATTTGGTAAAGAAAGGGCTCGCTTTCCGCGACGCTTACAAGATAGTAGGCACGCTTGTCGGAATATGCGTTGAAAAAGATACAACGCTTGACAAACTGGATATTGCCGAGTATAAAAAAATATGCGACGTGTTTGAAGAAGACGTGTATCAGGCGATCGACCTCAATACCTGCGTAAAGGGGCGTTGCGTAACGGGCGGACCTGCGCCCGAAGCGGTAAAGAAACACATCGAACTTATAAAAAATACCGTTCTTAAAGAGGAGAAAGAATGATCAAGGCAGGAATTGTTGGTGCTACGGGATATGCGGGAGTTGAACTGGTAAGACTGTTGCAGTCTCATCCAGAAGTTACCGTTGCTGGTATAAGCTCGGTCAGCTATGAAGGCAAGAGCATAAGCGAAGTTTATCCCAATCTTTATAAAATCTGCGACGATACGCTTGAGTCAGAGGACGCGCTTATAGACAAATGCGACATTATTTTCGCTTCATTGCCTCACGGACTCAGCGAAAAACTGGCAAAAAAATGCGTTGAAAAAGGCGTGAAACTCATAGACCTCGGCGCAGACTTCAGGCTTGACAGTGCTGAAGAATATACAAAATGGTACGGCAAGACTTACGAGGAAAAGGATTTGCATGAAAAGAGCGTTTATCTTATTCCAGAACTCATGCGTGCAGAGTATAAAGGTCAGCCCGTCATAGGAAATCCCGGTTGCTATCCCACAAGCATAGCTCTGGGGCTTGCTCCGCTTATGAAGAGCGGACTTGTCAAGGACGACGGAATCGTCATTGACAGCAAGTCAGGCGTTACGGGCGCAGGCAGAGGTCTTGCGGACAATACGCATTATCCAAATTGCAACGAGGCATTTTCGCCTTACAAAGTTGCGGCGCACAGACATACGCCTGAAATAGAGCAGACTCTGTCAAAACTTGCAGACAAAAAGGTCAACGTAACTTTCGTGCCGCACCTTCTGCCCGTAAACAGAGGAATTATCTCTACTATCTACGCGTCTCTTTCGTCTGTAGTCGGCGCGGAAGAACTGCACAAGCTGTACTCAGACTTTTACGCGCGCGAAAAATTCGTACGCGTTCTCCCTCTCGGCAAAGCGGCTAATCTCAGGGACGTGAAATTCAGCAATTACTGCGACATTTCTGTCCATGCAGACGAGCATACAGGCAGGGCAATTATAGTGTCCGCAATTGACAATATGGTCAAAGGCGCGGCAGGTCAGGCAATACAGAATATGAACATAATGTTCTCACTTAAGGAGGATTGCGGTCTGGACTTCATTCCGCCCGCGTTTTGATATGAAAGACGTACTCGGAGGCATCTGCGCGCCCAAGGGATTTAAAGCAAGCGGCGTGCATTGCGGCATCAGAAAGAACAAGAGCAAGCGCGACTTAGCGCTCATAGTAAGCGACGTAAAGGGCGCGGCGGCGGCAGTCTATACGACGAACAAGGTCAAAGGCGCTCCTATCGCGGTTACCAGAAGCAA
The DNA here is from genome assembly GCA_944381325.1 of uncultured Christensenellaceae bacterium. Taxonomy (GTDB): domain Bacteria; phylum Bacillota; class Clostridia; order Christensenellales; family UBA3700; genus Ornithoclostridium. The sequence continues at coordinate 25,195 of CALWKS010000003.1, read as the reverse complement.
TATCGCAGACGGATATGCGCAGGCTGTCATCTGCAACAGCGGCAACGCAAACACCTGCAACGCAGACGGAGAGCTTAAGGCGGCGAGAATGTGTGAACTTGCGGCAGAATATACCGGCGTAAACGCAAAAGACGTGATCGTAGCGTCTACAGGCGTCATAGGTCAGATCCTGCCTATCGAGCCTATCGAAAGCGGAATGAGCGCGCTTGTTAAGGGTTTGTCTTACGACGGCTCTGACAATGCGGCTGAAGCTATAATGACGACAGACACGGTAAAGAAGGAATTTGCCGTTGAATTCGTCCTCGGTGGCAAGGTTTGCAGAATCGGCGCGATAGCAAAGGGAAGCGGTATGATACATCCCAATATGGCTACGCTTCTGTGTTTCCTTACGACAGACGCGGCTGTCCTTCCCGAAGTGCTTCACAGCGCGCTTTACGACGTTATTCAGGACACTCTCAACATGGTCAGCATCGATGGAGACACTTCCACCAACGATATGGTGTCCGTGATTGCAAACGGCACTGCCGGCAACGCAGTTATAGAAAAGACCGAAGGAGAAGATTACAACGCGTTCTGCGATGCTCTCAAGTATGTGATGACAAAGGTTTCCCGCGCGATAGCAAAAGACGGCGAAGGCGCGACGAGACTTATGGAATGCAAAGTATACGGCGCAAAGGACAAGGCTAGTGCGAAAATAATCGCAAAGAGCGTTATCTGCAGCAGTCTGCTTAAGGCGGCGATATTCGCTGCGGACGCGAACTGGGGAAGAATTCTCTGCGCGATAGGTTATGCCGAGGCTGAATTCGACATTACGAAAATTGACGTTGATCTCGCTTCTTCAAAGGGAGTCATCGCTGTTTGCAGAAACGGCAACGGCGTTGAGTTCAGCGAAGAAAAGGCAAAAGAGATACTTCTCGAAGACGAGATACAGATACTCGTCAACTGCAACGACGGCGATGCCGAAGCGCTAGCGTGGGGCTGCGACCTTACTTACGATTACGTAAAGATAAACGCGGATTACAGAACCTGAGGTGTGAATATGGATATTTCGACAAAAGCTCAGATACTCAGCGACGCGATGCCGTATATACAGAAGTATTACGACAAAATCGTCGTAGTCAAATACGGCGGCAACGCTATGCTGAACGAAGAACTCAAAAACGCGGTAATGCGCGATATCGTAATGCTTTCTCTTATAGGCGTAAAAGTCGTGTTGGTACACGGCGGCGGACCTGAGATAAGCGATATGCTCAAGCGCGTCGGAAAGGAGAGCAAGTTCATAGGCGGACTGCGTTATACTGACGAAGAAACTGCCGAGATCGTACAGATGGTGCTTGCGGGAAAAATCAATAAAAATCTGGTGGGTATGCTTACTCGTCATGGCGGCAAGGCTCTCGGTTTCTGCGGTATCGACGGCAATATGTTCGTGTGCAACAAGGCAAAATCAGAGCATGACCTCGGATTTGTCGGAGAGATTACCGACGTAAATCCTCAGCCTGTGCTCGACGCGCTCGACAACGGATACATCCCCGTGGTCGCCAGTGTGTCTTCAGACGCAGAAGGCAATATATACAACGTGAATGCAGATACTGCGGCGGCAAGGATCGCGGCGGCACTCAAGGCGGAAAACCTCATTCTCATGACTGATATAAGAGGTCTTCTGATGGATAAGAACGACGAAAACACGCTTATAAGCGAAGTCAACGTAAGCGACGTGCCTTCTCTTAAAAAGAAAGGCATTATAGGCGGAGGAATGATCCCCAAGGTGGATTGTTGCGTTGAAGCCGTAAGGCGCGGAGTTAAACAATCTATCATCATAGACGGCAGAATTCCGCACGCTATACTTATAGATATGCTGACAAGCGAAGGCGTCGGCACGCTTTTCAAATAAGACTATGGATATCAAACAGACTGACAAAAAATACGTGATGGGCACTTACAATCGCTACGACCTGCTGATAACTGCGGGCGAGGGTTGTTATTGCTTCGACGAAAAGGGAAACCGTTATACAGACCTTACAAGCGGCGTAGGCGTAAATTGCCTTGGCTACTGCGACAGAGAGTGGGCGGACGCCGTTTCGGAACAGGCGCATACGCTCAGTCATACGTCAAACCTGTATTATACAGAGCCTTGCGTTAAACTGGCAAAGACGCTGTGCGAACGTACGGGAGCTAAAAAGGTGTTTTTTGCCAACAGCGGAGCCGAAGCCAACGAAGGCGCGATCAAAGTCGCAAGAAAATACTCTTTCGATAAATACGGCAGCGGCAGAAGCACCGTGATAACTCTGAAAAATTCCTTTCACGGCAGAACGATAACCACGCTTGCCGCAACAGGACAGGACGTGTTTCACAATTACTTTTTCCCGTTTACAGAGGGATTTAAGTATGTTGAAAGCGGCAATATAAAAGCTCTTGAAGAGAGTCTTGACGACAGCGTCTGTGCGGTGATGGTCGAGTTCATTCAGGGTGAAGGCGGCGTTATCGCTCAGGATAAAGAGTATATCGAAGCTGTGCGCGCTCTTTGCGATAAAAAAGACGTTTTGCTTATCGCGGACGAAGTGCAGACGGGTATAGGCAGAACGGGAAGTCTTCTTGCAAGCGGCAATTACGGTGTAAAACCCGATATCACCACACTTGCAAAGGGGCTCGGAGGCGGTCTTCCTATAGGCGCTGTGCTTGTCTACGAAAAAGCGGAAAACGTGATGGGATTTTCTTCTCACGGCAGCACTTTCGGCGGCAATCCTATCGTATGCGCAGGCGCGCTTAAGGTGCTTGAAAGAATAGACGAAGCTTTCCTTGACGACGTAAAGAGAAAAGGAGAGTTCGTCAAAGCAAAGCTTGAGGGCGCTAAGGGCGTCGATAGCGTAAGCGGCGCAGGACTTATGATAGGAATAAAACCTGTTGATAAAAAGTCTGCAGACGTAGTAAAGAAAGGCATCGAGCGCGGAGTACTCATGCTTACGGCGAAGGATAAGATAAGACTTCTTCCTCCGCTGACGATAACAGAGAAACAACTGGACGAGGCGTTGGATATACTGCTTGAGATCCTCGCCGAATAAAGGAGATTTATGAAACATTTACTCAAAATGCTGGATTTGCAGAAAGAAGAGATTTTTTCAATTCTCAATCTTGCTGATCAGCTCAAATTCAATCAGAAACACAACATTCCCCACAAGCATCTCGAGGGCAAGACTCTTGGTATGATATTCCAGAAAGCTTCTACGAGAACGAGAGTGTCTTTTGAAACGGGTATGTATCAGTTGGGCGGACAGGCGCTTTTCCTTTCGTCCAACGATCTTCAGATAGGCAGAGGAGAACCCGTTCAGGATACAGCGCGCGTGCTTTCGAGATATCTTGACGGCATTATGATAAGAACTTTCGCGCAGCAGGAAGTCGAAGATCTGGCAAAATACGGCTCTATACCCATTATCAACGGACTTACAGACTTTGCTCATCCGTGCCAGGTGCTTGCCGACCTTATGACGATAAGAGAGTATAAGGGAGCTTTCGACTCTCTCAAGTTCTGCTACATCGGCGACGGAAACAATATGGCGAATTCGCTTGCCGTCGGTTGCCTTAAGATGGGCATGAAAGTATCTCTCGGTTGTCCCAAAGATTATGCGCCCGATAAGCAGGTGCTGGATTTTGCAAAAGAATACGGCGACAAGTTTGAACTTACCGACGATATATATGCCGCGGCTAAGGATGCCGACGTCGTTTACACAGACGTATGGGCGTCAATGGGACAGGAAAAGGAAAAAGAGCAGAGAATGAAGGCATTCAAGGGATATTGCGTGGATTCAAAACTCATGTCTTTTGCCAAGCCCGACGCTATGGTAATGCATTGTCTGCCTGCACACAGGGGAGAAGAGATAAGCGAAGAGGTCTTCGAGTCTCATCCTGAAATTTTCGACGAGGCTGAAAACAGACTGCACGCGCAGAAAGCGGTGCTCGTAAAACTGATGTGCTGATATGCGTTATATTGCCGATATCGTAAATAAAAAATATGAAAATCTCAGACTTTGCCGTGCGGAGCTTTCCGACTACGGCAAGGTCTTTGCTTTTCTTGACGGATGCAGAAACGCACTTGAGACGATAGAATTCTTTTATCCTTATACCGAGGAAGAACTCAAGGCAGTGCTGGAAAGCGGATATTTCATGTGCGCTTTGGACGGCGAAGAAATAATCGCAACCTGTGCCGTTGACAGGGACGAAAATTATGCAAAACAGCTTGCAGAGGTTATAAACAAGTCGACTTGCGGCGCTGAAAACGTAGAAAAAGCCTATGAAGCCAGCGGACTTATGGTCAGAGAAGATTATCGCGGAGCAGGACTCGCGTCGTATATGTTGTCAAAGGCTGTAGAGTATGCAGACGAGCATAAAATCAATCTTTGCGGAGTCGTTTATTACCTCAATAAAGGCAGTATTGCCACTTTTTTCGGTAGAAAATTCTTGCTGAGCGGCATATTTGAGCCAATTAATGGCTATAAATTTGTATATTTATTAAAAAAATTCAATTTTCACTATTCAAAGCCCGAAATATATGATAAAATAGAAATATCGGAAGAAGGAGAGTTGAAAGCCGCATTGGCAAAGGGTTTGCAGGGATTTCAGCTTGACGGAAACACGTTATATTTTTCGGAAATAGGCCGTAAGGCTTAAATAAAACAAGTGGGCTTTAGCCCGAGGAGGAAATGTATGAATAAAAGTGAATTGATTGCTGCTGTCGCAGAAAAAGCCGATGTAACCAAAGAAGTTGCAGGTAAGTGCCTTGACGGCGTACTCGGAGCTGTTGCTGACGCACTTCAGAACGGTGAAGAAGTAGCTCTGGCAGGTTTCGGCAAATTCGAAGTTAAAGAGAGAGCTGAGAGACAGGGCGTCAACCCCGCAACCGGTGAGAAGATCACGATCGCGGCAACAAAAGCTGTATCTTTCAAGGCAGGAAAGACTCTGAAGGACAGCCTGTAAGATCAATAAGATAAAAAATCGGAGAGCGAAAGCTCTCCTTTTTTTATGCTTTTTCAGAGAACAAATCCGTTGTAAGAGGAAGGGAAGATTTTGACGGATAATTATGCGCATAAAAGTATAATTGCAATTAATACGCTTGTGTGTATCAGTTGTTTTTTTTGAGCAAAGACTTGCAAATGCGGACTCATTCTTAAAAACATAACTGAATAAGCATAAATTGCACATATTTAAAAATATAATTTCCAAATTATAAAAAATTGCGGTATTTCATCGGAAAAAGGTCGGATTTAAACATAATAATATCGGCAGCTTCTTGCGAAGAAAAGAAAAAACACAATATCTTGTTTTTCCTGAAATTAGCATATACAAAATGTTGCTTTTTAATTTTGCCTATGATACAATGACAGTGCAATATAAAGAGGTAGCTGTGCGACTGACGGATATACATAGTTTACTATGGTGGAGCACAGCGGTTTATGTCGACCGTCTGGGCAAAAATCAACAAAATCGTCCCGGCGGTATTTTTATTTTCAAGGGACAAAGGAGTATTTATGAACAACGAATGGCAGGGTTTCAAGAAGGGAAACTGGTGCAAGAAAATTGACGTAAGAGATTTTATCGTCAGAAACTATACGCCTTACACGGGCGACAAGTCATTCCTCAGCGGACCTACAGAGAGAACTTCTCAGCTCAAGGCTAAGGTTGACGATCTTCTGGTAAAGGAAGCGGAAAAAGGCGTCCTTGACGTAGACACCGAAAACGTTGCGTCGATCCTTTCTTTCGCACCCGGATATATCGACAAAGAAAAGGATATTATCGTTGGTCTTCAGACTGACGCTCCGCTTAAGCGCGCGATCAATCCTTTTGCAGGAAAGAGAATGTGTGAAAAAGCGTGCGACGCGTACGGCTATAAGATGTCAGATAAAATCAAGTCTGAATTCAGATACCGCACCACGCACAACGACGGCGTGTTCCGCGTTTACACCGACGAGATGAGAGCGGCAAGACACGTAGGCGTTATTACCGGTCTTCCCGATGCTTACGCAAGAGGCAGAATCATTGGCGACTACCGCAGAATTGCTCTCTACGGTATGGATTATCTTATCGAGTGCAAGAAGGCAGACAAGAGAGAACTGGGCAAAAACGATATGAGCGCTGAAAATATCCAGCTTATGGAAGACGTTCAGAAACAGCTCGAGTTTATGGAAGCTCTCAAGCAAATGGCGGCTCAGTACGGCTACGATATTTCAAAGCCTGCGGCAAACGCTAAAGAAGCTGTGCAGTGGCTTTACTTCGGTTATCTCGGCGCGGTAAAGGAACAGAACGGCGCGGCTAACTCTATCGGCAGAATTTCAACCTTCCTCGATATTTATATCGAAAGAGATCTTAAGAACGGCACTCTTACTGAACAGGGCGCTCAGGAGCTTATAGACGACCTCGTTCTCAAACTCAGACTTGTAAGACATCTGCGTACGCCTGAATACAACGACCTGTTTGCCGGAGACCCCACATGGGTCACGACTTCAGAAGGCGGTATGTGCGAGGACGGCAGACCTATGGTTACAAAGAACTGCTTCCGCATACTTCAAACTCTTTACAACCTCGGCAGCAGCGCTGAGCCCAATATCACCGTACTGTGGTCTCAGAATCTGCCCCAGGGCTTTAAGGACTTCTGCGCTAAAGTCTCTATCGACACCGACTCTATTCAGTACGAAAACGACGACGTTATGCGCCCGACTTTCGGCGACGATTACGCTATCGCTTGCTGCGTTTCAGCAATGAAAGTGGGCAAGCAGATGCAGTTCTTCGGTGCAAGATGCAACCTTGCAAAAGTTTTGCTCATGGCGCTCAACGGCGGTAAGGACGAGATTTACGGCATCCAGGTAGCTCCTGAAGGAAAGGTGTTCGACGAAGGCGTTCTCGACTACGAGCAGGTGCTCAAGGCTTATAAGAAATATATGAAGTGGATGGCTAAGCTGTACGTCAATACGCTCAACATCATTCACTATATGCACGATAAATACGCTTACGAAAGACTTATGATGAGCTTGCACGATACCAACGTCGAAAGACTTATGGCTTTCGGTATCTGCGGACTCAGCGTTCTTGCAGACAGCCTCAGCGCTATCAAATACGCAAAGGTAAAGGCTGTCAAAGACGAGCGCGGTCTCATCACGGATTTCGTAACAGAGGGCGATTTCCCCAAGTACGGCAACGACGACGACAGAGTAGACAAGATCGCTCAGTGGATAGTCGAGAGCTTCTATAAAGAACTCGTCAAGACTCCCACTTACAGAGGAGCAAAGCATACGCTTTCTATACTGACGATCACGTCCAACGTCGTTTACGGCAAGAAGACGGGCTCAACTCCTGACGGAAGAAAGCGCGGAGAGCCGTTTGCTCCGGGTGCGAATCCGATGCACGGCAGAGATTGCGAAGGCGCTCTTGCAAGCCTTAACTCGGTAGCAAAGCTCAATTACGGTTGCTGCCAGGACGGTATTTCCAATACCTTCTCTATCACTCCCGATACCCTCGGTGAAAACGAACAGGACAGAATAAAGAAGCTTACCACAATGCTTGACGGTTACTTTATTCAGGATGCTCATCACCTCAACGTAAACGTTCTGCACAGACAGAAACTTATCGACGCAATGAACAACCCCGCGCTCTATCCCAATCTTACGATCAGAGTAAGCGGCTATGCTGTAAACTTCAACAAACTGAACAAGAATCAGCAGCAGGAAGTTATCAACCGTACCTTCCACGAGAAATTCTGATAATCAGAAAAGGTAATCAATATGATTAAATCGCAACCGACGGCGAATATCCATTCTTTTGAAAGCTTAGCCACGCTTGACGGCAAAGGCATAAGATACGGGATATTTTTCGTCGGTTGTCCGTTCAGATGCGTTTATTGCCACAATCCCGACACGTGGAGCGGAGAAGGGCAGCGCTATACAGTTGAAGAGCTTGCAAAAAAAGTCGTGCGCTATAAGCCGTATTTCGGCAAGGACGGCGGCGTTACCATAAGCGGCGGAGAAGTGCTTGTTCAGAGTGCGTTCGTAGCGGCATTTGAAAAAAGACTGAAAAAAGACGGCATAGGAGTTGTGCTGGATACGTCGGGGGGTGTGCCTCTGACGGAAGACGTGAAGGCGGCGCTCCGCGGCGCTGAAGCCGTTATTCTCGATTTGAAATTCTGGGACGATGAGAACTATAAAAGATATTGCGGCGGAAGCATTTCACCTGTCCTCGACACATTGAATTACTGTGAAGAAAAACGCGTGCCCGTGTGGATAAGAACAGTTATAGTGCCGGGAATAAACGATAAGGAAGAATATATCGACAAATACGCCGAGATAGTGAGGGGCTATAAATGCGTAAAGAGATATCAGCTTCTCGCTTTTCATACCATGGGATTTTCAAAATACGAAAAGCTGGGAATAAACAATCCGCTTAAAGGCACGCCCGCGCTTGAAAGAAAAAGACTTGACGAGTTGCAGGCATATCTTGATTCAAAGGAGCTTATAAAATGACTAAAGACGAGAGAAAACAACTTGCTTACGAGAATTTTAAAAAGGGTTACAACTGTTGTCAGTCAGTCGTTCTGGCTTTTTCAGATGTGCTCCCGCTGGATAAAGAAATTCTTGAAAAGGTTACTCTCGGATTCGGCGCTGGTTTCGGAAGAACGAGAAATCTGTGCGGAGCAGTCAGCTCGTACGGCTTTGTATGCGGCCTTTTGCACGACAAGTGCGATACGATTGCAGCCGATAAGACAGATGTTTATAAAGAGATATCTGAACTTGACGAAAAATTCAAGGCGATCAACGGAACGGATATTTGCAGAGAACTTCTGAAAAACGTTAAAAATCTTACAAAAGGTTACGTACCTCAGGTGAGAGACGACGAGTATTACAAGGTGCGTCCTTGCGCTAAATTCGTAGTGGACAGCACAGGGCTTCTTCACGACCATCTGGTTGATCGGGGTATAATAAAAGAATAAAAGGTAAAGACCGCGCCGCTCGTTTTATGAGCGGTTTTTTTATTTGATGAAGGACAGAGAAGCGCTATAACGATCAAATCAGGTTGCTGAAGGATTTTTTACCGTCAATGCGGAAGTCGGGTCGGATCTGAAGCCGTTGTGCTTTAACGGCTTAAAACGGCGGCGAGAGGCGGTTATTCTTTTTGAGCAGTTCCAGAAGGCGATCGCTTTATATATTTTTGCGTGTTGCACATAATTTTTATATGAAATGGGCACTTAAGAAAATTTACAGAATAGCAGGCAACGCATACTGGAAAATCTTCGGCGGCTTTGCGCTGTCTTTGATATGGTTCGCTTTGGGGATAGTGCTAATAGTTTCTGTCGTCGGACTTACGTGGGGGGTAAAGTGCATCAAAATAGGAATATTCGTTTTCAAGCCTTTCGGCAAGCAGGCTGTTGCCGTGTTTGACAGGCCTCTTGCGGATACACTTTGGGCGATGACTTTCGGCGCTGTACTGGGCACAGTTGCTGTGATAGGGGCACTGACGTCTGCGGTAGTGCTTATCACGGCGCCGCTCAGCGTTCAATGGCTCAAGGTCGCAAAAGTATCGCTCTTTCCTTTTTCCACTTATGTCAGATAAAAATGACCTTTTCGTGTTTGTTAAAAGACTTAAACTGTTGCGAAAAATCTTAAATCGCATTATATAGACTTCATTTAAAAAAAGAGAACAGTCAAACTGCAATAATCAACACGAAAAAGTCGCAAAACTTAACGCCTAAAATAAAAGTATCTATTGCTATATTTTAATTATAATGTTATAATATTTGCAAGCGAGCCTTTCGCAAAAATATTTCGGGGAGACACTTATGTTATACACGTTCAGACACGATAATTACAGCGATTTCAAAGTATTTGAAGACAACAGACTCAGACCGAGGAGTTATTTTATTCCTTTTGAAAACAGGAAACAATGCGACGAAACCGATTATCTTACAGAACGTTACGCTTCGCCTCTTGTTACCGTGCTGAGCGGGGAATGGGATTTTGTATATTACAAGAGAGTGTCGGATATGCCTGAAAAAATCGACAGCTATCTTCTGAATGCCGACAAGGTCAAAGTTCCTTCATGCTGGCAGTTTACTGGGTATGAAAATCCTTATTACGTCAATATCCGCTATCAGTTCGACTGCCATCCTCCGCGCATCCCTGCGGACGAAGCCGTTATCGGAAAGAATATGCCGATAAATGCAAACGGCGGTCCTTTCAAGGTTTACAATTCGGTCGGAATGTATCGTAAGACTTTTGAACTAAAGCGTAAAGACAAACACATACTCACGTTTTTGGGCGCAGCGTCCAACGTTCAGGTGTATATGAACGGTCAGTATGTCGGGTACGGAGAAGGCAGTCACAATACGTCTGAATTTGACGTAACGCCTTACGTTCTCGACGGAATGAACGAAGTCATAGTGCTTGTTTACAAATGGTGCAACGGCACATACCTAGAATGTCAGGATATGTTCCGCAACAACGGTATATTCAGAGACGTCTATCTGACCTCTATGAACGGCGCGTATATACGCGATCTCGATGTGAGAACGTTAAGAACGGGCATGACGTGGAAGCTGACGGTCAACGCCGATATAGAAGGAGATTGCGAGACCCGTTTTTTGCTTGAACGCGAAGGAAAAACCGTTGCAGAAGGTTGTTCTGAAAACGGAAAGTGGAGCGTGGATATAGAAAAACCTGAGCTCTGGTCTGCAGAGATACCCAATCTTTACACCCTTTACGTCACGCTGAGAAGCGGCGGAGAAGATATTCAGGTCGTAAGACAGGAGGTCGGCTTCAGAGAAGTAATCGTAGACGGCAACGTATTTCGTTTCAACGGCGCTGCAATAAAGATAAAGGGCGTTAATCATCACGATACGCATGAGACAAAGGGATACGCGGTCAGCATTGCCGACTACGTAAAAGACGCTGTGCTTATGAAAGAGTACAACGTGAACGCGGTGCGCACTTCTCATTATCCCCCCGATCCGGTCTTTCTTAAAATTGCCAACTATCTCGGTCTGTATGTGATCGACGAAGCGGATATAGAAACTCACGGCACGGGTGCGACTTATATTTCACGTCCCAACAGGATAAGCAACGATCAGAAATGGAGATCGCATTATTACGACCGCGTTATCCGTATGTTTGAGAGAGACAAGAACAACCCGTGCATTACGATGTGGTCTCTCGGCAACGAGGCAGGCGGCTGGAGAAATCAGGACTATTGCTATCTTGAGCTAAAAAAGCATACGAGAGTGCCAATCCATTACGAAGGAGCGTGCAGGACTCCGCGCTGGGCTTACGACGTGCTTTCGCATATGTACACTTTCAGCGAAAATTACGACAAATATCTTGAAAACAAATTGCCTGAAAAATATTATAAAAAGCCTTTCTTTCAGTGCGAATACGCTCACGCTATGGGCGTAGGTCCGGGATCGCTGGACGATTACTGGACACGCTTCTATAAGTCTGAAAGCCTTATAGGCGGTTGTATCTGGGAATGGGCGGATCATGCGGTTAAACACGCTGACGGAACATATACTTACGGCGGCGATCACGGAGAATACGCTCACGATTCCAATTTCTGCGTAGACGGTCTTTTCTTCCCCAACAGAACGCCGCACACGGGTGCAAAGTGTATGCAAGCTGTTTACCGCCCCGTGCGTGCGTCGTATATTTCGACCAACAGATACGTGCTTTTCAACACGGATTATTTCAGAGATTCCTCATGGCTGAATATAAGCTGGGAATACGTAGTCAACGGCATTGTCGGAGAGACGGGAGAGATCAGGTGCGTTATTCCTCCGCAGGAAAAGGCGGAAGTAGTCCTCAAACACAAGAGCATAGATATGACCAAAGACTGTTTTATCAACTTTATATATAAAGACAAGTCAACGGGCAAGGTTGTTGCGAAAGAGCAGATCATAATGTGTCAGAGCGTGGGCAGAAGCGTTGTCAGCGGTGCGGGAGAAGTCGCGTATATCGAAAACGCAACGATGATCTCTATTGCTACCAACAACGCAAGCGTTACGATCGATAAGAAGAGCGGAAGACTTACTGGGTATGAAGTTGACGGCGTTGAATATCTCAATCAGAACGCAAAAAACAAAGGCTTTAGCCTCTCTCTTTACGACAGTCCTATCGACAACTATATGTATGTCGACAAACAATGGAAAGCTATGGGACTTGACAAGGCAGAATGCGTTTTCAACGGTTTTGACAGCGAGAAAAAGAGCGGAAAGGTCGTTGTTGCGTGCCATTACGACGTTATGCTGAAGGGCGTGAAGAAATTTGCTTACACGATACAGTATACGGTGTGCTCAGACAATACGCTTGACGTAAAACTTCTGCTTGAATTAAAACACTATGTCGACCTGCCCAAGTTCGGCGTGTGCATAGAGATGCCTTCGTGCTATGACGGCGTGCGTTATTACGGCATGGGAGAGCGCGAAAATTACAGCGATTTCAAAGCGCATGCACTGCTGGGGATCTACACTTCAGACGTGGGCAGAATGGCAGAGCCTTATATCAGACCGCAGGCTTCAGGCAACCGTTCTGAAACGAGATGGGCTGAAGTGTTTGACGAAAACGGAACGGGTCTCAGATTTACCGCTCAGGGCGCTGCGTTCAACTTCAACGCAGTACCGTTCAATCCCGAAGGACTTATCGGAGCGACTCACAGACAGGAGATCAAATACGGCGGCACGACATGCGTGCATATAGATCATTTTGTCAGAGGCGTAGGTTCAAACAGCTGCGGACCAGATACGAGAGCAGAGTACAGACTGGGCAAAAAACAGACCAGGCTTCAGTATGAGTTCACCATAAGACCTATAGACAAGAAGGAAAACTCGGAAGAGTAAAACGAAATGCGCTCCTATAATATATAATTATGTACGCGCGCGTAATACAATAAAATATTTATTTATAATATTAATTGATTTTAATAAAATTTATAAATATTTTATTTTTTACTATTGAAAAGCAGACAAAGATATGCTATAATACAAATATAATGTTGCGGTGGCAAATGGAGGAATACGTTTTATGGCAAAAGAATTCGATTATGAAGTAGTAAAGACCTATGGCAGTCTCTCAGAATCCAGCAAAGGTTGGAAGAAGGAAATCAAGCTGATCAGCTGGAATCAGAAAGAGCCCAAATACGATATCAGAGAGTGGTCTCCCGACGGTGAGAAAATGGGCAAGGGCGTAACTCTTTCAAAAGAGGAAATCGTCAATCTTAAAGCTCTTCTCGACGAAATTCTCGCTGAGTAACATCAAGATTTTTCGGATTCATAACTGACTTTTAAACGGTATATAAAACTATACGGTAGCTTTGCTGCCGTATTTTTTTGCGTTTCGCAAGCGTCGGCGATAGTAATGGAAATTTGCAAGCGGAGATAAATTATAGTTTTAATATCGGCCCAGTAAACCCTAGCAAGCAAATTTTACGTTTTCTATTGTTGACAAACAAAGTGTCGGGTAATATAATGGATAAAGTTGAAAAGGTGAAACGGGAGGTGCATTTATGGATTACAATATTTTCTTACACCTGGCATTGATCCTGTTGCTTACAAAGGTGCTCGGCATTCTGATGCGCAAGTTGGGCTTGCCTCAGGTCGTCGGAGCTCTTATTGCAGGTATTATCATCGGCGTTCTGCCTATTATCGAAGATAAGTCTGAACTCAAGCCTTTTGCAGAAATAGGCGTCGTTATGATAATGTTCACGGCAGGAATGGAAACAAACTTCAAAGAACTCAAGAAAAACGGTGCGGCTTCGTTGCTTATCACAAGCCTTGGCGTTATCGTTCCTCTTGCGGTCGGATTCGGTGTATCGTGGATTATTCCTGATATTTCGCTCAAAGAAAGATTCTTCTTCGGCGTTATTCTTACCGCTACGTCTGTCGGTATAACGGTTGCGGTTCTGAAGGAAATAGGAAAGATTCACGGCAAGGTAGGCGCAAGCATAGTTACGGCTGCGGTACTTGACGATATTATAGGAATAGTTATCCTTGCGTTCGCTACGGGAAGCGTTGATCAGAAGACATGGGGATATAAACTTGTAGATCTGTTCGGTGATCCCACGAAGGTTGCTTCAGGCATTCAGGTTCTTATCAACGTCGTGCTGTTCTTTATCCTTGCGATCGCGTTCGGTATAGCGATACATTTCATATTCAAATATCTGAGCAAGAAGTTCCCGCATACGCGCAGACTTTCGATATTCGGCCTCGCAACGGCATTCCTGTTTGCATGGTTCTCAGAAGAGCTTTTCGGCGTCGCTTCGATTACAGGTGCGTTTGTCGCAGGTATGATGATGTCCAATATGAAGCAGACTGAATATGTTGAACGCCGTATCGATATGAGCGCATATATGTTGTTCAGCCCGATATTCTTTGCAAATATAGGTATAGGTCTTGATTACAGCGCGCTTGTTGACAATTTCAGCTGGACGATAATTCTGTTCAGTATAGCATTCATAATATGCGGCATGGCGGCAAAACTTGTAGGTTGTGCTACAGGCGGACTTATCTGCAGATATAAGCCCCACGAAAGCGTTGAGGTCGGTCTAGGTATGATGGTAAGAGGAGAGGTTTGTCTTATCGTCGCTCAGAAAGGTATCGAAGAGGGAATTATGTCCCCGTCATATCTTCCTGCGGTAATACTGCTGGTAATCGTCTCTTCGTTGCTAACGCCTATATTCCTTAAACTTACGTTCAAGAAGTTCCCTGACGCGGTTGAGGATGACGGCAGTTACGTAACGCCTGCTTCGCCTGTTGCGGCAAATATCATCAAGGAAAAACTTGAAAAAGATATGCCTATGTGCGAAGAGACAATAAGCTCTGAGACGAACGACGCACAGCTTGAACAGTTGAACGGAAGTGCGGAAAGCAACGATACGGATTCGTCCGACGACAAAAACAAATAAACGACATATCAACAATATCACGCGTCGCTTTCAGGCGGCGCGTTTTTTATAGAGTAATACTAAATAGGTAATGTTTTCAGGTTGTTGAAAAAATAACGTGCATATGTTATAATATGCGTATGAAAAAGCGTAGCATTGTATTTATCTCAATCCTTCTCTTGTTTGTTACGGTTCTGCCGTTCATTCTCGGCGCGTGCTCCGGATTGGGATTTACGCTTAAAAAACCCACGCTCAGTTATGATAGCGGGGTGGTTTCCTGGTCTGATATCAGCATGGCAAGCGGATATATAGTTACCGTTTACGCTGATAATGACGGTGTAATGGGAGAAAAGATCGGCGAAGGAATTGTCGTTCAGTCTACAAGTTATGCGCTTTCTCAGGACGGTATATACTGGATAGGCGTTTATGCCGTAGCAACTGGCAAGTTCCTGAAATCGTCTGAAGAAGCTTATATCCGCGTTGAAAAGAAGAATACGCAGGAAGACGTAACAGTTCCGGGCGGAGAAGGCAGCGGCGGCGATCCGGTAAATCCCAGCGGAGAAGACGTTATTCCGTCAGGCGTTCCCGATATGAATCTTCCCGTAGGCGCAACGAGAAAATTCAATTACATTTCCGCTCTGTCTTACGGCGGAATATCTGTGGCTCTTACAGCAAACACCGATAAGGTCGTCTCTCTGTATTCGGTAAATAAAAAGATAACTTCAGGCTGGTCTTACGACGCTTTAAACAATGCCGTTGTGCTGGACTACGCTTTATTCAGCGGAGTACAGGAGGGTACTGATACAAAATTTACTGCAGTAACGCAAAATGGCGATACGTTTGATTTTTACGTTACGCTTTGCGCGGTAACAGATATTCCTGCTGAAATAGACGTTCCGTCTTACGGCGCTTACGTTTTCTGCAAGAATTCATCTGAAGCAAGCGAAGGACTTACGGTAAACTACGGTTCTGCCGCAAGCACTCTTGCCGTCAGTATGGACGGAAAGAGACTTTCCAACAGTACGACAAATTATTCTGCAAGCATAAATCAGATCAGATTCAAAGAAAACTATCTCAAGAATCTCGGCTACGGATTGCACAGAGCAGAGATTTTCACGACAAAAGGCATACTTGACTTTTATCTGTTCGTTTATTCGTCGAGCATAATGTGCTACAACCTCGCCTACGAGTTTGACGACAATTATCCTCAGCTTAAACTTACGTGGGACGTCGATTATCCCGTTGACAGATACGAGGTCGTAGTAAACGGCATCGTGTACTCAAGCGAAGAAACCCCTGAACGCTTCAACGGCAATTCTTTTGATCTTCAGGGTATTGTAGATATCGGCGCGTCTTGTTCAGCCTGCGTTAAAAGTTATGTAAACGACGTCGAGACGCCTGCGACAAGTTCGACCGTCGCATTCGTGAACGGCTTTGAAGGACTTACAACTTATCTTGACAAGTCGGAAGGATTTACCTATCTTGGAAAAACTTACAACAGATACATTGACAGCGAAGAGGAAATGGACATCCTCGCGTTTTATATGATCCTTTATAATTACGAGCTGGATACGAAGTCTTTCAACACGTCTTCCGGCAGTAAGACTATGTCGTATATGGACGTATATCTCGATCCCGTTATGGGCGTCAGGGATGCTTCTGAAGCTATGGAGCTGTTCTATGAATCGTGCACGAAATATAAAGAATCTATAAAATACGATTATGCGGTGGTGAAATTGTCGGACGGAGCTTACAGGATAGGTCTGTCGATGACGTCAAAAAACGAAGCTCTTTATGACAGCGAAACGAGTTATACAGAATCCTCTTCCAACGTTTTTCATCTCAGCCGCTCTTCAAGAGCAGACGATTTTGAAGACTTCAAGATAAACGAACGCGAAGGAATAGAAGTGAAGACAAGCGATCAGCTGTTCTTTGCAATAGAAGCAGGATACAGACCGTTGCCTGTAGCGGGAAGCGTTGCCGAAAAGCTCTATAATCTCGCTAAAGACGTATGCCGTACTTATATAGACGATTCCATGACGGATTACGAAAAGGTGCATGCAATTTACGACTGGCTCGGCAAAAACGTAATTTACGATTATAATATCGTGAATGAAATGGACGGGATAAAACCGGAAAGCAGCTTATACAACAAGTTCTATTCCTACGATTGTTTTTATCTCGAAGGTGTGCTTGAAAACGGAGTGGCTGTCTGCAACGGCATTGCAAAGACCTTTGTAGTGCTTTGCGGCATTGAGGGCATAACGGCTCTTAAAGTCAACGGTATTGCAAGCGGCGGAGCTCATGCGTGGAATAAGGTTTTGATAAACGAGAAGTGGTATATCGTTGACAGCACATGGAGCAACAGAAGGTCGACAGGCAATAAAGAAGTATTTACGCACGAGTATCTTTTCCTGACGACATCTGAATCCGCGTCTGACAGAACAGAGCAGACAGAAGACACCATTGATTATTATTGCGGCGACAGGCATATAAAGGATCTGTACTGAGATGTGGAACTCTGACAAAATAAAAGAGCTTCTGTTCAGCAAGCAGGACCTGAAATACAAGGAATTTCACGGCGGACTTACAAAGACGGCGTATGAGCGCATAGGAGTAAGAGTTCCTGTATTGCGAGCTATGGCAAAAGAGATAATAAAATCGGACGAATGGCGGGAGTTTCTTGCCGTTCGTCCTGTCGTTTATTATGAGCACGCTATGCTTATAGGAATAGTGTCTGCAAGCGTAAAAGAGCCGTATGAAAAGAAGATCGAAAGGCTCAGGCGATTTGCTTCACTGGTAGACGACTGGGCAGTCTGCGACATTACGTGTTCTACTTTAAAATGCAAGGACGCGAGACTGTTTGACGATATGCGCGCTTTTGCAACAAGTCCGGATATCTGGCTTGCAAGGATCGGACTCGTGGTTATTCTGGGCAATTTTGCGGACAGAGAGCACCTCGATGCAATAAGAGAGACGATAAACGGCGTAACTGCAAAAGATTATTACATAGATATGGCTGTAGGCTGGCTTATCTGTACGGTCGAAAGCCACAGCGAAGGTGCGGGAATTGAGCTTATGAAAACGGTAGATATATCTCAGACTGTTAAGAGGATTGCCGCAGGAAAAATGAGAGACAGCTTCCGCGTTCAGTCTGAAAGGAAGAGAGAAGCGGCAATGCTTGCTAAGGAAGAATAAACAATAATCAACACGGGCATGAAAAAAGACGGGATAATCCCGTCTTGTTTTTTAATGTTGACAATATTATTTTTTTAGTCTGTCTATCAGATACCCCAGTTCTTTTTCAAACTTTACGCCGTACCAATGGTCGTTGTCGTCCATCGTCGCCATTATCGTTCTTACGGTGAAGTCAGCCGCAAGAGCCGCGCTGTCATAAACGCTTTTGCCGTTCATGTATGCGCCTACGAATGCAGATGCGTAAACGTCTCCTGTGCCGTGAGACATACGCGGAAGTTTGTCGTTGAAATAGTATTGGGTATTTCCGCTTGCGCAGTCGTATACGGCAACGCCCAGTTTGTTCGGGTCAAAAGATACGCCGGTGAGAACTATTTTCTTGCAGCCGAGTTTAGCAAGTTTTGAAAGCAGATTTAATATGTATTCTTCGTCGTATTCTGACTTGAATTCGCTGTCTGTCATAAGGGAGGCTTCGGTTATGTTGGGAAGAATTATATCCGCTTTTGCGCAAAGCCTTGCCATATCATCGGGGAAGTCGGCAGGGAAGCCTGCATACAGTTTTCCGCCGTCTGCCATCGCAGGATCTACTATCGCCGCACCGCCTTTTTCAAGGTGTCTTTCGATCAGCTTCAGTATCAGATCTACCTGTTCGCGGCTGCCCAGATATCCGGTGTATATCGCTTTGAAGGTAATGTTTTCTTTGCTCCAATGCTCAGAAATCGGCTCTATATCGCAGGTCAGGTCTCTGAAAGTCCAGCCTGCTTTAAATGCGGTATGTGTGCTGAGTACAGCCGTAGGAAGAACGCAGGTTTCTATTCCGCAGGCAGAAATAACGGGAAGCGCAACGGTGAGAGAGCACTGTCCTACGCAGGATATATCCTGTACTGTCAATATTTTTTCTTTGGACATAAGTTCAACTCCTTTGTCAAAGCTGTTGATAATATTATAAAATCGCTTTTGCTTTCAGTCAAACGATTGATGCGTTTTGTATATCAAACAGAGAATAATACAGAAAAAACATTAAAATTAATCTAGTTTAACAGAATAATATAATCAATCCTTTTTCTGCGCTTGACACAGGCAATAATAAAAGAGTATATTAAGTAATAGGTTACTTATAAGGGGAAATAATCATGTCAGACTCAATGCCGAGCGGGCTTAAAATCGCAATACTCAACAGAGCTTTCAGAAAAAAACTTGACGAAAAAGCAGCTGCGATGGGGCTAACGTCAGTGCAACTCAGAGTCCTCGGATCTGTAAGCCGTCTTGAAGAAAAGGGCAAAGGTGAAATTCATCAGAACGACCTTGAAAAGCTTGAACACGTTACTCATCCCGCAATGACTAAGCTTTTGCAGAAACTGGAGAGCAAAGGTTTTGTAAAATGCGTTGCTTCGTCGCTTGACAGAAGATATAAAAACGTTATGTGCACTGAAAAATCAAGGGGTATTCACAAAGTTATCTTATCTCACGACAAAGAGGTTTTCGATGAGCTTTGCAAAGACCTCAGCGAAGGGCAGAAAGAAAGTTTTCAAACTCTCGTTTCTTTGATTTTAAAAGATATAGATTCAGATAAAATTTTCAATTAATTATATGGAATAAAGCGGCGCGACTTGCGCTGCTTATTATAAAGCATATAGGTAACCTGTTACCTATGAACAAGTAACTTGTTACCTGATATATAAAAAGGAGAAAGAAATGGAAGAAAGTTTAAATGAAAAGTAAAGCATTTTTGCAACTCAACCTGTAGGAAAACTCATTTTTAAGTTTTCCGTGCCATGCGTGATATCGCTTGTCGTAAATGCGCTTTACAATATTGTAGACCAGATTTTCATAGGCTGGGGAGTGGGCTATCTCGGCAACGGCGCGACAAACGTCGTTTTTCCGATAACTATCATCGCGCTTGCTCTGGCTGTTCTTGTAGGAGACGGCGCGGCGGCATTCTTCAGTCTTAAGCTCGGAGAAGGAGATAAAGAAAGCGTAAGGAAAGGCGTGGGCAACGCGATCGTTATGGTTACCGTCGCCGGTATTCTCGTAATGGCGGTTTTACTTGCTTTGTTCAATCCCATTCTGAAGCTGTTCGGCGCGACTGACGCTCTGTTGCCTTATGCTCAGGATTACGGTTGGATAATCGCAATAGGTTTGCCGTTTACTATGATTTCAATGGCTATCAACGCGATGATAAGAGTTGACGGCAGCCCTAAATACGCTATGTTTTCAATGGTGCTGGGAGCGGTGATCAATATTGCTTTCGACGCATTGTTTATACTTGTGTTCAAGTGGGGGGTAACCGGCGCTGCGATCGAGACTGTCATGGGACAGGTCGCATCGTTCATAGTGTCTCTCGTTTACGTATTCAGATTCAAGACGATAAAACTCGGCAAAGAGGATTTTAAGCTCAACGGTAAAATATGCGGCAATATACTCAGTCTCGGAGTAAGCAGTTTTATTACTCAGATCGCAATAACTATCGTTATGGTGCTTTTCAACAACCTGCTTAAGAATTACGGCGCTCAGTCCCAATACGGTGCTGAAATTCCCATTACGGCAATGGGTATAGTTATGAAAGTCAATCAGATAATGCTGTCAATTCTGGTCGGCATTGCGATTGGCGCTCAGCCGGTAATAGGTTATAATTACGGATGCAAAAACAAGGCGAGGGTAAAGAAAGCGTTTTTTATTGCAATAGGCGCTGCAGAAGTGGTAGCTATAATTGCATTCTTTATATTCCAGTTCGCACCTATGGCGCTCGTATCGCTTTTCGGAGCGGAAGAAGGACTGTACAATGAGTTTGCTGTAAAGTGCTTCAGAATATTCCTTATGCTTTGTCCGCTCAACGGCTTCCAGACGGTTGCGGCAATATATTTCCAGGCTGTAGGCAAACCCGTCAAATCAGCGGTTATCACGCTTTCGAGACAGATCGTATTCCTTATACCTTTTGCGGTAATCCTGCCTATATATATGGGAGTTGAAGGAGTGCTCTGGTCAGGACCTGTCGCTGACGGACTTGCGTTTGTTCTTTCGCTTTCAATGATACTTTACGAGATAGCAAAGTTAAAACACAATGAAAAACTTCATCTCAACGAGTGTGCGGCTGTAAATACGTCTGACAGCAAAACATATGCAGACGAAAACGTCAATAAAGATTGTGAAGATAAAGTCGAATAAAGGAGGCGATAATTATGAAAAACAGAGTGATTACCATAAGCAGAGAATTCGGCAGCGGCGGACGGACGATAGGCAAAACGGTTGCAAAAGATCTGGGCATCCCTTGTTATGACAGCGAACTCATTGAAAAAATAGCCATCGAAAGCGGCTTCAGTCAGGACTATGTGCGCGACGCAGGTGAAAATTCAAAGGGGAAATTCCTGTCCTTATTTTCTAACAGAGCTTACGCGCCCAACAACGAAGATATAATCTGGCAGACGCAATGCAAAATAATCACGGAGTTGGCGCAAAAAGGACCTTGCATTATCGTCGGCAGATGCGCAGATTACGTTCTGAGGGATAAAGCTATTTATCAACGCCGATAAAAATTTCCGCGCAGAGCGCATTATCAACGTTTACGGGGAAAACGGCATATCTATAGAACAACGCATTAAAGACAAAGACAAACGCCGCGCGGCTTATCACAGATTTTATACTGATAAAAAGTGGGGAGACGCAAAAAATTATGACGTCTGCCTCAACAGCGGAACTTTGGGTATCGAGAAATGCGTTGAGATAATAAAGTCGTTGTATTAAGTCAAGCTTGGAGTAAGTGATTTAAAATAAAAATAAATTTAACTGAACAGACAAGCTGTTGGACAAACGAGTAAGGATAGGGGAGAGCACCTTCAGAGGGCTTTATCTTGCGGTAAAAGGTGCATAGCACAGCACCGCGAACGTTTACTTCGTTCACGTTTTCATATCCGGGGTAACGACAACAAAAAAATACGAACCAAACGGTTCGTATTTTCTGTTATGGTGCCGCAGAATAACGCATTACCGAACTTCTTTTATAAGAAGAGCAGGCTTTGTCGGCCTGCTTTTCTATCTCTTCCGAATGCTCCTCGGTGAGCTTCACCGTGTCGCTGTGTTCGTTTGAATTGTAGGTGATTATTATCTTGTCGGGATAATAGAGGATCTCCCGGATAAATGTGTTGACCAGCAGTCTGCGCACTTCGATGTCGTCGGGATTGCTGAGCAATTGCGATTTTAGATAATTCTCGATGTCTTCGTAAGTCAGATACGCATAATTTTTTTGTTTCTCCGCGTCTATTTCAAAGTCAAGGCGGCTTATAGTCGTTTCCAGCTCTTTCAGGCGCGTTTTCGTCTGTTCGGTTATGATGCCCTGTTCGATAGCCTTAATCATGTTATTAGAGGCCTTTAACGCCTCTTCGCGTTGCTTTACGAGAATCTTAAGAGCGGAATTGTTCTCGGACTCTTTCTTGTACAGGTTGAACAGGGAAGTCGCTATGTAACGGATATTGTCTTCGCTCTTCAACATCTCGACGGTCGCGTTGATCACGGTGTCTTCGAGCCACTGTTTGTTTACTGACGTAACGGTGCAGTGCTGGCGCTTTTTGCGTTTGGAAAGGCAGATATAATAATGGTATACTTCGCCGGTCTTACTCGTTCCGCTGTCGCCGTTCATCTTGTGTTTGCAGACTCCGCACATAAGTTTTCCCGACAGTATGTAGTCGTAGATCTCTTTCTTACGCCCCGGGGATACTAAGTTTTCTTCGTTGATATTGTTGACCTTGTACCACAGCTCGTCTGAAATTATCCTCGGATATATGTTGTCGTATTCAACGCCGTCGTGGACGACCTTTCCCGTATATTTGCTGTTGTGCAACAAACGGTATATCGCTTTCGCGTCGAGCAAATCGCCGTTTTTGCGCCTGACGCCTTCTTTTTCGAGTTCGTTCGCTATGGTCTGCGCTCTGTACCCCTGCGAGTACATTGTGAATATGCGGCGCAGCGCGGTGGCTTCGTATTCGTTGATATAGAGTTTTTTGTCGACTCTGTCGTAACCGAAGGGCAGAATTCCGCCGGTAGTGTTACCTTTGAGCCAGCTTTCGCGGATACCTCGGTTGACTTTCTGCGCGAGTTCTTCCGAGTAATACTGGTTGAAGCCTTCAAGTAACGCTTCCATAAGCGTGCCTTCGGGAGAGTCGGGGATATTCTCCATAGCGGATATGAGTTTGACTCCGTTGTCTTTAAGCGTTTTCTTATGGACTACGGATTCGTACTTGTTTCTGGAGAACCGGTCAAGTTTGTAAACTATAACCACGCTCCATTGCTTTTTATAGCTGTCTTTGATCATCTTCTGAAAGGCGACCCTGTTGTCGGTCGTGCCCGTAACGGCTCTGTCGATATAGGTATCGACGATCAGATAATTGTTCTTTTTTGCATACTCGTTACACACTCTGAGCTGACCTTCGATAGATTGCTCGGTCTGTGCGTCCGACGAGTATCTTGCGTAGATAACTGTGACATAATTTTATGGACAGTTTTCAAAATTTCTTTAGGTAGTGTGTACGACGATATGATAAACTCTGTATTATGTGTCAATTTTGCTAACGGTTGTCAGGAAGATTTCATATTTTGCTTAATATTGCTCAGCGACCTCTTAGCAAAACAAAACCAAAACAGCACACACGAGACGATGGCGGATATCAATTCTGTAATCCAGAATGAATGCCATACGCCGACGGCCTGAAACAGATAAGACATAAGAAACGCTATGGGGAGAATGGCGATATACCGAAGCAGAGATATGATCAAAGACGGCATGCCTTTGCCAAGCGCCTCGAATGTTCCGCTTATTACGACGGAGATTGCCGAAACAATAAATCCGGCGCTTATGATGCGCAGGGCGATCGCTCCCTGTTCCACCGTTTGCGGAGTATCGGTAAATATGTCCATCAGCTGCTTGGGAATCGCAAGACAGAGGATCGTGCCTATTACCATTACGCCCAGGCTGAGCAACAATGTTACTTTGAATATGCTGATGACCCTGTCTTTTCGTTCCGCGCCGAGATTATAGCTCATAAGCGGCCTGATCCCCTGTACGATGCCGCTGATAGTAAAATAGATAAACGTCTGCAATTTGTAATAGATGCCGAGTATAAGAACATATACTTCGGCAAAAGCCGCAAGTATGGCGTTGAGTACCGTTATCATAAATGATGGCAGTGCCAGATTTAAGGAGGCGGGGATACCCACATAATAAAGTTTGCGGCATATTTTTTCTTCTCCGCGGCGCTCCAACCGCAGGCGCACGGGTATCTTTGCAAGCAGGAATACGGCAATATAGCTGATAAGCGAGAGCGTCTGTCCTATCCCCGTGGCGAGCGCTGCCCCGAACACGCCCATTGCGGGAACGGCTCCGAGCCCGGAAATAAATATCGGATCGAGTATGATATTGGCGACGGCGCCTATCGCCATGCAGAACATCGTCGTCTTCATTTTTCCCGTCGCCTGCAATACTTTTTCGAACGCCATGCCGATAGTCAGCACGGGGGCAAACGCAATGACGACATAGAAATAGTCGAGACCGTATGCAATTATTTGCTCGCTGTCGGTGAACATGGATATGAACGGGCGTATCAAAAGCACGCATATCCCGGCAAGCACGATGCCGTGTAGGGCGCTGAGAATAATGCCCAGCGTTGCCGAACGGTTTGCCGCCTTTCCGTTATTCGCTCCGAGATAGTAGGCGACTGCCGCATTTATTCCGACGCCGAACCCTACACCTATGGCGTTCGCGAGATTCTGAAGGGGATAGACGATGGATATGGCCGTCATGGCGTCTTCGCTGACTTGCGCGACGAAAAAACTGTCGATGATATTATACAGCGAATTGACGAGCATGGATATGACCATCGGCAGAGCCATTTTCAAAACAAGCGGCAAAACCGGCTTTTCTTTCATGAATGTCTGATCCATGGAATATTCTCCCGATGTCATATTTTTACGATATAATCGGCTTTTCTTGCGGTCGCCTTGGGAAGATCCGTTGCGGGATAGCCGAGTGCAATCGCGCCCACCCCGCGCAGCGTTTCGGGCAAGTTCCAATCTTTCAGTAACTTTTTGCCTTTCTCGCTGTCGAAGATCT